>NZ_LBIX01000171.1:0-351219 GCF_028128655.1 Bradyrhizobium sp. CCBAU 45394 | reverse complement strand
AGGGTGGAACGCCGCCCGCCGGCGCGCCTGCTGCCGGAACTCCGGCTGCGACGCCCCAGGCCGGCGGCCTCCCGGCCCGGCCCGCGGCTCCTGCCGGTGCCGCAGCGCCGAGCACAGTCCCGGGCTCGGCGGCCGCAACGCCGCCACCCAACAGGGCGCAATTCGCTCCGCCGACGGTTACGCCTGCCTTCCAGGCCGCGCCGACAGTCGTCGCACCGCTGCCACCTCCGCCGCGTCCGCCGCAGCGTGACCTGACGCCGCTCGCGATCGGTGCGGGCGTCGTGGCCGGCGCCGTGATCGGTGCGACCATCGCCGACCTGCACAACCAGCGACGCGAGTCCATCGAAGGCGGCCGCACCGTCTACACCGAGCCGGATCGCATCATCATCCGCGATCCCGGCGGGCAGGCCTACGTCCGCGGCAACGATCTCTATCGCTTCCGCTATGGCGCCCGCGACATCCGCACCGACACCGTCGGCGGCGATACTCGCACCGTCGTGATCCGTCCCGACGGCAGCGAGATCATCACCGTGGTCGCTCCCGACGGTCGGTTGCTGCGGCGAATTCGCAGGGACCCCGGCGGGCGCGAGCTCATCATCATCGACAACAGCTACCGCGATCCGCAGTCGGTCGGCGGCTTCTATGTCGACGCGCCGCCGCCGGTCGTGAACATTCCCTACGATCGCTACATCGTCGACGCGGAGGAGGCGTCGCCGGACGTGATCTACCAGACCATGGAGGCACCGCCGGTGCAGCGGATCAATCGGCGCTACACGCTCGACGAGATCCGCTACAGCCCGAATATTCGCATGCAGATGCCGAGCATCGACGTCAACACGATCACCTTCGAGACGGGTTCGTGGACGATCCCACCGGATCAGGCGGCGAAGCTGCAAGTGATCGCCGACGGCCTCAACCGTGCGATCCAGGCCAACCCGCGCGTGGTGTTCCTGATCGAGGGACATACCGACGCGGTCGGCAACGAGGTCGACAATCTGTCGCTGTCGGACCGCCGCGCGCAGTCCGCGGCCGAATTGCTGACCCAGCAGTTCGGTGTGCCTGCGGAGAACCTGACGTCGCAGGGCTATGGCGAGCAGTACCTGAAGGAGCAGACGCAGGGGCCGAGCGCGATCAACCGGCGCGTCACCGTCCGCAACATCACGCCGCTGCTCAACGGCGGTCAGGCCTCGCTGCCGCCGCCCCCGCCCGGCACCGCGCCGCCGCGGTAACGGCACACACAAACGCAAAATGGCCGGGAGAAATCCCGGCCATTTTTGTTTTCGTTGTTGCGCGCGACGTTGCGGCACATCGCGCAATCGTAGGGTGGGCAAAGGCGCGCGAGCGCCGTGCCCACCACTATCTCGGACGTGGAAGGATGGTGGGCACGCTTCGCTTTGCCCACCCTACGGCTACGAAAATCTCAGCCCTTGTCGTTCTCCAGCCGGAAGATCTGCGAGCCTTCGCTGCCCGAAAGCAGGCCGGTGTCCGTATAGAGCTTCAGCTTGGTGCGCGTGTCGGCGATGTCGAGGTTGCGCATGGTGAGCTGACCGATGCGATCGGCCGGCGTGAACGCCGCGTCCTCGACCTTCTCCATGCTGAGCCGCTCCGGCGCATAGGTGAGGTTCGGGCTTTCCGTGTTCAAAATCGAATAATCGTTGCCGCGGCGCAGCTCGAGCGTCACCTCGCCGGTGACGGCGCGCGCGACCCAGCGCTGCGCGGTCTCGCGCAGCATCAGGGCCTGCGAATCGAACCAGCGGCCCTGATAGAGCAGGCGGCCGAGACGCATGCCGCTGATGCGGTACTGCTCGATGGTGTCCTCGTTGTGGATGCCGGTGACGAGTCGCTCGTAGGCGATGTGCAACAGCGCCATGCCGGGCGCCTCATAGATGCCGCGGCTTTTGGCCTCGATGATGCGGTTCTCGATCTGGTCGCTCATGCCGAGGCCGTGGCGGCCGCCGATCGCATTGGCTTCGAGGAACAGCGCGACGGGATCGGTGAAGGTCTGGCCGTTCAGCGCGGTGGGCTGGCCTTCCTCGAAACGCACCACGACCTTCTCGGCCTTGACGCTGCAGTCCTCGCGCCAGAACGGCACGCCCATGATCGGGTTGACGATCTTGATGCCGCTGTCGAGGCTCTCGAGATCCTTGGCTTCATGCGTGGCGCCGAGCAGATTGCTGTCGGTCGAATACGCCTTCTCGGCGCTCATCTTGTAGGCGAAGCCCTGGGCGGTCATGAACGCCGACATCTCGGCGCGGCCGCCGAGCTCGTCGATGAACTGCTGGTCGAGCCAGGGCTTGTAGATGCGCAGGCTCGGATTGGTGAGCAGGCCGTAGCGATAGAAGCGCTCGATGTCGTTGCCCTTGAAGGTCGAGCCGTCGCCCCAGATGTTGACGCCGTCCTCCTTCATCGCCGCGACCAGCATCGTGCCGGTGACGGCACGGCCGAGCGGCGTGGTGTTGAAATAGGTGATGCCGCCGGTCGAGATGTGGAAGGCGCCGGACTGGATCGCGGCGATGCCTTCGTGGACGAGCTGCGTGCGGCAATCGACCAGCACGGCCTTCTCGGCACCGAATTCCTGCGCCTTGCGCGGGATCTCGTTGTAGTCGGCTTCATCGGGCTGGCCGAGATTGGCGGTATAGGCGTAGCAGCGCGCGCCCTTCTGCTTCATCCAGAGCAGCGCCGCGCTGGTGTCGAGGCCGCCCGAAAACGCGATGCCGACTTTCTCGCCCTTGGGCAGGCTCTTCAGGATCGTGGTCATGGGGCTTCCAATCGGGTCTCAGGGGGCTGATGGCGGTTGCGGATTGACCGGGCGAATATCAAATTTCGCAGGGCTCGGCACGCATTTAATGGCTCAAACTGACGGCTCGGGGCCGGTCTTGCGGCCGAACAGGCGCTGGCGGAGCCGGTAGGCGGGCATGTTCAGCCGGGTCAGGGCGGCGTCGACCGCCTGGTCCGAAAACCGCGTCCGCGGCCAGCGGTAAATCATCGCGTAGGCGAACCAGATCACGACGAAGGTGACGAGGCCGGCGATCGACACGTCGGTGAAGAAGTGCCCGCCGAAGGCCATGCGGAGCCCGCTGGTCACAAGGCCGAAGACGACCGCGCCGGCATAGGCGAGCGGGCGCCACGCCGGCGGCGCCAGCGCAGCCGGCGCCAGCGTCCAGAACGCAGTCGCGCCCTCGCCCGAGAAGAACGAGCAGTTGCGCACGCAGCCGCCGCGCGGATCCCACCACGGCACGAACTGCTGGTCGCCGGCGAACTGCGTCACCACCACCGGGCGCGGCCGGCCCCAATAGGTCTTGAAGGTGAGGTTGGTGAGGATTCCGGCCGACAGGATGATCGTCACCAGCAGGAACACGATCGCGCGCCCCGACACCATCAGCGGCCGATCGGGCCGGATCATCTTGACCACAAGCGCCACCAGCGAGGGCAGCACGAACGCCCAGGCGATCCACATCGCCGCATCACGCGCAAAGCCCGCCCAGCCGTTCAGCTTGAGCGGAAACGTCTTCGTCTCGGGGTCGAAGAACAGCGACGCGAGCTTGAGATCGAGCTCGGGATAGAGGCCGAAAACGACACCGATCACGAGCCACAGCGCCAGGGCGATGAAAAGTCCAGTCCGGTTCATGCCGCGCGGTTTAGCGGAGTGGGGCGGGGATGAAAACCCTTTCACCGTCATTCCGGGGCGGCTCGCAGAGCTGAACCCGGAATCTCGAGATTCCCCGGTGCGCAATTGCGCACCTGAGGTCTGGTCCTTCGGACCATCCCGGAATGACAGCGCCAGTCACCGCGCATCGGGCCTCGACTGCGACGGCAGCGGCGGAGGCGGCTTGCGCGGGGGTGGCGGATTGCGCCAGGCGCCGGCGTTGCGGCCGGCGATCAGCCAGTAGACCACGCCGGCCACGATGCCGGCGCCGGTCATGATCTCGAGGTGACGCCGCACGATGCCCTCGAACTGCAGCGTGTCGGAGTGGAAGGGAACGAGGCCGAGGTAGCAGGCGAGCCCGACGAGGCCGCCGCCGACGGCATAGGCCAGTGCGCTGCGGATGTAGAGCGCTTCGGTGATCGCGACGATCACCGCTGCCGGCACCAGCGCAAAGCCGGAGACGAAGATGAAACCGAATCCGAGCAGGATGTCGATCGTACCTTCATCGACGGGACCTGCGCCGAGATCGGCGAATTCCGGAAACAGCAGCGCGACGACGACGATCATGCCGCCGACGAAGCAGGCGGCGAGAAAGCCCATGAAGATGACGACGAGGCGGCCGATCAGGGACATCTGATGGCCCTGTTGAGTGTCATCGTCATTCCGGAGCGGTGCGCAGCACCGAATCCGGAATCTCGAGATTCCGGGTTCGCGCTACGCGCGCCCCGGAATGACGGCTCATAAACGCAGATGGTCGGATCAAGCCCAGGCATGACGAGAGTGCACGAGGCACGCATCCTCAATCCGTCATCGCCATGGCGCGCAGCGTCTGGCGTTCGCGGGCCGAGAGCTTTTCGGTTTCCGACTTGAGCTGGCCGCAGGCGGCGAGGATGTCGCGGCCGCGCGGGGTTCGCACCGGCGAGGAATAGCCGGCGTTGAAGATGTATTCGGAGAACTTCTCGATCTGGTCCCAGTCCGAGCATTCATAGGCGGTGCCGGGCCAGGGATTGAACGGAATCAGGTTGATCTTGGCATGAATGCCCTTGAGCAGCTTCACCAGCAGCTTCGCATCGTCGAGCGAATCGTTGACGCCCTTGAGCATCACATATTCGAAGGTGATGCGGCGCGCGTTCGAGGCGCCGGGATAGTCACGGCAGGCCTGCAGCAGCTCCTTGATCGGATATTTGCGGTTGAGAGGCACCAGCTCGTTGCGCAGCTCGTCGCGCACGGCGTGCAGCGAGATCGCGAGCATCACGCCGATCTCCTCGCCCGCGCGCACGATATTCGGCACCACGCCCGAAGTCGACAGCGTGATGCGGCGGCGGGAGATGCCGATGCCTTCGTTGTCGCCGACGATGAGCAGCGCATCGCGCACCGCGTCGAAATTGTAGAGCGGCTCGCCCATGCCCATCATCACGATGTTGGTGACGCGGCGCGTGCCGTCCTCGCGATCGGCCCAATCATTGAGGCGATCGCGTGCGACCATCACCTGTCCCACGATCTCGCCGGCGGTGAGGTTGCGCACCAGGCGCTGCGTGCCGGTGTGGCAGAACGAGCAATTCAGGGTGCAGCCGACCTGCGAGGAGACGCAGAGCGTGCCGCGATCGGTCTCGGGGATGTAGACGCATTCGACTTCATGCGCCTTCTCGACATTGTCGCCGCTCGGCAGCCGCAGCAGCCATTTGCGGGTGCCGTCGTTGGAGATCTGCTCGGCCACGACTTCGGGCCGGTCGACGGTGAAATGTTGCGCGAGCTCGGCGCGAATGCCCTTCGAGATCGACGTCATCTCGTCGAAATTCTGAGCGCCGCGGAAATACATCCAGTGCCACAGCTGCTGCACGCGCATCTTGCGCTGCGCAGGCGCGACGCCGATCTCGCCGAGGCGATCGGCAAGCTCGTTGCGCGACAGGCCGATGAGCGACGGCTTGGCCGGCGGCACATAGGTTTCGAGTGGAGTCTTCTCCACCAGGATTGCGTTGTGCGGCTCGGTCGTCGGTTGCATGGAATGGACCTAATGGCTTGGTCGTTCCGGGATGGTCCGAAGGACCAGACCCGGAACCTCGAGATTCCGGGTTCGCGCTTCGCGCGCCCCGGAATGACGGAAAAACTTGGAACCGCCCCTATATAGCAACCGGAACCGCCGATTGCGACCTTATCGCCCGCAGCCTTAACGCCGGCAGTCCTGGGCGATCTTGTCGAGCGCCTGGGCGAGGCCCTTCAGCGAAAACGTGTCGGTCGTCTCCGTCCCCTTGGCCGAGATGCCCTTGACCACGAGATCGGCGGATTTGCGCATGGCTTCGACCATCCGCTCCTCCTCGGCCGCGTTCTTGATCCAGAGGCCGTCGCCCTGCGTGTACATGGCGAAGGCGGCGCCGCCGACCTCGACAGACGATTCCGATCCCGGCTTCAGCGCGTAGCCGATCATGACAGAGACTTCGTTGTTCACCTTCTCGGCCGGCCGGGTCGAGACGAAGGCATAGGCGGGATCACGCGGCCGATTCGGCGGATTGGTCTTCGACGACGACGGCTTGGCCAGCGCAAAGCAGACCTTCTTGCCGTTGGGCGTGGCCGAATAGGCGCCCCAGGTGCCGAACTGGCCGATCAAGGTGGGCTCCGCGCCGCCCGCAACCGCCGCAGCCGGGCCCGCCGGCTTGCTCTCGGGCTTTGCAGCCGTCTTTGCTGTCGTATTGGCCGCCGGCGCAGCCGCTTTCGGTGCGGCCTCTTTGGGTGCAGACTTGGGCGCCGGTTGCGCCGTCTGAGCCCGCGCGGAATCAGTGATTCCCCACGCCGTCACGCCGGCCGTCAAAGCCAAAAATAGCACCCGCCACATGCTGGAGTGGTTCCCTCAATATTGTGACTGGAAGATGGCCCGGCCGCGCTTTGTCCCCGCGGCAGGGATAACCGGGAAAGTTCAATTTGGGAAGGCAGTTAGCGGGTTGGCAACAGCTAGCCCCGGGATCGCGCGGCACGCTGGTCGGCCCATTGCGCGTCGGTCCAGCCAAGCAGGTCTTCGGCGCCGGAACTGCGCAAATGCGCGCCGCCGTCAATCACCACCATCTCGCCGTTGATATAGCCGGCGCGATCGGAGACCAGGAAGCTGGCGAGATCGGCAAGCTCGCTGTGGTCCCCGGTCCGGCCGAGCGGGTTGCGCGCCGTCCAGCCGTCGTCGCGGCCTTCGGGGCGGAGCTGCCCCGATGCGCCGGCGGTCGGGAACGGACCCGGCGCGATCGCGACGGTACGGATGCCCTTCGGACCCCACTCCACTGCAAGGCTTTTGGTCATCGCCAGCAGCGCCGACTTCGCCATCGCCGACGGCACGGTGAAGGCGCGGCCGGTGATGGTCGAGGTCGAGAGGATCGAGAGCACGACGCCGGCATGCCTGCCGTCGATCCAGCGTTTGCCGGCGGCGAGCGTGCAATACATCGCGCCATGCAGCGTCGGCGCCAGGATCGCATCCGCGGCGCGGAAGGACAGATGCTCGCTCTGGGCAATGAAGGTCGCCGCGGCATTGTTGACGAGAATGTCGAGCGGCGCCTCGCGCCAGATCGCGTCCATCATGCTCTCGACGGCGGCGCCGTCGCGGATATCGCAGGCGATCGTGGTGACCTTGCCGCCGCTCTGCGCGCGCATCTCGGCTGCAGTCGTTTCAAGCCGGTCGAACTTGCGGCCGCAGATCACGAGCTCGGCGCCGAGCGCGAGGAAACCTCGCCCCATCGCGGCGCCGAGGCCCGAGCCGCCACCGGTGACGAGAATGCGCTTGCCCCCGAGCAGACCCGTTTCAAACATCGTTTGAATCCTTCTCTTCCTTCTTGCTCCGCCATTGCGCGCGAAGCGATACAATCCAGACTATTTCCGCGGGACGGTTTCTGGATTGCTTCGCTGCGCTCGCAATGACGCAAGGATAGGCCTGCGCGCTCCCTTAGACAAAGAATCCGGATTGTAGGGCCGCGCTAAATCCGGCAGAAACGGGCCAACTATAATTCCACCTCGAAACGCCCAAGACTTCGCTTCTCAAGAAGGTGTCGCCATGAAAGCCATTCTCTGCACGCAATATTGCCAGCCCGACGATCTCGTGCTCGCCGAGGTGCCGGATCCGGTGGCAGGTCCCGGCGAGGCCGTGATCGCGATCAAGGCGGCGGCGCTGAACTTCTTCGACATCCTGATGATCCAGGGCAAGTACCAGATCAAGCCGCCGTTCCCGTTCTCGCCAGCCGCCGAAGTCGCGGGCGTGATCGAGAGCATCGGCCCTGGCGTGACCGACCTGAAGGTCGGCGATCGCGTGGTCGCCTCCTGCGGCCACAACGGCGCGCGCGAGAAGATCGCGCTGCCGGCGGCGTCGATCGTGAAGATCCCTGACAATCTCGACTATGACCGCGCGGCCGGCATCATCATCATCTACGGCACCGCGCTGCATGCGCTGGAAGATCGCGCCAGCCCCAAGCCCGGCGAGACGCTTGCCGTGCTCGGCGCGGCCGGCGGCACGGGCCTCGCCGCCTGCGAGCTCGGCAAGCTGATGGGCCTGAAGGTGATCGCCTGCGCCTCGTCGGACGAGAAGCTCGAATTCGCGAAAGCCCATGGTGCCGAGCTCACGCTGAACTACGGCAAGGAAGATTTGAAGGAAGGCCTGCGCAAGCTCACCGGCGGCAAGGGCGTCGACATCATCTTCGATCCGGTTGGCGGCGCCTATGCCGAGCAGGCACTGCGCTCGATCGCCTGGGAAGGCCGCTTCCTCGTGATCGGCTTTGCCGCCGGCGACATTCCGAAGATGCCGCTGAACCTCGCGCTACTGAAAGGCTGCGACATCCGCGGCGTGTTCTGGGGCGCCTGGACCCGGCTCAATCCCGCCAAGAACCGCGCCAATCTCGAGAAGCTCGTGAAGTGGACCGCGGAAGGCAAGATCTCATCGCACGTCGATCGCACCTTCCCGCTGGCACAGACCGCGGACGCGCTGAAGGTGCTCGCGGGACGCCAGGCCATGGGCAAGGTGATCTTGCATCCGTGACGGTGCAGGCGACGGCGCGACGCCGTCGCTACGCACACACCTGTCATCGCATGTGAATTTCACGAGGATTGTCCGCGGGCTTGCTCCGCCTCTCCCGCTTGCGGGAAAGGCCGACGCGCCCCGGGCGATGCGAAGCATCGTCCCGAGCGCGGCGGGTGAGGGCTCTCGCCACGCAGGGACGTTCTCCGCAATCCCTGGCAATCCCGACGCGGAGACACCCCACCCCAGCCCTCCCCCGCAAGCGGGAGAGGGAGCCCAGCGCCGATGCCGCCGCACGGTAGCGCCTTCGCAACCACCATCGCCAAAATTGCGGTGCACTCCGCCGCGCCGCCCGAATCAAACCTAAATTTTTCCCGATTCGCCCCAACCGTTGTCGCTTTTTGGGCTGATTCAAATTGCGATTTACCGGTTCCAGTCTGCAGGGCGCTCCTGGACAAAAACAAGAAAACTAAAACCGGCACTGCCCCGCGTTGTGTCAGTATTGGGGGAAGCATCACCATGGAGACGACGGCATTCCGTCCGTCCTGGGGGTCGAGAGCGCTCGACTCCGAACAAGCGGCATCACATACGTCCACCGCATCCTACATTCGTGCGCGCGCTGAACGGACCGATCCTTCATCGCACGATCCTATGCCACTGTTCTTGTCCGATCCGCTCAGCGCGCCGGATCCACGGGAATTCGCGCCATTGGCCGTGCGCACCAGGACCAGAATCGTCCGGCGCATTCTCGCTGCCGTCCTGGCCGCGTCGGTCATCGCGGTCCCGATCGCGCTGTTTTGGTCCGACATCAACCGGCTGCTCACCGTCAACGGCGCGTCGTGGATCGGCGCGGCCGCGAACGAGGCCGCGGCTCCCGCCAATCCGCCCGCCGCACGGCAGGGTCCGGTCGAGGATGCCGCGCGTGTGACCAACACGATGCTGGCGAGCGGAGACGCACAGGATATTGCCGCACCGGCGACGCCGAGCCGCGAGGCGATCGCAACCGCCTATCAGAGCGCGCTACAGGCTCAGGCACCCGCGCCCGTACCGACACAAGTCGCCGCACAGCCCGCGCCACCGCCGCCAGCCAAGAGCCTCGACGCCGACACGTTGGCCGGCTTGATGGCGCGCGCCAAGAGCCTGATGACCATCGGCGACATCGCCGCGGCGCGTCTGCTGCTCGAGCGCGCGGCGAATGCGCAGGATGCGACGGCGGCGTTCCTGCTGGCGCAGACCTACGATCCAGCCGTCCTGGGCACCAAGGACACGCGGAGCATCACCGCCGACGCCGGCGCCGCACGCGACTGGTACCAGCGGGCCGCCAGCCTCGGATCGGCAGAGGCGCGACGGCGGCTCACCCAGCTCTCGAACTAGAACTCTTCAGGGGACATCATGCGTAACGTTTTGGGAATGGCGCTTGCCGCCATCATGACCATCTGTGCCTTCGCAGCGCGCGCCGATCAGACCGAATACGATCCGGCCAAGGTCTCGGACAGTCTGAAGGCCATCTTCCAGTTCGGCTCGACCTCGACCAAGCAGGCGCTCAACGCCAACACCGTCACGCTGATAACAGGCACGATCGGCGGCACCTATGTGCAGTTCGGCGCCGACCTCGCCTCCGTGCTCGACGACGGCAACAAGATCCGCGTGCTGCCGATCGTCGGCCGCGGCTCGGTGCAGAGCGTCGCCGACATCCTGTTCCTGCAAGGCGTCGATCTCGGCGTCGTGCGGGCCGACACGCTCGACTATCTGGAGCGCAAGGGCTTTGCCAAGGACATCAAGAAGCAGTTCACGTATGTCACCAAGCTCTACAATGAAGAGATGCAGGTGATCGCGCCGCGGTCGATCGCAACGCTGAAGGACCTCGAGGGCAAGAAGGTCAGCGTCGACCTGCCCAATGGCGGCACCTTCGTCACCGCGCTCACCGTGTTCGAACGACTCGGGATCAAGGCGAACTTCGTCTATGTCGAGCAGCGCATCGCGATGGAAAAGCTGAAGGCCGGCGAGATCGACGCCGTGATCGTGGTCGGCGGCAAGCCGTACAAATCGGTCTCGACCTTCGGCAATGACGGCCGCTTCCATCTCGCGAAGGTCGACTATGCAAAGCCGCTCCAGAGCGACTATCTGCCGGCGACGCTGACCGCGAAGGACTATCCGAACCTGATCAAGGAGGGCGAGAGCGTGGACACGATCGCCGTGCCTGCGGTGCTCGCGGCCTACAACTGGGCGCCCAACACCGAGCGTTATCGCAAGCTCGCACTGTTCGTGGACGCGTTCTTCACGAAATTCCCCTCGCTCCAGAACCCACCCTTCCATCCCAAGTGGAAGGAGGTCTCGCTCGCCGCGCCCCTGTCAGGCTGGAGCAGGCTGCCGGTGGCGCAGCAATGGCTCGACAAGCACGGCGTCGAGCCGGTGACGCGCCAGCGCTTCGAGGCATTCCTGAAGCAGAGCCCCGCGGCCGCACAGGTGTCCGACGCGGACAAGGAGACCTTGTTCAAGCAATTCCAGGCGTGGGATGCGGAGAAGGCGCGGGCGCAGGCGGAGAAGAAGTAGCTCTCTCGGCGTCGTCCTGGCGAAAGCCAGGACGACACGGAGGATGTGGCGACGAGGCGTTGCCAGCAACTACTCTCCTGCCTCCACCTCGTCCACGCCCCGCTTCAGCGCGGCGCGGGCGGCTTCGCGGTGCTCCGTCGTGATGTGGCTGGCGACCATGCGGATGGCGGTGGCGAGCACGGCGGCGTCGTCGGTGAAGCCGAGGATCGGCATCACGTCGGGGACGAAATCGAACGGCAGGATGAAATAGGCGATCGCCCCCAGCAGCGACGCCTGGACATGGCGCGGCGTCTGCCGGTCGAACGCGCAGTAGTAGGCGGCGAGCAGGTCTTCGGCGAACGGCAGATGCGCGGCGACGCGCTTCAGCTTGCGCCAGAAGCGGCGGCGAACGCTTTCACGATCTTCCGCGAGCCGATCGGCCGGCTCGAAGCCGACGCTGTGTTCGGCAGCCATGCTCCAAAACTCCCCGTTCAGCCCGGAGCGGCGGATCGCCGCATCCCCTGCTGATCACAATCACAAGATGGGGATGCAGCCGGTC
Source organism: Bradyrhizobium sp. CCBAU 45394 (assembly GCF_028128655.1). Lineage (NCBI taxonomy): Bacteria > Pseudomonadati > Pseudomonadota > Alphaproteobacteria > Hyphomicrobiales > Nitrobacteraceae > Bradyrhizobium > Bradyrhizobium sp. CCBAU 45394. The sequence goes on along the minus strand of NZ_LBIX01000171.1, from coordinate 339,501 downwards.
GCTGCAAGACGTCAGCCCGGTGTAAGCTTGGCGATGGCGTTCATCGCCCTGGCGAGCTCGATGTCGAGCGCTGTGACGCCGCCGGCGTCATGGGTCGACAGCACCACCTCCACGGTCTTGTAGACATTGCGCCATTCGGGGTGATGATCCATCTTCTCGGCAACCAGCGCTGCACGGGTCATGAAGCCGAAGGCTTCGTTGAAATCCTTGAAGACAAAGGTTTTCCCGATGGCGTCGCGGCCCGAAACCTCGGTCCAGTCAGGGATTCCGCCCAGCGCCTGCTTGCGCGCCTCCGTCGTCAGCCGTTCTGCCATGATCGTCTCCGTGCTTCAGGGGAACTTTACCCTAACACCGTGCTTACGCCCGGGTTCACGCGGGATATGCCCCATCCGCTAACCATGACGGAGATGTAACCCCGCCGGACAAGAAATTTGCTACAATTGCGGGCGTAAATCGCCGGCGAAGATGAAACTGAGCCTCAAGCGCCTGTTCGGGAGATCGATGACCGGGGGATTGGACCTGGCCGAAACGCCCTCTCCGCCTTCGCCGCGATCAGCGGCGCGGAAGACGGCGCTCGTGTCTCTGGCGCTGGTGCTCGCAATCGTCGGCGCGCTTGCCGGCGGCTATTATTTCGCGATGCGGCCGGTGGCGCTGAAGATCGCGGTCGGTCCCCCCAATAGCGACGACATCAAGGTCGTGCAGGCGCTGACGCAGGCCTTCTCGCAAAACAAGAGCTATGTGCGGCTACGTCCGATCCAGACCGACGGCGCCACGGCCAGCGCCGAAGCGCTTGCGGAGGGCAAGGTCGATCTTGCCATCGTACGCGGCGATGTCGACGTGCCGAAGAACGCGCAAGCGGTCGCGACCCTGCGCAAGAACGTCGTGGTGCTGTGGTCCGTCCCCGGCAAGGGCAAGAAGAAGGGTGCCAAGATCACCAAGATCGCGCAGCTCGCCGGCCATCGCGTCGGCGTGGTCGGCCGCACGCAGGCCAACGTCAACCTGCTCAAGGTGATCCTCCAGCAATACGGCGTCGATCCCGCCAAGGTCGAGATCATACAATTCCCGGCCAATGAGGCCGCCGAGGCAATCAAGGCCCAGAAGGCCGATGCCTATCTCGCGGCCGGCCCCGTCAACAGCAAGATCACGTCGGATGCGATCGCCGCCTCCACCAAGGATTTCGGCGCGCCGACTTTCCTCGCGATCGATTCGGCGGATGCGATCGCGCAGAATCATCCGGTCTATGAAGCGGCGGAGATTCCCGCCGGCACCTATGGCGGCTCGCCTGACCGACCGGAGGACGAGGTCAAGACCATCAGCTTCGCGCACCACATCGTGGCGCGCAAAGGCGTGTCCGAAACCACCATCGCGGCGTTCACGCGCCAGCTCTTCGCCGTGCGCCAGCAACTGGTGACGGAATTCCCGCTCGCCGCCAAGATCGAAACGCCCGACACCGACAAGGATGCCGTGATCCCCGTGCATCCCGGTGCCGCGGCCTTCGTCGACGGCGAGGAAAAGACCTTCCTCGACAGATACAGCGATTACATCTGGTGGACCCTGATGGCGCTCTCCGCCATGGGTTCGATCGGCGCGTGGTTTGCGGGCTATCTGAAGAAGGACGAGCGCGACAACAACAGCCATCTGCGCGATCGCCTGCTCGACATGATCGCGGCGGCGCGCAAGAGCGAGACCATGGACGAGCTCGACCAGATGCAGACCGAGGCCGACGAGATCCTGCGTGACACGCTGCGCTGCTACGACCACGGGGCGATCGAGGAAGGTGCGCTCACCGCGTTCAACATCGTGCTCGACCAGTTCCACGCCGCGATTGCCGACCGCAAGGCCGTGCTGTTCAGCATGCCGCAAAACCCGCCGCGCGCCGGCGCGCAATTCCGGGCCGCCGGCAACGCGTAAACGGTTGCGCGCGTAATCGCTGCGTCACATTGTCTCAATATAGCTTCGCTGTCATTCCGGGGCGATGCGTCAGCATCGAACCCGGAATCTCGAGATTCCGGGTCCGGTCCTTCGGACCGTCCCGGAATGACGGCGCAAGATACGCGCAAGACAGCCAACCAGCGAATCCACCATGAACATCAAATTCTCCCGCCGCCGTTTCCTCGCCACCAGCACCGGTGCGCTTGGCGCAATCGCAATGCCCTATCTGTCGCGCGCGGCCGACCGGCCGGCGGTCACCCATGGCGTGCAGTCGGGCGACGTCACCGTCGACGGCGGCGTGGTCTGGGCGCGCGCCGATCGTCCATCGCAGATGCTGGTCGAGGTGGCGACGACGGAGTCCTTCAAGGACGCGCGCGCGCTGCCGCCGATCGCGGCGCTGCCCGAAAGCGACTTCACCGCGAAGATGCTGATCGAAAATCTTCCGGGCGGGCAGGACATCTTCTATCGCGTCCGCTTCCGCGATCTCTCGCACGGCGCGATCGAGGGCGAGCCGGTGGTGGGCCGCTTCCGCACCGCGCCGGCCGACCGCCGCGACGTCAGCTTCGTCTGGGGCGGCGACGTCGCAGGTCAAGGCTGGGGCATCAATCCCGATGACGGCGGCATGTTCACCTTCTCCGCGATGCGCAAGCATCGTCCGGATTTCTTCCTGCACTCGGGCGACACGATCTACGCCGACGGCCCGATCGAATCCGAGGTGAAGCTCGCCGACGGCAAGACCTGGAAGAACGTCACCATTCCCGAGAAGGCCAAGGTCGCCGAGACGCTGGACGAGTACCGCGCCGCGCACAAATACAATCTCACCGACGCGAACCTCCGCGCCTTCAATGCCGAAGTGCCGATCTTCGTGCAATGGGATGACCACGAGGTGACCAACAACTGGTCGCTGTCAAAGGAGCTCCCGGCGACCTACAAGGTGCGCGACATCGCGCTGCTCGCAGCGCGCGCGGGCCGCGCCTTCCACGAGATGTATCCGATGCGCGAGAGCATCAATGAGCCGGGCCGCGTCTATCGGCAGATCTCCTACGGCCCGCATCTCGACGTGTTCGTGCTCGACGAGCGCAGCTATCGCGGCCCCAACGGCGCCAATCTCGAAACCGCATACGGCCCCGCCAGCTATTTCCTCGGCCCGGACCAGATCGCCTGGCTCAAGCGCGGCCTCCTCAACTCGCGTGCGACCTGGAAGGTGATCGCCTCCGACATGCCGCTCAGCCTCGTCGTCTCGGACACGCCGAAGGGCGGATCGGAAGCGATCGCTCAGGGCGACGGCCCGGTGCGTGGCCGCGAGTTCGAGATCGCCGACATCCTGCGCTTCATCAAGACGGCGCCGATCAGCAACACGGTGTGGCTGACCGCGGACGTGCATTACGCCGCCGCGCATTACTACGACCCGAACAAGGCGCAATTCCAGGATTTCGAGCCGTTCTGGGAATTCGTCTCCGGCCCGCTGCACGCAGGCACCTTCGGTCCGAACGCGCTCGACAACACGTTTGGGCCGGAGGTGCGCTTCGTCAAGGCGCCGGGCAAGGACAGCCAGAACCTGCCGCCGTCGGCCGGCATGCAGTTCTTCGGTCACGTCAAGATCGACGGCGCCTCCGGCCAGATGACGGTGACCCTGCGCGACCGCGCCGACGTCGCGCTGTGGTCGACGACGCTGGATCCGAAGCTCGCTTGAGCCGCTTCAGCCAGAGCGGAGCGTCATGAGCCGCGCGACCGTAGCGCGGCCTCGAGCGCATCGCTCGAGCACGGCTTTTGCAAACGCGGCCGGTTGACGAAATCCGAAGCGATCCGTGTCTCGGCGCCATAGCCGGTGACGAAGACGAAGGGAATCTTCAGGGCCGCCAGCCGCTCGGCGACGGCAAAGCTGTTCTCGCGGCTGAGCTCGACGTCGAGCAGCGCGAAGTCGGGCGCGCGCGCCGCGATCGCGGCTAGCGCCTGCGCCACCGAACCCACGGTGCGCACGCTTCTCACGCCAAATCCCAGCAGGCGGTCCTCGAAGTCGATCGCGATGATCGGATCGTCCTCGACGATCAGGACATCGGCGGGGACGTCGGACGAGCCGTCCGGGGAAGCAGGTATCATGATCCTGGCTATTGAGGGCTGCATGTTCTTACCGATCAAGGACAGCCGCATTCCGACGCCTGCGCCCAGCGCATCGGAGGGTTCCCGGAACGAAACTCACCACAGAACAGTTTTGACGTCTGTCCACTTGTGCACACGGCCAGCGATCGAGACTCGCTCGTGCTGAAAGGAGAGCAGGGATTTACGATGGACGCGCGTATCGGGAAGGTTACGGAGGTCGGCAGCCGGCCGGCCAACAATCTGCTGCGACGCTTGAGTCCGGCCGACTATGCGCTGCTCGCGCCACACGTCATCGTTGACGATGCCGCGGCCAACGAGCTGCTCTACAGTCCCGGCGACGATGTCCAGGTCGTGCACTTTCCGTGCGGGCCGTCGCTTGCGACCTTTCTCGTTCCCAACGAAGACGGCCGCGACGTCGAGACCATCCTGGTCGGCCGCGAAGGCGCGGTCGGCGGCATCGTCAGCGAGGGATTTCTGCCGGCCTACACCCGCATCTGCGTGAAATTCGGCGGGCCGTTTGCGCGCATCCACGTCGGCAAATTGGAGGCGGCCAAGCTGCGCTCGCCCACGCTGCGCAACATCTTCGTCCGCTATGCCGACTGCATGCTGGCGCAGATCTTCCAGTCCACCGCCTGCAACGCCATCCACTCGATCGAGCAGCGCACGGCGAAATGGATCCTGGCGGCGATGGAGCGGACCGGCGACGAGAGCAGCGTGCCGCTGACGCATGAGCAGCTTGCGACGCTGCTCGGGGTGGGGCGCAGCTATGCGAGCCGCGTGCTCCAGTCGTTCAGGGCCGACGGCATCCTCGACACGCGGCGCGGCTCGATCCTGGTCCGCGACCGCGACCGCCTGCGCCTGCGCGCCTGCCTCTGCAACGAGGCGGTGAAGAACCATTTCGAGGAAGTGCTGCGCGGCGTCTACCCGACGGAGGAGGCGAGCAGCACGGGCTGACCCTCTCCGGCGCGCTCCCGATCCCCCTGACCTCCCGCTCCATGCAGAGCAATCGCATGTGGATTTCACGAGGATTGTCCGCGGGCTTGCTTCGCCTCTCCCGCTTGCGGGAGAGGCCGACGCGCCCCGGGGCGATGCGAAGCATCGTCCCGAGCGCGGCGGGTGAGGGCTCTCACCACGCAGGGACGTCCTCCGCAATCCCAGGCAATCCCGCCGCGGAGACACCCCACCCCAGCCCTCCCCCGCAAGCGGGAGAGGGAGCCGAGCGCCGGTGCCGCCGCATCGTGCACACCACATGCGATAGCCCTGCGCTCCATGAAAGGATGCCGACGTGCGACACCGCACGTCCGCCGTGCTATACCCGCTCCGCATGAGCGGGGCATTCCTTCACACTGTCTTCGATGTTGCGGCGTGGCTGGCGGCGGGGGCGGCGGTTTACTGGCTGTCGCGACAAGGCTTGCGGTTTCCGGCGCAATCCTTCGAGCTTCCCTACATCGCCGCGCTGGTGTTCGGCGCCGGCCTTGCCGCCTATCTGTTCGGGTCCGCCAATCTGTGGCTGTCGGGCGAAAGCGGCATTGCGCGCTCGGTCGAGGGCGCGCTTGCCGGCGGCATCGTGGCGGTCGAGCTCTACAAATGGACCGCCGGCATCGCCCTGCGCACGGGCGCGCGGTTTGCGCTGCCGCTGGCCCTCGGTATCGCGATCGGACGGCTCGGCTGCTATTTCGCGGGCCTCGACGATTTCACCTACGGCACGCCGACGGCATTGCCCTGGGGCCATGATTTCGGCGACGGCATTCTCCGCCATCCCGTGCAGCTCTACGAGAGCGCCGCGATGGGCATGTTCGCGCTGCTCTATGTGCTGGCGGTCTTGAACCGGAACGCATTCGCGATCACCAATGGTTTCTACCTGGTTCTGCTCTACTATGGAGCGCAGCGCTTCCTGTGGGAATTCCTCAAGCCCTATGGCACGCTGATCGGCCCCCTCACGCTGTTTCACCTGCTGTCGCTGTTCATCCTCCTCTACGCCGCAATCATGCTGGCGACGGCGCCCAAAGCGAGACCTGTGCATGAACGCGCCGTTGCGTAAGTCGCGTCCCTACATCTTCTGGGGCCAGACCCAGTCCCTCTGCGAGACCTGCCTGAAGCTGGTGCCGACCAAGATCCAGATCCTCGACAACGAGGTCTGGTACGAAAAGCGGTGCAAGGAGCATGGCGTTCAGTCGACGCTCGTGTCCACCGACGCGGCCTATTGGCGTTTGTGCAAGGATTTCATCAAGCCTGGCGACCGCCCGCTGCAATTCCAGCACCGCACCGAATTCGGCTGCCCCTATGATTGCGGCCTCTGCCCGGATCACGAGCAGCATTCCTGCCTCGCGCTGATCGAGATCACCGAGCACTGCAATCTCACCTGCCCGGTCTGCTTCGCCGAATCCGCGCCGGCGCGAACCAAATTCACCCCGCTCGCGACCGTGGAGAAGATGCTCGACGCGCTGGTTGCCAGCGAGGGCGAGCCCGACCTCGTGCAGATTTCCGGCGGCGAGCCGACATTGCACCCGGACTTCTTCGCGATCCTGGACGCCGTGCGCGCCCGCCCGATCCGCCATGTCATGATCAACACCAACGGCCTGCGCATTGCCCGCGAAAAGGATTTCGTGGCGCGGCTCGCCGAGAACAAGCGCGGGCTGGAGGTCTATCTCCAGTTCGATTCGCTGCAACGCGATCCATTGATCAATCTGCGCGGCGCGGACCTGCGCAAGATCCGCCAGCAGGCGCTGGAGAATCTCGAGCATTTCGGCGTGTCGACCACGCTGGTGGCGACCATCAAGCGCGGCGTCAACGATGCCGAAATCGGCGACATCGTGCGTCACGCGCTGACCTGGAAATGCGTGCGCGGCGTCACGCTCCAGCCGGTGCAGGATGCCGGCCGCAACGAGAACTTCGACAAGAATACCGACCGCATCATGCTGTCGGAGATTCGCAACCGCGTGGTCGAGACCGGCGTGTTCGGCGACAAGGACATGATCCCGCTGCCCTGCAACCCCGAAAGCATCTCGATCGGCTACGGCCTGCGCAAAGGCGAGAAGGTGCTGCCGCTGACCTCGCTGATCCCGCAGGAACAGCTGGTTGCGGTGATGCCCAACACCATCAGCCCGGAAAAATATCCGATGCTGCGGGAAAAATTTGTCGATCTGTTCTCACTGTCGTCGGGGCCGATCAACACCTCCGAGCGCGTTTGCGAGCTCTTGTGCTGCCTGCCGAGCTTCGAGGTGCCGGAAGGACTTTCTTACGAGAACGTGTTCCGCGTCACCATCGTGCAGTTTCTCGACCGCTTCAATTTCTGCGTCGGCAACGTCAAGCGGTCCTGCATCCATTTCGTCACGGAGCAGGGCGCGATCATTCCGTTCGACACCTACAATCTGTTCTATCGCAACGGAAAGATCGACGGCATCCGCGCTGCACTGGCTGGCGAGACGTATCGCGAGGCACGCCAAAGCGAGGAGGTGCCGCGATGAGCGACACCGGCACGCCTCCTCCGACTCCGACGCCGCAAGGGGACGCGCCTCCGATGGCGCCGCCACGGCGCGACGGGCGCCTGACCGCTTTCATGGTGATCGCCGGCGTGGTGCTGCTTTTCCCCGGCCTGTGCTTCCTGGCATTCGGCGGCCAAGGTGCCCCCTTTGTCCTGATTGGATTGGTCCTGGTCGGATTTGCGATCTTCCTGTTCATCCGCGCGGCGAGCCCGCCCAAGCCCTGACAAGAGTGTCGCCTCCTCATGAGCAACATCGCCCCCCCGCCCCCGCCTCCTCCGGCCGCCCCGCCGCAGCGCGGCGGCTGCCTGACCGCGCTCATGGCGATCTCCGGGGTCATCCTGCTGCTTCCGGGTCTCTGCGCACTCCTGTTCGGCGGAATCTCCATATCCGAGGGGGGCAAGATCGATTCCGACATCGCCCCGCTGGTCTTCCTGGGGCTGGTCGTCGGCATCGGGGGCGTCGTCCTGATCTGGGCGGCGATCAAGGGGCGAAAGGCCCCCGCTCATCCCGGAACCCAGCCCTAAGCCCCGGGAATTCCCGGACAAAATTCAGTCAACCAACCGGCAAAGAACACATTGTTTTTTGGCGGTTTTTGCATATATTGCGCCGCAACGCGCAGGGTGCCCGGTCGATAGACCGGGCTTCCCTTTTTGGGCGGAAAGCGCCCGTTTCCAGTCTTCCAGCGTTGTTTCGAGAAGAGGTCCCGGTCTGGCCGGCGAGATCGCGCTTAACCCATTGTTCGAACGCAAAGAAGCTCACTCATGAACCTCCGCAACGTCGCCATCATCGCCCACGTCGACCACGGCAAGACGACCCTGGTCGACAAACTCCTCCAGCAGTCCGGCACGTTCCGCGAGAACCAGAAGGTGACGGATCGCGCCATGGACTCCAACGACCTGGAGCGCGAGCGCGGCATCACCATTCTGGCCAAGGCAGCCTCGGTGCAGTGGAAGGACACCCGGGTCAACATCGTCGACACCCCCGGCCACGCCGATTTCGGCGGCGAGGTCGAGCGCATCCTCAACATGGTGGACGGCGCGCTGGTGCTGGTGGACGCCGCTGAAGGCCCGCTGCCGCAGACCAAGTTCGTGGTCTCCAAGGCGCTGAAGGTCGGCCTCAAGCCGATCGTCGTCATCAACAAGGTCGACCGCCCCGACGCGCGCCCGACCGAAGTCATCAACGAGGTGTTCGACCTGTTCGCGGCGCTCGACGCCAGCGAGGAGCAGCTCGACTTCCCGATCCTCTACGGATCGGCCAAGCAGGGCTGGATGGCCGAGAGCCCCGAGGGTCCGCAGGACAAGGGCATGGAGCCGCTGTTCGACCTGATCCTGCGCCACGTCGCGCCGCCGACGGTCGAGGAAGGTCCGTTCAGGATGATCGGCACCATCCTGGAGGCCAACCCCTATCTCGGCCGCATCATCACCGGCCGCATCTCCTCCGGCGTGCTCAAACCGAACCAGCAGGTCAAGGTGCTGCATGCCGACGGCAAGCTGGTCGAGACCGGGCGCATCACCAAGATCCTGGCGTTTCGCGGCCTTGAGCGCACGCCGCTGGATGAAGCCGAAGCCGGCGACATCGTCGCCATCGCGGGCCTGACCAAGGGCACCGTCGCCGACACCTTCTGCGATCCGACCGTCGAGGTGCCGCTGCCGGCACAGCCGATCGATCCGCCGACCGTGTCGATGTCCTTCATCGTCAACAATTCCCCGCTCGCCGGCACCGAAGGCGACAAGGTGACGAGCCGCATGATCCGCGACCGTCTGCTCCGTGAAGCCGAAGGCAACGTCGCGCTGCGCGTCGTCGAGGCCGCCGACAAGGACGCGATGGAAGTCTCGGGCCGCGGCGAATTGCAGCTCGCGATCCTGATCGAGACCATGCGCCGTGAGGGCTTCGAGCTCTCGGTGTCGCGCCCGCGCGTCGTGTACCAGAAGGACGAAGCCACCGGCGCCACCATGGAGCCGATCGAGGAGGTCGTGATCGACGTCGACGAGGAGCATTCCGGCGTCGTCGTGCAGAAGATGAGCGAGCGCAAGTCCGAGCTGGTCGAGATGAAGCCGTCCGGCGGCAACCGCCTGCGCCTGGTGTTCTACGCGCCGACCCGCGGCCTGATCGGCTACCAGGGCGAGCTGCTCACCGACACCCGCGGCACCGCGATCATGAACCGCCTGTTCCACGGCTACGCCCCGTACAAGGGCGAGATCCAGGGCCGCCGCAACGGCGTGCTGATCTCCAACGACCAGGGCGAGGCCGTGGCCTACGCCATGTTCAAGCTGGAAGACCGCGGCCCGATGATGATCGAGCCGGGCTGGAAGGTCTACAAGGGCATGATCGTCGGCGAGCACACCCGCGACAACGATCTCGAGATCAACGTGCTCAAGGGCAAGCAGCTCACCAACATCCGCACGACGTCGAAGGACGAAGCCGTGCGCCTGACCCCGCCGATCCGCATGACTCTGGAAAAGGCGCTCGCCTATATCGAGGACGACGAGCTCGTCGAGGTCACCCCGAAGTCGATCCGCCTGCGCAAGAAGCACCTCGACCCGAACGAGCGCAAGCGCGCGGAGAAGTCCAAGGAAGCGGTGGCGTAAGCTACCGCACGCCGTTGTGCCGTAGGGTGGGCAAAGCGTAGCGTGCCCACCACTTGAAGTCCCGGTCGGCAATGGTGGGCACGGCGCAAGAGCGCCTTTGCCCACCCTACGGAGCGTCACTCCCGCCTCTGGAATACTGGATCACCCGCTCCAGTGCGCAAGCGCGCACAGGGCGGGTGATGACAGCTGACTTGTGGCGGCTTCAGCACATCCAGCGAACGTGCTAGAGCCCGCCCATGAGCTCCCTTCCCTCCTCCGTTGATGTCGCGATCATCGGCGCCGGTGCTGCCGGGCTCGGCGCGGCGCACGCGCTGGCGGGTTCCGGCCTCTCCGCCATCGTGCTGGAGGCCCGCGACCGGCTCGGTGGCCGGGCGTGGACCGTGCAGGCCTCGCCCGAGGTGACGTTCGACGTCGGCTGCGGCTGGCTGCATTCGGCGGACCAAAACTCCTTCGTCGCAATCGCAAGGCAGCTCGATTTCGAGGTCAACAAGGACCTGCCGCCCTGGCGCGAGCGCGCCTTCGGCAACGCGTTTCCGCAAAGCCAGCGCGACGAGTTCATGCAGGCGATGGACGCGTTCTACGAGCGCCTCTGGCAGGCCGCGCAAAAGGGCAAGGACGAGCCCGCGAGCCTGAGCCTCGAGCCCGGCAATCGCTGGAATCCCATGATCGACGCGATCTCGACCTATATCAACGGCTGCGAACTCAAGGACATGTCGACGCTGGACTGGGACGCCTATGAGGACACCAACCTCAACTGGCGCATCCGCCGCGGCTACGGCGCCCTGGTCGTGGCCTATGGCGCGCCCTGCCCGGTGGCGCTGAACTGCATGGTCACGCTGATCGATCATTCCGGCCCGCGCATTCGTATCGAGACGTCGCAGGGCACGCTGACCGCCGGCAAGGCGATCGTCACCGTGCCGACCAATCTGATCGCCGATGAGGCGATCCGCTTCTCGCCACAGCTCCCCGCCAAGGTCGATGCCGCAGCCGGCCTGCCGCTCGGTGTCGACGACAAGGTGACGCTGGCGCTTGGCGATGCCGAAGCGTTCCCTAGGGAAGGCAACCTGCGCGGCGCCACCATGCGCACCGCGATGGGCACCTACCACATCCGCCCGTTCGGCCAGCCCTGCATCGAAGGCTTTTTTGGCGGCAGCTTCGCAAGAGAACTGGAAGACGCCGGCGACGGCGCCATCGCCGCGCAGAGCATCGACGAGATCGCCAGCTTCCTCGGCAACGACATCCGCCGCAAGCTGAAGCCGCTGTGCGAGTCGCGTTGGGCGCATGATCCTTTCGCGCGAGGGTCGTATTCGCACGCGCTGCCCGGACACGCCGGCGACCGTGCGGTGCTGGCTGCACCGGTGGATGGACGGCTGTTTTTCGCCGGAGAGGCGACGTCGCCGACCTTCTTCACCACGGCGCACGGGGCGCGGGACAGCGGAGAACGGGCGGCGAAGGAAGTGCTGGCGGCTCTGCGCAAGCCATAACCGCAAACTCCGTCATTGCGAGCGCAGCGACAAGTCACTCGATTACCCGCGCCCGCAACTCCGCATCCGGCACAAAGCACGCCTCGTACTTCCCGAAAATGCGATAGCGGTTGCGCGCGATGAGGCTGTAGACGGGATCCCGCAGCGGCTTCGGTACCGCGAACAACGCGCGTACCCAGCCCCAATCGGGAAGCTGCGACAGCACCATCAGCGCTGCATCCGACTTCATGAACACCTCGCCGCCGTGGATCACGGCGTTGGTGTCGGGATCCCCAGGGTCGATGCCGAACGTGCGCGCCAAACGCGCCCCATAGTCCGACTGGATCGGCGTGAAACGAAAGCGCTTCGCCGTGTCGCGCTTGGCGACGAAGCGCACCCAGCGCGAGCAGAAGATGCAGACGCCGTCGAACAGGATCACATCGTCGTCGGGCCATTTTGGCATCAGCGATTATCCAGCATCAGCAGCGCAACCAGCATCAGCACGATCGCAGGCCCCGTCTTGACCAGCGCGCCGAGCGGCTCGATCCAGAGATCGGGCGTCAGGATCGCCGCGCCGAGCATATAGCCGAGCGAGGCGACAATGCCCGCGACCAAGCCGACCGCAGCCGTACGTCGGAACGCGATCAGCACGCCGATGCTCATGTCCATCAGGCTGGTGCCGATGGTGATGGGATCGACCAGCGCAGGCGCAAAATTGTGCGCGCTCAGGATGCCGGCGGCGGCGCGGTAGGAGACGAACAGCGCGATGAAGCCGGAGACGACCCAGAACGCGGCCAGGCTCGCGAAGATCAGCGCCTTGACCAGGAACAGCCGCGCGAACCATTTGTCCTGGATGGTGGCGGGATGACGTCCGATCACTTCAGCCAGCGTTTTCGGCACGATGCCCGTGGCGGCGATCCAGGCCGAGGGATCACCGCTCACGCCGCGGCGCAGCTCGGCTATGGCGGTGGAGCGCATCGGCGGCATCCAGCCGAGATAATTGGCGAGATCGCCGATTTTCGCGCCGAGATCGAGCATCAAGGTCGGCATCGCGATGCGCGGCCAACCGGCCGTGCCGAATGCGAACCGAAACTGCTTGATGATTCCGGCCATGGTGACCGGCTCCGATAGCATCAGGTCCCAGCACACTGATATCACGGATGCATCGTCGATATCACGCGCGGCGAGCCAGGCGATGGTCGCCGAGATGTCCTCGACCGCGACGGGCTGGAACGGCGTCGCCATCTCCGCACCCGGCAAGTCGAGCGGGAAGGCGGCGAGCGCGCGCAGCATGGCGCTGCCGCCATAGGCTGACGGCGCGACCACGAAGCCGGGCCGCAGGATGGCATGGGCGATGCCGGAGGCCGCGATCAATCGCTCGGCCTCGCGTTTGGTCGTCGCGAAGGCGGTGCGGTCGGCTTCGGCCATTCCCGGAATCGAGATGTGCACCAGCCGGATCGCGCTGTCGCCGATCGCCTGAAGCAGACGCGCGACGAAATCCCGGTGCACGGCGCTTGTGTCGCTGCCGGGCCCATCCTGGAGCACGCCGAGGCAATTCACGACGACATCCACGGCCTGCTCGCGCAGCAGGCGCGTCAGCGCGGCCGCATCGAGCGATAGGATTGGAAGCTCGATATCGAGCGCGCCCATCTTCTGCGCCGGCGACAGGCTGCGCGCCACGCCGACGGCGCGAAAGCCCCGCGCGCGCAGATCGTCGGTGACGAAGCGGCCGATCAGGCCGGAGGCGCCGAGCACCAGGATGGTTCGCTGGTTCATCATTCCCTCAAAACGGCTTGGCGACCATCAGCCAGAGGATGAGCATCGTCGCGCCGAAGCCGGGGAAGCCGAACGCGAACCAGCGGCGGAACAGGACGAAGTAACGCTCCGGCAGCGCGGCGCGCTGCTCGGAAGCCTTGCGCGCGAGATCGCGCATCTCGATCTGCATGAAGACGACAGGGATCCAGAACAGGCCCGCGATGGCATAGAGCGCGAGCGACGCGAGCAGCCAGCGCTCCGTGAACGACGTGGCCGAGAGCATCATCAGCAGGCCACCGCTGACCGGCTGCAAGATCACGGCCGACAGCGTGAAGATCGCGTCGGCAATCACCACCACCGAGGCGGTGCGCGCAATGAAGTCTGCATCGTGCGTGCGATGCGCCATCAGCATGAAGAAGGCGATGCCGGTTCCGGTGCCGAGGATGACGATGGCGCCGAGCACGTGCAGGTATTTGACCAGGAAATACAACGTCATGGTTTCTTCTTCAGCGCACGCTCGAGCTCGCTGCCGGCGGCTTTGACGCCGGCTTCGGTCTCGATCATCCAGTGCCCCTCGCTGCCCACCCCGGGCAGTGCGCGGAAATCGACCTTGCCGCCACCGCCGCGAAATGCATCTGCCAGCGACTTCGAAAATACCGGCGGAAAATAGCTGTCATTGCTCGCAACGAGCCATGTGACGGGAATGCGCGCCGCCTTGCCGAATTCAGCGGCGGCCGCGAGAAGCGCATGGGGCGCGCAGATCCGGTTCGGTTCGTCATTGGCATGGCCGCCGCGCCCCGGCGCAATTACTGTGATCGCCGAGATCGTCTTGGGCTCGGCATTGGCGAGCGCCAGCGCGCCCCAGCCGCCGGCGGAATGGCCGATCACGATCGCGGCATCCTTGCGGATGAAATCCTGCTTTCGCAAATGGTCCAGTGCCAGCGAAATTTCTTCGGCGGTCGCACGACCCGCGCGCGCGTAATCCGCTTCGTCACAGCCGCCCTGGTCTTCGACATAGCGGCCGCCGGTTGCACCGTGGCCGAGCCGTTCCGGCACCAGCACGGCAAAGCCGCGCGCGACGAGGAACGCTGTGAGCGCGCGGTATTCCGGCTGCGGCATTTGTGCACGACGCAAGCCATTCTGCGTCGAAGCATGCGCGATGACCGCGAGTCGAAATGGACCGGCACCGAACGGGCGAAACAGCAGCGCATGCGCGGCAATGTCCGTATCCGGCGACGGCACACGCCACTCCTGCCGGCGAAACGGCTCGCCTTCCTCGCCCGATGCAGCGAACGTGACCTGGGCGCACAGAGGCGGCGCGGTCAGCACGGCCAGCAGAGGCAGGAGCGCGAAGATGTTGAAGAGCCGCATGAATTGCCGGAGTCGAGCACGGACAACGAAGGCCAGACTAACGGGAACGAATCATCCTGGGCGGACTTTCTGCGTTGCCATCGCCATTCATTGGTTGCTGCAACCGAGTTTTGCACCGACGCATGGCAGTTCGTTGCCGTTCAGGGCAGCGCCTTGTCCTCTTTCGGTACAACACAGTTGAAATACTGATGCAGAAAGTCCACAGGTTAACCGATAATTAACGATAGGTCTTGCCGCCGACGCGGCGACTTGGTTTGATCGTGTCCATGAGCACAACCCTGATCGAGGTCCGGCCGGCCAAAGCTGCAGATGCAACTGCGGTGGCGTCAACCCATGACGAAGCCTGGCGCTCGGCCTATCAGGGCATCATTCCCGGCGCCGAGCTGGAGAAGCTGATCAACCGCCGCGGTCCGCAGTGGTGGGACAGCGCGATCCGCAAGGGCAGCCGCGTCAGCGTACTGGTGTTCGGCGACAAGATCGCAGGCTATGCCAATTACGGCCGTAACCGTGCCCGCAGCCTGCACTTCGACGGCGAGATCTACGAGCTCTATCTGCGCCCCGAATTCCAGGGCCTCGGCTTTGGCCGTCGCCTGTTCGCCGCCGCTCGC
Organism: Bradyrhizobium sp. CCBAU 45394; assembly: GCF_028128655.1. Taxonomy (NCBI): domain Bacteria; kingdom Pseudomonadati; phylum Pseudomonadota; class Alphaproteobacteria; order Hyphomicrobiales; family Nitrobacteraceae; genus Bradyrhizobium; species Bradyrhizobium sp. CCBAU 45394. Next base: position 324,199 of record NZ_LBIX01000171.1, on the reverse strand, counting down.
CGCGACCTGATGCAGAGCGGGCTGAAGAGCATGGTCGTGTGGGCGCTCTCGGACAACGATCCGGCGACCGAGTTCTACCGGGCCCTGGGCGGCCGCATGGTGGCGCGTTCTTCGGAACGATTCGGGCCGAAGTCGCTCGACAAGGTTGCCTTCGCTTGGACCAATTGAGCTGCTGAAAGTCTAGCCGGCAGCGTTTCCCATCCGTCGATACCGTTGCCGCTTGAGCCGGTGTTCGCCGGATTCATTATTTCAAAAAAACACGATGGATTGGGGGGCCAAGCCCGCGTATGACAGCGCCAAAATCGCTGCCGGGCGCGATTTAACCTCGGCAACAACGGAGCCTTGAATGCGTATCGATGCTATCTCGATCGGGAAAAACGTCCCACAGGACGTCAATGTCATCATCGAAGTCCCCGTGGGCGGCGAACCGATCAAATACGAGATGGACAAGGAGGCCGGCACGCTGGTGGTCGACCGCTTCCTGTACACGCCGATGCGTTACCCCGGTAACTACGGCTTCATCCCGCACACGTTGTCGGACGACGGTGACCCCTGCGACGTGCTGATCATCAACACCCGCGCCATCATCCCCGGCGCCGTCATGAGCGTACGCCCGGTCGGCGTGCTGTTCATGGAAGACGAAGCCGGCGGCGACGAGAAGATCCTGGCGGTGCCGTCGTCGAAGCTGACGCAGCGCTACGACAAGGTGAAGTCGTACTCCGACCTGCCCGACATCACGCTGCAGCAGATCCAGCACTTCTTCGAGCACTACAAGGATCTCGAGAAGGGCAAGTGGGTGAAGATCCTGCGCTGGGGCGGCCCGGAGGACGCGCACAAGCTGATCCTCGAGGGCATCGAGCGCGAGAAGAAGAAGAAGGGCTGAGCTTCTGTGTCCCGGACGCGGCGCGGCATGAAATGACGCGACGCTGAGCCGGGACCCATGCCGCCACTGGGCCCCGGCTCAGCAGCGCCCCGCTGAAGAAGCGCTGCGCTGCGTCCGGGGCACGAGAGTTTACCTACACCGCCGGCTTCGGCAGCCCGGCGATTGCGCAGGCCGCGCGCAGCGTGTTCACGAGCAGGCACGCCACCGTCATCTGGCCGACGCCGCCGGGCACCGGCGTGATGGCACCGGCAACGCCGAGCGCTTCCTGATAGGCGACGTCGCCGACAAGGCGCGTCTTGCCGTCCTCCTTTGGAATCCGGCTGATGCCGATGTCGATCACGGTCGCGCCGGGCTTCAGCCAGTCGCCGCGCACCATCTCCGGCTTGCCGACGGCGGCGTAGACGAGATCGGCGCGCTTCACGAGGCCCGGCAAATCGCGCGAGCGCGAATGCGCGATGGTCACCGTGGCGTTCTCGTTCAGCAGCAATTGCACCAGCGGCCGGCCGACCAGGTTGGAGCGGCCGATGACGATGGCGTTCAAGCCCTCGAGCGAGGGATGGACGCTCTTGGTCAAAATGATGGAGCCGAGCGGCGTGCAGGGCGACAGCGCTTCGAAACCGCCAGCGAGACGACCGGCATTGTTCGGATGCAGGCCGTCGACATCCTTGGCGGGATCGATGGCGTTGATGACGGCCTCGGTGTTGAGGCCCTTCGGCAGCGGCAGCTGGACAAGAATACCGTGCACGGCGGGATCGCGGTTGAGCTTTGCGACGACGGCCAGCAAGTCCGCTTGCGAGACGTCAGCCGGCAGCTTGTGCTCGAAGGAGGCCATGCCGGCCGCCTGCGTCTGGGTGCCCTTGGAGCGGACATAGACCTCGCTCGCCGGGTCGTTGCCGACCAGGACCACCGCAAGGCCCGGCACCAGATTGTGCTCGCGCTTGACGCGGGCAACCTCGTCGGCCACGCGCGCCCGGAGGTCCGCGGCAATGACTTTTCCATCGATGATCTTGGCCGTCATGTCAGTTCCCTCGGTCTTTCGATTTGGCGGATGCGAGTTGGCGCAAGGTCTCGCCGAGCCGAGCCGGATCGCCGTCGACCGCGATCTGCTTCAGCCGCGAGGTCGCTCCGGACAGGAGTCTTACGCTGGCCTTGGGGACACCAAGCGATTTCGCCAGCAGGACCAAAACGGCCTTGTTGGCCTCGCCGCCATCGGCGATCGCGCGCACCCGCACCTTGAGCACGCTGCGGCCATCGGCCAGCTGCTCGATCCCGTCGATGTCGTCGCGGCCGCCGCGCGGCGTCACCCGCAGCGCGATGCTGATTCCTGCAGCCGAGTAACGCCAGGGTTCCTTGAAGGCCTCTTTCGCGACCAAGGCGCTCCTGCCTGCTTAGATGACGTTCGGGTAGATGTAATACAGGATCACCCGCTCGATGAACATGATGAGCAGGATCAGGATGATCGGCGAGATGTCGAGCCCGCCGAGGCTGGGCAGGAAATTGCGAATCGGCGCCAGCACCGGCTCGGTGATCCGGTAGAGGAACTCCGCAACCGCCGAAACGAACTGGTTGCGGGTGTTCACCACGTTGAAAGCGATCAGCCAGGACAGGATCGCGGAGGCGATCAGCAGCCAGACGTAGAGGTCGAGCACGATGATGACGATGTCGAGAACGGCACGCATGGCTTTTGAAGACTCTGGCTTTTGAAAACTCTGGCTGCGGTCGGGATTGACGCCTTTTGCTAGATATCGGTTCCCCCCGGCCCAAACAAGGGAAGTTCGGACGCAGGAATGGCTAAAACCGGGTTACGCCCGTCCTTGACTTGACCTTGGCAGGGACTTAAATGGCGCCCGGTTGTCGGCCGCGTTTACCAGGGCGGCCAACAAACGGGGCCATAGCTCAGCTGGGAGAGCGCGTCGTTCGCAATGACGAGGTCGGCGGTTCGATCCCGCCTGGCTCCACCAGCCTTCGCAGGCTGCGCCTGCTTCGGCTCGGCAAGCCCGCTCGTAGCGAAGGCTGCCACGCCATAGCCCACGGGGCGACGGCGGGCTCCATCCGAAGACCTCTCCCCCCTACCTCCCCGTAAACCTCGGCGGCCGCTTTTCCATGAAGCTTGCCACGCCCTCCCGGAAATCGCTGCCGCCGAGCGCCACCATCATCTCCCGGTTGGCCTCGATCGTTGCCTCGGCCAGCGTCTGGAACGGCACCTCGTAGAGCTGGCGCTTGATCACGGCCATCGCGCTCGGCGAGACGAAGTCGGCGAGGTCGCGCGCATAGGCGTAGGTTTCCTCGCGGAGCTTCTCCGGCGAGCACAGACGGTTGACCAGCCCGATCCGCAGCGCCTCGTCGCTCGAAACACGGCGCGCCGAGAGCAACAGATCCATCGCATTGGCATGGCCGACGATGCGCGGCAGCATCCAGCTGATGCCGTGCTCGGCGATGAGCCCGCGCCGCGCGAAGGCGGTGGTGAACACGGTGTTGTCGGCGGCAAAGCGCAGGTCGCAATAGAGCGCGTGGACGAGGCCGATGCCCGCGGTCGCGCCGTTGAGCATAGCGATGACGGGCTTGCCGATCGACGGATAGAAGCCGTAGCGCGTCTGCCAGTCGGGCCGGCGATTCATGTCGAAGGGCGGCAGGCTCGATGCGCGCCTGACGTCATCGGGGTCGAGCCCTTTCAGCGCATCCATGTCGGCGCCGGCGCAGAAGGCGCGGCCCGCGCCGGTGAGCACGATGACGCGGACATTGTCGTCGGCGCTTGATGCTTCCATCGCATGGCGCACGTCGCGCTCCATTGTCGGCGTCCACGCGTTCATGCGGTCCGGGCGATTGAGCGTGATGGTCGCGACCTTGTCGCGCACCTCATAGAGAATGTGTTCATAGGCCATGACGCTCTCCCTTTGTCTGCCGGCACGCGTTCGCGCGCGCTCGTTGTCAGCGAGCCTAGCATATCCAGGGATGAGGCAAGGGCTTGCGCGAAGGCGCGATCACTCGGCGGCTTGCGCCAGCAGCGGCCGGCGCGCCAGCCAGCCATTGATGAAGTGATCGAGCCAGGCGCGTTCCGCGGCATCGTACACGGCACGGTCCGCGAAATGATGATGCCGCTCGCGCGCACCGGGCGCGCTGAACCCGTCATAGCCGCGCGTGGTCCAGCGATGCATCATGGCGTAGGTCACGTCAGGATGAAACTGCACGCCGAAGGCATGGCCCGCACGGAACGCCTGCACCGGAAAATCGTCGCCTTCCGCCAGCAGCTCAGTGCCGGCCGGCAGCTCGAAACCCTCGCGGTGCCAGTGATAGACCTGCGCCGGCCAGGCCGGACAGAGCGCGTGGCCCGCGGCCGTCGGGCGGATCGGGTAGTAGCCGATCTGGGTCAGTGCCTCCGCATGCGGCGCGACGCGGGCCCCGAGCTGCATCGCCAGCATCTGCGCACCGAGACAGATGCCGAGGAACGGCCGCTGTTCGCGAAGCGGAATTTCGATCCAGTCGATCTCGCGGCGGATGTAGTCGTCGGGATCGTTGGCGCTCATGGGGCCGCCGAAGACCACGGCGCCGGCATGCTGATCGAGCGTCTCCGGAAGCGGATCGCCAAAGCGGGGACGGCGGATGTCGAGACGATGGCCGAGCGCGCGCAGCGCATTGCCGACCCGGCCGGGCGTCGAGGATTCCTGGTGCAGGACAATCAGAACCGGCAACCGGGCTTCGGGACGAGCAGCAGATGCGCCAAGGGCCCTTCTCTTCGGGAAGGGCACCAATTCCGCGCCACCAAACCTGTCCGTCCGGAACGACATTGCCTTTCCAAATGCTATCGGTTCAGACCGCCAGCATAGCTAAGCGATGGTTAACATCGTGTGAGTTTGCGCACACACGACACCGATCAGGAAAGCAAGCTCCGGGCCACGACAGGCTTCGAGCGTTCTTCAGCGTCTCTGCCGCTGGAATCGGCTGGTGGCGGACAGGATGAAGCCGCGCGGGAAGAAACGTAGCGCGAACGGCACAATCTTGATGCCGAGACCCGGCAGCACTGCCCGTTTATTTGCCATCAGCCCACGATAGGCCTCCCGTGCAACATCGGAGGCAGGAACATTGAGAAGGGCCGTATTGTGTCCGGATCCGACGCCGGCGCGCGCCTGGAATTCGGTAGGCACCGGACCCGGGCAAAGTACGGTGACGCGGACGCCGCGCGGCGCGAGCTCCGCCCGCAAGGCCTCGGTGAGAGAAATCACATAGGCCTTGGACGCGTAATAGACCGCCATGCCGGGGCCGGGCAGAAAGCCGGCGACCGAGCCGACATTGAGAAGACCGCCCTTGTTCCTGATGAGCTGATCGGCAAATCGCAGCGACAGATCGGTCAGGGCCCGGACGTTGACGTCGACGATGCCAACCTGCTCGTCGCGATCGCACTCGATGGCATCGCCGAACACGCCGAAGCCGGCATTGTTGACGAGATGGTCGAGCTCGACATCTTCGGCGGCGAGCGCGGCCGCGATCTTCTCGCCGGCATCAGCTTCCTGGAGGTCGCAGGCGATTACGATCGGCTTCTTGCCGCCCTTGGCGGCGAGTTCGTTCGCGAGCGCCTCGAGCCGGTCCGCACGCCGCGCCGTCAGCGCCAGACGGTGTCCATTCGCGGCGAACACCCGCGCCAGCTCCGTGCCGATGCCCGCCGAGGCACCGGTGATCAACGTTACCCGCTCAGTCACGATCGAAGTCTCTTGAATTGAAGTTTTTAGTCCCGCAATGGCGGAACGAGAGCATAGGCCGTACGCGACAGGCAAGCGGCGCTGACAGCATGGCCGCCTGACCGGACATCAGGGAGACCAGAAAACCCGGGGATTTACGGATGAATCCGGGATAACCGCAGCCGGGGGCTACATTAAAGTTTCGTCATGTAGCCTGTACAACCGGCAATCCGCCGTGTTGGACGAAATCAGCCGCCTACGGCGCCGTCCTTCACCTGGTTACCGGCACGGTCCGCCACGGCATGCTTCAGGTCGATCCGGTCGCGCTGGGAAATCCCGAGCAGGTCGGAGGCGCGCCAGACCACGTTGTCCTCGAACTCGGAGACCTGGCCGTCGGCATAGACCAGCTCCCACATCATCTGGACGATGCGCTTGCGGCCCGCTTCGTCGAGCGAGCGCATGATGACGCTGGTGAAGTGATAGAGATCGACCGCCTCACCCTCGACCTGGGTCGCATCGGCGATCAAACGATCGGCAGTGCCGCGATCGAGCCCAAAATGGCTTTCGATCAGGCTGTGCAGCTTGCGCTGCTCGGTCGCCGTCGGCTGGCCGTCCAGCGAGACCACGTGAACCAGCAACGCGGTCGCCGCAAGCCGATAATCGCTGTCGCCGAATGCGCGATCCCCGGCATGGGGAGCAACAATGTCGGCGATGAATTGACGCAGGCCGTCGAGCATGGGGTCCTACCGAAAACGATGACGCCGCGGGGGCGCGGCGTTACCAGCATTATATGTGCGGGAAACTCAACCGGCGCAACGTGCGTCAGTTCCCCGCGCTGCATTACGTTTCGGCAATCTCAAGGCGGTCATTTCTGAAGGGCGGCCAAATCGACTCTCCTAAGTCGTCCTGGCGAAGGCCAGGACCCATTACCCCAGCGAGCAGTTTGACGAAGACTGGTTGTCGTACGGTACTACGACCATCCGCAATCGATAGATACCGCGGTATGGGTCCTGGCTTTCGCCAGGACGACGCTGGAGAGATTTGGTGCTTCGCTCGTAGATGACGGAGCCCGCGGACTCCGCCACCGCGCGCTCACGGTATCTCGTACACCACCATCTTGTCGGCGATGCCGCGCAATGCGGCCTGCTTCTGAATCGGCTTGATTTCACGCTGCTTCAGCACTTCCGCCACGGCTGGCGCGTCCAGCACTGACCCGGTGATGTGCATCTCCTGCGCGGTCGACAGGCTCTGCACGCGCGCGGCGATGTTGACGGTCTGGCCGAAATAATCCTGCCGCTCGTTGAGCATCACCGCGAGGCACGGACCTTCATGGATGCCGATCTTGACGATGAGATCGGCGGTGCCGCGCTGCTTGTTGAGCACGTCCATCGCCGCACGCATCCGCAGGCCCGCGACGATCGCGTGCTCGGGACGGACGAAGGTCGCCATCACGGCGTCGCCGATGGTCTTCACCACCGCGCCCTTCTCGGAGGAGATGATCTCGAGCAGCGCATGGAAATGCGCGCGCACGAGATCGAAGGCGGCGAGATCGCCGACCCGCTCGTAGAGCGCGGTCGATCCTTTCAGATCCGTGAACAGAAATGTCAGGGACGTGATCTGGAGCCGCTGATCGACACTGAGATTGTCCGCCTTGAACACATCGCGGAACGTCTGGTTCGACAGCATCCGCTTGGCGGTGAGGAACGGCTTGCGCTTGCCGATGAGGTGATGAAGCGCCTCGGCCGCGATGAACACCGACGGCAGCACGCGTACGCCGGCCTGGTTCTCCAGCGACAGCCGCAGCGGACCCGGCCGCATGGTCGTGGTGCCCGTCGGCGCCTGCACCCTGTTGTACATGATGGCGAGCTGCTGGCGGTCCTTGGTCGGCTCGCCCTGGACGTCGATGAAATGCGCGGCGTGCGTCACCGGCTCGAAGATGATGATGAAGTCGTTCGGCAGTTGCAGCGACATGGTCGCCTTCTCGCCGGCAGGCAGCTCCATCGTATCCAGTGTGACCTCGTTGGCCAGCGTCGCAAACGACTCCTTGTTGAAGTCGACGCCGGAGCTCCAGAACACCTGCTTGAAATACTCCCATACCGGAAGCGTATCCGGGTCGTGCGCCGCGATGCGCCGGACGCGCGGGTTCACGGTGAAGGAGACCTCGACCTGGTCGTCGACGGAGGCCTTGTAACCGCAGGCACAGAGCGCACAGTGATAGTCGTCGGGCTTGAGCGCCTTCAGCGTCGCGTGAGCGCCAAGCACACCGCCGCAGCCCGGACACAGCACGTTCCAGCCGAGATCGAATAGCCCGAGCCGCGCCGAATGCAGGAAGGCGGAGATCGCGCGCTCTTCGTCGACACCATGCTGCCTGGCGAAATCGAGGACATTGACCCGGTTGAGCTCGTGATCCTCGCCGTCCTCGATGAGGCGCGCAATCTCATCGACCGCCTTCGGATCGGCGGTCTGCTTCAGAACGGAAAATTGGGCCTGGATGTCGCTCATGGCGTAACTCTATCTAGGGTGGATCACGCCATCGGCCAGGCGAGCGCCTGTCACCGACGCGTGATTCGGAACATGGGTGAGCGGTCCGGCTGGGTCGTGACGACGCCATGCGGGATCACGGGAACCGTATCGACCAGCTCGACGCGAAACGCACCGATCAGCCGGGCCAGCGCCAGCACGGATTCGGCTTGCGCAAACGGTGCGCCGACGCACACGCGCGGACCCGCGCCGAACGGCAAATAGGCAAAACGGTCGGGTGCTTCGGTCGACATGAAACGCTTTGGAACGAACGCGTTCGGCTGATCCCACAGCTTTTCGTGCCGGTGCAGCAGCCAGGGCGCGATCATGATGATGTCGCCCCTGCCGATCTCGATTCCGGCCGCATTGTCCTTCTCGCGCGCGGCACGCGCGATCAGGAAGGCGGGCGGATAGAGCCGCATGGTTTCTTCGATCACCGCGCGGGTGAATTTCTGGCGATCGATGTCGGCCATGCTGTCGAGATGTTCGCCGCGGGTCTCGGAGGCCACCTCCTCCTGCGTATCAGGATCGAGCGCGAGCAGATAGAGCGCCCAGAACAGCGCGGTCGCCGTGGTCTCGTGGCCGGCGAGAATCATGGTCGCGACTTCGTCGATAAGCTGCTCGTCCGAAAAGCCCTTGCCCGTTTCAGGATCGCGCGCCTCGTCCATGAGATCGAACAGGTCGCGCGGCGGCGCGCCGTCCTTTTTCCCGGCGGCGCGCCGCTCGGCGATCAGCATCGCGACGAATTCGGTCCAGCGCTTGCGGAAACGGGCGCGGGCAAAATCCATCGGGCTCGGCCAGGACACCGGCAGCAGCATGTCGAGGAAATAGGGCCGTCCCAGCCGCTCGCCATATTCCACGACGAAGTTGCGCAAGGTGGCGCCATGCCGGTCCATGCCGAACGAGAACATCGTGCGCCCGGCGATCTCGAGCGTCATGCGCTGCATGGCCTCGCGCAGATCGACGGTCTCGCCGCTGCGCGCATCCAGCTTCGCGATGGTCTCGTCGAGCACCGCCGTCATGTGCGGAACGAGATTTGCGGTGGCGCGCGGCGTGAAGGCCGGCGCAAGCGTGCGGCGCTGAAACGTCCAGGCATGACCTTCCGCAATCAGGAGGCCTTCGCCGAGCACGGGACGCAGCATGCGAATGCCGGCCGGCGTGCGCGTGTAGTTCTCGTAATTGCTGAGCAGGACATGCCGGATCGCGTCCGGGCGGTTCAGGATGAAGCTCTTATGGAGGAAGAAGCGGCCCTCGAGAACGTCTTCCTCATAGGCGCGCTGTCCCCAGGTTGCGATCATGTTCTGCCTGATCACAGCGACCCGTCCGAGGAACGACATGTCGTCGGGGGCACGCGGCGGCGTCGGGGGGATGATGGGCCGCCGCACGCTGGCGATGTTCATGGCTCTCTCCCGCAGATGTGACGCAGGCAAATAGCTAGTAAGTCAGCTCGGCAACCGCAATCCTGTTCTCGGCGGCAGGCCAGAGGCGTGCCACGATCCGTTCTTCGCCGAACTGGGCCACGATGTTACGCCCGATCTCGCCGGCCGGAAGCCGCAATGTTGCTGTCGCATCCGTGGGTACGCCCGGTTTGACGTCGGCCGGCTCCTTGCCGTCGAGCAGAACCACGTCCCGCGGCAGGCCGAAATAGCCGCGCGGACGTGACATGATCACGACTGCGCCGGCATCCTTGTCCGCCGGCCCGAGCGGGCGCGCGGCACGCAGGTGGACGACGTCGGACGAGCGCGGGAAGGGCGAGCGATAGATATGCGTGGTCGGCGCATCCGGCGACGCGAGGACGAATTCGAGCGGCCAGGAGGGTTCGACCTGCGCTGGCCCCCAGCGGCCGTCAGCACCGGTCTTCGCGCTGTGCACGGCATTGCCGTTGCGCTCACCGGTATCCGGATCGACGCGGAAGATATCGACGGTTGCGCCCGCCACCGGCCGATTGGTGGACACGCCGCCCGGCGTTCCCGTGACGAGGCCACTCAGCCTGACGCTCGGTTCCGGCACGATCGCGATGCGCGCGGGCTCGCGGCCGGCGATGAACTTGTAGATCTCGCGGAACGCGCGCGGGTGAAACGCCACCTCGCGATGATCGAGCGCACCGAGCACGAGATTGGTGGCCCCCCGCAGCTCCGGCCCCTCGGCGGTGACACCGGTCGGCGTGCCGGGCTTGCCGATGAAGCGGCCGTCGGCTTGCGCGTATTTGTCCATGCCATCGCTGCGCAAGGTGAGGAAAGCCGTGCCCGGCGTCACCTCGCTCTCGCCCCCGTTCAACCCGCGCAGGAAAACGCCGCGGCCGTTGAACTCGTTGTTGGGCTGGTCGTCGCTCGTGAACACGCCGTGATTGGGCGTGCCGCACAGGACAGCGTGGCTGACGTCAGCCACACCGCCGTTCCTGACGACATTGCGGATCGCATAGCCGCCGCGCGAGCTGCCGACCAGCGCCACGCGAGGTGCGCCGGTACGGCGCTTCAGCTCGGCGATGGCGGCGGCGAGCTCACGGCGCTGGTCCTCGGTCGAGGAGCGGTTCGCCTGCTCGACCGTGTCGTCGCTCCGCGCATTGGGATCGGTGAAGTTGATCGCCAGCATGCGATCGCGCGCGATGCCATTGGATTCCATCCGCCACATCGTGGTCATCCAGAGCGCGTCGTAGTCGCCATTGCCGTGGACGAACAGGATCGGCGGCACCTCGGCGCCCTGCGCCGCGGGCGCGGTTTGAGCGAAAGCATCCATCCGGACGCTCGCAAGCGCAAAAGGCAATGTGCCGGCACCTTGCAGGATCGTCCGTCGCGACAGCTTCATCTGTTCCTCCCCGGCAAAACCGCCTCTTTGCACCGCTTATAGCGTCCTAACCACTGGACAGCGAAGGACTTTCGCGGGCATCACTGAATCCGCCGGAATCGCCAGGACCACTTCTGCCAGCCCATATGGAAGGGGATATGACCGAGCAGCCGAACCGTCAGAGAATCGCAGCCGACGGCATCGCCGCGCCGCTGCGATACACCGTGTTCCGGCGCATCTGGCTCGCCAGCCTGCTCTCCAATCTCGGCCTGCTGATCCAGGGCGTCGGCGCCGCCTGGGCGATGACGCAGATGGCGGCCTCGGCCGACAAGGTGGCGCTGGTGCAGACCGCGCTGATGCTGCCGATCATGCTGATCTCGATGCCGGCGGGCGCCATCGCCGACATGTATGACCGCCGCATCGTCACCCTGGTCTCGCTCATGATCGCGCTGACCGGCGCGACTGCGCTCACGATCCTGGCCGGGCTCAAGCTGATCACGCCGGAAGCGCTGCTCGCCTTCTGCTTCGTCGTGGGCAGCGGCAACGCGCTGTTCGGCCCGGCCTGGCAATCCTCGGTCAGCGAGCAGGTGCCGCCCGAAGCACTGCCGTCGGCCGTCGCGCTGAACGGCATCAGCTACAACATCGCGCGCAGCTTCGGTCCCGCGGTCGGCGGCGTCATCGTCGCCGCGCTCGGCGCGGTGGCGGCGTTTGCCTGCAACGCGATCCTCTATCTGCCGCTGCTGGTCGTGCTGCTGCTGTGGCGGCGCAGCACCGAGCCCTCGCGCCTGCCCCGCGAGAAGCTCAACCGCGCCATGGTTTCGGGCTTCCGCTACATCACCAATTCGCCGCCGATCAAGATCGTCCTGCTGCGCACGCTGGTGATGGGCCTGATCGGCGGCGCCATCATGGCGCTGATGCCGCTGGTCGCGCGCGACCTCTTGCATGGCGGCGCGCAGACCTACGGCATCATGCTCGGCGCCTTCGGCATGGGCGCGGTCATCGGCGCGCTCAACATCCACGAATTGCGCAAGCGCATGAGCGGCGAGTCCGCGATCCGCGCCTGCACCATCTCGATGGCCTTTGCGATGGCCGCCCTTGCCGTGAGCACAGAACCGGTGCTGACGGCGACCGCGCTGGTGCTGGCCGGCGCGGTCTGGATGGCCGCCGTCGCGCTGTTCAATATCGGCGTGCAGCTCTCGGCACCGCGCTGGGTCGCAGGCCGGTCGCTGGCAGCGTTCCAGGCCTCGATCTCCGGCGGCATCGCGATCGGCGCCTGGGGCTGGGGCCATCTCACCGACTATGCCGGCGTCGAGGTCGCGCTTCTGGTCGCGGCAGGCCTGATGCTGATCTCACCGCTGCTCGGGATCTGGCTCACGATGCCGCGCGTCGGCGCCCGCAACGAGGACGCCGAGGTGCTGGCCGATCCCGAAGTCAGGCTGTCGCTCACCGGCCGCAGCGGACCGCTGGTGGTCGAGATCGAATACCGGGTGTCTCAGGAGAACGCGCGCGCCTTCCACAATGTGATGCAGGACGTGCAGCTCTCGAGGCAGCGCAACGGCGCCTATGGCTGGTCGATCGCGCGCGACATCGCCGACCCCGAATTGTGGACCGAGCGCTATCACTGCCCGACCTGGTTCGACTATCTTCGCCAGCGCAACCGCTCGACCCTATCCGAACGCGCGCTGCATCAGCAGGCGATCGATTTCCACATCGGCCCCGAGCCGGTGCGCGTCCGCCGCATGCTGGAGCGTCCGTTCGGCTCGGTGCGCTGGAAGGAAGAGACGCCGGACCAGGGAGCAAGCGAGGTGCTGCCCGTGGTCGCGACCGCGGCGGGCAGCAGCACGTAGGTTCTGCCGTCGTCCCGGCGAAGGCCGGGACCCATAACCACAGGCAAAAGTTTGGCGAAGATTCGGAGTTGCGACCGAGTCCTGTACAGCTAGTCGCGCTCTATCGATAGATCACGCGGTATGGGTCCCGGCCTTCGCCGGGACGACAATCACGTTTACTGCCCGTGCTCCGTCAGCACCTTGTCGCAGCCCTTGCTCAGCCGCGTGCGGTTCTGCTTCAGGCAGGCGAGCACAGCCTGGTCGCCATTGTTCATCACGGGGCGGCAGAAGCGCGTGACGTCGCGCGCGCAGGCGTCGTGTCCGGGCTGCTGTTGCGCGGAGGCGCCAGATGCGCACAGAAGAAAAGGAACGATCAAAAGAAATCTGGTCATCGCGTAATGCCTCTTACCCGGAAGATGTGCGGGCGAAGCTAGTGCGACGATCCCGGAGCCGCAACGGCTTTATTGACAGGCTGCATCGCGCCACAGCGTGGCCCCGGCTTGACGCCGGGGCACAACGCGAGGGGAGCTAACCGACGCAACGATCGCTGTGTGCTCTTACTGGTTGCCCTGAGCGTCAGCGACCTTGCGTGAGGCGCCCTTGGCGAGGTCCTTGTCCATCACTGCGCGGCAGCCGGCGCTCAGATCCGAGCGATGCTTCATCATGCACGCGGTGATCTTCGGGATGTTGGGGATCTCCGACGAGCACAGGCGGAAGGCATCGCCGGTGCACTGCTGCTGCGCCTCGGCCGAGAAGGCGAAGCTCGAAGTCGTCGAGACGATCGAGACGATGGCGGCGAAGCCCAGAGCCAGGCTGGTGTCGCACAGCTTGGCCGTAAACGACTTGGTCATTTGAAGCTCCCATTGGCGCCGCTGCAAGCGGAGCCCGTTGTTGATGGGAACTACGATGCTCTAGCAAAACAGTTTCCACTGTGATGACGGTCACGGGGCGCACCCCAACTGTGACATCGGTCACATTGGCGCACCTCGCTGAAAATCCGGCGCAAACGCCGTCGTGTTGGTGTCACGTTAACTGTTCCTTCGCATTAATGGCTCGTCGCGCGGGAAATTCCGCAGGTTTGGTTGCGTAATTGGAAAGAGTAGCGATGCGTAATGCGTTGGGCCTGATGCTGGCCAGTGTAGTTGCGGCGGTCGTGATCGCCGCCGGCGGTTGGTTTTATTATTCCGCGAGCGCCGATCCGGGCGCCCCCAAGACAGTTGCCGCCCGTGCCGCCGACCCGTTGCCGGCACAGGCGAAAATCGCCGCCAAGGACGACGTCGCGACCACCGCGGCGATCGCGGCGAAGCCGACGGCCGTTGCCCAGGCATCCGCGCCTACGCCCGCCCCGGTCGCGCCAGTTCAACCGAAGCAGGCCTGCGCCAATCCAAACGCCCTCGGCGTCGCCCGCGTGGTCGAGATCGACACCACCGGCGGTCCCGGCTTCGGCTTCGAGCACTTCAAGCAGTTCGATTTCCTCACCGACAAGGAGGTCGTGCTGACCTTCGACGACGGTCCGTGGCCGGTCAACACGCCCGCAGTGCTGAAGGCGCTCGCGGATGAATGCACCAAGGGCCTGTTCTTCTCGGTCGGCAAGCACGCGACCTACCACCCGGAGATCCTGCGCCAGGTTCTGGCCCAGGGCCACACGGTCGGCACGCACACCTGGTCGCATGTCAACCTGAACAGCAAAAAGATGACGGAGCAACAGGTCAAGGACGAGGTCGAGAAGGGCTTCAGCGCAGTGAGGTTCGCGCTCGGCACCAATCCCGCGCCGTTCTTCCGCTTCCCGCAGCTTCAGCACAATCCGGCGATGGTGAGCTATTTCGGCACCCGCAACGTCGCGATGTTCTCGACCGACATCGATTCCTTCGACTTCAGGAAGGGCGCCACGCCGGAGAAGATCGTCGAGACCGTGATGGGCAGGCTCGACAAGCTCGGCAAGGGCATCATCCTGATGCACGACTTCCAGAAGCACACCGGCGAAGCCATGCCGGCGCTGCTCGCGCGGCTCAAGGCCGGCGGCTACAAGATCGTGCAGATGAAGGCCAAGACCACCTTCCAGACGCTGCCGGAATATGACGAGGCGCTGCTGAAGGACCTGAAGGTGCCGACCTCGAGCGCGCGTCCGATCGGAAGCGTGGTGCAGACGGTTTCGCAGTAACGCGTTCGACCAGATCGAAAACTCTTGCGTGATGGCCGGGCTTGTCCCGGCCATCAACGTTCTTGGGCCACTCCGAAGACGTGGATGCCCGGGACATCTGGCGCGAACACGCGCCTCGCGTTTGCCTGAGGCGTGACGGCGAGGGTGGGGCGCAAAGACCGCTTACCAATAGATGCCGTGGCGATGCAGCTCGCTGATGATGCGGCCTTCGGTCCAGGTACGCTTGTGCTTCGGCTTGTTGACTTTCGCCGTGGTCTTCGTTGCGGTCGCGGCGGGCGCTGAAGTCGTCGTGGTTACGGCGGGTGCCGCGGCAGGCGCAGGCGCCGAGATCGCCGGCGGACGGTCGACATATTTCGGAGGTTCGGTGACGGGTGCGGCTTCACTCACTTGCGTCGTCACGGCGATTGTCGCCGTCGCTTGCGGCGCCGAGGCCTGTTCGCTCGCCGTGGCCAGCGAGAGGCTGCGTGGACCGGCCGCCTGAGCAGATGCTGAAGCCAGGACCATGGCGGCCAGCAGAATGATCTTGCGCATGTGAAATCTCCCCGCGTTGGCGTGACCGGGACGCTACGGGAGAGACACGCGACATTATGTGATCGCGATCACGCAGGCGACCGAACGATCTTGAACCCGCGCACGCTCATGCCGGCTGGATGCGCCGGTTAAGACGCTTGTCTGTGATAACAGGATGAATTCGGGGCGCTGGTGCCGCAAGAGGGATTCGAACCCCCGACCCCGTCATTACGAATGACGTGCTCTACCGACTGAGCTATTGCGGCGAACCCTGCCGGGCTCGGACGATGCCGGTCCCGATACGCGCGCTCCTGATATCGGGCATGGCCCGAATTGGCAAGAACAAGCCGGGTGCGAAATGCGGCTTAGGCGCCCCAGCGGGACCAGAATCCGCGCCAGCCGCCGGCCTGGGCCTTGGGCGTGCCGATTTGTTCCGTAAATTCATCGCTCGGGCCCTCGTCATCGATCCCGGGATCATCCGGGGCGCGGACGATCGGGATGACGGCGGGGATCGGGACAGGTGCGGGCTTGCCGAGGTCGGCGCGGGTCCGGAACACCGGCGTTGCCGCCGCCGGCGATGATTCGGCCGGCTCGGGGGCCGGCGTGACCGGCTCCGCAGATGTCATCGCAGGCTCTGCCTTTGGCTCTTCCTTCGGCTCTTCCTTGGCCACCGGAGGTGAATTGTCCTGCTCCGCCGGGACCGATGCAGCCGGAGCCGGTTCCATCAGGGTGTCATTCGCAGGCGCCGTCACCCGTTTCGGCGGCGGGGCCGCCAGCATGGCTTCCTCGAAGGCCGAGGATTCGATCAAGTCGCCCTTGTCGGAAGGAAGGCTCGCGACCGGCGTCTGCCACTGGAAGGCGTCGAGGCGGCCGGTGACCGGGGAAACCGGGCGCCAGCGATCGCTGACATAGCCGTCGGCGGTCCAGGCCGGATCGTGGCGAGCACGCACCGCGCGCAAGGTCCAGGCGCGGGCGCGGCCGCCGTCGCCGTGCTCGGTGCGCTCGATCTCCGCCATCAGCAGTGCGACCCGCTGGGTCGGATCGTTGACATAAGGCGCCAGCACCGCGCGTGCGCGGCTGAATTCGGAGGCATCGATCGCGGCGCGTGCGAGCGCGAGCTGGCCTTCAACATGGCCGGCCTTGTCGGCAGGCGTCTTGGCCGCAAGCGTCTCGACCCGCTGCAAGCGCTGCCGCGCGGAATCGCCGAGCTTCACATGTGCATAGGCCTCGGCCAGATCGGGATGCGGATTGGCGAGCCAGGCGGCCTCGACCAGCTTCATGGCGCGGCGCACCTGATGCGCCTCGCTCTCGAATTTTGCGGCGAGCACGGCGGCCGGCACCAGGGTCGGTGCGAGCTTGATCGCCTCCATCACGCTCTCGCGTGCGACGTCGCGATCCATCGTTTGCAATTCCAGCGCACGTGCGGTGAGCAGCACGCCGCGCTGGCGACGATAGGCCGGCTTGTCGATCAGGCCCGCGGACAGGTTCGAATCGAGGATCGCCAGCGCGCCGCTCCAGTCGCCGCGCGCGCAGCGGAAGCCGAGCACCGCATGCGAGGCCCAGGTCGACGACGGCGACAGCTTGATCGCTTCCTCCGCGATCATGACGGCGCCGACCGCATCGTCGGCGCGCTGCGCCTCGATGAACAGGCCGCGCAGGCCGAGCAGCCGCGTATCCTCGCGCTCGGCCATGGCACGGAAGGCGCGCTGCGCCTCGTCGCGATTGCCTTCGAGCTGCGCCGACTGCGCATGCAAGAGAAGCGCGAGCGGATCGTTCGGCGCATGCCGCCGCGCCGTCTCGGCATGACGGCGGGCGAGCGCGGTATCGCCATGGCCGATCGCGAGCAGGCCGTGGGTGATGGCGTGGCGGCCGCGCGCGTGGCGCTTTTCGTGACTGCGGCGGCGCAAACGCCCCGGCGTCCGCCAGATCGTCGTCAGGATGCTCCAGACCAGCACGACTGCCGCGGCAAAGAGGCCAAGCAAGAACACGAATCTGGGCAACGTCGTTGAGGCGCGGAAGCCGCCCGCCGTCAGGACGAGATCGCCGGGCTGATCGGCAACCCAGGCCGCGCCGGCCGCCGCCAGCGCAATCAAGACGAGGAAAAGGACGATGCGAAGCATGGCGATCCCTATACGCGCTGATTGTTGCGCGAAGCTTTATTGAGCAGGCTTGACGAGATCCGCCATGGCATCGTCGGCGAATTTGCGGGAGGCGGCGAGCGCGGCATCGCGGGCATTGGCCTTGTCGAGCCAGGCCTGCGCCGGCGCGCGATCGGCATCGGGCAGCGTCTTCAACTCGCGCCGCGCCTCGACGAAATCATTGCGGAGCGCAGCAGCCGTCACCCGCGCCACGATGGCGCCGCGATCATTGCCGACCCCGTCGGTCCGTTCGATGCGGACGAGCTTTGACGCTCCGGCCTGGAGGCGCTCGACGATGCCGCCGCCGCTGGACTGGGCATCCGCCGGCGGCGACAGCTTTGACACGATGTTGAGGAGCTCGCGGCTCAGCGCGACGGGGGTCGGGATGCCCGACGATGCAAAGGTGTCGAGTGGCTTCAGCATCTCGGGCTTGGCCGCCAGCGACCGCGCCGCGGCGAGCTGCGCCTCATAGGGATCGCCATGGCGCACGGCGACGTCGAGCAGGGCCGCCGCCACCACATGGCGCAGCGGCTTGTCGTCCATCGTCCTGGCGTCGGCGATCTTCTCGCCCTGCTGCGCAAGCTCGGCCCGCTCCGTCTTGCCGGCGCGCTCGAGCTGCGCGATGCGGTCGTTGAGCGCGGCAAGATCAGGCGAAGCGGCGCCCGGCGCAGATTTCGCGTCGTTCAGTGCGCTCGCGGTCTTGTCGGACTGTGCGCGCAGATTGGCGATGTCGCTGCGCAGGCTGCCCACGGATTTTTCCAGCGCATCGATCCGCGCCACCATGGCCGGATCGGCGGCGGGCTTGCCGGCCTTGGCTTCAACCGCGGCAACGCGACCGCCCAGAGCATCGACCGTCGCGCTCGTCACTTGTGGCGCGGCAGGCGGCGCCTGCACGGCGGGCCAGCCCAGCATCCAGCCGACCGCGATCACGACGGCCGCCGCCACCGCACCGGAGAGCGGTGCAATGACCCAGGGCGAAACCGGAGGCGACGCGGGAGCGGGCGCAACCGCGGCCTGCGCCTCGGCGCGCTCCGGCTCGGCGTCAGCCTGCTCGGATTTTGCCTGCTCGGGCTCGGTGTGCTCGCTCACCGGCGGAGCCTCGGGCTCGCCCGCCGCCTCCTGCGGCTGGGTCGAGACATCGGTCGCCTCGAGGTCGATGGTCGGCGGGGGGCGCTTGGCACGACCGGACTCCGGGGCCAATCCTGCGTCTTCAGGCTTGTCGTCGGCCATCGTGACGGTTCCTCACACTTCCATACCTTGCACAGATCCCTGGCGCAGATCTTGGGCAGACCCGATCGCGTCGGATTCGGCCCGACCTCTTACGCCAAACGGGTCTGCAAAGCACGCTCCAAGGTGTCAAATAAGGCATTTTCGTCCGGTTTCGCGGCCACCAGAACCTGCGACGCACCGGCATCGCGCAGCACGCTTGCGACCGTCTCGGACAGGCAGCATTGCGGGATCGCCAGCGCCGAGATTTCGACGCCTTCGTCCCGCGCTGCATCCAGGAAGGCTCGCGCGCTGCGCCGGGAGTAATGAAGCACCGCCTCGATCCCATGCGCGGCAAAACCCTCGCAGACATCGCGCGGGAGAACCTTGACCGGCGCCATGCGATAGGTGGTCTGCGTCACCACGTTGAAGCCTTCGGTGCCGAGTTCGCCGCCGAGATCGCGCGACAGATCCGCGCCGGCGAGATAAAGCAGCGTGCTTTTCTTTTTCAGCACCTTGTCGCGCGCACTCCGGACGACCGTGTCGCGCAGGGCCGCGGAATCGCCGCCGGCGATAATCACCTCGGCAAAGCCGGCGTCTCGCGCGGCAGTCGCGGTGTGCTCGCCGACCGCGAACAGCGGCAGCTTCAACAGGCCGAGATCCTGCAATTGCGGCGCGACGGCACGGATCGCATTGGCCGATGTGACGATGATGGCGCTATAGTTCGCCTCGCTCTCGTCGTGGAAAGCGACCGGCTCGAATTTGAGCACCGGCGCGAGCAGCACCACGTGTCCCCGCGCGCGCAAATTGTCCGCCGTCGCCTCATTGTCGGGATGCGGTCGTGTGACAAGAATGGACATCGCTCGTGTTCCCGAACCGCGTGACGGTGACGCATTCGCAAAGACGGCCGCGCGTGACGATTGCGCAAGCCGACCCCGGAATGCTACCGGACGTACCAGAACTCTGCTTTCCGGATGAGCGCAAGGGCGCAAATTGGATAACAATTCGCCAATGCTGGTATTGGGCATCGAAACCACCTGCGACGAGACCGCCGCGGCCGTGATCGAGCGCGCGCCTGACGGCAGCGGCAAGATCCTGTCCAACATCGTGCGGTCGCAGGTCGATGAGCATGCCCCGTTCGGCGGCGTGGTGCCGGAGATTGCCGCCCGCGCGCATGTCGACCTGCTCGACGGCATCATCGACCGCGCCATGCGCGAGGCCGGCATCGGCTTCGCCCAGCTCAATGGCGTCGCGGCGGCCGCGGGACCGGGCCTGATCGGCGGTGTCATCGTCGGGCTCACCACCGCGAAGGCGATCGCTTTGGTGCACGACACGCCGCTGGTCGCGGTGAACCATCTGGAGGCGCATGCGCTGACGCCGCGGCTGACCGACGGAATCGAATTCCCGTACTGCCTGTTCCTCGCCTCCGGCGGCCACACCCAGATCGTCGCGGTCACCGGCGTCGGCCAATATGTGCGGCTCGGCACCACCGTCGACGACGCCATCGGCGAAGCCTTCGACAAGGTCGCGAAGATGCTGGGCCTGCCCTATCCCGGTGGCCCGCAGGTCGAGCGCGCGGCGGCCGGCGGCGATGCCGCGCGCTTCGCCTTTCCGCGGCCGATGCAGGGCAGGCCGGACGCCAACTTCTCCCTGTCGGGATTGAAGACCGCGGTGCGCAACGAAGCGAGCCGGATCGCCGAGATCACGCCGCAGGACATCAGCGATCTCTGCGCAAGCTTCCAGGCCGCCGTGCTGGATTCGACGGCCGACCGGCTGAATGTCGGCTTGAGACTTTTCCGCGAACAGTTCGGCGCGCCGCGCGCGCTCGTGGCCGCCGGCGGCGTCGCCGCCAATCAGGCGATCCGCGGCGCGCTGCATGACGTCGCTCGGCAGGCCAAGACGCAACTGATCATGCCGCCGCCTGCGCTCTGCACCGACAACGGCGCGATGATCGCCTGGGCCGGCGCCGAGCGCCTCGCGCTGGGAATGACCGACACGATGGAAGCCCAGCCCCGCGCCCGCTGGCTGCTCGACGCGAATGCGACAGCGCCCGCGGGCTACGGCAAGACGCGAGCGGGATTCTAAATGGAGAGGCGTCTCCACGAGCTCCACTTCACCTCGCCCCGCTTGCGGGGAGAGGTCGGATTGCATCGTAGATGCAATCCGGGTGAGGGGGACTCTCCGCGAATCCAGCTGCCACCTCCCTTGCGGAGACTCCCCCTCACCCCAACCCTCTCCCCGCAAGCGGGGAGAGGGAGCGGAGGGAGCGAGCGATGACCGCGTTCCACTCCGTTGCGGTGATCGGAGCGGGCGCCTGGGGCACGGCGCTGGCGATGGTGGCAGCGCGGGCCGGGCGGAGCGTCACGCTCTGGGCGCGCAATGCCGAGCATGCGACGCGCATCGCTTCGACCCGCGACAATCCGCGGCTGCCCGGCGTGCGGCTTGCGCCGGAAATCGTCGTGACGAGCGAGCTGGCGCTCGCCGCGCGCGCGGACATGCTGCTGATCGCAACGCCGGCGCAGCATCTGCGCGGCGCCGTCAACATGCTGGCCTCGCACATCGCAAGACCGACACCGGTCGTCGCCTGTGCCAAGGGCATCGAGCACGGCACCCATAAATTCATGACCGAGGTGATCGCTGAAGCCGCGCTGCACGCGCAGCCGGCGATCCTGTCGGGCCCGAGCTTTGCCGACGACGTCGCGCGCGGCCTGCCGACGGCGGTGACGCTGGCGGCGAAGGAGGAAGAGCTGGCCAGCAGCCTCGTGCAGGCGTTGGGCTCGCCGACGTTCCGGCCCTATCACTCCACCGACGTCCGCGGCGTCGAGATCGGTGGCGCCGCCAAGAACGTGCTGGCGATCGCTGCCGGCATCGTGGTCGGCCGCAACCTCGGGGCCTCCGCGCTCGCCGCGCTGACCACGCGCGGCTTCAGCGAGCTGGCACGGCTCGGCCGCGCCTGCGGCGCGCGCCCGGAAACGCTCTCGGGCCTCTCCGGCCTTGGCGACCTGCTCCTGAGTTGTTCAACCGCGCAATCGCGCAATTTCGCGCTCGGCATTGCGCTCGGCCGCGGCGAGGCGGCGCCGGCGGGCAAGCTTGCGGAAGGCGCATTCACCGCGCCGGTGCTGGTCGAGCTCGCGGCCGCACGGAACGTCGACATGCCGGTCTCGCAGGCCGTCGCTGCCATCCTCGACAACAAATTGACGATCGACGCAGCGATCGAGGGGCTGCTGACGCGGCCGTTCAAGGCAGAAGAATGACATCTTCCGTCATGCCCGCGCTTGTCGCGGGCATCGACGTCTTGGTATTGAACACGGAAGCAGAGACGTGGATGGTCGGGCATAGGCGAGCGAAAGCGACGCCGTCCTTCGGACGGCTATGCCCGGCCATGACGAACGGATAGGGCGCGCGATGAACTACTGGCTGGTGAAATCCGAACCGTCGGTGTGGTCCTGGGACCAGCAGGTGGCGAAGGGCGCCAAGGGCGAAGCCTGGACGGGGGTGCGCAATTACACCGCGCGCCAGAATCTCGTCGCCATGAAGAAGGGCGACAAGGCGTTCTTCTATCATTCCAACGAGGGCAAGGAGATCGTCGGCATCGCGGAGATCGTCAAGGAGGCCTATCCTGATCCGACCGACAAGACCGAAAAATTCGTCTGCGTCGACATCAAGGCCGACAAGCCCTTGAAGACGCCGGTGACGATGGCCGCGATCAAGGCCGAGAAGAAGCTCGCCGACATGGCGCTGGTGAAATATTCGCGCCTGTCGGTGCAGCCGGTGACGGCCGAGGAGTGGAAGCTCGTCTGCAAGATGGGCGGGATGTAGGAGTTATCCCATCTACGCTGTCCGACTTACGTCTCCGGCAGCGCAAAGACCTCGCATGGCGCAGCAATGCCGCGCAGCGGATGCGATCCTAGCGCGACCAGTGGCATGTCCGTCTCGGCGGCGAGCGCGCCCGACACCAGCACGGTCTCGCGAAGCGGCTTGCACAATCCCTCGAGCCGGCTGGCGAGATTGACGGCGGGACCGATCGCCGTGAAATCGAGGCGGTTGGCGGCGCCGATATTGCCCCACAGCATCTCGCCGAGATGGAGCGCCGCGCCAAACGAGAGCGGCGGCAGGCCCTGGTTGCGGCGCTCGTCGTTGAGGTGGGCCATCCCCGCCCGGGCCGCGCCTGCGGCGCGCAAGGCCGCATCGCAGGCGCGGCGCGGTGATGCCTCGACCACCGGAAAGATCGCGAGCACGCCGTCGCCGATGAATTTCAGCACCTCGCCGCCAAAGGCGTGAACGGCACCGGCGATGCGGTCGAACCAGGCGTCGAGCGCCGCGATCACCTGGGCCGGCGGCGTGGTTTCCGACAGGATCGTGAAATTGCGCAAGTCCGCATAGAGTAGCGCGGCCTGAATGGTTTCGCCGAGATCGCGCCGCAGCGGTGCCGCCAGCACCCGTTCCGCGCTGCGTTTGCCGAGATAGGCATCCAGCGTCGCCCGCAACGTGGCGCGCGCGGCGAGCACGGCAAGGGGCGTCGCGGCAAATCGCGCAGCCTGGCGCAGTTGTTCGATTTCATCCGCCGTGAACGGACGCGGCCCGATCCAGCCGAGCACCGGTCCATCGGGCCGACCGACGATGTCTTCGTGCACCTCGCCGTCCGCAATGCCGCGGAGCCACCGGCGACCGGCATCGTTGGGCGGGTCGGGCGCCAATCCGCCTGGTGCAAAGCCGAGCGCTTCGATTACCGCGCCGGTCCCGGCGCGCCACAGCCAGGTCCGCTTCGCGATCAGCGGGTGCGGCACCTCCAGCGTCAGGGCGCCTGCCGCAAGCGGCACGCCGTCGGCGACCAGATGCGCGCCGAGGTCCGCAAGCAGGCGATCGGCCCCCTGACTATCGGAGGCGGCATCGACGAGCCAGGCGAGGGTCGGGGCGAGGTGCATGGCCCGATGATGACGAAGCAGGCCCGTCTTTGTCACGGGCAATCCTTGACGGAGCGCAGGGCCGCCGCCATGTCCCGAGGGCAGCCCAAGGGCAGCTCAAGGCAAGACGAGGGATGATCGCCGATGACCGAACCGTTCATAGTGCGACGCGAGACCCAGATCGCAGCCCCGCGTGCCACCGTCTTCGCCTATTTGACCGATCCCGAGAAGATCTTGAGCTGGATGGGTTCCGACGCGACGACGGAACCGCATCCCGGCGGGCTCTATCTGCTCAAGGGTATCGGCCCGCGCGGCGCCGCCGCCCGCGGCGCCTTCCGCGAGGTCGTGCCGGTGCATCGTCTGGCCTACACGTTTGGCTGGGAGGGCGGCCAGGAAGTACCACCCGGATCGAGCCTGATCGAGATCGACCTGATCGAGCGCGACGGCGGCACGCTGCTGCGCATGACCCATAGCGGGCTGCCGACCGAGGAACAGGCCGCCGCACACGCGAAGGGTTGGGCGCACTATCTGGAACGACTCACCACCGCAGCCGCGGGCAACGATCCCGGTCCGGATAACGGCGTCTCGACCAAGTCGTAGCTCTTGTGGGGTCGTTACACCGCCGCGGTCGCGACCACCTGCGCCAGAAGCTGCTCGCGCCTCGCCTGCGAGCGCTGGCCCTTCATGGTCGCGGCGAAACGCTCGAGAATGCCGTCCTCGAAGGCGGTGACGATGGTGTCGTGGACATAGCTCTTGCGGCAGATCGCCGGCGTGTTGGAGAGCTTGTCGGCCGCGGCACGGATCGCGTCCAGCACCTGCTTCTTGCGGCCGCGCTGGCTGGTCGCCGGCGTGATCCGCGACAGCGATTCCACCACGACGGCGGAGGCCATCAGGGTGCGAAAATCCTTCAGCGAAATCTTGATGCCGGCGATCTCGCGCAAAAACGCGTTCACCTGCGTGGTGTTGACCGCGCGCACGATGCCGTAGGCATCGCGATACTGGAACATGCGTTTGCCGGGAACGCCGCGCAGGATGCCGATGGCGCGCACCAGCTTGGCCGCGTCGCACTCCTTCCGCACCGCCTTGCCGCCCTTCGCCTTGAAGGTCAGCACGAAGCAATCGTCTTCCAGCGTCACGTTCGACTTCAGCAGCGTGGTCGCGCCGCGGGTTCCGTTGAGGCGGGCATAGGATTCGTTGCCGGGACGGATCGCGGTGCGCGCGATCAATTCGATCACGGCCGAGAGCGCGAATTCGCGTGTCGGCTCGTCACCCGACAGGAACGCCGACACCTTGCGCCGGATCTTTGGCAGCGCGCCGACGAGCTTCTCCAGGCGATGCGCCTTGCGGTGCTCGCGGACCTTCTCCCAGTCGGCGTGATAGCGGTATTGCAGCCGGCCCGCGGCATCGCGTCCCACGGCCTGGAGATGCGTGCTCGGATCGGCCGAGTAGCGCACCTCGCGATAGGCCGGCGGCACCGCCATGGCGTGCAGCCGGCGGATGGTGCGGGCGTCGCGGATATGCGCGCCGTTGGGACGGACGAAGGAATAGCCCTTGCCGCGCTTGATGCGGCGGATGGTCAGCTCGTTCTGGTCGCCGAGCCGCAGGCCCAGCTCCCTGGCCAGCGCCTCGACCGTCGCCGCGGGCGCCGTGTCGAAGACCTTTTTCGGGCTGAGACGCGCTGATGCGGCCGGTTTCGGCCATTGTCCCAGGGCCTTGGCCAGCGCAACAGCTGCAGGATCGGCTGAAGCGGGCCGCATCGTCCCGAGATTCTGCTGATCCATCATAGTGTTACGCCTTAGCCCTGCCTGTTACCGGTCAATGCCGCTGTTCTGATTTTTGTTCCTAGGGGTCTCTTTGGACCCGGGTTGGCCATTTAGGGTGTTCCGAACCGTATTGCGAGTCCCGAATCAGTGAGAGACGGTTCCCAAATACCTCCGAGCGGCGCATGGGGCTCTGCGCGGGCCTGTTCCGGGGATCTGGGTAAAGAGCCGAAAGGCGCCGACCGGCCTGTTTCAGATTTGCGACAGCCGACCTGCGCACCTTGATCCTTCGCATGGCGGGCCGCTCGCCGAAGGTCCAGCTTGTGCACCTTGTCGGGTCCGGTTAGCCCGACGCATAATCAGCCCAATGATTGATGTCGGCATTGCCTGAGCTTGCCGCATGTGGAGGGAAATATGTCCGAGAAGATTTACGACGTGCCGGCGGAATGGGCAAAGCGCGCCTGGGTCGACCAAGCCAAGTACAAGGAAATGTACGCCCGCTCGATCTCGGACCCGAACGGTTTCTGGGCCGAACAGGCCAAGCGGATCGACTGGATGAAGGCGCCGACGAAAATCGAGAACGTCTCCTTCGCGCCGGGCAACGTCTCGATCAAATGGTTCGAGGACGGCGTCCTCAACGTCGCCCATAACTGCATCGACCGTCATCTGCACAAGCGCGCCAACCAGACCGCAATCATCTGGGAAGGTGACGATCCCTCGCAGTCCCGCCACATCACCTACAAGGAGCTCCACGACGAGGTCTGCCGGATGGCCAACATCCTGCGTACCCGCAACGTCAAGAAGGGCGACCGCGTCACCATCTACCTGCCGATGATTCCGGAAGCGGCCTACGCGATGCTGGCCTGCGCGCGGATCGGCGCGATCCACTCGGTGGTGTTCGCGGGCTTCTCGCCCGACAGCCTCGCCCAACGCATCAACGACTGCCAGTCCAAGGTGATCATCACCGCCGACGAAGGCCTGCGCGGCGGCAAGAAGGTGCCGCTGAAGGCCAATGTCGACGCGGCGCTCGCCAAGGCCGACGGCGTCGACTGGGTCGTCGTGGTCAAGCGCACCGGCGGCAAGATCGACATGAACCCGACCCGCGACCTCTGGTATCACGAGGCGGCGGCGATGGTGACGACGGAATGCCCGGTCGAGCACATGCACGCCGAGGATCCGCTGTTCATCCTCTATACCTCCGGCTCGACCGGCCAGCCCAAGGGCGTGCTGCACACCTCCGCCGGCTATCTCGTCTATGCCGCGATGACGCATCAATACGTCTTCGACTATCACGACGGCGACATCTACTGGTGCACCGCCGACGTCGGCTGGGTCACGGGCCACAGCTACATTCTCTACGGGCCGCTCGCCAACGGCGCGACCACGCTGATGTTCGAGGGCGTGCCGAATTATCCGGACAATTCCCGCTTCTGGAACGTCATCGACAAGCACAAGGTCAATACC
Source organism: Bradyrhizobium sp. CCBAU 45394 (assembly GCF_028128655.1). Classification (NCBI taxonomy): domain Bacteria; kingdom Pseudomonadati; phylum Pseudomonadota; class Alphaproteobacteria; order Hyphomicrobiales; family Nitrobacteraceae; genus Bradyrhizobium; species Bradyrhizobium sp. CCBAU 45394. The sequence goes on along the minus strand of NZ_LBIX01000171.1, from coordinate 297,370 downwards.
TTCTACACCGCGCCGACCGCGATCCGCGCGCTGATGCAGGGTGGCGACGAGCCGGTGAAGAAGACCTCGCGCGCCTCGCTGCGCCTGCTCGGCTCGGTCGGCGAGCCCATCAATCCGGAAGCCTGGGAGTGGTATCACCGCGTCGTCGGCGAGGACCGCTGCCCGATCGTCGATACCTGGTGGCAGACCGAGACCGGCGGCATCCTGATCACGCCGCTGCCGGGCGCCACTAAGCTCAAGCCGGGCTCGGCGACGCAGCCCTTCTTCGGCGTGGTGCCGGAGATCGTCGATGCCGACGGCAAGGTTCTGGAAGGCGAGACCACCGGCAATCTCTGTCTCACCCGGGCATGGCCGGGCATGATGCGCACGGTCTATGGCGATCACGCGCGGTTCGAGCAGACCTATTTCTCGACCTACAAGGGCAAGTATTTTACGGGCGACGGCTGCCGGCGCGACGCCGACGGCTATTACTGGATCACCGGCCGCGTCGACGACGTCATCAACGTCTCCGGCCACCGCATGGGCACCGCGGAGGTCGAGAGCGCGCTGGTTGCGCATGAGAAGGTGTCGGAAGCTGCCGTGGTCGGCTTCCCGCACGACATCAAGGGCCAGGGCATCTACGCCTATGTCACCCTGATGGCCGGCGTCCAGCCGACCGAGGATCTGCGCAAGGAGCTCGTGACCTGGGTGCGCAAGGAGATCGGCCCGATCGCCTCACCCGACCAGATCCAGTTCGCGCCGGGCCTGCCCAAGACCCGGTCCGGCAAGATCATGCGCCGCATCCTGCGCAAGATCGCCGAGGACGAGCCGGGCAGCCTGGGCGACACCTCGACCCTGGCCGATCCCGCCGTGGTCGACGACCTCGTCAAGAATCGGCAGAACAAGAAGTCGGCGTAAGCCAAGGTCTCGTGCCCCGGACGCAGCGCAGCGCGCACTTCAGCGGTGCGCTGCAGGGCCGGGGCCCAACTGTCCACACGCAAAGAACTGGGTCCCGGCTCTGCGCCTCGTCACTTCGTGCCGCGCCTTGTCCGGGACACGCGACCAAACCTCGCTCCGCACTCTGTCGCCCCCCGAAACAACAGCGGTTCACACCCTCACGCTCTTGTCAGGGCGCTTGCCGGCATGGCCGTATCTTTCCCGCCGAGTGTTGTTTTCCGGTCATTTACTTTATTTCGAACATTTCCTTTGTTCCCCCGGCTGGCTGGCCCTCGGCGGCCGCGCGTAGAAACCATCCGGTTAACAGGCGCGGTTAAGAATGTCTGGGCAAGGCAGCGATTGCCGGGTTCTGCGTAGATTTGGACGACCCGTACGGGGCAAGGGGAAGCATTGATGGCGATGAGGATTGCTGTGGCGCTGGCCGCCACCATCGGGGCAGGGATATTGATGTCAACGGCGGCGGAGGCGCGGCCAGAAATGGTGGGGACGCACCTGGCCGACTATTCGCCGGGCACCATCGTGGTCAAGACCAACGAGCGGCGGCTCTATCTCATTCTCGATAACGGCCACGCCGTGCGCTATCCGGTCGGCGTCGGCAAGTCCGGCAAGCAGTGGGCCGGCACGACCCGTATCGACGGCAAATACCGCAATCCGGCCTGGTCGCCGCCCGCCGAGGTGAAGCGCGACAAGCCGCAGCTTCCCGACGTCATTCCCGGCGGCTCGCCGCGCAACCCGATGGGCGTTGCGGCGATGACGCTCGCCGGCGGCGAATATGCGATCCACGGCACCAACGTGCCGGGCTCGGTCGGCGGCTTCGTCTCTTATGGCTGCATCCGCATGCTCAACGACGACATCACCGATCTCTACAGCCGCGTCTCTGTCGGCACGACGGTGGTCGTGACACGCTGATCACCGGGATCAGAGAGAATTGAAAGAGCCGCGTCCTCGACGCGGCTTTTTTGTTACCAGAAGCGCCACCCCCGCGCGCACCAGCCGTCGCGATGGCCGCCATTGTAGCTGCGCGCATAACCACCCGCGAGCAGCACGGCCGAGACGTTGGCCGTGCGTTTGGTCGCGACGTCGGCAAGAACACGCCCGTATTTGTCGGGGCCGAGATTGGTGATCGTGACGCCGCCCTGGCCGAGCAGGTTGCGCAGCGCGTCGGTGGCGGCTTCAGCCTTGTCCAGTTCCTCCTGGCAGGACGCTTTCATCTCCGGCGCATCGATGCCGCGCAGGCGCACGCGCACGACGAGATCGCGGCCGCCCTGCTGATGCACGCGCGCGAGAAAAGTGTCGCCGTCGATGGTGCGGATGACGTCGACGGGCTGACGGCTAGCGGAATTGCCGGATTGCTGGAGGATGATCTCGGTATCTTGCGACCGACCGTCGGCTCCATGCGGAACGGGCGCTCCGTGCCGGAAGGTGAGCACGATCGCCGCCGCGACGCCGACCACGAACATCCACGGCAACAGCCCCGCGAAGCGGCGGCCGAATGGCGAACCGCCGAACTGCGGCCGATAGGCATTGGGGCGATCGTGGAAGCGCATCAACTCACGCTAGGACTGAGTCGGGGAAACCGGCAAGGCACGATCGGCACCCGGGCTGATCGGTGATCGCTTGATCGCCCCGATCGTTGCCCGACGAAGAATCGTACCTATGCGCGGCGCGCTGTTCCAAACGCTCTCCGTTCCATACCTCCTGTAGTTGTACGGAGTTTAAGATTCACGCACTGTTTAGTAATAGGGCGGAGTACTCGGTTTGCGTGTGGGGAGCGGTAAGCATGGCATCGTTCAAGGTTCGCATCGGTACAAAACTGGGATTGACCGCGAGTGCGGGTGTCCTTCTCGTCGGCGGCATGCTCGCCAACCAGCTCATTCGCAACGAGCAGATCGCGGACCTGAGCCGGCTGGTGGTCATCAACACCGCGAACAAGGCCAACGCCCAGGGCGCCGAACTCGCAGTGACCCGGGCACGCCTCGCCATAGCGGAAATCGGATCCGCATCCTCCGCCGACGGTCTCGCCAAACATCTCGAAACATTGCGTGGCTCCATCGCCGGTGCCACGACCGAAATAGACGCCGCATTGGAACGGTCCAAGCGTGCCGAAGCCAAAGAGCTTTGTCGCGAGGTGAAGATCCTGCTCGACGCCTCTTTGAAGGCCGGCAACGATCTCGGCGAGGCTCGTGGCACCGCCGTCGCCGAATTCGCCGCGGCAAGCCAGATCGAGGAGGCCTGGAACAAGGCCCTCGAGACCCTGTTGGCGTCGTCCGCAATCGCCGCATCGCAGAACCGGCTCAACATCGAGGTCGCATTGCGCGAAGCCGACGCCTTGTTCAAGGCGGTCAGCGCGGCCGACTGGCATTTCACGGCGACCGGCGACGCCGTGCAGAAGGACCGCATCGCCGAACGCGCCGACGCCATGATCCGCGTTCTGAAACAGGTCCGTCAGTCCGCCGACGACAAGAAGATCGTCGACGGTGTCGACGCGCTCGCCGCGCTCGCCGGACGCTACAAGGCGGCAACCGGCGCAGCCATCAAGGCGGAGGAAGCCAGGAGGCGCATTTTCGACGAGCGGGTGCTTCCGGCCGCCAAGGAAATCACGACGCGCGTCGACAAGCTGGTCGCCGCCAACAACGAATATATGGCTCTGCGACAGAGCCAGCTCGTGACCGCGCTGGAGCAGGCGACCCAGGTCAGCCTGGCCGTCGGCGTCCTCGTGATACTGGTCCTGGCCGGCTCGGCTCTGTTTTCCGTGCTGAGCATCGCCCGGCCGATCCGTCGCATCGGCGACGTGCTGCTGCAACTCGCCGGCGGCAACAAGGCCGTCGAGATTCCCTACACCTCCCGCGGTGACGAAGTCGGCGACAACGCCCGTGCGGCCCGCACGTTCAGGGACAACCTGATCCGCATCGAGCAGATGGAGGCCGACCAGAAGGATCAGGAGGCCGCAGCCGCTGCGCAACGCAAGCAGGAGATGATCCGGCTGGCGGGCGCGTTCGAGGATGCGGTCGGCGGCATCATCAATTCGGTTTCGGTCGCCTCGCAGCAGCTCGAATCCGCCGCCGGCACGCTGTCGGGGACAGCGGAAGAGACCGAGCAGCTTTCCGGAATGGTGGCCGCGGCCTCCGAAGAAGCCTCTGCCAATGTCGGAGCCGTGGCGTCCGCCGCCGAGGAGATGAGCGCATCGGTCGTCGAGATCGGCCGCCAGGTCCATGATTCCAGCCGCATCGCCGGCGAAGCGGTGCGGCAGGCCGAGCGTACCGACCTCCGGATCAATGAATTGCTCAAGGCCGCGGGCCGGATCGGCGACGTCGTCAAATTGATCACCGCAATCGCGGAGCAGACCAACCTGCTGGCCTTGAACGCCACCATCGAAGCGGCGCGCGCCGGCGAGTCGGGCCGCGGATTTGCCGTGGTGGCGAGCGAGGTCAAGGCGCTCGCAGCCCAGACCGCGCGGGCAACCGACGAGATCGGCGCACAGATCGCCGACATGCAGACGGCGACGGAAGACTCCGTCGGTGCCATCAAGGAGATCGGCACGACCATCTCCAGGATTTCGGACATCTCGACCACCATTGCCGCCACCATCGAGGAGCAGGGGGCTGCGACGGCCGAGATCGCACGCAATGTCAGCGAAGCGGCTAAGGGAACGGTCGAAGTCGCCGACAAGATCGCCCAGGTCAGTCATGGCGCCGGCGCCACCGGTTCGGCGTCGACGCAGGTGCTGGCATCCGCGCGCTCACTCTCGACCGAGAGCGGCCGCCTCAAGCACGAGGTCGCGAAATTCCTCGATACGGTGCGGGCCGCCTGAGGACCCGCACGTCCTGCGGCCGGCCCGAGGCCGGTCGCAAGCCATCTTTCTCATGTGACGAACAATCAACGGCTTTGGGAAACCCCCACGCCGAGCCCCCGCTCGCGCCTGGGTCAAACAGATAAACTGGGGGATTGGGCGATGATCATCAGCATTGTCGGCGGTGGCGCGACCGGCATCACGATCTTGCGTCATCTGGCGGAGCTCGCCGCATCAGGGCGAGACCACGGCGCGATCAGCGGAATTCAGCTCTTCGACAAGTCCGGTTTCGATGGCGGCGTTGCCTATCGCACGCAGAGCGACCGCCATCTGCTCAACATGAAAGCGTCGACGATGTCGATCCGTCCGGGCGACGCGGAAGAGTTTCTGCGCTGGCTTCGGGCCCGCGGCCTCTCCTGCCACGGCAACAGGCACCTGCCGCGGATGGTCTATCGGGACTACCTCGACGCCGTGCGACTGGCCGCGATCGCGCAATGCCGCAGCGCCGGCGTGCCCGTTCATGTCGAGCATGCCGAAATTGTCCGCATGCGGTTCTCGCCGGATCGCGATGTCCTGCTGACGACCGACCTCAACATCACGCATATCTCGTCCGTGCTGATCCTCTGCACCGGTCACAACGCGCCCGACGACCATTACGGCCTCGCCGCAATCCCGAACTACATCCGCGACCCCTACGCCCAATTCGCCTTCGCCGATCGCGACGGCGTCGAGGTCGGCATCCTCGGAAGCGGACTCAGCGCGGTCGACACCGCGGCGGCGCTGGCCAAAACCCACCAGTCCGTCAGGATGACCTGCTTCTCCAGAAGCGGCCTGTTTCCGACGGTGCAGCCGGTGACGAGTCCCGCCATCGCAAATGGCTTCCGCGACGCCCTGGATCGCTATGTGGCCAGCCGTGAGCGAATCGAAGCGGACGCCTTTGCCGCCCGCCTTTCCGGACTGCTGCTGGAGACCACCGGAATTCGCTGCGATCTGTCTTGCCGCAACGTCGGCGGCGATGCGCTGGCCGATCTCGAGCACAACATCGGGCGAGCCGAGTCCGGCGAGCCCAGCGTCTACTCCTATCTCGTCAGTGTCATCGACGTGATATGCGATGCCTGGAGCCGGATGCGCGATGTCGAGAAGATGCACTTCATGGACGTCTACAATTCCGGCTGGCTCCGCAATCGTTCGGCGATGCCGCTGGAGAACGCAATCCGTATCCGCGACCTGATGCGCTCGGGCAGGCTCTCGGCCCACGCCCGGCTGCGCAACGTGACCGGCATCGGCGGCCGATTTCGCGCGATCCTCGGCGACGGCGATCGTCACGACGTCGATTACGTCATCGACGCGACAGGGGCGTCCTACCGGCTGGACTCGAGCCCGCTCTATCAGGACATGCAGCGGCAGGGGTTCATCGCGTTCGACGCACTCGGCGGGATTCGCTGCGGCTACGACGACAGCCGTGTCCACGACCGCCACGGCACAGCTCATCCGAACGTGTACGCGGTCGGTGGCCCGACCAAGGGGACGCACTTCTACGCCGCCGCCGTCGTCATCAACCTGCGCCGCGCCCAGGAGCACCATTATCTCTAGCGGCCGGGACGAGCCTTGCCCGCATCGTCGACCGATCCGGCTGACTGCTCAGAAGTCGGACGCGATGCCCTTGCGCTCCCAATCGCCGTAGCGGGTCGGCTCGGGTCCCTTCGGCCCCTGCAACTCCTTCGGCGTCGCCTTGGCGTCGTCCTCGGCCTGGACCGCCGCAGCCTGTCGGCGCGCCTCGGCCTCGGCCAGCGCGCGCTGGGCTGCCGGCGACAGCGGCTTGCGATCGGAAACGGGTGGCTGGTCACTCATCGCCAGGTCTTCTAGCGCAGGACGAGCCGCAATGCGACGTCCAATAACGCATTCCTGAAATCGGGCCCAAAGCGCTGAAAAAGCCGGAAGCGATTCTTACATTTGGCATATTCGCGTGCCAGAGATCGCTTTCTCAAGGCATGCGCCCATATCGGCGGAACTGCCGCTCGCTCAGAACCTTGCTTCCGCATGCCATCTCAACGTTTCGCCCCACCATCCGAAGTGCCTGGTCTCGCGGCGCGGCGGATTGCCGCCGACATCGTCGACGGCGTGCTGCACAAGCACCGCACGCTTGACGACCAGCTCGACGGCAGCGGCGCCCATCCCGGACTGAAGACGCTGGCCGACCGCGACCGCGCGCTGATGCGCCGCCTGGTCGCGACCGTGCTGCGCCGGCTCGGCACGCTCGGCCATGTGCTGTCCCGCCTGCTCGACAAGGGCATTCCCTCCGAAGCACCGCGCGCGCAGAGCGCGCTGCTGATCGGCGCCGCCCAGATCCTCTGGATGGACGTGCCCGATCATGCCGCCGTCGATCTCTCCGTCCGCCTCGTGCAATCCGACCGGCGCGCCGCGCGCTATGCCGGCCTCGTCAACGCCGTGCTGCGCCGCTGTGCGCGCGAGGGCCAGGCGCTGGTCGAGGAAGTCGCTACGCAATCGCTGGACCTGCCGCCATGGCTGCTGGCGCGCTGGCGCGCACATTATGGCGAGGCCGCCGCAAGAGACATGGCGCTGGCGCTCGGCCATGAGCCGTCACTCGATCTGACCGTGAAGTCGGACGCCGAACAATGGGCGAGCCGCCTGCACGGCGAGACGCTGCCGACGGGGACGGTGCGGATGCTGCTGCACGGCTCGGTGACCATGCTGCCCGGCTTCGCCGAGGGACAATGGTGGGTGCAGGATGCCGCCGCCGCATTGCCGGCCCGGCTGTTCGGCGACATCAAGGGCAAGTCCATTGCCGATCTCTGCGCCGCCCCCGGCGGCAAGACCGCGCAACTGGCGCACGCCGGTGCGCATGTCACGGCGATCGACCGCTCGCCCGCCCGGGTCGCACGGCTGCGCGAGAATCTGGCGCGGCTGTCGCTCCAGGCCGAGACCGTCGTCGCTGACGCCGCGGAATGGGCCGGCCCCGCCGAAGGTTTTGACGGTATTCTGATCGACGCGCCCTGCACCTCGACCGGCACGATCCGCCGTCATCCCGACGTGGCCTGGCTGCGACAGGAGTCCGACATCGCCGCCCTGACCGCGCTCCAGCAGCGGCTGCTGCGAAAATCGGTCTCGCTGCTCAAGCCGGGCGGGACGCTGGTCTACTGCACCTGCTCGCTGGAACCCGAAGAGGGCGAACAGGCCATCGCCACGCTGCTGGCCGCAGAGCCTGCGCTTCGCCGCGTCCCGATCGAGGCGTCGGAGGTCTCAGGGCTCTCCGAGATCATCACTGCCGAGGGCGACCTGCGCACCCTGCCCAGCCATCTGCCGAACGCCGATCCCAAGCTCGGCGGGCTCGACGGATTCTTTGCAGCCCGGCTCGTTAAATCCTGATTTTGCACTGGTTTTTGCAACCTCGGCGTTGATTCCCACCGTTCAAGGTGGTGTCAGACGGTCGATTTTGGGATTAATAAGGATTCGTCGGAATCCTCCTCTCCCCCTTCAAGGCAAGGCGTGTCGGTCGCTCAACGCAGACGTATCTCGACGCTGGTGATGAACCGCTTCGCGCGGAACATGCTCGCGCGCGCGAGCGGCGGCTCCGTTGCGCTGTCACGGGTCTGGCCCGGCCGCACCGACCGCCTGATCATCGCGCCGCATGATCTGCGCACCGCGGACGCGACCCGCGCCGCCGAGATCTATGCCGGCCGCTTCGTCTTCGCCGGCAAGATCGTCAATTGCCACGGCCGCTCGATCTTCGATCTCGAGCCTCCGTCGGAGGATTGGGAGGTTGCGCTGCTCGGCTTCGGCTGGCTGCGCCATCTGCGCGCCGCCGACACCGCACTGACGCGCGCCAATGCGCGCGCACTGGTCGAGGACTGGATCGCCAACCCCGCCAACAAGCGCCGCCCCGTCGCGCGGCGCGCCGACGTGCTCGCGCGGCGCGTGATCTCGCTGCTGTCGCAGGCGCCCCTGGTGCTCAACGACACCGACAACAAATTCTACCGCCGCTATCTGCGCGCGCTGGCCCGCGAGATCCGCTTCCTGCGCTACACCATGGTCAACATCCCGGACGGGGTGCCGAAGCTCCAGGTGCTGATCGCGCTGTGCTACACGACACTCTGCCTCGCCAACCAGGCGCGCCATATCCGCAGCGCCTCGAAAAAACTTTCGGACGAGTTGCAGCGGCAGATCCTGCCCGACGGCGGACACATCTCCCGCAATCCGGGCGCGCTGATCGAGCTCCTGATCGACCTCTTGCCGCTGCGGCAGACCTTTGCCGCGCGCAACATCGCGCCGCCGCCGGCGCTGCTTAACGCGATCGACCGCATGATGCCGATGCTGCGCTTCTTCCGGCACGGCGACGGCAATTTCGCGCTGTTCAACGGCATGAGCGCAACGCCCTCGGACCTGCTCGCCACGCTGCTCGCCTATGACGACACCCACGGCGCGCCGATGGCGAACATGCCGCATACCGGCTTCCAGCGCCTCGATGCCGGCCAGACCACACTGATCATCGACACCGGCCCGCCGCCGCCGGCCGGCGTCAGCCACGACGCCCATGCCGGCTGCCTGTCGTTCGAATTGTCCTCCGGCATCAGCCGCATCGTCACCAATTGCGGGATGCCGACCACGGGCCGCGACAATTGGCGGCCGTTCGCGCGCAGCACGGCGGCGCATTCGACGCTGACCTATCACGACACCTCTTCATGCCAGTTCGTGGAGATGTCGGCGATGAAGCGGCTGTTGCATGGCTCGCCTGTCACCAGCGGCCCGATCGAGGTCGAGAGCTATCGCGAGGTCGTTCAGAACGGCACGCTGCTCACGACGTCGCATGACGGCTATCTCGCCAAATTCGGCGCGATCCATCGCCGCGTCCTGATGATCGCCAATGACGGCGCGCGCATCGACGGCGAGGACACGCTGTCGCCGCCGCAAGGCGGACGTTTCAAGGGCGCGGATGCCGATTTCGCGGTCCGCTTCCATCTGCATCCGGCGGTGAAGGCGAGCCGGCTGTCGGATGCCCGCGGCGTCATGCTGGTGCTGCCGAACCGCGACGTCTGGACCTTCGAGGCGCTCGACGACAAGGTCGATCTCGAGGACAGCGTGTTCCTGGCCGGCAATGACGGCCCGCGCCGCACCGCGCAGATCGTGGTCCGGCAGGATGCCCGCCAGGCGCCCTCGCTCCGCTGGAGCTTTGTCCGCTCCACCGCTTCGCCCGCTGTCACCAATGCCCGCCGCAACGCCCGCCGCGAGCCGGAACTTCCGCTGTAAATGCGCACGATTCGGCCCCATCTCATCGTTGTGAAAACGGCCGAAAGCTGCTATCGAGCGCTCGCTCGCGCGACTGGCGACCTTGGATGGAGCACCATCGGGAAGCGCGGGACTTAAGACGCCGCGCGCCTGGGCATAGACACTCCTTAAGACAGAGGATCTTGCTCATGACTGACCATCCCCGCCGCGTCACCCGTGCCCTGCTTTCCGTCTCCGACAAGACCGGCCTGATCGAATTCGCCAAGGCGCTTGCCGCCCATGACGTCGAACTGGTTTCGACCGGCGGCACCGCCAAGGCGATCGCCGCGGCCGGCCTCAAGGTGAAGGACGTTTCCGAGCTGACCGGCTTCCCCGAGATGATGGACGGCCGCGTCAAGACGCTGCATCCGAAGGTGCATGGCGGCCTGCTCGCGATCCGCGACAACAAGGACCATGCGGATGCGATGAAGGCGCACGGCATCGCGCCGATCGATCTGCTCGTCGTCAATCTCTATCCGTTCGAGGCGACCGTCGACAAAGGCGCCGGCTTCGAGGATTGCATCGAAAACATCGACATCGGCGGCCCCGCGATGATCCGCGCCGCGGCCAAGAACCATGACGACGTCGCCGTGGTGGTCGAGGCCGAGGACTACAAGGCGGTGCTCGACGAGCTCGCCGCCAACAAGGGCGCAACCACGCTGAAGCTGCGCCGGCGGCTTGCCGCGAAGGCCTATGCGCGGACCGCGGCCTACGACGCCGCGATCTCGAACTGGTTCAACCGGCAGCTCGAGATCGACGCACCTGATTTCCGCGCCTTCGGCGGCAAATTGATCCAGTCGCTGCGCTACGGCGAGAACCCGCACCAGACCGCGGCATTCTATGCGACTCCCGACAAGCGCCCGGGCGTCTCGACCGCACGGCAGCTGCAGGGCAAGGAGCTCTCCTACAACAACATCAACGACACCGATGCGGCCTATGAGTGCATCGGCGAGTTCGACGCCAAGCGCACCGCGGCCTGCGTCATCGTCAAGCACGCCAATCCCTGCGGCGTCGCTGAGGGCTCCGACCTCGTCAGCGCCTATCGCAAGGCGCTCGCCTGCGATTCGACCTCGGCGTTCGGCGGCATCATCGCGATGAACCGCGCGCTCGACGCCGACACCGCGCGCGAGATCACGAAGATCTTCACCGAGGTGATCATCGCGCCCGACGCGAGCGAGGAAGCGATCTCGATCATCGGCGCGCGCAAGAACCTCCGCCTGTTGCTCGCGGGCAGCCTGCCCGATCCGCGCGCGCCGGGCCTCACCGCCAAGACGGTGGCCGGCGGCCTGCTCGTGCAGAGCCGCGACAACGCCGTGGTCGACGACATGACGTTCAAGGTGGTGACCAAGCGTGCGCCCACGGACGCCGAGATGCGCGACCTCAAGTTCGCGTTCCGGGTGGCCAAGCACGTCAAGTCAAACACCATCATCTACGCCAAGGATCTCGCTACCGTCGGCATCGGCGCGGGCCAGATGAGCCGGGTCGATTCAGCCCGCATCGCGGCGCGCAAGGCGCAGGATGCGGCGGCTGAGCTGAAGCTCGCCGAGCCGCTCACCAAGGGCTCGGTGGTGGCCTCGGATGCGTTCTTCCCGTTCGCCGACGGCATGCTCGCCTGCATCGAGGCCGGCGCTACCGCCGTTGTGCAGCCCGGCGGCTCCATGCGCGACGACGAGGTGATCAAGGCCGCCGACGAGCACGGCATCGCCATGGTGTTCACGGGAACGCGGCATTTCAGGCACTGATTTCGCCGTCATTCCGGGGCGCGCGCAGCGCGAACTCTGGTGCGCAATTGCGCACCTGAGAATCTCGCGCGACAACTTCTGGATTCCGGGTTCATCGCTCCGCGATGCCCCGGAATGACGGCGGGAAGCTACTCCCGCACCCGCATCAACAGCCCCAGTCCCGCGACGAAGAACACCACCAGCACGGCCATGCCGGCCTTCTGGCTGGCCGTCACCGCCGTGATCATGCCGATCAGCAGTGGGCCGATGAAGGACGTCACTTTCCCGGTCAGCGCGAACAGGCCGAAATACTGCGCGATGCGATCCTTTGGCGCGAGGCGGATCAGCAACGTGCGCGAGGCAGCCTGAAGCGGACCGCCGGCGGCGCCGATCAGGCAGCCCAGCACGAGATAGGCGCGTTCGGCCGCGCTCGAGAACAGGGGCGCGCCCGGCTGGGGGGCCGCGACCTTGACGAACAGCACGCTGTCCTTGTCGACCAGAAGGATCGCCGCCACCGACAGCAGCAGAATCAGCATGCTGCCGGCGATGACGCGCTTCGGCCCGAGATGATCGTCCAGCTTGCCGCCGAGCCAGGCGCCGAACGCGCCGGCGATGGCGAGCATGATTCCGAAGGTGCCGATCTGGATCGTGTGCCAGCCGAAGGTGCCGGCGGCGTAGATGCCGCCGAATGCGAACAGCGACACAAGGCCGTCGGTGTAGATCATGTTGGCGAGCAGGAACGCCGCGAGCGATTTCTGCTGCGGCAAACTCCTGATCGATTGCTTCAGCTCCGACAGGCCTTTGCGTAGCGCCTCGCGCACCGGCCGCTTCGCCGGATAGTCCGGCGTGAACAGGAACATCGGGGTCACGAAGATGATGAACCACACCCCGGTCAGCGGTCCGGCGGCGCGATCACCTTGATGACTGGCCGGATCAAGCCCGAACAGCGGCGTGAAGCCGAGCAGCGTGCGTCCGGTCTCGGGATTCGCAGCGAGCAAGCCGAGCACGATGATCAGGCTGACGATGCCGCCGATGTACCCCGTGGCCCAGCCGGTGCCGGAGAGCCGGCCGATTCGCTCGGGCGGCACCAGGGTCGGCATCATCGCGTTGTTGAAGAGGGTGGCGAATTCCGCGCCGACGCTGGCGAGCGCGACCGCGGTGAGCAGGGGCGGAATGACTGAGGGATCGCCGGGCTTGCCGATCCACAGCGAGCAGGACGCCAGCACCAGCAGCGTGCCGAACCCCGCGATCCATGGTTTCCTGCGGCCCGAGGCATCCGCGATGGCCCCCAGCACCGGCGACATCAGCGCGATGGCGAGGCCTGCAGCCGCCATCGCAAAGCCCCACAGCGATTGGCCTGTGGCAGCATCTGGCGCGATGCTGGTGGCGAAATAGGGCGCGAACACGAAGGTCGTGATCAGCGTGAAATAAGGCTGCGCAGCCCAGTCGAAAAAGATCCAGCTGATGACAGCGGCGCGCGGCGGATAGGTCCGCAGCACGCCGGCCATGCGCGCATCCGGGGCGATCGTCGTCATCACGCAGTCCTCATCACGAACAGTTTTGCCTGTGTTGGGGCAAACCGTATAGCATAAGCGACGCGTGTGAACTGTCCCGAGGACCCGGCGGAAATTTGATGATGTCGTCATTTTCGACCCGGCGGACGTTTTTCGCCTTCCTGGCCACTCTGGCGCTTGGTCTGGCATCTGCGACCGCGCAGGATGCGCGGCGGGGCTATGTCCCGCCGGCGCTCGACACGGTGCATGCCGTTGCAGCCGAGCACGGCATGGTGGTGGCGCAGGAAAAGATATCGGCGCAGGTCGGCGCCGATATCCTGCGACGCGGCGGCAATGCCGTCGATGCCGCGGTCGCGACCGGCTTTGCGATGGCGGTGACCTATCCGCGCGCCGGCAATATCGGCGGCGGCGGCTTCATGATGATCCATTCCGCCGAGCGCAACGAGGACATCGCGATCGACTATCGCGAGACCGCGCCGGCAGCGACCACGCCGCAAATCTTCCTCGGCCCCGACGGCAAGCCCGACATTGCGAAGTCGCGCGATTCCGCGCTCGGCATCGGCGTGCCCGGAACCGTCGCAGGCCTTGCCCTGGCATTGGAAAAATATGGCTCGGGCCAGTTCACGCTGGCGCAATTGCTCGAGCCTGCGATCGCGCTCGCCCGCGACGGCTTCGTCGTCAGCGACGACATCGCCGACACGCTCCCGGGCTGGCACCGGCGGCTGACACGCTGGCCTTCGGCGGCCAGGATCTTCTCGCGCCCCGATGGCGCGCCGCTCAGTGACGGCGACAGGCTGGTGCAGGGCGACCTTGCCGATACGCTGGCGGCCGTCGCCGCGCAGGGACCACGCGGCTTCTATGAGGGCGCGGTCGCGGACAAACTCGCCAAGGCCGTGTCCGAGGCGGGCGGCATCATGACGCCAGCCGATCTGAAGACCTATCAGGCGGTGATCCGCACGCCGGTGCGCGGCACTTATCGCGGCTACGACATCGTGTCGATGCCGCTGCCTTCCTCCGGCGGCGTGGTGCTGGTGGAGACCCTCAATATCCTCGAAGGCTTTCAGCTTGCCGATCTCAAGCAGGGATCGCCCGCATCGCTGCATCTCCTGATCGAGGCCATGAAGCGCGCCTATGCGGACCGCGCGCGCTATCTCGGCGATCCCGCCTTCGTCAACGCGCCGATCGAGACCCTCACGGCAAAGGACTACGCCGCCAAGCTGCGCGCGGGCATCTCCACCAGCCGCGCCACGCCGTCGAAGCAGCTGGTGTCCGCCGCCGCCTCGCCGCGCGAAGGCAGCAACACCACGCATTTCTCCGTCGTTGACAGCCGCGGCAACGCCGTCAGCAACACATACACGCTGAACTTCAGCTATGGCGTCGGTCTCGTCGCCGAGGGCACCGGCGTGCTGCTCAACAACGAGCTCGACGATTTCACCGCGGCGGTCGGCGCGTCCAACGCCTACGGCCTTGTCGGCTTCGAGGCCAACCTGCCAGGGCCCGGCAAGCGACCGTTGTCGTCGATGTCGCCGACCATCGTGCTGAAGGACGGCAAGCCGGTGCTGGTGACGGGTTCGCCCGGCGGCAGCCGGATCATCTCCACCGTGCTCCAGGTGATCGTGAACGTGCTCGATTACAAAATGGATGTGGCCGCCGCCGTTGCCACACCGCGGCTGCACCATCAATGGCTGCCGGACGAGGTGCGCGTCGAGCGCGGCTTTCCCGACGATGTCCTGTTCGAGCTGAAGGCGATGGACCATCCCATCGTCGAGCCGATGGGACAGACTTCCGCCAATTCGATCGCGGTGACACCGAATGGCCCCCTCGGCGCACCCGATCCGCGCACACGCGGCGCAGAGGCGGCAGGGCAGTAACTCGTCCGCCGCATGGCACGGAAGCGGGCGCCGGCTTGCGCCCGCTGCTGCGCGTGCTACCACCGCGCAACTTCAAGAAACTGCCGGGGAAACACACATGACCACAGCCGATCCGAACCAGCGCATCGAACGCGCCGAGATCGAGGACACCAGCCTTCTCGCCTTCTATCGCGACATGAACGCGCCGGAGCGGCGGACGTTCTGGGCCTGCGCCGCGGGCTGGGCGCTCGACGGCATGGACTTCATGATCTATCCGCTGGTGATCGGCACCATCATCGCGCTGTGGAAGGTCGATGCGGCCTCGGCGGGTCTCGCCGGCACCGTGACGCTGCTGGCCTCTGCGATCGGCGGCTGGCTTGGCGGCTACCTCTCCGACCATATCGGACGAGTCAGGACGCTCCAGATCACCATCATCTGGTTCTCGTTCTTCTCGCTGGTCTGTGCCGTCGTGCAGAATTTCGACCAGCTCCTGATTGCACGCGCCGTGCTCGGCCTCGGCTTCGGCGGCGAATGGGCGGCGGGCGCCGTGCTGATGGGCGAGGCGATCCGGCCGCAATATCGCGGGCGCGCGGTCGGCTCGGTGCAGTCGGGCTGGGCGGTCGGCTGGGGTCTCGCCGTGCTCTCGCAGGCGATCCTGTTCTCGCTTCTGCCGGCCGAGACGGCCTGGCGCTGGATGTTCGTGATCGGCGCGCTGCCGGCGCTCTTGGTGTTCTACATCCGCCGTTCCGTCACCGAGCCGGAGATCGCAGCCGAGGCCCGTGCCAGGCATGCGGAAACGGGCAGTCATCCGAAGCTTTGGGAGATCTTCACCTTCCCGATGGTGAAGACCACGATCCTGGCGTCGCTGATGGCGACGGGTTGTCAGGGCGGCTACTACGCCGTCACCTTCTGGGTACCGCAGTTCCTGACCAAGGAGCGGCATCTGTCGATCGTCGGCTCGACCGGATATCTCTCGACGCTGATCATCGGCTCCTTCATCGGCTATCTCACCGGCGCCTGGCTCGCCGACCGGATCGGGCGGCGCAATCTGTTTCTGATCTTCTCGCTCGGGGCCATGGCCGTGGTGCTGCTCTATACGCAGCTGCCGCTGACCAACGAGATCCTGTGGGTGCTTGGCTTCCCACTCGGCTTTTTCGCCTCGGGCTATTTCTCGGGGATCGGCGCGTTCCTGACTGAGCTCTATCCGACGCGGCTGCGCGGCTCCGGCCAGGGCTTTTGCTACAATTTCGGCCGCGGCATCGGCGCGCTGTTTCCGTTCCTCGTCGGTGCGCTGTCGGCGACGACGTCGCTTGCGAACGCAATCGCGATGTTTGCGGTGGTAGCCTACGCGCTGTTCTTCATCGCCGCCTTCGCGCTGCCGGAGACGCGCGGTCGCGTGCTGCACGCGGATTGACTACTCGGCGTCATCCCGGGGCGGCTCGAAGAGCCGGACTATGGTGCGCAATTGCGCACCTGAGGATCTCGAGATTGTGGCGCGAGATTCCGGGTTCGGTGCTGCGCACCGCCCCGGAATGACGGGAGAGTGGGCTTACCGCCCCACCTGGTACGGCCCGCCTTTTTCCAGCGCTCTGGCGTAGGCCGGCCGCGCATGGATGCGCTCCAGGAACGCCATCGCCCTGGGATGGCCCTGCTCCAGCCCGCCGCGCGCTTGCGCGGCTTCGAGCGGAAAGCTCATCTGGATGTCGGCTGCGGTGAACTCGTTGCCGGCGAACCACTCGCTCTTCGCAAGCTCGCCTTCCCAGTAATCCATGTGCTGCTTGAGCTGCGGATTGACCAGCGCGGTAAGCGCCTGGTTCGAGACCTTGCGCACCAGCGGACGAAGCAGCGCCGGCGCACGCTTCGGCATCAGCGTGAACAGCAGCTTGAGCAGCAGCGGCTGCATCGCCGAGCCTTCCGCATAGTGCAGCCAGTAGGTGAAGCGCAGTCGCTCCGGCGTGTTCGGCGGCGGGATCAGTCGGCCGTTGCCGTAGGTGGCGATGAGATATTCGATGATCGCGCCTGACTCGGCGATGGTGTTGCCGTTGTCGGTGATGACGGGCGACTTGCCGAGCGGATGGATCGCGCGCAGCTCCTTCGGCGCGCGCATGTCGGGCTGGCGCTGATAACGCGCGATCTCGTAGGGCACGCCCAACTCCTCGAGCAGCCACAGCACGCGCTGCGAGCGGGAATTGTTGAGGTGATGGACGGTCAGCATCGGCGGGATCCCCAGGCTAGGCGTGGTCTGTTCGCCGCGTACGTGCCAGCCCGGGAACGCAATGTCGAGCCATCCGGACGGATATTTTAACCCGGGTATATTGACGCCGATAATTTACCCGGGTATTAAATGATCAACGTCATCGGGATATGGCAATGATTTCAATGCAGAGGACATTCACGGCCTTCCAGGGCCAGCGCCGCCTGGCGTCCGGGTCGGCCGGAGAGGTCGCACTGGTCGTCAAGCGGATCATGCCCACGCCGGACGAGCCCATCATCATCTTCGAGGACGCCACGGGCCGATCGATCGACTTCGATCTGCGCGGCGGCGATCGCGAGGTGCTGGCGCGGGTCGCGAAGCTTGTCCCGCCTCCGGTTGAGGAGACCGCACCACCGAGCGAGCCGCGCGGGCGCGGCCGGCCGAAGCTCGGCGTGGTCGCGCGCGAGGTAACGCTGCTGCCGCGGCACTGGGAATGGCTCAACGCGCAGCCGGGCGGCGCCTCGGTCGCGCTGCGGAAACTCGTCGACGAGGCACGGCGTGCCAGTGGCGACAAGGACCGAGAGCGGCAGGCGCGCGATGCGGCCTATCACTTCATGTCGACCATGGCGGGCAACCTGCCGCAGTTCGAGGAAGCTTCGCGGGCATTGTTCGCGGATGACCGGCGGCGCTTCACCGGGCTGATCGCCGACTGGCCGACTGATATCCGCGACCACATCGTCAAGCTCGCCTACAGCGACCGCGCGTAAACCGCGCGGCGCTTTCCCTCAACCCTATCGACGGCCCAAGCCGCGCCTCGCGCGGCAACGGCTTCGCACGCCCTGATGAAAGGCAAATCCATGTCCGCCGCCACGCCACTCTGGACAACATTCCTGCGCTTCCTCGCGCCCCTGATGCTGAGCAACGCGCTGCAATCGCTGTTCGGCACCGTCAGCAACGTCTATCTCGGCCAGATGATCGGCGTCGACGCGCTCGCGGCGGTCTCGGCGTTCTTTCCGGTGATGTTCTTTCTGTTCGCCTTCGTCATGGGCTTGAGCACCGGCGCCACGGTGCTGATCGGCCACGCGTTTGGCGCCGGTGAACATGGCCGGATCAAAATCGTTGTTGGCACGACGCTCGCGGTCGGCCTGCTGCTCTCGATCTCGATTGCACTGGTCGGCGGGTTGTTCAGCCGGCCATTGATGATGGCACTTGCGACGCCCACGGACATTCTCGACCAGGCCAGCGCTTATGCGCGCGTCATGCTGCTCACGATGCCGCTCGGTTTCGTCTTCCTGCTGATGACGGCGATGATCCGCGGTGTCGGCGATGGGCTCACGCCTCTGCTGGCGCTGGCGCTGTCGACCGCGATCGGCCTGATCCTGACGCCAATGCTGATCCGCGGCGCGTTCGGATTGCCGGCGGCCGGCATCACCAGCCCGGCATGGGCTGCCGCGATCGCCAACATTGCGACGCTGATCGTGCTGGCCCTCTATTTGCTGCGGAAGAAACATGCGCTTGCTCCCGATGCCGCGCTGCTGCGTCATCTGCGGCTCAACGGCGCGGTGCTCGGCAAGGTCCTCGGCATCGGATTGCCGAGCGCGATCGGCATGGTGGTGATGGCGATCGCCGAGCTGGTGCTGCTCGGCCTCGTCAACGGCTTTGGCTCCGACGCCACCGCGGCCTATGGCGCCGTCAACCAGGTGATGGGCTATACGCAGTTCACGGCGATGTCGATCTCGATCACAGTCTCGATCCTCGGCGCGCAGGCCGTCGGCGGCGGCGACAGGGGCCGGCTCGACGGCATCGTTCGCACAGGCCTCGCGTTCAACCTCGTCCTGACCGGCGGCCTCGTGGCGTTGATCTATCTCGCGCCACGCGCCGTGCTCGGCATCTTCATCACCGATGGCGCCGTGCTCGATCTGGCGAAGGAGTTGCTCACCATCGCCTTGTGGAGCTCGGTGCCGTTCGGCCTGGCAACGGTGTTTTCCGGCGCCATGCGCGCCGCCGGCGTGGCGCTGACGCCGATGCTGCTTTCGATCTTCGCGATTCTCGCGATCGAGCTGCCGGCCGCGGTCATCCTGAGCCGCACGATTGGCCTGAAGGGCGTATGGGCCGCCTATCCGATCGTGTTCTGCGCCATGTTCGTTTTGCAGATGGGCTATTACCTCCTGGTGTGGCGCAAGCGGACGATCCGGCGTCTGATCTGAGCCGGATCATCAAGGTATTATGACCATCATTAAACGGTGGACCTGTGGCGCGCGCTGCGCCAGAATGGACGAAAAGCCAGATCAAAAGTCAGGTCAGGGAGAACGATTTTGACCCGCACAGCCCCGCAATTCCTGTTCGATTTCGGCAGCCCGAACGCCTATCTCAGCCATCTGGCGATCCCGGCGATCGAGCAGCGCATCGGCGTCAAATTCGAGTATGTGCCGATCCTGCTCGGCGGCATCTTCAAGTCGACCAACAACAAGTCGCCGGCCGAGACGCTCGCCGGCGTCAAGAACAAGCGTGAATTCCAGGCGGTCGAGACCGAGCGCTTCATCAAGCGCTTCAAGGTTCAGCCCTATGTCTGGAATCCGCACTTCCCCGTCAACACGCTGAACCTGATGCGCGCCGCGATCGCGGCGCAGCTCGAGGGCGTGTTCGAGAAATACGTCGAGGCCGCCTTCCACCACATGTGGCGCGAGCCGAAGAAGATGGACGACCCGGAAATCGCGGCGAAGGCGCTGGCATCCTCCGGCCTCGATGCGCAAAAGCTGTTCGCCCGCGCCCAGGAGCCCGAGGTCAAGGGCAAGCTGATCAAGAACACCGAAGAGGCGGTCGCGCGCGGCGCGTTCGGCTCGCCGACCTTTTTCGTGGGCAACGAGATGTTTTTTGGCAAGGAGCAGCTGCGCGAGGTCGAGGAGATGGTATCGGGAAAGTGATTCCCTCATCGCGCGGAAAGCTAGCAATCTCCCCGACGTCGTCCTGGCGAAGGCCAGGACCCATAGCCACCAAAGGTTATTGATGTGACGAGCTGGGGCTCCAACTTGTCCGACAACATGCAGTCGGGGTAATGGGTCCTGGCTCCCGTGCGCAATTGCGCAACTAGGCCAGGACGACAGCAAGAAGAAAAAAGGACAATCCCATGCGCATCCTCGTGGTCGGCGCCGGCGCCATCGGCGGCTATTTTGGTGGCAGGCTGTTGCAGGCCGGCCGCGACGTCACCTTCCTGGTCCGGCCGCGGCGCGCCGGCGAGCTTGCGAGCGCCGGCCTCGTCATCAAGAGCCCGAACGGCGACGTGACGCTGAAGGCGCCACCGACGGTCGAGGCCGACAAGCTGAAGGACAAGTTCGACGTCGTGCTCCTGAGCTGCAAGGCGTTCGATCTCGACGATGCCATCAAGTCGTTCGCGGCGGCGGTCGGGCCTGATACGGCGATCATTCCGATGCTGAATGGCATGAAGCATCTCGATACGTTGGATGCCAGGTTCGGCAAGGAGCGCGTGCTCGGCGGGCTCTGCGCCATCGCAGCGACCTTGAGCGAGAAGCGCGAGGTGGTGCAGCTCCAGCCGATGCAGGCGATCAGCTACGGCGAGCGCGACGGCAAGCTGTCCGACCGGGTCCGGGCGATCGACGAAGCCTTCAAGAGCGGCATCGTTGGGGCCACCGCCAGCCAGAACATCATGCAGGACATGTGGGAGAAGTGGGTGTTCCTCTCCTCGCTCGCGGCCTCCACCAGCCTGATGCGCGCCTCCGTCGGCAACATCCTCGCCGCCCCCGGCGGCAGGGATTTCCTGCTCGGCATACTCGATGAGACCAGTGAGATTGCCGCCGCGTCAGGCTATCCGCCAGGAGGCCCGTTCTTCGAGCGGGTGAAGGGCAACCTCACCACCGAGGGCTCGCCGATGACCGCCTCGATGTTCCGCGACATCAAGGCCGGCCTGCCGGTCGAGGCCGATCACGTCATCGGCGATCTCATCGCACGCGGCGATGCCGCCAAGGTGCCGCTGCCGAAGCTGCGCATCGCCTATACGCATTTGAAGGCGTATGAGAAGCAGCGGGCGGGGTAGCGACCAGCCACACTCGGTGTCGTCCCGGACAAGCGTAAGCGCAGATCCGGTACCCATAACCACGAGAATACATCGTACGCGACGTCGTCACTCCGAGTCCCCGTAACCACATCTTTCTGTGGTTATGGATCCCGGATCTGCGCGCGCTTGGGGCGCGCTTGTCCGGGACGACGGCGGAGTGTGGAGCTACTGCAAATGCGCCAGATAATGCGCGACCGCCGTAATCTCTTCTTCGCTCATCGCGTAGGCGACATCGGCCATCGCGGCGACGCCGCCGCCGACGCGCTGGCCGGCCTTGTAGTCGTGCAGCGCCTTCACGAGATATTCCTCGCGCTGGCCGGCGAGGCGCGCGACGGCCTTGGTGCCCGCGTAGGTGTCCGTGTGGCATGAGGCACAGCGGCGACCGGCCGCGACTTGTGTGCCTTTCTTCGACAGATCGGGATCCTGGTCTTCCGGCCCCTTCGGCGGCGCGAGCTGCGAGAAGTAAGCCCCTAGATTGCGGATGTCCTCGTTGTTGATCTCTTCGACGATCGGCTGCATCTGCTCGTTCTTGCGCGAGCCGGCGCGGAAGAACACCAGCTGCCATTGCAGGAATTGATCGGGCTGGCCCGCGAGCGAGGGGATGTTCTCGGTCTGCGAGATGCCGTTCTCGCCGTGACAGCCGGCGCAGACCTCAGCCTTGGCCTTGCCGGCGGCAGTGTCGGCGGCATCGGCCGGGCAGAAGCCCAGCGTGACAAGCGCAATCGCGCTGATTGCGTGCGAGATGAACTGCCGGCGCATGATGGGGATTCCGATCTATCGAGATTGTCATTCCGGGGCGTGCGAAGCACGAGCCCGGAATCCATAACCACCAGTCGTGGTTATGGGTTCCGGACTTGCGCGCAAGGGCGCGCAATCCGGAACGACGGTCATTCACGAAAAAGGCTGCGGCCGCCTCATGCCCACCGCAGCCTTTGATTCGCCCGCGCGCTACTTCTTGCTGTAGCTGATGCGATAGATCGCACCGGCCCAGTCGTCGGCGACGAGGATCGAACCGTCCTTGGCGAGGATGATGTCGTTGGGACGGCCGAGATAGCCCTGGTCACCCTCGATCCAGCCGGAGGCGAACACCTCCTGCTTGGCATTCTTGCCGTCGGGCCCGACGATCACGCGCATGATGCGGCCGCCCTGGTACTTGTGGCGATTCCAGGAGCCGTGCTCGGCGATCAGGATGTTGTTCTTGTACTCGGCGGGGAATTGATCGCCGGTGTAGAACTTCATGCCGAGCGGAGCGACGTGCGCACCGAGATTCAGCACGGGCGGCGTGAACTCGGAGCACTTGTGACCCATCGCGAACTTCGGATCGGGCAGGTCACCCTGGTGGCAATAGGGATAGCCGAAATGCTCGCCCATCTTCGAGATCATGTTCAGCTTGTCGCTGGGCAGATCGTCGCTGATCCAGTCGCGGGCGTTCTCGGTGAACCAGTACTTGCCGGTACGCGGATCGACGTCGCCGCCGACCGAGTTGCGAACGCCGAGCGCATAGATCTCGGCGTTGCCGGTCTTGGGATCGACGCGGCGGATCTGCGAGACGCTGGTCGGGGGAACGCCGACGTTGAAGGGCGGTCCGAACGGCAGGTAGAACCAGCCTTCCTTGTCGACTGCGATGTACTTCCAGCCATGCGCGGCATAGGAAGGCATGTCGTCATAGACGACCTTGCCGTCGCCGAGCTTGTCCAGATTGGCTTCCGCGTTGTCGTAGCGGATCAGCTTGTCCACCGCGATGACGTACAGCGCGCCGTCCTTGAAGGCGAGACCGGTGGGCATGTTCAGCCCCTTCAGGATGGTCTTGACCTCTTTCTTGCCGTTGTTGTCCTTGATGGCATAGACGTTGCCGAGGCCGAACGAGCCGACGAACAGCGTGCCCTTGTCACCCCAGGCCATCTGCCGCGCGGCGAGAACGCCGGGTGCATAGACCTCGATCTTGAAGCCCGCCGGCAGCTTGATCTTCTTCATCATCGCCGCGAGCTCGGCCTCCGACGCACCGGTCGGTGGACCCGACGGCGGCGCGAGGCCCTTCTGCGCCTCGGTCTCGTCGCCCAGGAACCAGTCATCCGGCGGATGGGTCCAGAACTCCTTGGTGCCGGATTCGTATTTCTTCAGCGGCTTGTTCTTGTCCTGCTGTTGCGCATTGCCGGCGCTGGTCCCCGCGAGAAGCGCAACCGCTGCAAGCGCCAGGACGGATTGAAAGACGGATTGATGGAATTTCATCGCGTCACTCCCCTAAGGCAGCCGTCAGGGCTGCACGTTATTTTGTTTTGCTAGTCGAGAGGCGAAGTTTGGAGCCTGTCGAGGCGACAGACGCAAAAAGGTTAGCACATCTGCGAGCGGTGAGAAGCGCGCCGCGTGCACTGCGGTTGCGCTCAATAAAAATTGAGACGGAATCTCTCTGAAGGCGAACGCGGCAGCGAAAACGATCTCGCTGCAACGCGGCATCGACGTGGCGCGTGGCTGATTTTCAGGCAGTAGGAGAGGCGGCCGCACAAAAACGCGAAAACAACCCCATGCACAGTAGACCGGCAAAGACCATGCTGCGCCCGGTGACGCCAGGCAGACGTTTGACGCGTCGAGCAAAACAGCAAAGGCGGCGCTTACGAGGCGACGGGGTAGGGTCCGTCGTCAAACACCGCATCATGATAGCCCTTCGACCCGACCTCGCGCGCCAGCGCGCTGCGAAAATCCTGTCCCGCGCTGAGGCTGTGCAGCACATGCGCGAAGTCGAATTCCGGCCGCCACCCCAGCTCGTGCCGCGCACGATCGTTGACGTAGACGCGATCGATCTGCGGAAACAGGCGCCAGCCGTTCGCCGCATAGAGCTGCGCGCAATCCGGATAGAGCTCGCGCACGACACCCGCCGCATCGCGCGCCAGCGCCGCGAGATGGTGCGGCTCGAACGGGCTCGTGGCCGACACGATGTAGCGGGCGAAGCCGAGGTCGGGCGCGCGGGCGACGGCGAGCAGATGGGCGCTCACCGCGTCCGCTATATCCAGCCGGCGATAGAGCAGCTCGTTGGCCTGCGCGTTGTCCAGCGCATAGGCCGACCGCATCGAAGGATCGTCATCGTCCTCCGGAAAGAAGCGCGAGGTCCGCAAGACGACGACCGGCAGCCCGCGTTCGCGAAAGAACAGCTCGCACAAACTCTCCGTCATCAGCTTGGTCGTGCCGTAGATGTTCTTCGGCACCGGCGGCAGGTCCTCGGTGACCCACACCGCGGCCTGTCCCGCCTCGGGCCGGAGCTGCGAGCCGAACGCGCTGGTGGTGCTGGTGAAGACGAAGCTGCGCACGCCGGCGGCCACGGCCGCCTCGAGCAGATTGAGCGTGCCTGTCACGTTGGTGTCGACGAAATCCCGCCTGCCGTGGGTCGCCACATGCGGCTTGTGCAGCGTCGCGGTGTGGATCACGGCGGTGACGCCGTCCATCTGGCACCGCACGAAGTCCGGATCGACGATCGAGCCGACGGCATCGGTGAAGGGCGATGGCTTCAGGTCGACCCCGCGCACAGCGGACCCGCGCCCGCGGAGCGTGCGGAGAAGGGCCTCCCCAAGATGGCCAGCGCTGCCGGTGATGAGAATTGTCATTGCAGACCCAATACAGCCGCCAGCGGCGTGGAAAACCACGGCCTGACCCGGTTTGGCTGGATGCTCTGGGAAAAATTGGAGCGGGCGAAGGGGCTCGAACCCTCGACCCCGACCTTGGCAAGGTCGTGCTCTACCACTGAGCTACACCCGCATCCTGTGTCGGTCGCGTGACGCGCCGGCAACGGCTGTCGTATGCCAAAAGCGGGAGGGGAATGCAACAGCTACCGGCGGCATAGATTGGTATCTTCGGGCCTATATGGACCCCGAAATTGGCCAAATCGACCGAAAATGCCCCGGAACCGGCGAATCGGCCGCGACGGATTGAAATTCGGCCACCCCGGCCCAATTTAGGAGCCGACAACGAAGCATATGCATTGGCGACGTGCTAAAGACCCGCCATTCCAGACATGAGACGAGGGAATCCCGTGACGATCATCGACCAGGGTAACGGAGCGGCGAGCCCGGCTGCGGCCGATCTGATCAAGGACACCACCACCCAGACCTTCGTGAAGGACGTCATCGAGGAATCGAAGCGCCAGCCGGTGCTGATCGATTTCTGGGCGGAGTGGTGCGGCCCCTGCAAGCAGCTCACCCCCGTGCTGGAAAAGGCGGTCAAGGCGGCCAAGGGCAAGGTCAAGCTGGTCAAGATGAACATCGACCAGCACCCGGCGATCCCGGGTCAGATGGGCATCCAGTCGATCCCGGCCGTGATCGCCTTCGTCAACGGCCAGCCTGCCGACGGCTTCATGGGCGCGGTGCCGGAGAGCCAGCTCAACGCCTTCATCGAAAAGCTGACCAAGGGCGTGACGGCGCCGGGCGAGCCCAATATCGCCGAGATCCTGCAAGGGGCCGAGGCGGTGCTCGCCGAGGGCGACGCCGCCGCCGCGGCGCAGATCTATGCCGAGGTGCTCTCGCACGATTCGACCAACATCGCGGCGCTCGCGGGCCTCGCCAAGTGCTACACCGTCTCGGGCGCGATGGAGCAGGCCAAGCAGACGCTGGCCATGGTGCCGGAATCCAAGCGCAACGACCCCGCCGTGAAGGCCGTGCAGACCGCGATCGATCTCGCCGAGCAGGCGGAGCAGTTGGGGCCGGTGGCGGAGCTGGAACAGAAAGTCGCCGCAAATCCGCTCGATCATCAGGCGCGCTTCGATCTCGCGACCGCCCTCAACGCGCAGGGCAACCGGGCAGCCGCGACCGAGCAGCTGCTCGCGATCATCAAGCGCGACCGCAAATGGAACGACGACGGCGCCCGCAGGCAGCTCGTGCAGTTCTTCGAGGCCTGGGGCGGCACGGATGATGCAACCGTCGAGGGGCGCAAGCGCCTGTCGACCATCCTCTTTTCGTAGGCGCGCGGCTATTTTTGGAGCATGATCTTGTCGGAAAACCGCTTCGCAATTTGCGCCAACGCGGCCCTCCGGCTCCGGATCATGCTCTAGCGCGCGGGACTTCAGCGGGGACCAGATGCCGATCAACATCGAATATCGCGGGCCCGCCGACCTTCCGGAGATCATTCCGGTATTCCCATTGCCGGGCGCGCTCTTGCTGCCGCGCGGCCAAATGCCGCTCAACATCTTCGAGCCGCGCTATCTCGCGATGGTCGACGATTCCTTCCGCGACGGCCATCGCCTGATCGGCATGATCCAGCCTGACGTGGCGCACTCGCCGAAGAATTCCGACAAGCCGGCGCTGTTCCGCGTCGGCTGCGTCGGCCGCATCACCCAGCTCGCCGAATCCGGCGACGGCCGCTACATCCTCGAGCTCACCGGCGTCTCGCGCTTCAAGGTGGTCGAGGAGCTCGAGGTGCTCACCGCCTACCGGCAGTGCAAGGTGGATTTCTTCACCTATGTCGACGACTTCACCGCGCGGATGGGCGAGGACGAGGTCGATCGCGAGGCGCTGCTCGCTGTGCTGGCGGACTTCTTGAAGGCCAACAATCTCAAGGTCGACTGGGAGGGCGTCGAGAGCGCGCCCAACGAGGCGCTGGTCAACGCGCTGGCGATGATGTCGCCCTACGGCCCCGCGGAAAAGCAGGCCATGCTGGAGGCGCCCGACTTGAAGACCCGCGCCGAGATCCTGATCGCGGTGACCGAGATGGACCTCGCCAAGAAGCGCACCAGCGGCGATCCGCCGTTGCAGTGAGGGCCTGAATTGCTCAGGCCGCGCGAACGGCTGCGCCGGCACCTCGCCGCAGCATCCTGGCGATGTCGGATGCAGGCATCGGCCGGCTGAAATAGTAGCCTTGCGTTTCGAGGCACCCCTCTTCGCAGAGGATATCCAGCTGCTCCTTGGTTTCGACGCCTTCGGCGGTCGTCGTCTTGCCGAGGCTGACTGCGAAACGAACCACTGCGCGCGCGAGATGGCGCGCCTCTGCCCTTGCGCTCGAAAGTTCGTTGACGAAACTGCGGTCGATCTTGATCTTGTCGAACGGGAACTTTTGCAGAAAGCTCAGCGATGAATAGCCGGTGCCGAAATCGTCCAGGGCGATTCGCACACCGAGCTCGCGCAATTGGCCGAGGACGGCGAAAACGGCTTCGCTGTCATGCATGATAACCGTCTCGGTGACCTCGAGCTCGAGCCTGTGCGGCGCAACTCCCGAACTCGCCAGCGCGCCGATAACGACCGGAACAAGCTCCTTGCTCCTGAACTGAGCAGGAGACAGGTTGACCGCGATCCTGACATGCGTGGGCCATTTGGCGGCTTCCGCACAGGCGGCTCTCAGGACCCATTCTCCCAGCGGCACGATCAAGCCGGTCTCCTCCGCGAGCGGGATGAATTCGCTCGGCATGACCAGACCTTGCTGCGGGTGATGCCAGCGTAGCAAGGCCTCGAAACCATTGACCTTGCCGGTCGCGGGGCTGACGAACGGCTGGTAGTGGAGCTCGAACTGACGGCCGGCAATCGCATCCCGCATGTCGCGCTCCAGGTTGCGTCGCGCATGCATGAGCTCGTCGAGTTCCGGCTCGAAGAAACGGAATGCGCCGCGTCCGCCACTCTTGGCCGAGTAGAGGGCGAGATCCGCGCTCTTCATGATCACGTCGGAATCGTTGCCATCGCGCGGCGCGATGGCGATGCCGATGCTGGTGCCCACCGTGACCCGATGATCGCCGAGATCGAACGGTTCGCAAAGCGCCTTCCTGATGTTCTCGGCAAGGGCGGCGGCCTCCACGGCCGGGTTGGTCACGTAATCGATCACGGCGAACTCGTCGCCGCCCAGCCGAGCGATCAACGCGGTTTCCGTGGTGCATTCGCGCAACCGCGCGGCGACGGCGCGCAGCAGGGAATCGCCCGTCGGATGTCCCAGCGTGTCGTTGACTTCCTTGAAGCGGTCGAGATCGAGCATGAGCACGGCCAGATCGAGGCCGCCATTGCGCGTAACCGCGATGGCATGCTCCATCCGCTCCCTGAGCAGCACGCGATTTGGCAGATCGGTCAACGCATCGTGTTGTGCCATGTGAGCGATCTTGGCCTCGGACCGGCGCTGCTCGGTGACGTCAAGATGCGTGGCCACCCACCCGCCGCCGGCCATTGGCTGCCGCGTCACGCAGATCAACCGACCATCCGTGAACTCGTCGATTCTGCTCGAGACTGCATCGAACGGCAACGCAGCCAGTTTCGAGAGGAATTGCTTGGCAGCGCCTTCGCTGGTGTCGCTCTTGAGGATGCCGGTCACGACGCGATGCCTGATGATGTCGGCGTGCGGTGTCCCCGTTCTCAACAGTTCCGGCGGCAGCTGATAGAGTCGGGCATAGCGCTCGTTGCAGACGACAAGTCGCTTCTCCGCATCGAACATGCACAGGGCCTCGACCATGTTGTTGATGGCCGTATCGAGCCTGAGTTTCTGCTCCTGGATTTCCTGTTGCGAATCTTCCACCTGCTGCCGGGCGAGCGAGAGCTCACTGATGATTTGCTCGAATCTGCTGGTTCTGGTCGCAAGGCGGCGATCCGCCAGCACGCCGACGAAGCTCATCCCGAGCACCGACAGGGCCACGCCCGCAATTGCCACGGCGAGGAAGGTCGGAGAAAGCGACAATGTATCGCTTGCCAGCGTAGGGTCTGGAACGATTTGCACGGCCCCCATGGCCGTGAAATGGTGCGACACGATGGCGAGCGTCAGCAGCAGCGCCGCAGCAAAGGTCCCCCACTTGTCCTTGTGGCCCAGGGCAACCGCGAGCGCAGCGTAGCCCAGCACCATGCCGAGGACGATCGAGATCAACACCAGCCCCGGCGACCAGGTCACGCGACCCGGGACCTCGAGGGCCCACATGCCGATATAGTGCATGCTTGCAATGCCCGCGCCGATGATGCCGCCACCGGCAGCTGCGCGCCACTGGCCGGAATTGTTGACGGCAACGCCAAAACCGCCCGAGGTCAGGATCATCGCCGCGGCGAGCGACAGCACCGTCAGAACGAGGCCGTAATTGGTCGGGACGCCGGGCTCGTAGGCGAGCATCGCGACAAAATGCGTTGCCCAGATTCCGTAGCCGATGGCGGCGCCGGCAATCGCAACCCAGATCAACCGCGCCCAGGCCCGCGAGGCGACCGCACGATGAAAGATGCTGACCGCAACGATACTTGCAACGAAGCATACCAAGCCGGCAAGCAGGACGAGACGCCAATCGTGTTCGGCCGTAAGGCAGGAAAAAACGCGGAACATCCAATAGCGCTCCCCTCGTCAATATCGTCGATGGTGGATCGCCTAGACGTTCTTCACGTTAATTTTGTGCAACGCCTGATTGCATGATTACCAGCGGGTTAACGCGGCCTGTGCAATTCGATCTGCGGAAATTTGCGCCATCGACGGCCGGCGGACGTGCGCCGTGATCGGCAACGAACGTCTAGAGGTGAGTGCGGATGCGCTTGCGTCCGGTGATCATCGCGCGGGTCAGGTTCTCGCGCTGGAGAATCCCCATCAGCACCACGCCCACGACGTGCAGCACGACCAGGACGATGACCGCGTCCGATGAATAATGGTGGGCGTCTTCGACCCACCAGACGCCGAAGAAGGTGACGGTCACCGACATCGCTCCCGTGATCGTGGAGACAGCGAGCGAGGCCAGCAGCGCCACCAGCATCAACGTGCCGGCGGGATTGAGACCGATGTAGCGGCCGGTCATGCCGCGGCGCAGGTTCCAGAGATAGCCTGGCGCCGCGCGAAGCCTGACGCCGACCATGCGGAAGCGCGAATAGCGGCTTCCCCAAAAACCCCAGACCAGGCGGAAGGCCAGGAGCCCAAGCACCGTATAGCCGACGATGCGGTGCAGGCGGTCAAAGACGGTGGGGGTGAACCACGCGGCCAGAACACAGATCGCCAGGGCCCAGTGCCAGAGGCGCAACGGGAGGTCCCAGACCGCGATCGTGCGCGGAGCAGTTCGATCCGCGGGGCTCCTGTCGGACGCCCCGCGCGCTTCTGGCACCGCTTCTTCGATCAAGCGAAGACCACCCTCAAGCCTTACTTTGCGCAGATCACTTCGCGCAGGTTATTTCGCGCAAGTCATTTCGCGATCGTGTGCTTCAGGCTGAGATCTTCGGGGCTGTAGAACAGCTCGTAGAGCTTGCCTTCCTTGACGCCATAGACCTCATAGCACGAGCCTTCGACCTTGGAGCGCCGCACTTCGTAACCGAGCGCCTTGGCCTTGGCTTCGGCTTCGCTCGCCGGCTTCCACGACGCCTTGTCGAGCTTGGTGCAGTTCTTGAAACCGTCGGCCATGGCGGCGGATCCCGTGCCAATCCCGATCGTCAGTACCATGGCAACAACACGAATGACCTTCACGAACGTCTCCTCCTTTGTCGTGAGCGCTGCGCGGGAAGCCGCGAAGCGGGACGGAAGGAAGCAAAGCACATGATGAAGTCAATGCGGTTCGGAGCCGGTTCGCTTTAGAGATATTCTAACGATCCGAGAAAGATCAGCGCTCTCCGCATGCAGCACGCATTTGAACGACCGCTGCGGCCTTACGTCTCACGGGACGGAGGCACGCTGCCGGCCGGGCTGGTCATCCCTGGATCGCGCTTCGCGCAGCGGGGTAGTTGCGTTGCAGCCAGTCCGCCCAGGAGAGCCGTCCGCGAACGCCTTGGCTGACGACGAAGCCCATGCCGCGCGCCTTCGCGTCCGAAAGATTCATCGGCAGGATTTTCCGATGCAGCCCCCGGGCGTCCTGATACCGGCGGGCCAGCGAGACAAGCTCGAGATCTTCGGGGCCGCCAATCTCCGCGCGCTCGCCACGCATCCCGTCGAAGGCGCAGGCCACGACGTGGTCGGCGACATCCGACGTATCGACGGGATTGAACAGCGTCGTCGGCACCGGCCACACCGGAAGCCAGGCGAGGCCCGAGAGCAGGCTGTCGAGCAGATAGTAGAACGGCATCGCGCGAACCACCGACCAGGACAGTGCCGATGCACGCACCAGCCGTTCGCCGGCAAGCTTGACCCGCGCGTAGGGCAGGGTTGCCTCATCGAGGCCGACGATCGAGACGTGGAGGAAGTGCCGCACCCTGGCCTCCCCGCAGGAGGACAGCAACCGCGCGGTGCCCTCGACGTCCACGGCGGAGGGCGAGGTGAAGAAGTCTGTCGGGCGAATGCCGCCGCGCCGCGCGATCGGCGAATAGGTCGCCGCGTTGATGACCGTGTCGACGTCATGCAGCGCGTCCCGCAACCCGGCGCCTGTGGCGAGGTCGCCGATCGCCCATTCGACGTCCGGTCGCGTGCCCGGCGATCGCGCAAGCACCCGGACGTGACGTCCGTCGCGAACGAGGCAATCGACGATATCCCGGCCGAGATGGCCCGTGCCCCCGGTGACGAGTGTCAGAGCCATGCTTGAAGCTCCATCTGCAACGGCTCGCCGTCCGCCGTAGCGGGAAGGCGTCTACGGCGAGCTCAGTAGCCGGCAACCGTCATGGCAACGACGGCGCTGAGCGCCATCCAGCCGAAGTGCCGGCCGCGTGTCGCCCATGCGTTGGCGAAGGCGGAGAAACCGAACACGCAGGCCATGGTGATGACGATCCAGTGGCGCGCCGGCGCCGAGTCCATCCAGGGCGCCGCGATCAGGAGCACGCCGCCGCCGATCCAGGCGACGGTCGATGCCTGCCAGACCAGGCGGATCAGGGTGCGCAGCC
Organism: Bradyrhizobium sp. CCBAU 45394; assembly: GCF_028128655.1. Lineage (NCBI taxonomy): Bacteria > Pseudomonadati > Pseudomonadota > Alphaproteobacteria > Hyphomicrobiales > Nitrobacteraceae > Bradyrhizobium > Bradyrhizobium sp. CCBAU 45394. Next base: position 265,301 of record NZ_LBIX01000171.1, on the reverse strand, counting down.
GTTCCGGCTCGATGCTCGCGCGAGCAAAGACCTTGGTCTCGCCGAGGATGCCATGGATGAGGGCCACGGCGATGGTCAGGACGCCGGCGCACTGGAGCAACAGGTCACGCATCGATATCTCCGTACATAACTGTATGGAGACATAGGGGCTGGCCTGCCGCCTGTCAATACACTAGTGTATGGTCAAGCTCCGGGAACCTGGCATGACCGAACAGCTCTCCGCCGACGATTGGATCAAACAGGGGCTGAAGGCGCTCGCGAAAAGCGGCTTCACGGCGCTGAAGGCCGACCCGCTGGCAAAGGCCATGGGGGTTTCGCGCGGCAGCTTCTATTGGCATTTCGCCGATCTCGGCGCATTCCATGCCGCCGTGCTGAAACGCTGGCGCGAGATCGCGGCCGAGCAGATCATTGCCGATGTCGAAGCCGCCGGCGACGAGCCGCTGAAGGCGCTGCTGCGCAGGTCCTTCGGCGCGCGGCTCGATCTCGAACGCGCGGTCCGCAACTGGGCGGCATTCGATGCCGCCGCGCAAGCCGCGGTGCGCGCGATCGACCGCCGCAGGCTCGACTATATCGAGCAGCTCCTGGACAAGCGCGGGCTAGACCCGGCGACGGCGCAGGCTCGCGCGCAGATCCTCTATTGGACATTTCTCGGCTTCGCCCTGTCGGGCCCGCCGGTGCCGGCGGCACGGCTCCAGGGCCTGCTCGACGACCTGCTACGGATGATCTCTGCCGAGTGACCCGTTCCAATGGAACGGGTCACTCGGCGGGCGCGAATTTCTGTGCTAGAGGCAGCCGATCGCCGGAGACCACAATGAACGCGCCCACCGAACGCCCCGAAACCAGCGTCGATCCGAAATTGCTGGAGATTCTGGTCTGCCCGCTGACCAAGGGTCCGCTGGAGTTCGATTCCACAAAGCAGGAGCTGATCTCGCGCAGCGCCAAGCTCGCTTACCCGATCCGCGACGGCATCCCGATCATGCTGCCGGAAGAGGCGCGGAAGATCGATTGAGGTCGCAGTCTTGCGCAGCGGCCGCGCAACAATCGCGATGTCGTCCTGGCGAAGGCCAGGACCCATAACCCCAGGGAGGGGTTTGGCGCGACGCTGGTAACTCCGTGTCTTCGCAAAACTATTGCTGCGGCGTATGGGTCCCGGACCTGCGCGCGCTTGGGGCGCGCTTGTCCGGGACGACGAGCGGAGGGTGGAGCGCCAGCGAGGATAAGAACTACAGCGCCTCGCCCTTCAGCAGCCGCGGCACCTCGCCCGTCAGGCCTGCGGCCTGGCGGATAAAGAGATTCTTCAGCGGCGGGGCGCGGTCGACGAGGCCGAGGCCGATGTCGCGCACGGTGCGCAGCAGCGTCGACTGGTTGGAGAACAGGAAGTTCAGCGAGTTGGTGGCAACGCCCATCGCCATGGTGTCGAAGCGGCGCCAGCGCTGGTAGCGCTCGAGCACGTCGGCCGCGCCGAGATCCATCCCGAGCCGCGCGGCATCGACGACGACCTCGGCCAGCGCGGCGACGTCCTTCAGCCCCATGTTGAGGCCCTGGCCCGCGATCGGGTGGATGACGTGGGCGGAATCGCCGACCAACGCGAGGCGCTCGGCGATGAAGGAGCGCGCCACGAAATAGGACAGCGGAAATGCGCGCGGCTTGTCGAGCGCCTTGACCTCGCCGAGATGCAGGCCGAAGCGCTGCTCGAGCTCGCCGTGAAACTCTTCGTCGCTGAGCGCGATGATGCGCGCGGCCTCAGCCCGGCGCTCGGTCCAGACCAGCGAGGAGCGCTTTCCGGACAGCGGCAGGATCGCGAAGGGACCTGCGGGCAGGAAGTGCTCTTCGGCGCGGCCTTCGTGGTCGCGCTCATGGCCGACGGTGACGACGATGCCGGACTGGTCATACTCCCAGCCATTGGTGGCGATGCCGGCGCGCTCGCGCAGCTTCGACCTCGCACCATCGGCGGCGACCAGCAGGCTGGCCGCGATCACGCTGCCGTCGCCGAGCGTCACGTCGATGCCGTCGGAGCGGGCGTCGTAGGAGGCGACCGTGGTGGCGCGGAGATCGATGCCCTCGGCCTCGGCACGCACGACCAGCGCGTCGATCAGGCGGCGGTTCTCGACCATGTGCGCAAAGGGCTCGCCCGGCGCGACGTCGCCGGCGAAGTTGAGGAACACCGGACGCGTGGCGTCCTCCAGCTTGGAATCGGTGACGACCATGTCGAGGATCGGCTGCGCCTCGCCCCTGACGTCGTCCCAGGCACCGATCGCCTCGAACAGGCGGCGGCAAGCCGCGACGATCGCGGTGGCGCGCGGGTCCCGGCTCGGCCGCGTGCTGAGCGCGGGATCGGCGACGATGACGGGAATCTCGGGCCCGAGCCCCTGGCGGAGCGCCAAGGCCAGCGCCAGGCCCGCAAACGCGCCGCCGCCAATGACAATGCTACCCTGTACCGACATACCAAGCTTCCCGGCCAATACTTCGCCTGTTCTTGGTCTTGCTAGCAGACTTGAGGTGGGCGAAACAGTGCGGTGAAACAAGGGCGGAACGGCCCAATTCCGTCATTCCGGGGCGCGGAAGCGCGAACCCGGAATCCAGAGGTTATCGCTCGGGATTCCGGGTTCATCGCTGGCGCGATGCCCCGGAATGACGAGATTTTCGAAAGCACAATCATGTCCAAAAGCCTGATCGACCTGATCTCGATCCTCGACCTCGAACAGCTCGAGGTGAACCTGTTCCGCGGCAACAGTCCGAAGACGAGCTGGCAGCGGGTGTTCGGCGGCCAGGTGATCGGGCAGGCGATGGTCGCGGCCTGCCGCACCGTCGAGGGCCGGCTGCCGCATTCGCTGCATTGCTATTTCATCCTGCCGGGCGATCCGCAGATCCCGATCATCTACCAGGTCGAGCGCCTGCGCGACGGCAAGAGCTACTCGACCCGCCGCGTCACCGCGATCCAGCACGGCAACGCGATCTTCTCGATAATGGTGTCGTTCCATGCCGAGGAGGAGAGCGCGTTCGATCACCAGGACAAGATGCCGGACGTACCGCCGCCGGAAAAGCTGACGGCGGAGGAAGTGGCGAAGCAGCCGCTGTTCAAGGAGATGCCGGAGTTCATTCGCCGCTACTATGAATCCGACCGTCCGATCGAGCTGCGCCCGGTGGAGCTCGGCCGCTACTTCGGCCAGAAGATCGAGGACGGCCGCATCCACGTCTGGATCAGGACCGCGGCGAAGCTGCCCGACGATCCGGCGCTGCACATGTGCGCGCTGGCCTATGCGTCGGATTTCTCGCTGCTCGATGCGATCATGGCGCGCTACGGCCGCACGCTGTTCGACAAGCGCATGATGCCGGCGAGCCTTGACCACGCGATGTGGTTTCACCGCCCGTTCCGCGCCGACGAATGGCTGCTCTACGCCCAGGATTCGCCGAGCGCGCGAAGCGGCCGCGGGCTGACCCGCGGCTCGATCTTCAAGCCCGACGGCACGCTGGTCGCCTCCGTCGCGCAGGAAGGCTCCGTGCGCGAGCGGAGGGCGTAACGCCTAGAGGGAGCCGCGGGGGGCGAGCTCGGTCTGCGACGCAAACCAGTTCATAATCCAGCGATACACCCACGGGATCGGGATGATGAGGCTGAACAGGATTGCGGCCACGATTCCGCGCCAGAGAATCTCAAGACCGCTGCCCTTGAAGACGATCTCGCGCCGCGTGCCTTCAATGCTGCGGCAGAACCAGCGCATCTGAGCCGCGGCAACCCAGGCCCAGCCGATGATGGTAATGATCGAGATCGCGAACAGCAGATTCCAGCCGACATAGGCCCAGACCGAGCCGGTGAAGCTGAGGCCGAGCGGCTGCCCATTGGAGGCGAGGTTCGCGACTATCCATTTGATGAGGAGCCAGTAGAGAACGATCTGCACGAGGAACAGCAGGTTGCTCAGCAACTGGCTGCCGATGAAGCCGATCGCGATCGCCAGAACGATGAAGCCGAAAAACCAGGGCACCAGCGCCATCGCATTGCCGGTGAAGCTGAGGTTCGGGCGTCCCGGGACCTTCACGCAAGGCACGATCCATTTTGTGTACCAGACGAAGACCCACGGCGCCGGGATGACAAAGCACATGCCGATCAGCATCACGATGCTGCGCCAGGTGAATTCGAGGATGCCAAAATCGACCGACAGTGATCCGCCGGCGGCGCCACCATTGCCGCGGCCGCCCATCGTCGGCGGACCACCGGCCGGGATCATCGGCGGCGCGCCGCCGCCGACCAGGCCGGGGATCTCGGCGGCCTTCTGCCAGCCGGCCATGCCTTCGGTCCACACCAGCGTATCCGGGCGCACGACGCCCTGGGCGATGAGGTCGCGGAACTGCCCTTCGGGAAAGGGCCCCTGCTGCTTGCCCTCGGATGCGTAGAACCAACTCGCCATGAAACGTCCCCCTCAAACATACTTATGTACCGGCTGGGACGCTTCGGTTCACCGCATCCATGCCAAAAATGCATTGTGACGGATGAACGGCTGCCCTGTACAGAGGCGGCCGTTCACAACGCCAAACGTTTTTCCGCTTCAATCTGCAACTTTTTTATGCCATTTGCCCGGAAAGATGCCAGATTGACGCTGCGCCGGGGACATACGGCGCGGCGCATCCCGGGGAATAGGCCTGACCATGAAACTCGTCGTCGCGATCATCAAACCCTTCAAGCTCGATGAGGTCCGCCAGGCCCTGACGGCGATCGGCGTCCACGGCATGACCGTGACCGAGGTAAAGGGTTATGGCCGCCAGAAGGGCCACACCGAGATCTATCGCGGCGCGGAATATGTCGTGAACTTCCTGCCGAAGCTGCGCATCGAGATCGCGGTCGCCTCCGACGTCGCCGACAAGGCGGTCGCCGTGATCACCGCCACGGCGCGCACCGGGCAGATCGGCGACGGCAAGATCTTCGTCACGCCGATCGACCACGCGCTGCGCATCCGCACCGGCGAAACCGACAGCGACGCGCTCTAAAAACGACTTCTTCTTCGATCGCACCGGGCAACGACGCCACAGCTGCGACGCAATTTCTATGCTGGGGGAAATGACATGGCGGGATTGTTGCGCCGCGCGACCGTTATGGCTGCGCCGGCCGGACTTATGTCGATCATGGCCGCGCCGGCGCAGGCCGCGGGTTCCGAGATCAACACCGCCGACACCGCCTGGATGATCGTCGCCACCGCGCTGGTGCTGATGATGACGATCCCCGGCCTCGCGCTGTTCTATTCCGGCATGGTGCGCAAGAAGAACGTGCTCGCCACCATGGCGCAGAGCCTTGCCGCCGTGACGATGATCTCGATTCTCTGGGTCGCGTTCGGCTATTCGCTCTGCTTCGTCGGCGACGGCCCCTGGATCGGCACGCTCGACCGCTGGTTCCTGGCGGGCATGACGCTCGACAGCGTCAACCCGGCGGCGAAGACGATCCCGGAATCGCTGTTCATGCTGTACCAGATGACGTTTGCGATCATCACGGTGGCGCTGGTCGCGGGCTCGGTCGCCGACCGCATGCGGTTCTCCGCTTATCTGCTGTTCTCCGTCGCCTGGTTCATCTTCGTCTACATTCCGCTGGCGCATTGGGTGTGGGGCGGCGGCTTCCTCGCCAGCATGGGCGTACTGGATTTCGCCGGCGGCCTCGTGGTGCATCTGTCGGCCGGCACCGCCGGCCTCGTCGCCGCCAAGGTGATGGGGCGCCGCCACGGCTACGGCACCGAAAATCTCTCGCCCTTCGATCTGTCGCTCGCCGTGATGGGCACTGGCCTGTTGTGGGTCGGCTGGTTCGGCTTCAACGGCGGTTCGGCCGGCGCGGCCAATTCGCGCGCGGTGCTGGCGATCATCGCGACGCATCTGGCGGCCTGCTCCGGCGCGCTGACCTGGGGCGCAATCGAATGGTCGACGCGGCGCAAGCCTTCCGTGCTCGGCATGATCTCCGGCGCGGTCGCTGGCCTCGGCACCATCACGCCGGCCTCGGGCTTCGTCGCGCCGTGGCATGGCATCGTCATCGGCATCATCGCCGGGGCGGTTTGCTACTGGGCCTGCACCTGGCTGAAGCACCGCTTCGACTATGACGATTCGCTCGACGTGTTCGGCGTCCACGGCATCGGCGGGCTGACCGGCACCCTGCTCGCCGGGGTGTTCGCAACCAGCGCCATCGGCGGCACCGCCGGCCTGCTCGAAGGCCATCCGCGGCAGCTTCTGATCCAGCTTTATGGGGTCGCCGTCACCTTCGTTTGGGCGGCCGGGGTGAGCTTCATCCTGCTCAAGCTGGTCGGCCTGTTCGTGCCCCTGCGCGTATCCCGTGAGCACGAGCTCGAAGGACTGGATATTTCGCAGCACGGCGAGGCGCTGCAGTAAGCCGCGGGCGGCCGGTTCGAAGCATCGAGCAGCCTGAGGTCACCCGGGACTTGCGCAACACATAAGCGTATGCTTATGTGTTGTCATGATTGAAGCCGACATCTTCAAGGCGCTGGCCGACCCTACGCGTCGAAGGGTCTTTGAGAAGCTCGCTGGCGGAAGCCTGAATGCGAGCGCTTTGCGCGACGGATTGGAGATCAGCCAACCGGCGATGTCGCAGCATCTCGCGGTGCTGCGCGCGGCAGGCTTGGTGCGTGAACAGCGGCAGGGCCGCTTTGTGAACTACGAAGTCGACCCCGGCGGAATCGTCGCCATCGGGGCATGGCTTGCGCGCTACCGCGCCTACTGGCCGAAGCGCATGGAAGCACTCGCCGATCTCCTCAAGGACATGGATCAATAAGGACCTGGATTAATAAGGACCTGGACCGATGAGCGACGCCGCGAAGCCTGATCGTCCCGAAGAAGCCCTGGTGCTTGAATACGAATTCGATGCGCCGCCGGCAAAGGTCTGGCGCGCCGTGACCATTCCGGCCTTGCGCGAGCGCTGGTTGCCGGATTGCGACCTTGCGGGCGCCGAGCCGGAATCAACGATCGCAGGCGAAGAGGTGCGCTACCGGCTTCGCGATTCAGAGCCGCCGTTTCGCGAGAGCCACGTCATCTTCCGGATCGAGCCGAACGAGGACGGCGGCACCCGCTTCCGCATCCTCCAGCAAGCCTGCGACGACCTCGCGAAACTGCCGCAGCCGGCCAACACCAATTGCTGCCTGATGATGGCGGCCTAACAGCACAAGACGTCATCGCCTGCAAACATGGAGGTCGCCAATGCGCGACATGCTTCAGCTCGTCCCTATGGTTGTCGAACAATCTGCCCGCGGCGAGCGATCCTTCGACATCTATTCGCGGCTCCTGCGCGAGCGCATCATCTTCCTCAACGGCGAGGTCAATGATGCGATGTCCGGACTGGTCTGCGCGCAATTGTTGTTCCTGGAGGCGGAGAATCCGAACAGACCGATCAATCTCTACATCAACTCCTACGGCGGCGTGGTCACCAGTGGACTGGCGATGTACGACACCATGCAGTTCATCAAGGCGCCGGTTCATACGCTGTGCATGGGCACCGCGCGCTCGATGGGCTCGTTCCTGCTGATGGCCGGCGAGCGAGGTCACCGCGCCGCGCTGCCCAATGCGAGCCTTCACGTGCATCAGCCGCTCGGCGGCTTCCAGGGCCAGGCGTCCGACATCCTGATCCATGCCAACGAAATGCAGGAGACCAAGCGGCGCATCACCCGGCTCTACGCGCAGCATTGCGGGCGCACCGAGGCGGAGGTGGAACGGACCCTGGACCGCGACCACTTCATGACCGCGCAGCAGGGGGTCGAATGGGGGTTGATCGACCGGGTCTTTGCGGAGCGCGACGCTGCCTGACGGTCCGAGGGCGGCTTCGGCCGGATACCGTCCGGCAAGCTTTGTTCTGCCCGAGCGGCTCGGCCGATTGCCGCGCATCCCGTGGGCACGAGCTCAAGGGGCTCAGTATTTCGCCGCACGGCGAAGCACTTCAGTAAGCTTCGCCCATAATTAGATACCTTCCAGCTGCCCGACACGTGAGCAACATTGTGTCGGCAGCCTGTCGTGCCCTCATTTTGAGCAGTCGTGACCAGCTTTTGAGCGCGACGTAATAGCGCACTGCACTGCGATACCCGCGAAACGCGAAAACCCCCGCTTTCATAATCCGTTAGGCAACACGCCCGTTCTGGCACGGCATTTGATTCTAGGGGGCGTGGCTGTGCCCGCGTAGTGAAACTTCTCCCTCGTGGCGAACCAGTCGAGAAACGCCCGGCCACGTCCGGACCGGGCCCAAGCGGGGATAGGACCCATGAAAATTGTTATGGCGATTATTAAGCCATTCAAGCTGGAAGAAGTCCGTGACGCCCTGACCGCCATCGGCGTTCACGGTCTCACGGTGACGGAAGTCAAGGGGTATGGCCGCCAGAAGGGCCACACGGAAATCTATCGCGGCGCTGAATATGCCGTGAGCTTCTTGCCCAAGATCAAGATCGAGGTCGCTGTCGCCTCCGACCAGGTCGACAAGACCATCGACGCCATCACGTCCGCCGCGAAAACCGGACAGATCGGCGACGGCAAGATCTTCGTCATCAACCTCGACCATGCGGTTCGTATCCGCACCGGCGAGGCCGATGCCGCGGCCCTTTGATTTCGCGCTCAACCTTATCCAATCAGGAGTAAATAATATGACGTTCAAGCGTCCCTATGGCGCGGGATTGGCGGCTCTCGCAGTCGGCCTGTTCGCTGCGACCGCAGCCTATGCCGAGCCAACGGTCAACAAGGGAGACAACGCCTGGATGCTGACATCGACAGTCCTCGTGCTGTTGATGACGATCCCGGGTCTTGCGCTGTTCTACGGCGGTCTCGTCCGTTCCAAGAACATGCTCTCGGTCTTGATGCAGGTCTTCTACACCGTCTGCGTCGTCACCGTGATCTGGGCCGTGTACGGCTACAGCCTCGCCTTCACCGGCGGTTCCGACTTCATCGGCGGCTTCTCCAAGGCCTTCATGATGGGCGTCACCACCGACTCGAAGGCCGCGACCTTCTCGGTCGACGCCAACATCTCGGAGCTCATCTATATGTGCTTCCAGATGACTTTCGCGGCGATCACGCCGGCCCTCATCGTCGGCGCCTTCGCCGAGCGCATGAAGTTCTCGGCGATCGCTCTCTTCATCCCGCTCTGGGTCACGCTGATCTACTTCCCGATCGCGCACATGGTCTGGTACTGGCCGGGCCCGGACGCGATCCAGGACGCTGCCAAGGCTCTGGCTGCGGCGACTGATGCGGCGGCGAAGACCGCGGCGCAGGCCAAGCTCGACGAGATCAACGCCGACGCCGGCTGGATCTTCAAGAAGGGCGCGATCGACTTCGCGGGCGGCACCGTGGTGCACATCAACGCCGGCATCGCAGGTCTCGTCGGCGCTCTCCTGATCGGCAAGCGCACCGGCTACGGCAAGGAGCTGATGGCTCCGCACTCGCTGACCATGTCGATGATCGGCGCCTCGCTGCTCTGGGTCGGCTGGTTCGGCTTCAACGCCGGCTCCAACCTCGAAGCCAACGGCGGCGCTGCCCTCGCCATGACCAACTCCTTCGTCGCCACCGCAGCCGCCGCGCTGTCGTGGATGTTCGCGGAGTGGATCGTGAAGGGTCACCCGTCGGTGCTCGGCGTCATCTCCGGCGCTGTCGCGGGTCTCGTGGCCGTCACGCCCGCCGCCGGCTTCTCCGGCGTCATGGGTGCGATCGTCCTCGGTCTCGTGGTCGGCGTGGTCTGCCTGTTCTTCTGCACCGTCGTGAAGAACGCGATCGGCTACGACGACTCCCTCGACGTGTTCGGCGTGCACTGCATCGGCGGCATCGTCGGTGCTCTCGGTACCGGCATCCTGGTGAACCCCGCCCTCGGCGGCGCCGGCATCATCGACTACACGGCGATCCCGCCGAAGGTTGCCGATTACGACTTCGCGGCGCAGATGGTGTCCCAGTTCTGGGGCGTCTGCACCACGCTGGTGTGGTCGGGCGTCGGTTCGGCGATCCTCTACAAGGTCGTCGATGTGATCGTTGGCCTCCGCGCCAATGTCGAGAGCGAGCGTGAAGGCCTCGACATCACCGAGCACACCGAGCGCGCCTACAACATGTAACCTCTCCTCCCGGGCACGGTCTCCCCGGAGACCGCGTCCACAACTACGGTTTGGGCACATACCCGGCAATGCCCCGACCGTTGAGGGGCTCCAGCGCAAGCTGGAGCCCCTTTCTTTTTGCGCCGCGCGGCAAAGAAGCAAAGAAAAGGATTGCCATTCCAGATTGCCGGCGCAGAAATATCGACCACAACGAACAACAAACCGGGAGATCGTCATGCGTTTGGAAGGCGGATGCTATTGCGGCGAAGTGCGCTACGTGGCCGAGGGCGACCCGATGATGCAGGCGCAGTGTCATTGCCGCGAGTGCCAGTACATCTCGGGCGGCGCACCCAACACCTTCATCGCGATGCCGGTGGCCGGCTTCAGCTACATCATCGGGCAGCCCAAGCAGTTCACCCGCAAGGACCTCGAGCGCGCCGTGACGCGCGAGTTCTGCCCCGAATGCGGCACCCATCTGGTGACCAAGGTTCCGGGTCTGCCTGCGGCGATCCTGAAGGTCGGCACGCTGGACGAGCCCGAGCAGTTCCATCCGCAGATGGCGATCTACACCTGCGACAAGCAGGAATTCCACGCCATCCCCGCCGGCATGGCGACGTTCGAGAAGCTGCCGGGGCACTAGTCCACGATGACGGCGCGCTCCCTCCCCCGCATGCGGGGGAGGGCAGGGGAGAAGGTGTCTCAACATCGGGACAATCCCTATGCGGAGAGAACCCTCACCCGCGCCTTCGGCGCGACCTCTCCCGCAAGCGGGAGAGGTCAAGGAACCAGCCGGCCCTGTAGCCCACCCATCCCGTTGTTATCCGGCCTCAATATTCCCGCTCTGGACGGGGGCGGCGGCCGATGGTTAATCGCGTCTTAACCTCGCCCTATCTATGGTGAACTGAACCGCTTCCCGCCGGCGCCTTGGTGCGACCGGCTGTTCCAAGAGTGCTGGCGTCCAGAATGGCTATGACCGCTTCATCCCGTGCGCCGCAGGCCAGCGGAAGCTCCGATTCCGAACGCTCGCCCTTCGTCCGGCTGAACGAGCTGTTGGCCCCCCATCAGCCGGGTAAACCCTTGATTACGCTTGCGGTCGGCGAGCCTCAGCATCCCGTGCCCGATTTCGTCGGCCCGGTCTTGGCCAAGCACACCGCCGATTTCGGCCGTTACCCGATGAACCAGGGCACCGAGCCGTTCCGGAAAGCCGCGAGCGCCTGGTTGTCGTCGCGCTTCAAGCTGCCGCGGCCGCTCGACCCCGCGAGCGAGCTTCTCGTCCTCAATGGCAGCCGCGAGGGGCTGTTCCTCGCCGCGATCACGGCCGCACGCTATGTCAGCCCGCGCCCCGGCAAGCCCGCCATCCTGATGCCGAACCCGTTCTATCCGGTCTATGGCGCCGGCGCCCGCGCAGCGGCTTGCGAGCCGGTCTATCTGCCGACCACCGTCGAGAATGGCTTCCTGCCCGATCTCGACGCCATCGACGAGGCGACGCTGGCGCGCACGGTGGCGTTCTATCTGGCCTCGCCCGCCAATCCGCAGGGCTCGGTCGCCAAGCCCGACTATTTCAAGCGGTTGAAGCAACTCGCCGACCGCTACGGCTTCGTGATCCTCAGCGACGAGTGCTATTCGGAGATCTACACCCGCGAGGCCCCGGGCAGCGCGCTCGAATGTGCCGGCCCCGACTTCACCCGCGTGGTTGCGTTCCAGTCGCTGTCGAAGCGCTCCAATTTGCCGGGCCTGCGCGTCGGGTTCGCCGCCGGCGACAAGAAGTTCATCGGCATGTTCCTCGAGCTGCGCAACATCGCAGCGCCCCAGGTGCCCGTGCCGCTCCAGCATGTCGCCACCGTCGCCTATGGCGACGAAGCGCATGTCGAGGAGAACCGCAGGCTCTACCGGATCAAGTTCGACCTCGCCGACCAGATCATCGGCAATCGCTACGGCTATCGCCGGCCCGACGGCGGCTTCTGCGTCTGGCTCAACACGTCCGAGCTCGGCGACGACGTGTCGATCACGCTCAGGCTCTTCAAAGAAGCCGGCGTGCGCGTGGTGCCCGGCAGCTATCTGGCGCGGCTCCAGCCCGACGGCTTCAATCCCGGCGCAGGCTACATTCGCCTCGCGCTGGTGCAGGATGGCGAGACCACGGCACAGGCGCTGCACCGCCTGGTCGAGACTCTGGGTTAGGCGGGGCCCGTGAGCATGTCGGCAATCGAACGTGTCATTCCACTGGTCGGCCATCTGCCGCCGTCGATCCGCGAGGGGCTGGCGCGGCGTATGCGCGAGCTCGCCGGCCTCGGCCTGATCGCGCTGTCGGGGCTCGCCTCGGCCGCGCTCATGACCTGGTCGGTGCAGGATGCAAGCCTCAGCCACGCGACCTCGCGGCCGATCCGCAACATCCTCGGCTATGCCGGCGCGATCGGCGCCGACCTTGCGATGCAGATCCTCGGGCTCGGCGCGATCATGCTGGTCCTGACGGTCGCGGTCTGGGGCTGGCGCATGATGACCCATCGCCCGTTCGACCGCGAGGCGCTGCGGCTCGGCTCCTGGATTCTCTGCACCGTGATCGCTGCGGGCTTTGTCAGCTGCTGGCCGCACGGCGGCGCATGGCCGCTGCCGACCGGACTCGGCGGCGTGGTCGGCGATGCCCTGGTGCGCGCGCCCGCGGTGATTTTCGGGCCGCCCGGCATGATCTATCGCACCGTGCTCGGCGTGATCCTGTTCGCGGCGATGGCCGCGACCTTCCTGATCGCCTGCGGTCTTGGCGCACGCGAGCATGACGACGAGCTCGCCGAGATCGAGGATGACGACAAGCCGCTCGATGAAGACGAGGAGAGCGATCGCGGCTCGGTGTCGCTGGGCTGGCTGTTCCATGCGCTGATGAGCACCAAGGCGCGCCTGATCTGGCTGTGTGGTGCCGCTTACCGCTCGCTGGTCTCGAGCGGACCGAAGACCAAGGCCGTTGGGTTCAGCCGCCAGGAGCCGAATCTCGGCGGCGGCCGCGCCGCGCCGCCGATCTCGCCGCGGTCCGAAGACCAGGACTACGAGGAGGAGCACGAGGAAGAGGAAGACGAGGAGGAAGAGGAGGAGCCTGCCGCGCGCGCACCGCGCAAGAAGGCTGCTCCGAAGGCCGCGGCCAAGAAATCCTCCGACAAGTTCGAGCTTCCGTCCGTGTCCGTGCTGGCCGCGCCCAAGGCCGGCGATCGCCAGCCGCTCAGCAAGACCGAGCTGGAAGCCAATTCGCGCGCGCTCGAAGGCGTGCTGCAGGACTTCGGCGTGCGCGGCGAGATCGTGAAGGCCAATCCGGGTCCCGTCGTCACGCTGTACGAGCTGGAGCCGGCGCCCGGCATCAAGTCGTCGCGCGTGATTGGCCTCGCCGACGACATCGCCCGCTCGATGAGTGCGCTGTCGGCGCGCGTCGCCGTCGTGCCCGGCCGCAATGCCATCGGCATCGAATTGCCGAACGCCCATCGCGAAAAGGTCTATCTGCGCGAGCTGCTGGTCGCCAAGGAGACCGTCGACACGGTCGCAAAGCTGCCGCTCTGCCTCGGCAAGACCATCGGCGGCGACCCCGTCATCATCGACCTAGCGCGCACGCCGCACATGCTGATCGCCGGCACCACCGGCTCGGGCAAGTCGGTCGCCATCAACACCATGATCCTCAGCCTGGTCTACCGGCTGCGCCCGGACCAGTGCCGGCTGATCATGGTCGATCCGAAGATGCTCGAACTCTCCGTCTATGACGGCATTCCCCATCTGCTCACGCCCGTCGTGACCGACCCGAAAAAGGCGGTGGTCGCGTTGAAATGGGCCGTGCGCGAGATGGAAGAGCGCTACAAGAACATGGCCAAGCTCGGCGTGCGCAACATCGACGGCTACAACACGCGCCTGCTCGAGTTGAAAGCCAAGGGCGAGGAGCCGACGCGCACGGTGCACACCGGCTTCGACAAGGAAACCGGCAAGGCGATCTACGAGGAAGAGAAGCTCTCGCTCGACCCGCTGCCCTACATCGTCATCATCGTCGACGAAATGGCCGACCTGATGATGGTCGCCGGCAAGGACATCGAAGGCGCGGTACAGCGTCTCGCGCAGATGGCGCGCGCAGCCGGCCTGCATGTGATCCTGGCGACACAGCGTCCGTCGGTGGACGTCATCACCGGCACCATCAAGGCGAACTTCCCGACCCGCATCGCCTTCCAGGTCACCTCCAAGATCGACAGCCGCACCATCCTCGGCGAGATGGGCGCCGAGCAGCTGCTCGGCCAGGGCGACATGCTCTACATGGCGGGCGGCGGCCGCATCAGCCGCGTGCACGGACCGTTTGCATCGGACGACGAAGTCGAGAAGGTGGTGCGCCACCTCAAGACGCAGGGCCAGCCCGAATACCTCGAGGCCGTCACGGCCGAAGAGCCGACCGAGGACGAGGACGGCGGCGCCGTGTTCGACGCCAGCGGCATGGGTGCGGATGGCGGCGGCGATCTATTCCAGCAGGCCGTTGCCATCGTCAAACGCGACCGCAAGGCCTCGACCAGCTACATCCAGCGCCGCCTGCAAATCGGCTATAACCGCGCCGCATCGCTGATGGAGCGCATGGAACTGGAAGGCATTGTCGGTCCCGCCAACCACGCCGGCAAGCGCGAGATCCTGGTCGAGGAAGAAGACAGCCATATGTGAGGCGAGCCGCCTCAAAACAGGCTTTCACGCAAAATCGATATCTGCTTTTGCCCGAAATCACGCTAAAAGGCGCCTAGCCATACAGGACGACGCGTTGATCAGACATCCGGACATTCGATTCGCTGCCACCATCGCCGCGCGAAGCGCGCGCGTGGCCGGCGTGCTTCTCGTCACCGCCGCGATGGTGACCGCGGCGTCGTCCGCGCAGAACGTGCCGGTGCCGAAGCCCGCGCCGAAGGGCCGCGACAATGGTGCGGCCGCCGGCGGGCCTGCGGTCACCGGCGCGACCCAGACGCCGCCGAATCCGGTGATCCCGGATCCGCGCCGCAACGTGCCAAGCAGCATCTTCCAGACCTTCGACGCCAACCAGAAGGCGCAGGCGGCCAAGGTCAGCGCCTATCTGTCCTCGCTGTCGACGCTGGTCGGGAATTTCGTCCAGGTCGGCCCCGACGGCAGCAAGACGCAGGGCGATTTCTACATCCAGAAGCCGGGCAAGGTGCGCTTCGAATATGACGCGCCGAGCCCGATCGACATCGTCGCCGACGGATCGTCGCTGGTGGTGCGCGACCGCAAGCTCGCCACGCAAGACGTCTATCCGCTGTCGCAGACGCCGCTGCGCTTCCTGCTGTCCGATCGCATCGACCTGATGAAGGACACCAACGTCGTCAACGTCTCGGCCGACGACGTCTTCGTCAGCGTCACCATCGAGGAGAAGCAGGCGCTGGTCGGCACCAGCCGCCTCCTGCTGATGTTCGGCGCCAAGGACGGCCAGCTGAAGCAGTGGACCGTCACCGACCCGCAGGGCTACGACACCACGATCGCGGTCTACAATCTCGACGCAACCAAGAAGCTCGATCCCGGCATGTTCAAGATCGACTTTACCAATTACGGCCCATCGCCAGGATAGTTGCTGTAGGGTGGGCAAAGGCGCACTTGCGCCGTGCCCACCATCTCTCCTCCTCGCGGCAGGAATGGTGGGCACGCTTCGCTTTGCCCACCCTACGAGAGCTCGCTGTGGACAAGCATTTTCCCCGCGCCAATCCATGCTAAGACGCATCCCTCATGCGTCTTTCCCTGACAACCTGGAACATCAATTCGGTGCGGCTGCGCATCGATCTGGTCGCGAAATTCCTCAAGAGTGCGCGGCCGGACGTGCTGTGCCTCCAGGAGACCAAGTGCATCGACGACGCCTTTCCGCTGAAGCGTTTCAAGCGGCTCGGCTATGAGCACGTCGCGCTGAACGGGCAGAAGGGCTATCACGGCGTCGCCATCGTCTCGAAGATCCCGTTCGAGTCCAAGGACATCCGCACCTTCTGCGACAAGGTGGATTCGCGCCACATTTCTGTATCTTTCGGGACGCAGGCCAACATCGCAAAGCCGCTGGTGCTGCATAATTTCTACGTGCCGGCCGGCGGCGACATTCCCGATCCGGCGCTGAACGAGAAGTTCGACCACAAGCTGCGCTTCCTCGACGAGATGACGGCGTGCGAGCCGCTGCATCCGCGCGGCGATGACCGCCACATCCTGGTCGGCGATCTCAATGTCGCCCCGCACGAGAACGACGTCTGGTCGCACAAGCAGCTTCTGAAAGTGGTCTCGCACACGCCTGTCGAAACCGAGAAGCTGAAGGCGGCACTCGCAGCCGGTGAGTGGGTCGACGTCGCGCGCGAGCGCATTCCGATGTCGGAGAAGGTCTACACCTGGTGGAGCTACCGTTCCGCCGACTGGACCGTCGGCGACCGCGGCCGCAGGCTCGACCACATCTGGGTCTCGCGCGCGTTGAAGGACGCGGTCCAGGATTTCAAGATTCTCCGCGACGCGCGGAGCTGGGAGCGTCCGTCGGACCACGTGCCGGTGACGGTGACGCTGGAGGTGTGACCTCCTGTCATTCCGGGGCGCGCGTAGCGCGAGCCCGGAATCCATCGGGCGGCAGAGTTGGTGGATGAATGGATTCCGGGCTCGCGACTTCGTCGCGCCCCGGAATGACAGGGGCCTCAGGTCGTCAGCTTCGCACCGGCCATCAGGATATCGCTCGCGATCTGGCTGGAGCGAACTGCGAATTCGTCGCGCAGGCGAACGGCGGCGGCGGGGTCGCTTTCGAGCACGCGCTGAAACAGGCTGCGCGCGACGCGGATGACGGAGGAATGCTCCAGCGCGATCGCGCTCGACGGCCGCTTCATCGGCACCACCAGCGCGAGCTCGCCGATCAGCGCGCCGGGACCCACGGTCATCTCGGCGCCGGCGCCGTCTTCGACCCGGAAGGCGCCGCGCTGGACCACGAAGCCGGCATCGGCGTCGTCGCCGAGATTGAAGAGGATGTCGCCGCGGACGAAGTCACGCTGCTCGGAGCCGATCGCCAGCATGCGCAACGAGGCGTCTCCCAACAGGCGCAGTGTCGGGACCCGCTCGAGAAGCGCTACGTCGTCGTCAATTGACATTCAGATCCGAGGCTCAAGGGCACGCGATCTAAAACGATTCGCACGCCCCCAAAGCGTATCACGGCACCAGCTTGTAGCCACCGGCTTCCGTTACCAGGATCTCCGGGTTGGCGGCGTCCTTCTCGATCTTCTGGCGGAGGCGGTAGATGTGGGTTTCCAGCGTGTGGGTGGTGACGCCGGAATTGTAGCCCCAGACCTCCTGGAGCAGGGTCTCGCGCGACACCGGCATCTGGCCGGCGCGGTAGAGGAAGCGGAGGATGGCAGTTTCCTTCTCCGTCAGCCGGACCTTGCGCGCATTGGCGGCGGTCAGCATCTTCGAGCCGGGCCGGAAGCTGTAGGGGCCGACCGAGAACACCGCGTCCTCGCTGGCTTCGTGCTGGCGGAGCTGGGCGCGGATACGGGCCAACAGCACGGCGAAGCGGAAGGGTTTTGCGACGTAGTCGTTGGCGCCGGATTCCAGGCCCAAAATCGTGTCGGAATCGGTGTCATGCCCGGTCAGCATGATGATGGGGGCCTTGAAGCCGCCCTTGCGTAAGGAGCGGACCACCTCGCGGCCATCGGTGTCGGGCAGGCCGACGTCCATCAGGACGAGATCGGGGGAATTGGCCTTCGCGGCGCTCGCACCCTTGGCGCCGGTATCGACGGCGGAGGCTTCAAATTCTTCGTGCAGCGATAATTGCTCCACCAACGTATCGCGCAGATCGGTATCGTCATCCACGATCAGGATCTTGCGGGCATTGGCCATAGGGTATCATCCTTTTGGGGTCCGGCTCGGCGCGCATGCATGCCGCGCCCAGCCGCGAGGGGAAGTTTAGGGGTCGCCGTTATTATTGTTGTTCGTGTTGAAGTAGTGGGCTGTTACCGATTCACAAGCCAGAAGCACTCTAACCTAGAATAGCAGGGCGTTTTGATGAATGTCCTGTAATGAATGCGACATCGCACGGTCACATGAAAAACAACGCTGCTTCAGCTACTTACACCAAAAATCGAGGCGCCGGACCGCTGTCCGCGATCCGCGTTAAGCCTGCCGCCGGTAATCCGCGCCGCGGCTGGCTGACGGCCGGAGCGCTGACGATTCCGGTGGCGCTGGGGCGGGGCGGTATTCTCGCCAACAAACGCGAGGGCGACGGCGGCACCCCGAGGGGCAGCTTCCGACCGCGGCGACTGTGGTGGCGGGGCGACCGGCACAGCCGGCCGCAAACCTTCCTGCCGGCGCGGATCATCACCGGCGAGGACGCCTGGTGCGAGGATCCCCGGGACCGTCACTACAATCAGGGAATCCGGCTCGGCGAGGGGCAGGGCGGTGACCGGCTCAAGCGGGCCGACCATCTCTATGACTTCATCATCGAAATCGACCACAACACGCGCCCGCGCATCGCCGGCCGCGGCAGCGCGGTGTTTCTGCATCTGGCCCGCGACAATTTCGGGCCGACCGCGGGCTGCGTCTCCATGACCAAATCCGCGATGCTGCAATTGCTGCGGCGGATCGGCCCACGAACAAGAATCATCATCGGGTGAGGGCCCATGCTCGAGAAGGATCAGATCGCCGCCGCATCGCGCATCCTCGTCCGACATTGGCGTGACGGCACCAAGCTCGACGCACTGGAGAGACATCTGCGGCCGCAGACCCGCGCCGAGGGCTACGCCATTCAGGCCGCGCTCGAAGCGCAATCGCCCGGAAAGCTGTTCGGCTGGAAGATCGCGGCAACGAGCTTGTCCGGACAGAAGCACATCAATGTCACGGGACCGCTGGCCGGGCGCATCATGAGCGACACCGTGATCGCCGATGGCGGCACCGCGTCGATGAAGGGCAACGCGATGCGCGTCGGCGAGCCGGAATTTTGCTTCCGCATGGGACGCGATCTGGCGCCGCGCGCGGCGCCGTTCGCCGTCGACGAGGTGCTGGGCGCCGTGGACAGCTTCCATCCCGCGATCGAGATTCCGGATTCGCGCTTTGTCGATTTCGCCGGCGCCGGCGAGGCGCAGCTCATCGCCGACAATGCCTGCGCGCATCTGTTCGTGCTGGGCGCGGCGACGCCTGCGAACTGGCGCGGGATGGATCTCGTCGAAGAACGGCCGCAGATCACGCTGCGCGGCGAGCGCTACATCGGCCATGGCAAGAACGTGCTCGGCGATCCCCGTGTTGCACTCGCCTGGCTCGCCAACGAGCTGCGCGGACTCGGCATCACCTTGCGGGCAGGGGAGGTGGTGACCACAGGCACCTGCCATCCGCCGCTGCCGATCCAGGCCGGCGATCACTTTGCGGTGGATTTTGGCGTGTTGGGAAAGGTGTCGGTGGGGTTCGAATAATCACTGCTGTCGTCCTGGCGAAGGCCAGGACCCATACCGCGTGATCTCTCGATTCCGCTCCGTTGCAATACCGACGGCCAATCTTCGCCAAACCACTCCCTGGGGTAATGGGTCCTGGCTTTCGCCAGGACGACCCAAGACAATTATCTATGCCCGAAGATGGCGCTTCCCACGCGCACATGCGTGGCGCCGAGCATGATGGCGGTGGCGAAATCCGCGCTCATGCCCATCGAGAGATTCTTCAAGCCGTTACGCGCGGCGATCTTGGCGGTCAGCGCGAAATGCGCCGCCGGCGGCTCGTCCACCGGCGGGATGCACATCAGTCCGGAGATCGTCAGTCCATAGGTATCGCGGCAGCTTGCGAGGAAGGCATCGGCCTCGCCGGGCGCGACGCCGGCCTTCTGCGGCTCCTCGCCGGTGTTGATCTGGACGAAGAGCTGCGGGTGCTTTTTCTGGGATTCGATTTCCTTGGCTAACGCCTGGCAAATGCTCGGGCGGTCAACCGAATGGATGGCGTCGAACAGCGCGACCGCCTCTTTCGCCTTGTTGGATTGCAGCGGTCCGATCAGATGCAGCGCAATATCGGGGTAAACGGACGTTAACGCCGGCCACTTGCCTTTGGCCTCCTGCACCCGATTCTCGCCAAATACGCGCTGTCCGGCGACGATGACCGGGGTAATTGCATCCGCGTCGAAGGTCTTCGACACCGCGATCAGCGTGACCGAGGCGCGATCCCGCCGCGCGTCCCTGCAGGCGCGGGCGATTTCGGCTTCGACCGCGGCGAGCGCGTTTGGTGAATGGCCGGTTACCGGCGCGGCGTTGGCTTCTGTCATGACGTCGATTGGCTGTGGTCGTAACCGAGGTAAGTCCAATTTTACCGAGTTCAAGAAAGAGTTTTTGAACCCTTCGCTTTACCTTGGCCCATGGGGTGGGCAGCGAAGATGGCAAACGTCAGTTTCAACCGTAAGCGAGCAAAACTCAAGCAGGTCCTTGGAATCCGGGCGCGGCTTGCGTTACTCGCCGTGATTCTGGTGGCGCCCTTGATGCTCGAGCGCATCCGTTCGCTCGAGAACACGCGCACCAGCCAAATCGCGCAGGCCGCGGCCGAGTTCAACACCGTCGCAAGGCACAGCGCCGATGCGCAGCGCGAGGTGATCTCGTCGGTCGAGACCATCCTGAAATCGGAAGCCTTCATCCGCGCCTCCGCCGGCGGCATCAGCAAGAGCTGCGACGTGCTGCGCGCGAGCCTGCCGTCGAACCTTCCCTGGATCCGCACGCTTCTGATCGCCGGCCAGGACGGACGCATCCAGTGCGCCACCAACAACATGTATGTCGGCCTCGATCTCAGCGACCGGCCTTACTTCCAGCAGGCGCAGGAAACCGGCCGTTTCGTGCTGAGCGACTTCATCCTGTCGCGGCCGGTGCCGTCACCGACCGTCATGGCGGTCTATCCGGTGTCCGCCTTCAGCGGCGTCGCCGATGCCGTCGTGCTCGCCACCGTCAACCTCGACTGGATGTCGAAGGTCATGAGCAATCTCGGTGGTCGCGCCGGCATCACCGCCGTGCTGGTCGACAGCGCGGGCACCGTGCTGGCCGCCCCCGCCGACCAGCACAGCGCGGTCGGCCGTCCCCTCGACAACATGCCGCTGATGTCCGCAATCGCCGACAAGGCGCTGCGGTCGGACCAGGACGAGGGCTCGCTGTCCTTCCTCGCCGCCGACGGCTCGCGCCGCGCCGTCAGCTACATCCGCATCGCCGGCACAAATGCCCGCCTGATCGCCAGCATCGACGAGGACAAGGTGTCTGCGGCCGTGAGCCGCGATATCCGCACCGCCTATCTCCAGCTCGCTTTCGTCGTCCTGTTCGTCCTGCTCGGCGCGCTGATCGCCGCCGAGAAGCTGGTGATCAAGCCGATCGAGATGCTTGCCGACATGGCCAAGCGCCTCGGCGAGGGCGATCTGTCGGCACGCGCGGCGCGCAATCGCCTGCCGGCCGAATTCGTGCCGCTGGCCCGCGCGTTCAACGCGATGGCCGCGCAATTGAGCCAGCGCGAGCGCGAGCTGATCGCGAGCAACGACCGGCTGACGGTAATGGCCTCGATCGACATGCTGTCGGGCCTAGCCAACCGCCGCGGCTTCCAGAGCCGGCTCGACTTCGAATGGATGCGCGCGCAGCAATATGGCAGCGACCTCGCGCTGCTGATGATCGACGTCGACCACTTCAAGCTCTTCAACGACACTTACGGCCATCTCGAAGGCGATTCCTGCCTGACCCGGCTCGGCGAGTCGCTGTCCGGTATCGCCGCCGACACGATGGGCTTTGCGGCGCGCTATGGCGGCGAGGAATTCTGCCTGCTGCTGCCGAACACCGACGTGGACCGCGCCGTGGAGATCGGCGAACTGGTGCGTGCGGCCGTGCTGAGGCTCTGCCTGCCGCACATCACGTCCGCCCACATGATCGTCACCGTCTCGATCGGCGTTGCCGCAGCGAAGCCCAACGAGGCCTTGCGCCCCGGCGACCTGATCGAAGCCGCTGACGCCGCCCTCTACGCCGCAAAACACCGCGGCCGCAACAACGTCGTCGAGCACGGCGTGCAGGCGATCGAGACCGGCGCAGCGGACATGATGATGGCGGGCTGACGGCCGGCTGCAAGACTACCGGGAAGATATCGTTTCGAGACCGCGCTCCAGCTTTTGCGACAGGTCGGAGACCGACGGCGCATTTTGTCCCCACTTGACGGGTGGATGAATCTTCGTCGGAGGACCCTTTGTCAGACTAACACGCTTAAGGAAATTGTTCGTGTTGTCGCTGCTCATCATTTGCTTGAGAGGGATAAAGCCGATCCCCTCGGGAAAAATGAGTCTGATCGAATCAGTGTCGCTGTTGAGCTCGGCAAACCTCATCGTAATCAGATAGGTCTGATCGTCCGTTTGCTTGAAATCATATGCATAGGGCTGAATCCGTATCTGCTCCGCAGAGTTGGTGGTGTAAGGCCTGCTTACGCTGTCGTCCGATTCGACGAATTGAACCAAGGCTTCGACCGTCCAATAGGGACGCTGAAGACCTCGCACATACTCAATCGTCGGCTCGAGAAACTTGAAGAAGCCGAGCGCCAGGATCGCGAAGTAGAAGCCGGCCGCTCCGCCCGCTTTCACTGCAACTCCCAGTATCTTCCATTGCGTATCAACCGGCGCGTTGGGAAACAGCCGGTAGATCATAACCGCAGGAAGCAGGGGTACGACCGCCCAGAAGATGTAAGTGACGCACAATGCGAAGAGCAGGACGACATCCCGGCTGAGCAATTCGTTCATTTGCCAATCCTCCAATATATGGAGCGACTTGTTTCGTAATCTTACCGAATTCCTAGTTTCTTGAAATCGTCGGCGACGCTGCTGCTGATCGCCTTGGCCGCATTAATATCTTCTTCGCCGCCGGCACGATCGCCAAGCTTCAACTTGCTGATACCGCGGCCATAGAGGGAGTTCTCATCCTTCGGACTCATATTGAGCGCCCGATCGTAGTCCTCGATGGCCTGGGCTAGATTTCCCGACTTGAGGTTGACAAGACCGCGGCTATTTGACGTGACGGCGCTGTTCGGCCGCAATGAAAGCGACCGGTCGCAGGCATAGAGTGCCGTTTTCAGCTGATCTATGATGCCAAGAGCCCAGCACAGATTATTCCATGTCTCGGGATCGTTCGGGTTCAATTGTGAGGCTTTGGTGTAGTCGTCCGCAGCTTGTTTATATTCCTCTCTTTGGTCGTGAACGTACGCGCGCCCAAAGAATGCGCTCGCGGATTTCGGGTCGAGCGCGATCGCCCGATCGTAGTCATTGAGCGCCAGGTCGGTTTGATTCTTCAAACGATGGGCCCGCCCCCGTCCAATGTAGGGATTTACATAGGTTGGAACGAGCTCGATCGCGCGGTCGCAATCCTTCAAGGCATTGTCCGCGTCTTTCAAGCTGTTGTAGGCCGAACACCGATTGTTCAGGGCATAGACGAACGTCGGATCGAGATCGATCGCCGCGCTGAAGTCCTTGATCGCGCGATCCAGGTCATGCAGTCTCAGGTAGATCAAGCCCCGATTGTTAAGCGCCTGAGTGCTCTTACTGTCGAGTTTGAGGACTTCGCCATAGACTTCAATGGCACGTCCGTAGTCTTCTATGGACGTATAAGAGAGAGCGGCACCGAAGAGCGCAGCCGTTGAATTCTTGTCGAGCGCGATGGCGCGCTCGTAGTCCATGATAGCCTGACTATGCAGATTTTTCAGGCGGTAGGCGTTGCCCCTGCTCACGTAAGCACTTGTGTAGTTTGCGTTCAGGTTGATGGCGTTGTCGCAATCCTCGATCGCGCGATTGAATTCGCGCTTTCTGACGTAGACGGCGCACCGATTGTTGAAAGCATTCGCATATTGCGGGTCAACCTTGATTGCCTCGCTGTAGTCCTGGATTGCTTTGTCGAAATCGTTTGCGCGACTGGCGAGAAAGCCACGGTTCAGATAAAGGACAGCCAGATCGTGGCCCTGAACGCTCCCCGATTTGATTGCGGCAGTGCATGCATCGGGTGAGATGAGCGGGTCTATCTTTTTGCAGGTCTCGACGTCGTCTGCGGCAGCCGCGCACAGTCCACTCGCCAGCAGAGCGGCTAGCCAGGCCCATGGCCTGAGATGTTTACGCAGCGCGCAAATGGGCACTTCCGGGCCCCCTTGTCGATGCCCGTACCACACGCATACTCCGCCCAGACTGCAGCTAAGGATCGCGCGGGCGAGCCTCTGCGGAAACTGTTGTGGTCAGGCAAATTATTGTTGCCACTTCAGCTAACGTCGTCGCTGTCAGGGCGAAAACCAGTAACACTCTCAAAAATCGCTTCATGGCGTATACGAAGGTGAAATACGACTAGGGATTGTGTTCCCGGTGCCGTTGGTTGTCAATACTCATCCGTTGACCCCACGGTCGCTTTTATGGCCTAGTCCGGCCACTTCAGACCGCCGAACCCACGAAAAAACCAACGATTCCATGACCTCCGAACGCTATAACGCCCGCGATTCCGAACCGCGCTGGCAAGCCGCCTGGGACGAAAAGGCGATCTTCGTCTCCAAGAACGACGATTCGCGGCCGAAATACTATGTGCTGGAGATGTTCCCCTACCCGTCCGGGCGCATCCACATCGGCCATGTCCGGAACTACACGCTCGGCGACGTGCTGGCCCGCTTCATGCGCGCCAAGGGGTTCAACGTGCTGCACCCGATGGGCTGGGACGCTTTCGGCCTGCCGGCCGAGAACGCCGCGATCGAGCGCAAGGTCGCCCCGAAAGCCTGGACCTACGACAACATCGCCGCGATGAAGAAGCAGCTCCGCTCGATCGGGCTGTCGCTGGACTGGAGCCGCGAGATCGCGACCTGCGATCCCTCTTACTACAAGCACCAGCAGAAGATGTTCCTGGACTTCCTGCGTGCGGGCCTTGCCGAGCGCGAGAAGCGCAAGGTGAACTGGGACCCGGTCGACATGACCGTGCTCGCCAACGAGCAGGTGATCGACGGCAAAGGCTGGCGTTCCGGTGCCATTGTCGAGCAGCGGGAAATGAATCAGTGGGTCTTCAAGATCACGAAGTACTCGCAGGAGCTCTTGTCCGCGCTGGATACGCTCGACCGCTGGCCCGACAAGGTGCGGCTGATGCAGCGCAACTGGATCGGCCGCTCCGAGGGCCTCCTGGTGCGCTTCGCGCTGGATCAGGCGACGACGCCGGCCGGCGAGAGCGAGCTGAAGATTTTCACGACGCGCCCCGACACGCTGTTCGGAGCCAAGTTCATGGCGATCTCGGCGGATCATCCGCTGGCGACGGCCGCCGCCGCGAAGGACCCGAAGCTTGCGGAGTTCATCGCCGAGATCAAGAAGATCGGCACCGCGCAGGAGATCATCGACACCGCGGAGAAGCAGGGTTTCGACACCGGCATCCGCGCGATCCATCCGTTCGACCCGAGCTGGAAGCTGCCGGTCTATGTCGCCAACTTCGTGCTGATGGAATACGGCACCGGCGCGATCTTCGGCTGCCCCGCGCATGACCAGCGCGACCTCGACTTCGTCAACAAGTACAACCTCGGCAACACGCCGGTGGTGTGCCCCGAGGGCCAGGATCCGAAATCGTTCGTCATCACCGACACCGCTTATGACGGTGACGGCCGCATGATCAATTCGCGCTTCCTCGACGGCATGACCATCGAGCAGGCCAAGGATGAAGTCGCAAAACGCCTCGAAAGCGAACTGCGCGGCAACGCGCCGGTCGGCGAGCGTCAGGTGAATTTCCGCCTGCGCGACTGGGGCATTTCGCGCCAGCGCTATTGGGGCTGCCCGATCCCCGTCATCCATTGCCCGACATGCGATGTGGTGCCGGTGCCGGACGCCGACCTGCCGGTGAAGCTGCCTGACGATGCGACCTTCGACAAGCCGGGCAACGCGCTCGATCATCATCCGACCTGGAAGCACGTCACTTGCCCGCAATGCGGCGGCAAGGCGCAGCGCGAAACCGACACCATGGACACCTTCGTGGACTCGTCCTGGTACTTTGCGCGCTTCACCGATCCCTGGAACGAGAACGCACCGACGACGCCCGCGGTCGCCAACCGGATGCTGCCGATCGACCAGTATATCGGCGGCGTCGAGCACGCGATCCTGCATCTGCTCTACAGCCGCTTCTTCACCCGCGCGATGAAGGCGACCGGGCACGTTGCGCTGGACGAGCCGTTCGCAGGCATGTTCACGCAAGGCATGGTGGTGCACGAGACCTACCAGAAGGCCGACGGGTCCTATGTACAGCCGGCCGAGGTCAAGATCGAACTCGGCGGCAACGGGCGCCGCGCAACCCTGCTGACGACGGGCGAAGACATCCAGATCGGCGCGATCGAGAAGATGTCGAAGTCGAAAAAGAACACCGTCGACCCCGACGACATCATCGAGACCTACGGCGCCGACGTCGCGCGCTGGTTCATGCTGTCGGACTCCCCGCCCGACCGCGACGTGATCTGGAGCGACGAGCGCGTCCAGGGCGCCTCGCGCTTCGTGCAGCGGCTGTGGCGGCTGGTGAACGATTCCGTCGAACTCGGCAAGGCGGCGCCGGCGGCCCGGCCGGCCTCGTTCGGGGCGGATGCGACCGCCTTGCGCAAGGCCGCCCATGGCGCGCTGGACAAGGTCACCACCGGGATCGAGCGGCTGCACTTCAACGTCTGCCTCGCCCATATCCGCGAATTCACCAATGCGTTCTCCGAGGTCCTCCAGCGCCCCGGCCAGCCGGCCGCGGACTTGGCTTGGGCGATCCGGGAGGCCAGCCAGATCCTGGTCCAGCTGTTCTCCCCGATGATGCCGCATCTGGCCGAGGAGTGCTGGCAGGTGCTGGGCCAGAAGGGGCTGGTTTCGGAGGCCAATTGGCCCCAAATCGAACGCGATTTGCTGGTTGAAGACAGCGTGACCCTGGTGGTCCAGGTCAACGGCAAGAAGCGGGGTGAGGTCTCAGTTGCAACAGCGGCCCAGAATCCGGAAATCGAGGCTGCCGTTTTGGCCCTCGATGCGGTAAAGCTGGCGCTGGACGGCAAGCCCGTCCGCAAGGTGATCATCGTCCCCAAGAGGATCGTGAATGTTGTCGGCTAGGATCCGCATCGCAGCCCGTTTGCTGGCAGTCGTCGCTCTGGCGGCGCTGACGGCCGGCTGCTTCCGGCCGATGTATGCCGAGCATACTGACGGCACCCCCGGCTTGCGTGAGAAGCTGATGGGCGTCGAGCTGCCCCCGATCCCCAAGCCCAACGCCTCCCGCGAGGCCCGCGTCGGCGTCGAGGTCCGCAATGCTCTCGCCTTCAAGCTGTACGGCACGGCCACGGGCATGCCGCCGACTCACCGCCTGGAGATCCGCTTCACCTCCAGCCGGTCGTCCCTGATCATCAGCCAGGCAACGGGACTGCCGACCAGCGAGAATTACGGCATCGACGCCCAGTACAACCTGATCGAGGTCGCGAGCGGCAAGTCGGTGATGACCGGCACGACGTTCTCGCGCGTGTCCTATGACAATCCCGGCTCCTACCAGCGCTTCTCCCGCAACCGCGCGGTGCGCGATGCGGAGGATCGTGCCGCCAACGAGATCGCCGAGAACATCAACACCCGGCTCGCCTCGTTCTTCACCGCGGGCAGCTAATTCACATTCCCGTCGTTCCGGGGCGCGCGTGGTGCGAACCCGGAATCTCGATTCCCAACCACTGGATTCCGGGTTCGCGCTACGCGCCCCGGAATGACGATCTAGGCCCGATGGTCGCGCTGCGTGGAAAAGAGATCGACGCCTTCCTCGCCCGCCCCGACGCGGGCCGGCCGATCGTCCTGCTCTACGGTCCCGACGCCGGGCTGGTGCGTGAACGCGCCGACGCGCTGATCGCCTCCGCCGTGGACGACCCCAACGATCCGTTCTCGCTGGTCAGGCTCGATGGCGACGAGCTGTCCGCCGAGCCGTCGCGTCTCGTCGACGAAGCCATGACGGTGCCGCTGTTCGGCGGCCGACGCGCCATCCGCGTGCGCGCAGGCTCGCGCAGCTTCGCCAGCGGCATCGACACGCTGGCCGAGATGGGCGTGAAGGATTGCCGCATCGTGATCGAGGCCGGCGAGCTGCGCCCGGAATCGCCGCTGCGTAAGGCCTGCGAGCGCGCCAAGACGGCCGTGGCGATCGGCTGCTATCCCGACACCGAGCGCGACTTGGCCAAGCTGATGGACGACGAGCTTCGCATCGCAAACTTGCGCATCGCGCAGGATGCCCGCGCGGCGCTGATGTCGTTTCTCGGCGGCGACCGCCAGGCCTCGCGCAACGAGCTGCGCAAGCTGACGCTCTATGCACATGGCAAAGGCGAGATCACGCTGGAAGACGTGATGGCGGTGGTCGCCGATGCTTCCGAACTGAAGCTCGATCCGATCGTCGACGGCGCCTTCGCCGGCCGGCCCGACATCGTCGAGACCGAGTTCGCCAAAGCCATGATCGCCGGCACCTATCCCGGCGTGATCATCTCGGCCGCGCAGCGCCAGGCCGCGTGGCTGCACAAATCCGCGCTTGCGATCGCCGACGGCCAGCCTGCCTCCGCCGTGCTCGACGGCGGCTTTCCGCGGCTGCACTTTTCGCGAAAGCCGGCGGTGGAGACGGCGCTGCGCAATTTTAGCGTGGCGCGGCTCGCCGCCATCATCGAGCAGCTAGCAACCGCCGCGCTCGACACCCGCAAGCAATCCACCCTCGCCGCCGCCATCGCCCAGCGCACGCTGATGGCGATCGCCGCGAACGCCAAGCGGCGGGGCTAAGTCCAGCTCTCTCCGCGCGTGATCGCGAGCCCGGAATAGCGGCGAAGACTACAGCGCGCCCTTCGCCAGCCGCTTCATGACTTCGTCGAGCTGGTCGAGGTTGCGGTAGTTGATCTGCACGGAGCCGCCGGGGTCGCGGTGATTGACGGTGACCTTGAGACCGAGCGCGTCGCTGACGCGCTTTTCGAGGTCGATCGTGTCAGGGTCCTTTTCCTTCCCCGCGGTGCTGCGCGCCTTCTGCGGCTTGCGCTCCGGAACGCCCTCTTCATGCGCGAGCGCCTCGGCCTGGCGGACGTTGAGACCTTCCTCGACGATGCGCCTGGCGGCAGCGAGCGGATCGGGCACGCCGATCAGCGCGCGGGCGTGACCGGCCGTCAGCTGGCCGGTCGCGATGAAGGCCTGCACCTCGGCCGGCAGCTTCGTCAGCCGCATCATGTTGGCGACGTGGCTGCGGCTCTTGCCGACGACTTTCGCGATGTCGTCCTGGCTGCGTTTGAACTCATTGGCGAGCGCGTGATAGCCCTGCGCCTCCTCCATCGGATTGAGGTCTTCGCGCTGCACGTTCTCGATGATCGCGAACTCCAGCGCATCGCTGTCGCTGATGTCGACCGGCACGATCGGCACTTCATGCAGGCCTGCCATTTGCGAAGCGCGCCAGCGCCGTTCGCCGGCGATGATCTCGTAGCGGTCCTGCGCGCCCTTCACCGGACGCACCACGATCGGCTGGATCACGCCGTGCTGCCGGATCGAATCGCTGAGCTCCTTGAGCTCGGTTTCCGAAAAGGTGCGGCGCGGGTTGCGCGGGTTGGGCTTGATGAATTCGATCGGCACCTTGCGCTGCGCGCGCGGACGATCGACGTGCTGAGCCTCGCCGCCGACGTCACCGATCAGACTTGCAAGACCCCGGCCCAGTCGCGAACGCGCTTCGTCGGCCATCGCCAGCTCCCTTGGATTCACGGTGCAGCACTCCAGAACTGAATTATCGTAGGGTGGGCAAAGCGAAGCGTGCCCACCGATTGTGTGCGGAAGACGGTGGGCACGGCGAAGACGCCTTTGCCCACCCTACGGCATCGTCAATGCGTCGTGCGCAGCTCGCGCTCGCGCTGGATCACTTCGGTGGCAAGCCGCAGATAGGCTTCGCTGCCGACGCATTTGAGATCGTAGACCAGCACCGGCTTGCCGTAGGACGGCGCTTCCGAGATGCGCACGTTGCGCGGGATCATGGTCTTGTAGACCTTCTCGCCCATGAACTGGCGGACGTCGGCGACGACCTGGTTCGAGAGGTTGTTGCGCGAGTCGAACATGGTCAGCACGATGCCGTGGATCGACAGGTTCGGGTTGAGCGTCGAGCGGACCTGCTCCACCGTCTGCAGCAATTGCGACAGACCTTCGAGCGCGAAGAACTCGCACTGGAGCGGCACCAGGATCGCATCGGACGCCGCCATCGCGTTCACCGTCAGAAGGTTGAGCGAGGGCGGGCAGTCGATCAGCACATAGGTGTAATCCGCGTCCGGCGAGACGTTGTTGTTGAGCGCACCGATCGCGTCGCGCAGCTTGAAGGCGCGGCCGGGCGTGGTGCCGAGCTCGAGCTCGAGGCCGGAGAGGTCCATGGTCGAGGGCGCGATGTGCAGCCGCGGCACCGCCGTCGACACCACCGCCTCGCGCAAGGCCGCTTCGCCGACCAGCACGTCATAGGTCGAACAGGAGCGGTTGCGGCGATCGATGCCGAGGCCGGTCGAGGCGTTGCCCTGCGGATCGAGATCGACGATCAGAACGCGCTCGCCAATCGCGGCGAGCGCCGTGCCAAGGTTGATCGCTGTGGTTGTTTTCCCCACGCCGCCTTTTTGATTCGCCAGCGCGAGGATCCGCGGGTGGCCCTGCGGGACCACGTCGGTCTGTTCTTGCTGCGGCTCGTCAATCACGCTCATCGCAAATTCCCCACTCGCCCCTGAACGTCTCAGCCGCGCCGTTCGGCGGCATTGAGCTCCACGATCCAGCCGTCACCGGTACGGCTTTGGTGGAGCTGCGGCTGAATATTCCAATATTTAGCGGCTTCGGTCAATTCAGCCTCTACATCTTGACCCTTTGGAAACAACGCTTTTGCGCCCTGGCGCATCAGCGGCTCCGCAAAGCCGATGAGTTGATGTAGCGGAGCCAGTGCACGCGCGGTGACGCAATCGACCGGGCCGGTGATTCTATCCACATTATCCCCGATCTCAGCGAGATGTACGACTCCCGGAGATGTGGTGATCCGAATTGCTTCGCGCAGGAACGCCGCCTTCTTGGCGATTCGCTCGACGAGGTGAACGCTCGCACCGGGTGTCTCCGCCATGGCACAGGCTAGGACGACGCCCGGAAATCCGCCGCCGCTGCCGAGATCGGCCCAGCGCCTGGCCGTTGGGACAAGATCGACGAGCTGAAGCGAGTCGGCGATATGCCGGGTCCAGAGGTGCGGCAAGGTCGAGGGCGCGACGAGATTGGTCTTGGCCTGCCACTCCCGCAGCAGCGCGATGTAGCGATCGAGCCGGGCCTCGGTTTCACGTGAAACGGGCGCAAGCTTCAGCGCTGCGATCTTGTCCGCCGCTATGACCGAGTCCAACGATCGATCGTTGGCGCTGGCCTTGTTGATCTTCTGGCTGGCCGGTGCAGATCGACCGTCGGGTCCCTCGCCCGCTCCAGATCCTGGTGCTGAAGGTTTCGGCGATGAAGGTCTCGGCGATGACGATCGACCGCCGGCCGGTCCGCGCTGTTTCACGTGAAACGCCTATGCAATTGCCTTTGAGGTCTTCCTTGCCTCGCGCCGGAGATAGGCCGCGAGGATGCCGAGCGCCGCCGGCGTCATGCCATCGATCCGGCCGGCCTGGCCGACCGTGAACGGCCGCGCCTTCTCCAGCTTGGCCCTCACCTCATTGGAGAGACCTGGCACCAGCTGATAATCGACCTCTGACAGCACCAGCCCCTCGTCGCGCCGGAAGGCTTCGACGTCGGCGCTCTGGCGCTCCAGATAGACGTCGTACTTGGCGTCGATCTCGAGATGGGTGGCGATGACCGGGTCGATCGCCGACAGCTCCGGCCAGATGGCGCGGACCTGGCTCCAGCCGATGTCCGGATAGGCCATCAGCTCGAAGGCCGAGCGGCGTTGACCGTCCCGGTTCAGGGACAGTCCGTGCTTGATCGCCTCATTCGGAGTGATGGTCAGAGACTTCGACAGTGCTCGGGCGGCGTTCAGGGCCTCCATCTTGGTCCGGTGATGCAGGGTCCGGGCGTTCCCAACGCACCCCAGAGCGATGCCCTTCTCGGTCAGTCGCTGATCGGCATTGTCGGCCCGCAGCGTCAGCCGGTACTCGGCCCGCGAGGTGAACATCCGATAGGGCTCGCTGATCCCCCGGGTGACAAGGTCGTCGATCATCACGCCGAGATAGCCATCGGCACGGTCGAAGACCACCAGTGCAGCCCCGCTGGCGGCCAAAGCCGCGTTCAGCCCGGCCACGATGCCCTGCCCGGCGGCCTCCTCGTACCCAGTGGTGCCGTTGATCTGCCCGGCCAGGAACAGACCGCGCAGACGCTTGGTCTGGAGGGTCGGATCGAGCTCGCGGGGATCGATGTGGTCGTATTCGATGGCGTAGCCCGGGCGCACCATCTTGACCCGTTCAAGACCGGGAATGCTGGCGAGGATCGCGAGCTGGACCTCCTCCGGCAGCGAGGTCGAGATGCCGTTGGGATAGACGGTGCTGTCGTCGAGCCCTTCCGGCTCCAGGAAGATCTGGTGGCCGTCGCGGTCACCGAACCGGACGATCTTGTCCTCGATCGAGGGGCAATAGCGCGGTCCGGAGCTCTTGATCTGCCCGGAGTACATCGGAGAGCGATGGACATTGGCCCGGATCACCTCATGGGTCGCGGCCGTGGTCCGGGTGATCCCGCACTGGATCTGCGGGGTCGTGATCCGGTCGGTCATGACCGAGAACGGCTCCGGCGGCTCGTCTCCGGGCTGCATTTCCACCGCCGACCAGTCGATCGTGGAGCCATCCAGACGCGGTGGCGTCCCGGTCTTCAGCCGTCCCAAGGTGAAGCCGGCGCGCTCGAAGGAGCCTGAAAGGCCCATCGCGGGCGCCTCGCCGACGCGGCCGGCGGGCCAGTTCTTCTCACCGAGATGGATCAGACCACGCAGGAAGGTGCCGGTGGTGACAACAATGGACCCGGTCCCGAACTCCCGGCCGTCGGCCAGGCGAAGACCGGTCACCCGGCCCTCGACCACAATCAGCTCGTCGGCCTCACCCTCGATGACGGAAAGACCCTCGGTCTCCCGGATCGCGGCCTGCATCGCGGCGGCATAGAGCTTCCGGTCGGCCTGGGCCCGGGGGCCGCGGACCGCGGGGCCCTTGCGGCGATTGAGGACACGAAACTGGATGCCGCCGGCATCGCCGACCCGGCCCATCAGACCATCCAGCGCATCGACCTCGCGGACCAGATGGCCCTTGCCGAGACCGCCGATGGCGGGATTGCAGGACATCGCGCCGACAGTCGAGAAGCGATGCGTCACCAGAGCGGTCGCGGCGCCCATCCGGGCAGACGCAGCCGCGGCTTCACAGCCGGCGTGGCCGCCGCCAATCACGATGACGTCGAAACTCTCTCGCTCTGGTCGCATGGGCGGACTTCTAGCTCAGAGGCGGAGAAGCCGGAAGTGGAAACTGGGTGCCGGTTGTTTCACGTGAAACGAGGCGGTCGGGA
Organism: Bradyrhizobium sp. CCBAU 45394; assembly: GCF_028128655.1. NCBI lineage: Bacteria > Pseudomonadati > Pseudomonadota > Alphaproteobacteria > Hyphomicrobiales > Nitrobacteraceae > Bradyrhizobium > Bradyrhizobium sp. CCBAU 45394. The sequence goes on along the minus strand of NZ_LBIX01000171.1, from coordinate 231,812 downwards.
GGACGAAGTGCGGTTTCGCGAAAACAACCCATGCACAGTAGGCTGGGGTTTGAAATCACTATGTTTCACGTGAAACGTATCGATGGAGGCGAGATCGGTGCCACGTGCGTCATTGCGAGCGTAGCAAAGCAATCCAGACTGTCTCCGCAGAGGCAGTCTGGATTGCTTCGTCGCAAGAGCTCCTCGCAATGACGAGATTGAAGCACGCGCCCAGCTCCAAATCCGGACCGTTTCGCGGCGAGGTCAGATCCAGCGCGCGAACCCGCCTAAGGTTCGTTTCACGTGAAACAGGCCCCACCCGCCTTCCACGCAAGCGGAACCGCCCCCCTGTTTCACGTGAAACACCAAGCAATGGAACAAGCACTAGTTCTACAATGAAGAACTAGCGCTACTTTCCGATACAGAATTTCTGGAAGATGGCCCCAAGGACGTCTTCAACGTCCACCCGGCCCAACAGCCGGCCCAGGGCATAGGCGGCGGAACGAAGCTCCTCGGCCGCCAGCTCTTCGCCCTCTCCTACAAGCTCCAGACTTCGGCGCAAGCTGTCTGACGCCTGGCGCAACAGATCGCGTTGGCGGGCCCGGGTCACCAATACGCCCTCACTGGTTCCAAAGAACTCGGCGGCGAACTTCACGAGGGCGTCGACCAGCTCGCGAATCCCGTCTCCGCGGCTCGCCGAGATCCCGAACTCGCCCCGCGGCCCGTCGTCCCCGACTCCGCCGAGATCGATCTTGTTGCGCACGATCCAGACCGCGCCGCCGGACGGATGGCTCCCGTCGCCGGACGTCCACAGCGAACGCATCGCCGCCGGATCCGCGGCCTGCTCCCCCTCCACCAGCCACAGCACGAGGTCGGCGTCCTCGGCTCGCGCACGGGCGCGGCGCACACCCTCCTGCTCCACGGGATCATCGGTCTCGCGAATGCCGGCGGTGTCGATGACAGTGACGGGATAGCCATCGAGATCGAGCTGCACCTCGATCACGTCGCGCGTGGTGCCGGCATGCGGCGAGACGATCGCGACCTCGCGACGCACCAGCTGGTTGATCAGCGTGGACTTACCGACATTCGGCTCGCCGGCGATGGCAACCACCATTCCATCGCGCAGGCGTTCAGAATGTCCCTGTGCCGCAAGCACTTCTGTGATTTCGACGTGGAGCGCCTTGATCGCCTTGACCGCCGGCGCCCTCAGCTCCGCCGGCACATCGCCCTCGTCGGAAAAATCGATGCCGGCTTCGATCAGTGCCGACGCCTCGATGATTCGCTCGCGCCAGTCGCGCGCGCGGTTGCCGAGCAGCCCCTGCAGTTGACGCAACGCCTGGCGGCGCTGGCGGTCGGTGTCGGCATGGATGAGGTCGTCGAGGCCCTCGGCTTCGGTCAAGTCGAGCTTACCGTTCTCGAAGGCGCGCCGCGTGAATTCGCCGGGCTCGGCCGCCCGTGTATTCGGAATTAACGAAATAGCAGAGAGAAGCGCGGCCAGCACGGCGCGGCCGCCATGGACGTGGAATTCGGCGATGTCCTCGCCTGTTGCGCTACTCGGGCCAGGAAACCAGAGCACGACCGCGTCGTCGATCGGCTGGCCTCTCTCGTCACGGAGCAGCCGGCGGCTGGCCTGCCGCGGTGCCGGCAGCTTGCCCGCGAGCGTCGTCAGCACCAGGCCGGCCTGGGCGCCCGAGACCCGCACCACGGCGATCGCGCTCGGCGGACGGCCCGACGACAGAGCAAAGATGGTCTGGTCTCGCGGATGCATGGCCTATTTGTCCAGCCGCCAGGGAAAAGGCAAATATCCGTTTCGGCCGATACGCCCGCACGGTTTTGCTGCACCAATTCTCGCAGCAAAAGCGCTTATTGCATCGCAGCATAGGCACAGCATTCTGCTGCAAAAGTCTCTCCGCCTTGGCTACCAGACTTGGGCGAAAATCAAGTATTATCTAGCTATGTCAACGTATTAATAGAGATCAGGTGAGACGGCGAACCGCTCGCGATGCTGCACCCTCGCTGCAACAAGGCCGCACAAAAGAAAAGGGCGCCCGAAGGCGCCCTCCAATCCTTCGCTGCACCGCACTCAGGTGTTCATGGAGTCGAAGAACTCCGAATTGCTCTTGGTCGAGCGCAGCTTGTCGAGCAGGAAGTCGATCGCGTCCATGGTGCCCATCGGGTTCAGGATGCGGCGGAGCACGTACATCTTCTTGAGCACCTGCGGATCGGTGATGAGCTCCTCCTTGCGGGTACCGGAGCGCGAGATGTCGATCGCCGGGAAGGTCCGCTTGTCCGAGACCTTGCGGTCGAGGATCAGCTCGGAGTTACCGGTGCCCTTGAACTCTTCGAAGATGACTTCGTCCATGCGGCTGCCGGTATCGACCAGCGCGGTCGCGATGATGGTCAGCGAGCCGCCCTCCTCGATGTTGCGGGCGGCACCGAAGAAGCGCTTCGGGCGCTGCAGCGCGTTGGCGTCGACACCGCCGGTCAGCACCTTGCCGGATGACGGCACCACGGTGTTGTAGGCGCGGCCGAGACGCGTGATCGAATCGAGCAGGATCACGACGTCGCGGCCATGCTCGACCAGGCGCTTGGCCTTCTCGATCACCATCTCGGCGACCTGGACGTGACGCACCGCCGGTTCGTCGAAGGTCGAGGACACGACCTCGCCCTTCACCGAGCGCTGCATGTCCGTGACTTCTTCCGGACGCTCGTCGATCAGAAGCACGATCAGATAGCATTCGGGATGATTGTGCGTGATCGAATGCGCGATGTTCTGCATCAGCACGGTTTTACCCGTGCGCGGCGGCGCCACGATCAAGGCGCGCTGGCCCTTGCCGATCGGCGCGACGATGTCGATCACCCTTGCAGAAAGGTCTTTTCGCGTCGGATCGTCGATTTCCATGCGGAAGCGCTGGTTCGGAAACAGCGGCGTGAGGTTGTCGAAATTGACCTTGTGCTTGGCCTTTTCCGGGTCCTCGAAATTGAGCGTGTTGACCTTCAGCAGCGCGAAATAGCGCTCGCCCTCTTTCGGGCTGCGGATGTGGCCTTCGATGGTGTCGCCGGTACGCAGGCCAAAACGGCGGATCTGCGAAGGCGAAACGTAGATGTCGTCCGGGCCCGGCAGATAATTTGCATCGGGCGAGCGGAGAAAGCCGAAGCCGTCGGAGAGCACCTCGACAACGCCTTCACCGACGATGTCGGTCTCAGCGAGCGAAAGCTGCTTGAGGATAGCGAACAGCAGCTCCTGCTTGCGCATGGTGCTGGCATTCTCGACCCCATTCTCTTCCGCGAACGAGACGAGCTCGGCCGGGGTTTTCGACTTGAGGTCCTGGAGTTTAATTTCCCGCATTGGGGTGGTCCTGTGGGGTAACCTTAGGGAGGGGGTGCGAGGAGGCTCTGAAATGCGGACGAGAAGGAAGATAGGGTCCGCAGGTCTGGCAAGGTGAGTGCCGGTGAGGCTTCAAACCTGATGCGGTGTCCGGCCTCTGGAAAGCTCGGACACAACCACATCCGCCTGCGTTGGGTGGGATATCGCCAATATAGAAAATCGCCCCTCACTGCGCAAGCCGAAGCGCTGGGCGATCAATCGAGATCGCTGCCTAGAACGGTTTCACGATCACCATGATGACGATGAAAATCATCAGGACGGTCGGCACCTCATTGATAATCCGATAGAATTTCTGACTTCGAGGACGCCGGTCGGCAGCAAAATCCTTCAACCAGCGGGAAAAAAAGCCGTGGACCGCGGACAACGCCAGGACCAGTGCCAGTTTTACGTGCAGCCAACCGGATGCAAACCAATGGCCGGACCAGGCGAGATAGAGCCCGGCGAGCCAGGTGATGATCATGGCCGGGTTGATGATCGCCTTGAGCAGCCGGCGCTCCATGACCTTGAACGTCTCCGACTGCTTGGAGCCGATTTCGGCCTCGCAATGATAGACGAACAGCCGCGGCAGATAGAGCATGCCCGCCATCCAGGAAATGACGGCGATCACATGCAGCGCCTTGATCCACTCGTACATGCCGGCGGCCTCCTTTTCTTGTTTCGACGCGTTTTCTCGAGGCGAACTGGAATCCGCTTCGCTCGATAACGCTTCTGCTCACCAAACAGTGGATGGAACGAGCCCGGTAAGAATTCATTCATAGATGGGAGCGCACACTTATCCGAGCGCTCCGCTTATCTAAACCTAAACTTTTAGAATCTTAAGGTTTGAGTCTTAGTGACCGTGGATTGGACTCACACAATTCCGTCCGCCACTTCCCGAGCGCTTGTTCACATCCATCAACATATCCCGCGTGGGCCTCGGCGGATCCGATAAGCCGTCCGGGCTCAAGGGCTTGCGTGCGCCCGTCGACAGCCTATCAAGGGGGTTATCCGCGCAATCCCGCTTCCCTCTCGGCGGGCCGCCGGACTTGTTCTCACGGGCAGTGGTGTGAAGAAAATTGGCACTTGTCCCGCCCCTGGTGTCGCGCAACCCTTTCCGAGGGGTTAAGCTCCACAGAAATCCACACATCACACCGCCCTCATACAAAGAGTTTTTGTGCCGACCTCGAACAATTATTTCCATCTGCACCTCGTATCCGACTCCACCGGCGAGACGCTGATCACCGTCGCGCGCGCTGTCGCCGCGCAGTATGCGAACGTCACGCCGGTCGAGCATGTCTATCCGCTGGTGCGCAGCCAGAAGCAGCTCGACCGCGTGCTCGACGAGATCGAGGAGGCGCCGGGCATCGTGCTGTTCACGTTGCTCGAGAAGGATCTGGTCTTCCGGCTCGAGGACAAGTGCAAAGGGATCAATGTTCCGAGCCTGTCGATCATCGGCCCGGTGATGCAGTTGTTCGAGGCGTATCTTGGGGCCGCGACCACGGGGCGCGTCGGCGCGCAGCACGTGCTCAACGCGGAATATTTCAAGCGCATCGATGCGCTGAACTACACGATGATCCATGACGACGGTCAGCATGTCGAAGGTCTCGACGATGCCGACGTGGTGCTCGTCGGTGTCTCCCGCACCTCGAAGACGCCGACGTCGATCTACCTCGCCAATCGCGGCATCCGCACCGCCAACGTGCCGCTGGTGCCGGGCATTCCGGTGCCGGTGCAACTGGAGACGCTAACGCGTCCCCTCGTGGTCAGCCTGCATGCGACACCGGAACGTTTGATCCAGGTCCGTCAGAACCGCCTGCTCTCGATGGGCGCCGACTCCAGCAGCGACACTTATACCGACAGGCAGTCCGTCGCCGAGGAGGTCGCGTTCGCCCGCAAGCTCAGCGCCAAGCACGACTGGCCGCTGCTCGACGTCACGCGGCGCTCGATCGAGGAAACCGCCGCGGCGATCATGAAGCTCTACAGCGATCGCCAGCGCAACCGGCCCTCGGAATAGTTTTCGCGATGAGTTTGTGGCGCGGCAAATCTCCGTTGATCCTGGCCTCGCAAAGTAGCGCGCGAAAGATGCTGCTGGCGAATGCCGGGCTGGAGTTCATAGCGATCAAGGCCGACATCGACGAGCGCGGCATCCAGGCTGCGTCGAAGCTCTCGAGTCCTCGCGACATCGGTCTTTTGCTGGCACGGGAAAAGGCCAAGGCCGTCTCGGCCAATCATCGGGGAAGCCATGTCATCGGCGCCGACCAGACCCTGGCCCTTGGCGAGCGTCTCTTCAACAAGCCCGCCGGCCGCGCGCAGGCGATGGCGCAATTGCGTGATCTCGCCGGCAACTGCCATGAGCTGAATTCGGCGGTGGCCGTGGCACATGACGGCAAGATTGTCTTCGAGGACGTCTCGGTGGCCCGCATGACCATGCGACAGATGAGCGAGGCGGAGCTTTCGGCCTATCTCGACGCGGCCGGCGACGCCGTGACGACCAGCGTAGGCGCTTATCAGCTCGAGGGCCTCGGCATTCACCTGTTCGAGCGCATCGAGGGCGACCATTTCACCATTTTGGGTTTGCCGCTGCTGCCGCTGCTTGCGTTCCTGCGGAGCGAACAGCTAATTGCAGTTTGAATGACGGACGTGGTTGTGCGCTGATGCGGATCCTGGGACTGACCGGCTCGATCGGGATGGGCAAATCGACCACCGCGAAATTGTTCGCGGAGGCCGGCGTCCCCGTCTACGACGCCGATGCCGCCGTCCATCAGCTTTACGAGGGCGAGGCGGCGCCTGCGATCGAAGCCGCCTTCCCCGGCACCACCGCGAACGGCAAGGTCGATCGGCCAAAACTGTCGGCGCGCGTCGTGCACGATCCCGCCGCGATCAAGCAGCTCGAGCAGATCGTCCATCCGATGCTCGGCGCCTCCCGGCAAAAATTCTTTGCCGACGCCGAAGCCGCTAATGCGCCGGTCGTGGTGCTGGATATCCCGCTGCTGTTCGAGACCGGTGGCGAGAAGCGCGTTGACGCCGTCGTTGTGGTCTCGACCTCGCCAGAACTGCAGCGCGAGCGGGTGCTGGCGCGGGGCACGATGGACGAGGCCAAGCTCAACGCCATCATCGCCAAGCAGACGCCCGACGCGGAAAAGCGCAAGCGGGCCGATTTCGTAGTGGATACGTCACACGGACTTGAACCGGTGCGGGCGCAAATTGCGCACATCCTGGCCGAGGTCGTTAAGATGCCGCAGCGGCGAGCCTGATTCGCCGTCCCACACGGCTCCTGATCATGCGTGAAATCGTCCTCGACACTGAAACCACAGGCCTCGATCCACTCCGCGGCGATCGCCTGGTCGAAATCGGCTGTGTCGAGATGTTCAACCGCATGCCGACGGGGCAGACGTATCACGTCTACATCAATCCCGAACGGGACATGCCGGCGGAGGCGTTTGCGGTGCACGGGCTGTCGGCCGAATTTTTGTCGACCAAGCCGCTGTTCCACGAGGTCGCCGACGCGTTCCTGGAGTTCATCGGCGATGCGCCGCTGGTGATCCACAACGCCTCGTTCGACATCAGCTTCATCAATGCCGAGCTCGACCGGATCAAGCGCGCCGCGATCCCGCGCGAGCAGCTGGTGGACACGCTGCTGCTGGCCCGGCGCAAGCATCCGGGCGTGTCCAACCGGCTCGACGATCTCTGCTCGCGCTATGCGATCGACAATTCCCGCCGCACCAAGCACGGCGCGCTGCTCGACGCCGAGCTTCTGGCCGAGGTCTATGTCGATCTGGTCGGGGCGAGGCAGTCGCAGCTGCTGCTGGCTTCGGAAGCCGAGGAAATTCGCATCAATGCGGCTGGCGATACGCCGCGGCGGCAGCGACCGACGCCGCTTGCGCCGCGGATTTCCGACGCCGAGCGCGAGGCCCACAGGGCCTTCATCGCAACGCTCGGCGACAAGGCGATCTGGAACGAGTTTTTGCCCGCTCCAGTTACCGTCAATCCGGCTGGTTAGGCCTGATTTTAGGCTTGGCCGGCCTGACCACCGGCGGCCATTTGCCGCTCCATGTTCTGGCGATACAGACCGACGAAATCGACCGGATCCAGCATCAGCGGCGGGAACCCGCCGTCGCGCACGGCCGTGGCGATGATCTCACGGGCGAACGGGAACAGCAGACGCGGGCATTCGATCATGACCAGCGGGTGCAGGTTCTCCTTCGGCACGTTGACGATCCGGAACACGCCGGCATAGGCGAGCTCGAACGAGAACATCACCTTGCCCGCGGTCTCGGCCTTGCCCTCGACCGACAGCGTCACCTCGAATTCCTGTTCGCTGAGGTTATTGGCGCCGACATTGATCTGGATATTGATCTGGGGCGGCTGGCCCTGCTGCTGGAGCGAGCTCGGCGCGTTCGGATTTTCGAACGAGAGGTCCTTGGTATATTGCGCCAGCACGTTGAGCTGGGGAGCCGGGGCCGCCTCGGGAGGGGTGCCGTTACCGTTGGTCATGAAAGTCTCTCCTTACCCGATTGGGGCTGAATTTCGCGGCGGTTGGCTAACATAGGGCCGCCTCGTTCCACAAGGACGAACGGCCCCGGGGGGATACCCCGGCCGCGGCCACATCTGTGACGCTCACTCCGGCCTCCCGGCCCAATCGCAGGTTAAACGATTGAAGATGCGCGATTTCCGGGCATGATCGGGTTTCCCCTTAAGCATAAAACGCGCTACACTTCGTGCTGTGCCAAAAGGCGCCATTGGCCGGGCAAGATTTCGTGCCTACATCCCACGGACCTGACGTGCGGACCCGAAATGGTGATGTAGACTTGCCGTTCCCGTATGGAACGGTCTACTGGCCGGATTGATTTTCCCGGCGGCGACCCTTCTAGGCGGCCCCTTCTAGAGAAGACCAGAAAGCGAATACCTCGTGGACATCTACACCATCATCTTCCTGGCGCTGGCGGTCTTTATTTTTCTGCGGCTGCGCAGCGTGCTGGGGCAGCGCACGGGCAACGAGCGGCCGCCGTTCGACCATACTGCCGCCCGCAACGCGCTGGGGGGTGCTCAGGACAAGAACGTCGTGACCATGCCGGGCAAGGTGATCGACCAGGCTCCGCTGGCGCCGACGGTCGAGCCGACCCCGCCCTCCGACCGCTGGAAGGGCCTGACCGAGCCGGGCACCGCGCTCGCGCAGGGTCTCGACGCCATCGTCGACAAGGATTCCACCTTCGACCCGCGCCACTTCATTTCGGGCGCCCGCGGCGCCTATGAGATGATCGTGCTGGCGTTTGCCAATGGCGACCGCCGCGCGCTGCGCGACCTGCTGTCGTCGGAGGTCTATGAAAGCTTCGACGCCGCGATCAAGGAGCGCGAGAAGAACGAGCAGAAGACCGAGACGCGCTTCGTCTCGATCGACAAGGCCGAACTCGTCGGCGCCGAGCTGCGCGACCGCACCGCCCAGCTCACCATCCGCTTCGTCTCGCAGATGATCTCGGCCACCCGCGACAAGGCCGGCAACATCGTCGACGGCAGCGCCGATACGGTCGCCGACATCACCGACATCTGGACTTTCGCCCGCGACATCACCTCTCGCGATCCGAACTGGAAGCTGGTTGGCACCGGAAGCGCGAATTAAGGTCTTCCTGAAGACCAGCGCGACGGCGCTTTGCGCGGGTGTCGTCGTGCTGTCGTCGTTTTCGCTCGGCGCCGAGGCGGCGCGGCGCCACTACCGCAGCCACCATCACCATCTCCCGCAATTGCCCGCCACCCCGCCGCGGGCCTTGCCCTATCCGCAGCTCCCCCTGCCGTTCGAGATATCAGGCGCGCAATACCTGCCGCTGGCCTGGGCCGATGTGAAAGGCTGGAGCGATGACGATCATCTCGCAGCCTACAAGACGTTCCGCGCGAGCTGCCGGTCGATCAACGCGCAGACCGGCGCTCCCGAGCCCAAGAGTGAATACAAGGCGCTGGGGGCATCGCTGAGCGAACCGTGCCGGGCCGCCAAATCGCTCGAGCTCAGCGACGACGCCAAGGCCAAAACCTTCTTCGAGGAGAATTTTGCGCCGCTGCGCATTTCGCGCCTCGGCGAGCCCGACGGTTTCGTCACCGGCTATTACGAGCCGGTGCTGGAGGGATCGCGGACGCAGACCGACGTCTACAATGTCCCGGTCTATCGCCGGCCTTCGAACCTCTTCGTGCGCGGCTACAAGCAGGATTCGGTCAGCCTGCCCAACAAGGGCCCGGTCTATCGCAAGATCGGCCGCCGCAAGCTGGTGCCCTATTACGACCGCGGCGAGATCGAGGACGGCAAGATCGCGGGCCGTGGGCTCGAGATCGCCTGGCTGAAGGACCCGACCGATCTCCTGTTCGCGCAGATCCAGGGCTCGGCGCGGATCAAGTTCGACGACGGCACGACGCTCCGGCTCAACTATGACGCCTATAACGGCTACCCCTACACGGCCGTCGGGCGCATCCTGATCGAGCGCGGCATCATTCCGAAGGAAGAGATGTCGATGCAGAAGATCAGGGAATGGATGGCGCAGAACCCCGATGGCGCCAAGGAGCTGCGCCGCCAGAACCGCGCCTACATTTTCTTCCGCGAGGTCAATCTCTCGGACAAGGACGAGGCGGTGGGCGCGCAGGGCATCCCGCTGACGGCGGGCCGCTCGATCGCGGTCGATAAATCGCTGCATGTCTATGGTACGCCGTTCTTCATCGAGGGCGAGCTGCCGATCGACTCCGAGCGCTCCAAGACGCCGTTCCATCGGCTGATGATCGCGCAGGACACCGGTTCGGCCATCATCGGTCCCGCGCGCGCCGATCTCTATTTCGGCGCCGGCGCGGATGCCGGCCGCGTCTCGGGGCGACTGCGCCATCCCATGCATTTCGTGATGCTGGTGCCGAAGAGCCTCGATCCGACGCCACGCGCGGCGCGGCTGCCGGTGCCGGATCCGCGGCCCTCGGAGAAGATTGCAAAGCTGTTTCCGCAAACCGAACCTGCTAAGGATCAGGCCAAGCCGGCGGCTCCGGCCGCAGCCGTGGCGCCAGGCAAGGGTGAGACGGTCGCTGTCGCCAGCCCTGTCCCGTTGCCGGTGCCGCGTCCCGTGATCGAGCCTGTTCAAGAGCTGCGGCGGCCGGTGAAAAATCGTTCCCATCGGCAGCAATGAAACGATCGTCCCGTCCGCCCGTGCTGGAGCCTCGCCCCTCGCCGCGCCGCCGCGCGCTGAGCGAGGATGAGCGCGAGCTGTGGGATACGGTCGCAAAACAGGTCAAGCCGCTGAGGAAGCATCGTGCGCCGAAGGCGCATCCCGCGCCGCGACCAGAACCATCACCCGCTGCGCCGGCCACGCGACCTGCGCCGTCGCCACGTCCGATTGCTGCGGCGCCGGCGCCGCGTGCCGCCAAGCCGTCCGTCCCGCCTTTGGCGCCGCTCGGCAAGCGCGAGCGCACAAAGCTGTCGCGCGGCCGCAGCGAGATCGAGGCGCGGCTCGATCTGCACGGCATGACCCAGACGCGCGCGCATCGCGCCTTGACCGGTTTCCTGCACCGCGCCCATCACGACGGCTTGACTTTCGTGCTCGTCATCACCGGCAAGGGCCGGAGCGGCGGCGAAAGCGGCGTGCTCCGCCGGCAGGTACCGGAATGGCTGAGCCTGCCGGAATTCCGCGCCTTCGTCGTCGGCTTCGAGACGGCGCATATTGGCCATGGCGGCGAGGGCGCGCTTTACGTGCGGATCAGGCGGGCGAGATTTTAGCGGTTCTACACCTCTCCCGCTTGCGGGAGAGGTCGGCGCGCTCGAAGAGCGCGGCGGGTGAGGGTTCTTTCGTCTTGGGGAATCCCGCTGCGGTGACACCCCCACCCCAGCCCTCCCCCGCAAGCGGGAGAGGGAGCGCACCTCCCTAGAACGGCCGGACGATTCCGACGCGCGGGATCAGCGTGATGACCAGGCCGAAGATGTCAGTGTTGCGATCCCCGGCCGAGATCAGCGGGGTTTCCTGTTTGGCCGGCAGCATCTTCACCGCATGCAGGATCAGGAACATGCAGACCGCCCAGTTCGAGATCCAGCGCGAATAGTCGAACACCATCGCGAACATCACGAGATAGGCGAGGCTGACGCCGATCAGCGCGGCGATGACGAGGCGCCGGTGCGTCTCGCTTGCGAGCGCGCCGATCAAATTGGCAAAATAGCGCCATAGCGGCGTATGCAGCCAGATCAAGAGCGCAAACACCGGCAGGCCGAGGATGTTGTGCGGCAGGCGGCCCCAGGTGTCCGAAATCTCCTTCGCCAGCGGCTGGTACCAGATGTAGCTGAATTGCAAGAGGTCGGTGCGGGAGGGATCGGCCATCCGGGTCTTCAGATACGCGACGAAATCCGCCTCCGTGATCGGTATCGTTCCCAGGAATTGGGCCGCGAAGAACAGCGCGGAGACGACCGCGAAGGCAGCGAGGCCGAACGCGACGTTGCTGCGATTGCAGCCGCAGGCGAGATAGTGCCTGATCACGACGATGGCGATGATGGTCGGCACGTACATCAAGAGATGGATGTGGTGGATCAGCACGAGCACGATCGAGAACAGCGCCGCCGTCGCCACGAACAGCAATGAGCCCGCCGGCATCAGCAGCAGGATGATCGTCAGCGCGCAGCCATAGATGTCGAAATGACCGAGCGTGTGCATGAAGTTCTTCAGGAAGAACGGCGAGCCCGCGATGAACACGAACAGCGGCAGCGTCTTCGCGGCAAAGCCGAAGGTCTTTTGAAACAACCTTGCGAATAGCGCCAGCGTCACCAGCCACGTCATGCCGCCGAGTGCGAACACCAGCCAGACCGGCACCTTCGTCGTGAACAGCGCGACGACCGCCCCGATCAGCGCGCGCTTGATGAAGCCGAAATGGTAGTCGACGAGGAGGTGGATGTAGGGGACGTAGGGCGGCAGCTGGATCTTGTGAACGAACACGCCGACAAGGACCACGGCGTTGATCGCGAGCAGCAGGCGCCAGGGGTTTTTCTGGAGGTTAGCGAGCATGTGGCACTCGACGCGCGTCAACCCCCGCCGTCGTCCCGGACAAGCGAGCTCGTGCCAACGCGCAGCGTTGTCCGGAGCGTGCGCAGATCCGGGACCCATAACCACCGCAGGTCGTTTGAGCCGAGATCAGAGCCGCCATCTTGCTTCAACAATATCCGCTGGTGGAATGGGTCCTGGCTTTCGCCAGGACGACGGCGGATAGATAGCGGACAAGCCCGGAATTACAAAATAAACCGGCTCAGATCGGCGTTCTTGGCGAGGTCGCCGACGTGCTTCTGTACGAAATCGGCATCGACCCGGATGGTCTCGCCGTTGCGGTCGGGGGCGGTGAAGGAGATCTCGTCCAGCACCCGCTCCATCACGGTCTGGAGCCGCCGCGCGCCGATGTTCTCGACGGTCGAGTTGACGGCGACCGCGACGTCGGCGAGCGCGTCGATGGCGTTGTCGGTGATGTCGAGCGTGACGCCCTCGGTCTGCATCAGGGCAACATATTGCTTGATCAGCGAGGCCTCGGGCTCGGTCAGGATGCGGCGCATGTCGTCACGGGTCAACGCCTGGAGCTCGACGCGGATCGGCAGGCGGCCCTGCAATTCCGGCAACAGGTCCGACGGCTTGGCGACGTGGAAGGCGCCGGAGGCGATGAACAGGATGTGGTCGGTCTTCACCGCGCCGTGCTTGGTCGAGACCGTGGTACCCTCGATCAGCGGCAGCAGGTCGCGCTGCACACCCTCGCGCGAGACGTCGCCGCCGACGCGGCCGTCGCGGGCGCAGATCTTGTCGATCTCGTCCAGGAACACGATGCCGTTGTTCTCGACCGCGCTGATCGCTTCCAGCGTCAGCTGCTCGGTGTCCAGCAGCTTGTCGGATTCCTCGTTGATAAGGATCTCGTGCGAGCTTTCCACCGTGAGCCGCCGGGTCTTGCTGCGGCCGCCCAGCTTGCCGAAGATGTCGCCGATCGAGATCGCGCCCATCTGCGCGCCCGGCATGCCCGGAATCTCGAACATCGGCATGCCGCCGCCGGAGGACTGCGTCTCGATCTCGATCTCCTTGTCGTTGAGTTCGCCCGCCCGCAGCTTCTTGCGGAAGGATTCCCGCGTCGCCGAGCTCGCATTGGCGCCGACCAGGGCGTCGAGCACGCGCTCCTCGGCGGCGAGCTGGGCGCGCGCCTGCACGTCCTTGCGCTTGCGCTCGCGCACCTGGGCGATCGCGACCTCGACGAGATCGCGCACGATCTGCTCGACGTCGCGGCCGACATAGCCGACCTCGGTGAACTTCGTCGCCTCGACCTTCAGGAACGGCGCATTGGCAAGCTTGGCCAGTCGCCGCGCGATCTCTGTCTTGCCGACGCCGGTGGGGCCGATCATCAGGATGTTCTTCGGCAGCACCTCCTCGCGCAAGGAACCTTCGAGCTGCTGCCGCCGCCAGCGGTTGCGCAGCGCGATCGAGACGGCGCGCTTGGCGTCGGTCTGGCCGACGATGAAACGGTCGAGTTCGGAAACGATTTCGCGGGGGGAGAAGTCTGTCATGGGACCTTAGCTAGGGTCAGATGCGGGCCGGGACAAGTCGCTTTTTCGGCCGTCAGATGATCGGCGGCCCCGATTGCCATTGCTTCACGGCCTCGATCGGATGGATCAGCATCAGGATATTGAGCGTCAGATTGTCGCGAATGTGGAGCGCCAGCATGATCTCGAAGGCGAGCCCGATCATCACGGTGACCCAGACCGGCAGAACGCGTGCGGCGAGGAACCCCAGCACCATGGCCAGATTGTCAGAGACCGAATTGACGATGCTGTCGCCAAAATAGTCCAGCGAGATCGTGCCGGCGCGGTAGCGCTCGATGATGAATGGCGAGTTCTCGACGATCTCCCAGGCGCCTTCGATCAGCATGGCGACGATCAGCCGCGCCGGCCACGACAGAGGCAGCAACGGCAGGCGCGCGAACAGCAGAAAGGTCAATCCGTAGAACAGGAAGCCGTGCAGGACGTGCGAGAAGCTGTACCAGTCGGCGATGTGCTGGGAGTTCTCCGAGCTGTTCACCACGCCGTGCCACAGCTTGACATAGCCGCAGGTGCAGATCGGCACCCGGCCCATCGCGAACAGGATCGAGGCCTGCAGCGCCAGCAGCAACAGCGCGATGCCGACCCAGGCGAATGCCGGCACCGCGGCTTTGCTTTCGTGCGTGGTTGCCAGCGTCATGGCTCGCGCACCATCAACAGCGCCGGCCCGTCCGGCGTCTCGACCATGCGGTCGCGGACGAAGCCCGCCTTCTCATAGGCGCGTACGGCACGCGAGTTGAGCGGGTCTGGATCGGTGACGACGCGCGGTAGGCCTTGCCGCAGCTGCTCGTCGACGAATTGGCGGATGAAGGCCGAACCGTGGCCGCGCGCGATCATGTCGCTTTCGCCGATGAACTGATCGATCCCACGCGTGCCCTCCGGTTGCGGCCCGAAGCCCGTATTCCAGGCGGTCAGGCGGTAGCACTGAAGATAGCCGAACGGCTTGTCGCCGGCCAACACGATGAACTGGTCCATCGCCGGCTCATCGAGGTCGCCGCTGACCAGCGCAAACTGCTCGCCCGGATCGCCCCACCATTCCCGCACATGCGCTTCGCCCAGCCACCGCCGGATCAGCGGCAGGTCGGCCGCAGTCATCGGGCGGAAGGTGTAGCTTTGGGTCATCTAGCGACCATGGCGGAGCTGCACTCCCTCTCCCGCTTGCGGGAGAGGGTTTGGGAGAGGGTGCTTCCGCAACGGGACAGCCCCCAAGGGGAGGGAGCCCTCACCCGCGCCTTTGGCGCGACCTCTCCCGCAAGCGGGAGAGGTTACAGCCAGTCCTGAGCTCCGCTGTTCAATCACAGCCCTAGCCGGTCGCCAGGCTTTCGATGGTCACATTGCGGTTGGTGTAGACGCAGATGTCGGCGGCGATGTCGAGGGAGCGGCGGACGATGGTCTCGGCGTCCTTGTCGGTGTCGAGCAGGGCCCGCGCGGCCGCCAGTGCATAGTTACCGCCGGAGCCGATCGCCATCACGCCGGCCTCGGGCTCGAGCACGTCGCCGGTGCCTGTCAGCACCAGGGAGACGTCCTTGTCGGCCACGATCATCATGGCCTCCAGCCGCCGCAGGTAACGGTCGGTGCGCCAGTCCTTGGCGAGCTCGACCGCGGCGCGGGTCAATTGCCCCGGATATTGCTCGAGCTTGGCTTCCAACCGCTCAAAGAGTGTGAAGGCGTCGGCGGTGGCGCCGGCAAAGCCGCCGATGACGTCGCCCCTGCCGAGCTTGCGGACCTTCTTGGCGTTGGACTTGATCACGGTCTGGCCGATGGAGACCTGGCCGTCGCCGCCGATCACCACCTTGCCGCCCTTGCGGACCGTCAAGATCGTGGTGCCGTGCCAGCCCGGCGAGCTTTTCTGGGAATCCTGCATGAATGATCCTCGTTGTCCGGGCTGATTTAGGCGGTCGGGGGCGAGGGCACAACGGGCCGCTCCGGCCCCAATTTCGCTCACCATAGGCAGAAGTAGACGCCCGGCCAGCCGTTCCCGCAGTAGCGAAGGCGTCATGGGGCTGTTAAAAGACCCCCGTTTTCGGCCCCCGAGCATGATCCGGAAAAGTGGGCACCGGTTTTCCGACAAAGATCATGCTCAAATAAAGCGAAAGCTAGTTTTGATGCGCACCGCGACGATCAAGCGCAAGACCAAGGAAACCGATATCGAGGTCACCGTGAACCTCGATGGCACCGGCGTGTCCAATATCGCGACCGGCATCGGCTTTTTCGACCATATGCTCGATCTCCTCGCCCGCCATTCCCGCATCGACCTCACGGTCAAGGCGGTCGGCGACCTGCACATTGATCATCACCATACCACCGAAGACACCGGCATCGCGCTCGGCCAGGCGGTCAAGCAGGCGCTCGGCACCATGGCGGGCATCACCCGCTATGCCGGCGTGCACATGCCGATGGACGAGACCCTGTCGCGCGTCGTGATCGACATCTCGGGCCGCCCGGTCCTGGTGTTCAAGGTCGACTTCCCCCGCGACAAGATCGGCGAGTTCGACACCGAGCTCGTGCGCGAGTGGTTCCAGGCCTTCGCCATGAACGCCGGCGTGACTCTCCACGTCGAGACCCTATATGGCGATAACAGCCACCATATCGCCGAGTCCTGCTTCAAGGGTCTGGCGCGGGCGCTGCGGGCGGCGGTTGCGATCGATCCGAAGGCGGCGGGTGAAATCCCGTCCACCAAGGGCTCGCTCGGCGGCTGACATCTCCGTCGGTTACGAAACGACGCCGGCGGCATCACTGAATTCTTGAGAACGGGGCATCACCATGCCTGTCTACACAGTTCATGCTCCCTCCCCTGCCGGAGCCGATCTGCGCGCGACCGACAAGTTCGTCTTCGTGCGCGACGGCTTCCATTTCTGGGCGATGATCTTCGGCCCGATCTGGCTGCTGTGGAATCGGCTATGGCTGGCGCTGATCGGCTGGATCGTCTTCCTGGCTGCGTTCGATGCCGGACTGCACCGCCTCGGCGTCGGCCGCAGCTCGATCTTCTTCGCCAATATGATCGTTGCGGTGCTGATGGGGTTCGAGGCTTCCAGCCTGCGGCGCTGGACACTGTCGCGCGGCAAGTGGCGGCAGCTCGATATCGTCATCTCCGACGACGAGGACACCGCCGAGCGCCGCTTCTTCGAGCGCTGGAGCCAGAAGCAGCACGGCATCGTCAACGATCAATGGGCCGTCGATCGCGGCGGCCCGCCGCCGACCCGCAATACGCCGGGCCAGCAATTCTCGAACCCGCCGCCAATTCCGGCCGGCGGCATCATTGGTTTGTTTCCAGAACCGGGAGGGTCAAGATGAGCATCGCCATCATCGATTACGGTTCCGGTAATCTGCATTCCGCCGCGAAAGCCTTCGAGCGCGCCGCGCGCAGCCTGGAGGACCCGCAAAAGGTCTTCGTCACCAGCGATCCGGATCAGGCTTACGGCGCCGATCGCCTGGTGCTGCCGGGCGTCGGCGCCTTCGCCGATTGCCGGCGCGGCCTCGACGCCGTCAACGGCATGGTCGAGGCGATCACCGAAGCGGTGCGGGTCAAGGCGCGGCCGATGTTCGGCATCTGCGTCGGCATGCAGCTGTTCGCCACCCGCGGCAAGGAGCATGTCATCACGCAGGGCCTGAACTGGATCGGCGGCGACGTCGAGAAGATCGCGCCGCGCGACGAAAGCCTGAAGATCCCGCACATGGGTTGGAACACGCTCGACGTGCTGCGCGAGCACCCGGTGCTGAACAAGCTGCCGCTCGGCCCCAAGGGCCAGCACGCCTATTTCGTGCACTCCTACCACCTCAACGCCGCCAATGAGGCGGACGTGCTCGCGCGCGCCGACTATGGCGGGCCTGTCACCGCGATCGTCGCGAAGGACACCGCCATCGGCACGCAATTCCACCCCGAGAAGAGCCAGCGTTTTGGCCTCGCTCTGATCTCGAACTTTTTGCGATGGAAGCCGTGATTCTTTTCCCCGCGATCGACCTCAAGAACGGCCAGTGCGTGCGCCTCGAGCAAGGCGACATGGCGCGCGCGACCGTGTTCAACCTCAATCCCGCGGCGCAGGCGCAGAGCTTTGCCGAGCAGGGGTTTGAGTATCTCCACGTCGTCGATCTCGACGGTGCCTTTGCCGGTAAGCCGGTGAACGCGCAGGCTGTCGAGGCGATGCTGAAGACGATCAAGATCCCGGTGCAGCTCGGCGGCGGCATTCGCGACCTCGCGACCGTCGAAGCCTGGCTCGCCAAGGGCATCACCCGCGTCATCATCGGCACCGCCGCGGTGCGGGATCCTGAACTGGTGAAGGCTGCGGCCAAGAAATTCCCCGGCCGCGTCGCGGTCGGGTTAGACGCCCGCGACGGCAAGGTCGCGGTCGAGGGCTGGGCGGAGACCTCGCAGGTGACTGCTTTGGAGATCGCGCAGCGGTTCGAGGATGCCGGCGTTGCCGCCATCATCTTCACCGACATTGCGCGCGACGGCCTGCTCAAGGGCCTGAACCTGGACGCAACCATCGCGCTGGCCGACAGCATCTCCATCCCGGTGATCGCCTCCGGCGGCCTTGCCTCGATCGACGACGTCAAGGCGATGCTGACGCCGCGCGCCAAAAAGCTCGCCGGCGCGATCGCCGGCCGCGCGCTCTATGACGGCCGGCTCGATCCCGCCACCGCCCTCACCCTGATCCGCAACGCGCGCGCCGCCTAGGAGACATCCGATGTTCAAGGTGCGCGTGATCCCCTGCCTCGACGTCAAGGACGGAAGAGTCGTCAAGGGCGTCAATTTCGTCGACCTGCGCGATGCCGGCGACCCCGTCGAAGCCGCGATCGCCTATGACGCCGCCGGCGCCGATGAGCTCACCTTCCTCGACATCACCGCGACCCATGAGAACCGCGGCATCATGCTCGACGTGGTCCGCCGCACGGCGGAGGCCTGCTTCATGCCTGTGACCGTCGGCGGCGGCGTGCGCGAGGTCGACGATATCAAGACGTTGCTGCGCGCCGGCGCGGACAAGGTCTCGATCAACAGCGCCGCGGTGTCGCGGCGCGAGTTCGTCAAGGAAGCGGCCGAAAAATTCGGCGAGCAGTGCGTGGTGGTCGCGATCGATGCCAAGCGGGTCAAGCGCCCGGGTGGTGACCGCTGGGAGATCTTCACTCATGGCGGCCGCAACGCGACCGGCATCGACGCCATCGAATATGCCCAGGAAGTGGTCTCGCTCGGCGCCGGTGAAATCCTGCTGACCTCGATGGACCGCGACGGCACAAGGCAGGGGTTCGATATCCCGCTGACTCGGGCGATCGCCGACAGTATTCCCGTTCCCGTAATCGCCTCGGGCGGCGTCGGCAATCTCGACCACCTCGTCGACGGTATCCGCGACGGACACGCCACGGCGGTGCTGGCGGCCTCGATCTTCCATTTCGGGGAATTCACCGTCCGCGAGGCCAAGGAGCACATGGCCCGGCGCGGCCTGCCCATGCGCCTGGATGCCTGACGACTCCCGCTCCTGAAAATGCTACATAGGCCGTTGGGCTTGGCCGCCGTGGCCAGGTGTGCTGCCAAGTGTGTTTCCGAGTAGTTCCGATGCCGCGTTTCACGATCCACGATCTGGCCGAGACCATCGACGCCCGCGCCGCGGCCGGCGGCGAGGGCTCCTATACCCGCAAGCTCCTGGACAAGGGCGCCGAGCATTGCGCCAAGAAGTTCGGCGAGGAAGCAGTCGAAACCGTAATCGCAGCAGTCGAAAACGATCGCGCGCATCTGATCGCCGAAGGTGCCGATCTGCTCTATCATTTCCTTGTGCTTTTGAAGGCACGCGGCATAAAGCTGGAAGAGGTCGAGGCCGCGCTGGGCAAGCGAACCTCGATGTCAGGGTTGGAAGAAAAAGCTTCGCGTAAAGAGTGACGAGAGCATGATCCGGAAAAGTGTGAAGCGGTTTTCCGAAAAGATCATGCTCAAGCTGTAAAGAGTCGCAACGGAAAGGCGGCGTCATGGATATCCGCGCACCCGAGCAGCAGTATAATCCGTACCGGGTCTATACCCGCGAGCAATGGGCGCGGTTGCGCGACGACACGCCGATGACGCTGGAGCCGGGCGAGTTCGACCGGCTGCGCTCGCTGCACGATCGTCTCGACTTGCAGGAGGTCGAGGACATCTACCTGCCGCTGTCGCGCCTGCTGTCGATCTATGTCGACGCGATGCAGCGCCTGTATTACGCGGAGCGCCAATTCCTCAACATCCGCGACCGCAAGATGCCCTACATCATCGGCGTCGCCGGCTCGGTCGCGGTCGGAAAATCCACCACGGCCCGCGTGCTCCAGGCGCTGCTGGCGCGCTGGTCGCCGCGCCCGAAAGTGGACCTGATCACGACCGACGGTTTTCTGTACCCGAATGCCGTGCTCGACCGGCAGGGCATCATGCAGAAGAAGGGTTTTCCGGAGAGCTACGACCTGCCGCTGCTGCTTGGCTTCCTCTCCGACATCAAGGCCGGCCGCCGCCACGTCCGCGCCCCGGTCTATTCGCATCTGACCTACGACATCGTGCCGAACCAATGGGTGGAGATCGACCAGCCCGACATCCTGATCGTCGAGGGCGTCAACGTGCTGCAAACCGGCAAGCTGCCGCGCGACGGCAAGGCGGTGCCCGTGGTCTCCGACTTCTTCGATTTCTCGGTCTATATCGATGCCGACGAAGCGGCGCTGCGGCGCTGGTACATCAAGCGCTTCCTGGCGCTGCGCGACACCGCGTTCACCAATCCCAAATCCTACTTCAACCGCTACGCGCTGTTGTCCGACGAGGAAGCCACCGCCACCGCGATCGCGATCTGGGAACGCACCAACCTCGCCAATCTCGAGGACAACATCCTGCCGACCCGTCCCCGCGCGACGCTCATCCTGAAGAAGGGCCCCGACCACGTGGTCGAGAGCGTGGCGCTGCGGCGGCTGTAAGCGCGCCGGCTGACAAGGCCCTGGCTTGTTCGGGCAGAGTGTCTTTTGTCGCAGGCCGACAAAAGGTATTTGGCTATGACGCATCGAAGGCGCGAGGGCTCCATGGTTGACCGTCACGCCGGGTAACGGGTCAATTCCGGACCTCTTGTTGCTCTTTCGAGCCGACGAAGATGTGCCACGCCGTCAGAAACATTGCGGCGACGAGCGGACCAATGACAAAGCCGTTCGCGCCGAAAGTCGCAAGGCCGCCCAGGGTGGCGAGCAGCACAACATAGCTTGGCATTCGGATTGACTGGCCGACCAGGACAGGGCGGAGAAAGTTGTCGGCAAGACCGATCACGAAGGTGCCGAAAACGAGCAGGATCATTCCCGTCGTGACTGCGCCTGCCACGAGCAGGTAGAGGCCGACCGGAACCCAGACCAGGGCGGAGCCGAGCACAGGCAGAAGTGAAAGTAGCGCCATGAGGGCGCCGGCCAGCAGCGGCGCAGTCAGGCCGAGCAGCCAGAAGATCAGCCCGCCAAGCGCTCCCTGGATCAGCGCAACCAGTATGATCCCCTTGATCGTCCCGCGAACCGAAAGGGTGAACGCATCCAGAATCGCGGCGGTGTGGCTCCTACGCAGCGGCAGCGCGTCGCGGATGCGTACGTTCAGCTCGTCACCGTCGCGCAGGAAAAAGAACAGCAGGTATAGCATCACGAGCAAGCTTGCGACGAACTCCACGGTCAACTGACCGATGTTGATCGCGTGCCCGGCCAGCTGCTGGCCGGCCGGGACGACAAGGCTCGAGAGGCGTTCCTTCAGGGCCGAAAGATCAATCCCGGCCAGACGGTCCGAGACGGACGCGGCCCAGTCGGGCAGCGCGGATTTCAGTTGCTGCAGGGGATGAGCGAAACTGATCTCCCCGGTCTGAACACGCTGATACAGCTCCCCTCCCTGCTCGACGAGCGAGGCGATCACGACGGCCACAGGGATCAGGACCATGACGACCACGACGAGGACGGTGGAAAGTGCGGCAAGGTTGCGCCATTCCGGGAACGTTTCCAGGCAAAGTCGATAGAGTGGCGCGAAGATGATCGCCAGCAGCGTCGCCCACAACAATGCGCCGGAGAACGGCCATAGCAGCCAGCCGAACGCGACGGAGATTGCCGCAAGCAAGACGAGGAATGAGCGGTCTTCCGATGTTCTCACGTGTCGCCGGCCTTTCAGTCGCTCCTTACGGGACGTTGGTATCACAGGACTGCGGCGGGGCGGCAAGTCACGCCCGTCCCGTCGCGCAGGCGGCCGGGTTCGATGCGGTCTGTCACCTGCCGGCCTTCGCGCTCCAGTCCGCAGGCTTGATGCGCCCCGCAAAGGCGGCCGGGCCGGAGCCGCTGGCCTTGTAGACGAAAGCTTCGCCCTCCTGCACGTCGCCGGCATCCTTGCCAAAGGCATCGGCGATATTCGTCTTGTGGGTGACCAGGAACGTGTTGGTGCCGGCCTTCGGCGGTGCATCGACGAGCTGTCGCACGGACTGGCCGGCCTTGGCATTTGCGCCGGCCGGGTTTGCCATTCCCGATGCGCCGGCGTTGCTGCTGTCTGTCAACGCGTCGACCGGCCTGACCTCGCGGCCGGAGATCAGCTTGCCGGTCTCGATCGCGCGGTTCAGCCGGCTGGTGTAGACATCGCCGATCGGGATCGCGAGCTCCTTGACCGCCGCCCCGATCTGGCGCGCCATGTCCCTGCCCTTTTCACTGAGCTGACGCTGGGCGCTCATGTCGTCGAACCTGAAGGGGTAGACGTCCTTTTGGCTATCGTCGGTCGCAGTGTGCCGAAAGATCAGCACGTAGCCGCCTTGCTTGAGCGATGAGACGAGATCCGGCGTATCGGCTGCGGCGTATCGGGAGAATCCAGCGAGAAGGACAATGACTGCGAGGCGGCAAAGCACGTTCATGTGCGACATCCTCTTTGCAAATGCCCCGGAGGATGGTGACGCACCGTGCAGCTGACTTCAATTGGCGATTGCCAGCCGAGGTGAGGTTCCCGTAAATCCCGGATCAGCCCGCCAGCTGCCGCGACGCCGCCAGTCCCGCCAGCGCTTCGTCCAGCTTGTCGCGGTCGAGCGGCTTGATCAGGAACCCGTTCATGCCGGCCTCGAAGCAGGCGTAGCGGTCCTCCACCAGCGTATTGGCGGTGAGCGCGAGGATCGGCGTGTGCTGGCCGCCGGTGGCGGCCTCATGCGCGCGGATGCGCTTGGTCGCTTCGATGCCGTCGAGCTGCGGCATCTGGATGTCCATCAGCACGAGATCATAGGGCGTGCCGGCCGAGCCGGCGGCGAGCCAGGATTCCAGCGCGGCTTCGCCATGGACGGCGATGACGACGCGGTGGCCGAGCTTGGTCAGCAGCGAGCGCATCAGCAGCGCGTTGATCTCGTTGTCCTCGGCGACGAGGACCGAGAGCCCCCTTGCCGGCGCCGCGCTCGTGGCTTCCACCGAAGGCTCCGGCGCAAGCTCGGGCGAGGCAACCTCCGGGGTCAGCGCGAGGCGTGCGGCGAGCGAGGTCGCGCGCAGCGGCTTCACCAGAAAACCGGTGAAGGCCGCCGACTGCTTTTCATGGCGCGAGCTCGACGTCAGCAGCACCAGCCGTTGCGGCGCATGAGCGCGGGCCACTTCGCCCAGCCGGTCGGCAATTGCAGGGCCGATCGCGCGATCGACCAGCACCGCGTGCCATGAGCGTTCCGGCAGCAGCGCTTCCGCGACCGTGGCGTCGGTCACCAGGCAGGTCTGGCTGCCCCAGCGCTCCAGGCGCCGCGCGATCAGCGAGGCCTCGATGCCATCGGCAATCAGGAGGATCGACTTGCCGGTGAGGTCGGGGCTCGGGAATGCGGTCCGCCCCGCGCGGGCCTCTGACGGCGCGAGCGGCACCGCGACCTCGAAGGTCGAGCCCTTGCCCGGTTCGCTCGCGAGTGTGATCCGGCCGCCCATGCGCTTGACGATGCGCTCGCTGATGGCAAGACCGAGCCCGGTGCCGCCATAGGTGCGGGCGACGCGCTCGTCGGCCTGCTCGAACTCGCGGAAAATGCGTTGCTGCGCTTCGGCTGCGACGCCGATGCCGGTGTCGCGGACGAGGAAGCTGATCTCGTTCGGCCAGATGCCGGGCTCGACGATCAGCGCGACACCGCCGCTTGCGGTGAACTTGATGGCGTTGCCGGCGAGGTTGAGCAGCACCTGGCGCAGCCGCGCGGCGTCGCCGACCACCTCGAGCGGCAGGCGCTCGTCGACATAGGCGGCGATCTCGAGCGTCTTCGCCTGCGCGCGGGGCGCGAGCAGCTCGGTGATCTCCTCGATCAGGGTCGAGAGCGCGAAGGGGCGTTGGTCGAGATCGAGCTTGCCGGCTTCGATCTTGGAATAGTCGAGCAGCTCCTCGATCAGCGCCATCAGCGCTTCGCCGGAGGTTTTCACGGCCTTCGCGTAGGTCGCCTGCTCCAGCGTCAGCGTGGTGTCGAGCAAGAGGCCGCCCATGCCGATGATGCCGTTGAGCGGCGTGCGGATCTCGTGCGAGGCCATCGCGAGGAAGCGCGATTTGGCGCGGTTGGCGGCATCGGCCTGGTCGCGGGCGTCGGACAATGCGCGCTCGGTCTCGGTGCGGTCGGTGACGTCGCGCCCCACACTCTGCAACTCGGCCGGCTGGCCTGCGTCGAGGCGGACATAGCCCTCGCGCCAGGCGATCCAGCGCGCGCCGAGCGGGGTTGCGATCTTCTGGTCGTGAACGCGTGTGCCGCTGCCTTCGCGGGCACTGTCGCCCTGCTCCAGCACGTCGAAATCAAAGCGCGTGCCGACCAGCGCGCCGCGCGCCTGTCCCGCGAGCGCGCAATAGGCGTCGTTGGCAAAGGTGATGCGGTTTTGGTGATCGCGCAGCACGATCAGGTCGCCCTGCTGTTCGAACAGGCTGCGGGCGCGTTCCTCGGCTTCCTTCAGCTCCCAATTGCGATCGATCAGTGCCTCGTTGTGGGCGGCGAGCTTGCGCAGCCGCTTGTTGACGAAGCGCAGGCGCATGCTGAGCGTCGCGAGGCCAAGGCAGGCGAGCGCGAACAGGAAGCTCGCGCCGATCGCGAAGGTGTGGGGATCGTAACCGGAATTCTCGGAGCGGCTGCCGGAGACAAAGCCATAAGCGCCGCCGAACGTCGCCGAGAAGATCATGAAGGAGCGGATCGCGAAGGCAATGCGGGGGTGCTGCCGCCTGAAGCGGCGCATGCGCACCTTGATCCGGAACGTCCGACCCATCGCCACCGACCCCGACTCTTAAAACCCCGCGCTCGCCGCTGCGACGATGTCCCGCCGACCTTGCGAACAGCTTGAGGCTTTCGGGTCGCCTCCAAACAAGGTTGACGAGGTGTTAACGCCTCAGAGCATGATCCGGAAAAGTGTGCAGCGGTTTTCCGGAAAGATCATGCTCCGACACCAATTCTGAAGCGGGATAATCATCGCGCTTCAGAGCGAGGCGGCCTGCAACGGGCGGTGACCGTCGTGAGCGCCGACGATCAGCGCCGCCGCCTCGCGCTGCGAGAACGTCTTCGAGCGCACATAGATGCGATAGTCGGCCGGCCCGTCGGTGGAGAGGTAGATCACCGGTCCGCCGTCGACCGGCTGCGCGGCAATCGTGATGAGCCGGGTCTGCGGACTGGCCTGGCAGGAGTCCGGCTCGGCGCCGAGACCGTCGTCCACGACCGCGAAGTCCGCACCGTCCGCATCGTCGGTGATCTGGACCCGCACCGTGGCCCGTGTCGGATCGTCGGTGAAGGCGACATGGATGCCGGCCGTCCAGAACAGCGATGTCAGCTCGACGGAGGTGTCGCCCAGGGCGATGCAGGGATGCGAGACCGATCCGATCTCGCTGCGGGCAAACACCGCAGCCGCCAACAGGGGAACAACCGAGGCCAGGATCTTGAAACGCAACATGACACTCTACTCGCCGGGCCCGTCCGGGAACTTGTGGGCCTTATGGTTTGCAGAGCGTAAAGGAAACTCGTTACCGCCGGGTTGATGCGCGGAATGATCACGCCATCTGGCGTACATCCTCCGCGAGTGCGCGGTAGGACAGCGCTTCGGCGAGATGCAGCCGGCCGATCTTGTCGGCGTTGTCGAGGTCGGCGAGCGTGCGCGCCACGCGCAGCACGCGGTGATAGCCGCGCGCCGACAGCCGCATGGTCTCGGCGGCGTCGCGCAGCAGCTTGGCGCCTTGCGCGTCCGGCTTGGCGATGTCTTCCAGCACCGAGGCCGGCGCCTCGGCATTGGTGCGGACATTCGGCAGGCCGATATCCGCGTAACGCGCAAGCTGGATGTCGCGCGCCGCCGCCACGCGTGCGGCGACCTCGGCCGATCCCTCCGCCGGCGGCGGCAGGATCAGGTCGGCCGCGGTCACCGCCGGGACCTCGATGCGCAAATCGATGCGGTCCATCAAGGGCCCCGAGATGCGCGCCTGGTAGTCGCCGGTGCAGCGATCGATGCGGCCGCGCTTGCAGGCATAGCCGGGCTCGAAGGCGTTGCCGCAGCGGCAGGGATTCATCGCCGCGACCAGCATGAAGCGGGCAGGGTAGGTGACGCGATGATTGGCGCGGGACACCGAGACCTCGCCGTTCTCCAGCGGCTGGCGCAGCGAATCCAGCACGCGCGGATCGAACTCCGGCAGCTCGTCGAGGAACAGCACGCCCTGATGCGCGAGCGAGATCTCGCCGGGTTTTGCGCGCATGCCGCCACCGGTGAGCGCGGCCATGCTGGCGGAATGATGCGGCGAGCGGAACGGGCGCCGCGCAGTCAGCGCACCGCCTTCGATCTCGCCGGCGACGGAGGCGATCATCGAGACCTCGAGCAGCTCGCCCGGCGACAGCGGCGGCAGGATCGAGGGCAGGCGCGCCGCCAGCATCGACTTGCCGGCGCCGGGTGCGCCGATCATCAACAGGTGATGTCCGCCGGCGGCCGCGATCTCCAGCGCCCGCTTGGCGCTTTCCTGGCCCTTGATGTCGCGCAGGTCGAGCTTTGAGGCGGCGGCCTCGTGCACTTTCGGCGAGGGCCGCGACAGCACCTGCGTGCCCTTGAAGTGGTTGGCGATCTGGATCAGCGATTGTGCGGCGATGATCTGGATGTCCGGGCTCGCCCAGGCCGCTTCGGAGCCGCAGGCGGCCGGACAGATCAAGCCTTCCTCGCGCACATTGGCGCCGATCGCGGCGGGAAGAACGCCGGCCACAGGCGCGATCGAGCCGTCGAGGCCGAGCTCGCCGAGCACGGTGAAGCCGGTCAGCGCATCCGGCGGAATCGCGCCGATTGCCGCCATCAGCCCGAGTGCGATCGGCAGGTCGTAATGGCTGCCTTCCTTGGGCAGATCGGCGGGGGCCAGATTGACGATGATCCGCCGCGCCGGCAGCGCCAGGCCCGAGGCGATCAGCGCCGAGCGGACCCGCTCGCGCGCCTCGGACACCGCCTTGTCCGGCAGGCCGACGATGGCAAAGGCCGGCAGGCCCGGCGCGACCTGCACTTGCACGTCGACCGCGCGGGCCTCGATCCCCTCAAAGGCGACGGTAGAAACCCGTTGAACCATGCCGAACCAGCCTGCCCTCTTGCACAATCGAGGGTAGCAGAGCCGGCCACCCTCCGCAAGAACAATACGGGAACACGCCCGGCGCCGCGGAAGCCCTAACCAATCGTAAACAGGACGCGGACACTACGCCTCGAATGCAAGCTTCTGTCCTCAGCACATCCCAACGAATGTCCGCTACTCCTAGGGCTGCGGGATGGGCCGTGATCTAACAAGTGAACAATCAAAATGCTTGCAAATCGCCGGAGAAGCGAACGTCGGGTGTGCAGCCGGCTCGCCAAGATTCACTTTGGCGCGGGCTCGCTGCCGCGAGATTGCACGATTACCGATATCTCGGACGGGGGCGTGAAAGTCGTGGCGGAATTCCTGGAAGTGCCGCCGCAATTCACCATCATCTTCGCGCCGGACTATTCCCGCCAGTGCCGCCTGCGCTGGCGCATCGGGTGCGAGTTCGGCGCCGAGTTCACCGATTAGACTGCGGGGCTCACGTCCTTAACGGGAATTTAGCGTTAATCGGTAAGCATCCCTGATCAGTCGCCGAGTGATCAGAGTATGTCCAAGCGTTTGTCCCTTGCCTCTCGCCCGGCGAGATATCTGCTGTCCGCGCTTGTGATCCTTGCCCTCGGCGGCTGTCAGACCACTGGCATCGAGGACATCACCGGCGCGCTCGGCGGCAAGTCGGAAGCCGCGAGCAAGGCTGACGGCAAGCCGGACATGGACGCATTGCGCGAGCGTTATCGCGCCAAGCCCAGCGATCCCAACGTCGCGCTCGACTACGGCAAGGCGTTGCGCGAGAGCGGGCAGAGCGCCCAGGCGGTCGCGGTGCTCGAGCAGGCCGTGCTCGGCCATCCCCGCAACAAGGCGCTGCTCGCCGGCTACGGCCGCGCGCTCGCCGACAACGGCAATTTCCAGCAGGCTTTCGACGTTCTGAGCCGCGCGCATACGCCGGAGGATCCGGACTGGCGCATCCTGTCGGCACAGGGCGCGGCGCTCGACCAGCTCGGCCGCAACGAAGAGGCGCAGCAATATTACGCGACCGCGCTGAAGATCGTGCCGGACGAGCCGCAGGTTCTGTCCAATCTCGGCCTGTCCTATGTGCTGCAAAACAATCTGGCGAAGGCCGAACAGGTGCTCGGCCGCGCCCATCAGCGCAATCAGAACGATGCGCGGATCCGTGCCAATCTCGCGCTCGTGCTGGGATTGCAGGGCCGCGAGGCCGAGGCTGAAATCCTCGTGAAGGCAGATTTGCCGCCGGACCAGGCCGCGGCGAAGATCACGGCGCTGCGGCAGCTGCTGGCGAAGAAGCAACAGCAGCGGGCCGAGAAGTAGTCCGCCAACTCGTTGGTTTCTGTTTGACGTGTTTTCTCGACGCGGGCGCCTACGACGCCTTGCGATGCGGCGCGGATGCGCGGCCCGAGCGGCCCTTCAGCTTCTTCAACAGCGGTCCGAGCAGCGAGCGCTTCGGCTTCTTCACCTCGCCGCGCCCGGCAAGGCGGTTCGCCATGTTCTGGAACAGCGCGGTGGTGCGGTGGCTCTTGGAGACCTCCGCGATCATCTGGCCGTTGTTGGCGGCGGTCGAGAACAGCTTCGAATCGAACGGGATCACCGCGATCGGCTGGCTCTCCATGGTCTTGGCGAATGACTTGACGTCGATCTCCGCGCGCTTGTGCATGCCGACCTGGTTGATGCAGTACAGTGGCGGCCGGTCGTTCGGCCGCGCCGTCTTCAGCACGGTCAGCATGTTCTTGGTGTTGCGCAAGTTCGCGAGATCGGGCTCGGCCACGATCACGATGTCGTCGGCGTTGATCAGTGCGCGCCGCGTCCAGCCCGACCATTGATGGGGAACGTCGAGCACGATGCAGGGCGTGGTCATGCGCAGCGTGTCGAACACCGCGTCGAAGGCTTCCGCGCCAAAATCGTAGACCCGGTCAAGGGTGGCGGGCGCGGCCAAAAGGCTGAGGCGCTCGGTGCATTTGGCGAGCAGGCGCTCCATCAGCGCCGTGTCGGGCCGGTCCTGCGACAGCACTGCGTTGGCGATGCCCTGCACCGGGTCCTGGTTGTAGTCGAGGCTCGCGGTGCCGAAGGCGAGGTCGAGGTCGATCACGACGGAATCGAGCGCGAGGTCGCGGGCGATTGTCCAGGCCACATTGTGCGCGACGGTGGACGCGCCGACGCCGCCCTTGGCGCCGACCACCGCGATGACGCGGCCGGTGATGATGGCTTCGGACGCCGAGAACAGGCTGCAGATCGAACGGACCACGTCGATCGTCTCGACCGGTCCCACCACATAGTCGTTGACGCCGCGGCGCACCAGCTCGCGATAGGGCGCGGTGTCGTTGGGATTGCCGATCACGACCACGCGGGTGCCGGGATCGCAGACGCCGGCGAGATCGTCCAGGCCCTCCAGGATGTCGCGCGTGCCGTCGGATTCGATCACGATCACGTTCGGCGTCGGCATCGTTTCATAGACTTCGATCGCCGCAGCGAGGCCGCCTTCCTTGGCGGTCAGGTGCGCCTTGGCCAGCCGGCGATCCTCTCCCGCCGCGGTTACCGCGGCGAGCGTCTGGTCGGTCTCGCAAAAGGCCTGCACCGAGATGCGAGGAACCGGCGCAATGTGCTCCTCGGGGTGCCGCGGATGGTCCGTTTCTTCGTCGTTGACGCTCGTCATTTGCCTGTGTCGCTGAGCTTGGCCTTGTCGGCCTCGGGGCTGGGAGTCGCGATCGCCGCGCCCTTGCGATAGCGATCGAAGGCGATGTCGCGACGTGCGGTATAGACCGGCGTTTCGGCACGCGGCTGCTCGAGGTCGGCGGGGTTGTCGATCATCGCCGCGAGGTTGCGCTGGCTGGCGCAGCCCAGATTGAAGTACGGCTGGTTCTCGTTGTAGCCGGGGTCGAGGATGGACGGACCGACGTCTTCGGGCCACAGCCCGCAGGGGCCGGCGACCGCGGCGATGCGCGAATAGCTCAGGCGGATGGTCGGCAGCAGTCCGGGATCCTCGGGCCGATAGGGATGCTGGACGATGGCGCGCGACGGCACGCCGCCGGATGCGAGCACGGAACGGATCTCATGATAGGTCGTCGCGGCGGCACGCGAATTCGCGCTGCCGATCGGCACGTCGACGACGACGGACCCGGTGCCTTCGCGCACCCAGTCCCCGGCGATGCCCGCGACGTCGGACTGCTGTGCGGCCGAGAGGCCGCCTCTCGCCTTGCCGACGAAAATCACGATCGACTTCTTGGCTTCCTGCACCGCGATCGGATGGCGCTGGCGATAATCGGTCGGCACCGTCTGGGTGACGATCTCGCCCGTGGTGTTGCACGCACCCAGCATGACGGAGAGCCCCGTCAGCACCAGCGCGACGCTTAAGCCGCGACGTCGATCGGCCATGGTCTTCGTCATCGCTTGATCCCCTCTTGCCCCGATCCTTGCCCCGTTCCCCAAGCCGTCCGCCGGTCTCAGTCGATGATGAAGCCGAAATCGCCGCGGGCGCCGTCGATCGGATCGACGCGGCGCGCGATGCCATAGAGCCGGTTCATGCGGCCGAGCAGCGCCGTCTGTGCATCCGAGGCCGGCGCGAAGCCGTCGTCGGGCCGCGACAATTCCTTCTGGGCGACCGCGCGCACCACATAGGGCGTCACGATCACCATCAGCTCGGTCTCGTTGTTGACGAAGTCCTGGCTGCGGAACAGCGCGCCGATGATCGGCACCTGGTCGACGCCGGGCAGGCCGTTGATCGCCTGCTTGGTCTGCTGCTGGATCAGGCCGGCCATCGCCATCGAGCCGCCCGAGGGAATCTCGAGCGTGGTCTCGGCGCGGCGGGTCTGGATCGAGGGGATGGTGACTGAGCTGGTCTGGCTCGCGGACACCGCCTGCGTCACGGAGATGGCGTTCTGGTTCGACAGCTCCGAGACCTCGGTCATCACGCGCAGGCTGATACGTCCTTCGCTGAGCACGACCGGCGTGAAGTTCAGGGAGATGCCGAACTTCTTGTAGGTGATCTGGGTGGTACAGACGTGGGTGACCGGATCGCAGGCATATCCTCCCGGGATCGGGAATTCGCCGCCCGCGATGAAGGTCGCGGATTCGCCCGAGATCGCCGTCAGGCTCGGCTCGGCCAGCGTCCGCATCACGCCGGCGGTTTCCATCGCCCGCATCGTGGCGTTGACGGTGGCCACGCCTTTTGCGAGTCCGGTAACACCGAGCCCGTTGCTGCTGACGAGCGGGCCACCGGAGACCGAGAACGGGTTGGAATTGTTGAAGTTCACGACCGCAGTGCCGGCGTTCAGGCTGGCGCTGAGATCGACGCCCAATTGCTTGACGATGTCGCGGCGCACTTCGCCGACGACGACCTTGAGCATCACCTGGTCGCGGCCGCGCACCACGATGTTGTTGACCACCTTCTCGGAGCCGCCGACCAGCTTTGCGGCGACTTCACCGGCCTGCTGCGCCTCGACCGGGCTCGACACCGAGCCGGTCAGCATCACGCTGTCGCCGATGCCTTCAATTTGCACGCCCGGCAACGACTGGCGCAGCGCGGCACGCATGCCGTTGAGGTCTCGCTTCACCGCGATGTCGTAGGCGGCGACCTGCTGGCCGTCGGCGGTGAAGAACACGACGTTGGTCTGGCCGACCTGGCCGCCGATGATATAGGCGCGCTGGGCCGAGCGGATCACCGCGTTGGCGATCTTGGGATCGGCCACCAGCACATCCTTGACCTCGCGGGGCAGGTCGATGACGACCGACTTGCCGACGCCGAGCGACAGGAAGCGCGTCTTCGCCGGCGCGATCGTCCCGACCGATGCCACGCCAAGATCCGGCGCCTGCAGCGGCGCCTGGTCGCCGACCGGCGCTTCGGCGGCGCTGACGAGGCCAGGCGCTGCGAGCAGCCCCAGTGTCAACATCGCCCCCGTCCAGAACGTGCGTGCGCGATTCCCCCGAATGCGCAAGCCCGCCCGATCATCCCCGTAGTTCATGCTATCCCCATCACTTCTGTGACGTCAGTTGTCGCACCTGGACGCCGTAGCGGATCACGTTGACTCCGCCGGAACGCTTGATCGCCAGGTCCTCGGCCGTGAGCTCGGTTGCGTTGGCATCGACGATGCTCCGCAGCGCAAGCTGGAGCGTGCCGCCCTGGCGCGCCGCGGTGAGCGTTGCGACCTGATCCGGCTTGAGCTCGAGCGTGACGGTCTTGCCGACAACGGCGTTCTGGCCGTCCTTTTCCTTCGGTGCCTGGTCGATCGCGAGCACGCGGATGTTGGTCAGGATGACCTCGGACAGGATGAGGTCGTTGCCGGCGGTCGGGCCGTTGACGTCGGGATTCTTCAGGCGGCGGGTCAGAACGATGTCGACGCGGTCATTCGGCAGGATGAAGCCGCCGGCGCTGGTCTCGGCTGTAACGTCGGTGGAAACGGCGCGCATGCCCGACGGCAGAATCGCGGCCATGAAGCCGGAGCCCTCGGCCCGCACCAGCTTCTGCTCGCGGATCGGCTCGCCCTGCATCAACGGCACGCGCGCGATCGAGCCGGCGATCTGGGTCTGCGCCTCGGGCCTGCTGTCGCGGCGGATGAAGGCACCGCTGGCGGTTGCCGCCGGCCAGGACTGCCATTGCAGATCCTCTGGCTTCACGGCCTGGCCAAGCTGGATATCGTTTTTCGCGACGAGAACCTCAACCGTCGGCAGCTTCTCGGCGACGGGAAGCGCGGGCGCGGGCTTGTTGTCGTAGCCGCTCGCCAGATACGCAGCGACGCCGCCGGCGCCCAGTGCGATGACGAGAACGACAATGCGTGCGGTATTCATACGCCTCTACTCTTACGCGGGGCACTCGAACCGCACGTGGCGGGTTCCCCGTGTCGATGAGTAGGGAGTAAAAGTATAAGGGGTGTTGCGGTTACGAATGCGACGGCCGGCTACGGCCCGAGTTCTGGGCAGATGGTGAACGTGGCGTTATTCGGTCGGCCAGCGGCCCCCGTAGATTCACGCAGTGCGGACGTTCGTTCGAACGATGCGCGCGGCGTCATGGTGAATGGGTGGTTAGTGACGTGGGAGCTGGCGTCGCGCCGTCATGCCAACAAGACGGAAGCAATGCGCCACATCATCGGTGTCGTCCTGGCGTTCGCCAGGACGACGTTGGGGGAGACAGCGTGCGAGCCCTACTTCGCCCGCTTTTGCTCGATCGTGTCCCAGACCTTCGCCGCCACGTCCGGGCCGCCGAGCCGCGCGATGGCGCGGATGCCCGTTGGCGATGTCACGTTGATCTCGGTGAGGTTGCCGTTGATGACGTCGATGCCGACGAACAGCAGGCCGCGTTCGCGCAGCGCCGGGCCGACGGTGGCGCAGATCTCGCGCTCGCGCGGGGTGAGCTCGGTCTCCTGCGCCGCGCCGCCGCGCACCATGTTGGAGCGGAGGTCGTCGGCAGCGGGCACGCGGTTCACGGCGCCGGCGAACTCGCCGTTGACCAGGATGATGCGCTTGTCGCCGTGCTTCACCTCGGGGATGAACTGCTGGATCACCCAGGGCTCCTTGAACGTGACCGTGAACATGTCGAACAGCGAGCCGAAATTCATGTCCTGCGGCATCACGCGGAACACTGCCGCGCCGCCATGGCCGTGCAGCGGCTTCATCACGACGGCGCCGTGCTTGTCTCGGAACGCGTTGATCTCGTCGAGGTCGCGCGAGATCAGGGTCGGCGGCATCAGCTGCGGAAAGTTCATCACGAACAGCTTTTCCGGCGCGTTGCGCACCGAGGCCGGATCGTTGACGACCAGCGTCTTCGGATGAATCCGCTCCAGGAAATGGGTCGAGGTGATGTAGGCGAGGTCGAACGGCGGGTCCTGGCGCAGCAGCACCACGTCGAAGCCGTTGAGTGCCTCGCGCTTGGGCTCCCCGAGGGTGAAATGGTCGCCGGGCTCGTCGCGCACGGTCAGGAGCTGCACCGGCGCGACCAGCTCTTCGCCGATCATCGAGAGCTTGTCGGGCGTGTAATAGGACAGGCCGTGGCCGCGCTTCTGCGCCTCCAGAAGCAGCGCGAAGGTGGAATCGCCCTTGATATTGATGCGGGCGATGGGGTCCATCTGGACGGCGACGTTCAGTTTCATGGTCTGCCTTTCAGGTCGAGGCGTCGAATGCTGCCAACACATGGCGTGGAAGTGATCGCGGCGCAATCAGCATGGCGTCGAATCGCAATTCGAATTCGGCATGCTCGGGATGCGCTGCGAGCCAGCCTTGCGCGGCATCGATGATGCGCTGCTGCTGGCGCGGCGTCACCGCATAGGCCGCATCATCGAGGCTGGCGCGTGCCTTGACCTCGACGAAGGCGATCAAATTGCGCCGGCGCGCCACGATGTCGATTTCGCCATGCGGGGTGCGATAGCGCTTGGCGAGGATGCGATAGCCTTTGGCCATGAGATAGGCGGCGGCGCGGCTCTCCGCAGAGATGCCGGTGCGGAACGCGGCGACGCGCTCGGGCGAGGCGACTTTCGGTTCCGCTCCGCCCTCAGGCTTCGCCATCGCCGCCCCGCAAATCTTTTGCGAGCTCGAGTGCGCGGGCATAGACCTCGCGCCGCGGCCGGCCGGACAGCGCGACGGCATGGGCCACGGCGTCCTTGACGCTGTGCGTCGCCAGCTGCGCGCGCAGCAGGTCGTCGAGCGCATGCGATGTCAGCATCTCGGCGTCCGCCGCAGGCGGTGCGATCACCAGCACGAACTCGCCGCGCGTCTCCAGCGCATCCGCCTCGCGTGCCAGCTCGGTCAACGTCGCGCGCGAAATCTCCTCGTGCAGCTTCGTCAGCTCGCGGCAGATCGCGGCCTCGCGCGTCCCCATGATCTCGGCGAGAGCGGCGAGCGTGTCCTGCACGCGGTTGCCGGACTCGAACATCACCAGCGTCGCATCGATGCGGGCAAGCTCGGCAAGACGCGAGCGGCGCGCGGCGGATTTTGCCGGCAGAAAGCCCTCGAAGAAGAAGCGGTCGGTCGGCAGCGCGGCGACCGACAGCGCCGCCAGCACCGAGGAGGGGCCGGGCAGTGCGTAGACGGCGTGGCCGGCGGCGCACACCTCGCGCACCAGCTTGAAGCCGGGATCGGAGATCAGCGGCGTGCCGGCGTCCGACACCAGCGCGATCGAGCCGCCCTGCGAAAGCCGCTCCAGGATCTTCGGGCGCGCCGCCTCGGCATTGTGCTCGTGATAGGGCTTGAGCTGCGCGGAAATGTCGTAGCGCTCGGTCAGGCGCCGCGTGATGCGGGTGTCCTCGCAGGCGATGACGTCGACCCCGGCGAGCGTCTGAAGCGCGCGCAGCGTGATGTCGCCGAGATTGCCGATCGGGGTCGCGACCAGATAGAGGCCCGCGGCCGCTTTCGGCGCCGCAAGACGATGGGCGTCGATGGAGAAGCCGCGCGGGGCGGCGTCTGTGCCTTCAGGCGTATTTATCGGGGCCGGCTTTGCGCGCATAATGAATCGAACTTAGGCATGATCCCCGGGGCTGGGAACCGGTCCTCCGAAAAAGATCGCGGCTAGGCCAAGGGGCGGGGCAAGGACTGAAGAGGAGTGGAATGTGATCCATCCGGCATCACATTCCAGAGGGAATGCAGCGTCAGCGCCATATTCGCGGCGGAAACGCCGCCTTGATGCTGGGTGACGGACGGCGGACAGCTGGCCGGGACTTTAAGGTGCGGTCGCGTTAAGCGGTCATTATCCTTTTGTTTTGGTTAACTATTTGCCGACAATATGCCTGAATCCGCGGCTTCTGTCGCGGCAAGTTTGTTGTGACCGGCCGGCGACGGCAGGTCAGAAGAGAAGCTGCCATGCTGGGCCCGCGTCATCCAAAGTCTCCCGATCCGGGGCCCCAATCGTCGGGTGCGACCCGGCGGGGCGCGCTCGGCCTGTTGCTCGGCGCGCCCTTGCTGTCGGCCTGCGCCGGCGTGCAGCAGAGCCTGAGCCAGTTCTCCAATCCCTTCAGCAGCTCTTCCGCGCCCCCGGCTCAGCCGGCCGGGCCGCCGCAACAGGCCACCACCGCCGGCACCGGCGGGGTGAAGGTTGCCGTGATCCTGCCGCTCTCGGCCGCCGGCAACGCCGGCCTCGCCGCGCAATCCATGCGCAACGCCGCCGAGATGGCGCTGGCCGAATTCCAGAATCCGAACATCCAGCTCCTGATCAAGGACGACAACGGCAGCCCGCAAGGCGCGCAGGCCGGTGCGCAGCAGGCGATCGACGAAGGCGCCGAGATCATTTTGGGACCGCTGTTCGCGCAATCGGTGCCGGCGGTGGCGCAGGTCGCGCGCACGCGCGGCATTTCCGTCATCGCGTTCTCGACCGATTCCAGCATCGCCGGCCGCGGCGTCTATCTGCTCTCGTTCCTGCCGGAGTCCGACGTCAACCGCATCGTCGAATATTCCGCCAGCA
This sequence comes from Bradyrhizobium sp. CCBAU 45394, assembly GCF_028128655.1. Classification (NCBI taxonomy): domain Bacteria; kingdom Pseudomonadati; phylum Pseudomonadota; class Alphaproteobacteria; order Hyphomicrobiales; family Nitrobacteraceae; genus Bradyrhizobium; species Bradyrhizobium sp. CCBAU 45394. The sequence goes on along the minus strand of NZ_LBIX01000171.1, from coordinate 195,031 downwards.
TCGGAAAGCGCTCCGTCGCCGCGCTCGTGCCCGATAATGCCTATGGCAATGTGGTCGAGGCCGCGGTGAAGGCGGCGGTGCCGCGGCGCGGCGGCCGCATCGTCGCGTTCGAGAAATACGGCGCCGACCGCGCCACGCCGGCGCGCGCCGTGGCGCAGCAGCTCGGCAGCGCGGATGCGCTGTTCATCGCCGATGACGGCGATGCGGTGGTGACGGTCGCAGATGCGATGACGGCCGCCGGCGCGAACTTGCGCAACATCCAGCTGCTCGGCACCGGCCTGTGGGACAATCCGCGCGTCTACGCGAATGCGAGCCTGCAAGGCGGCCTCTACGCGGCGCCCGATCCCGCCGGCTTCCGCGCTTTCTCCGGCCGCTACCGCACCAAATACGGTGCCGAGCCGATTCGCACCGCAACGCTCGCCTATGACGCGGTCGCCCTCGTCGCCGCGCTCGCGCGCACGCAGGGCACCACCCGTTTCTCGTCCGACGTGCTCACCAACCCCTCGGGCTTTGCCGGCATCGACGGCCTATTCCGCTTCCGCGCCGACGGCACCAACGAACGCGGCCTTGCGGTGATGAAGGTGACGACCGGCGGCGGCGTCGCGGTCGCGGGTTCGCCGAAGAGTTTTGGGGCTTAGCTGTTCTTTCGCCGTCGTCCTGGCGAAAGCCAGGACCCATACCGCGTGATCTATCGAGTGACTACAGTGCGAGTACCAGCAAAGAATAATTGGGACTCTTCGCCAAACTCCTCCCTGGGGTAATGGGTCCTGGCTTTCGCCAGGACGACGATGGGGAGAGAGCTCAGGCCGCCAGATCCGCGACCACCGCATCCAGCACCGGGAATCCGCTGCTGGTCACGCGCAGCCGTCCCGTCGCATCGACCGTGATCGCGCCTTCCTCACGCAGCAGCGCGATGCGCTTGGGGTCGAGCGCGCGGCCGGAGAGGGCGGTGTAGCGTTCGGGATCGATGCCTTCGGCGAGACGGAGTCCCATCAGCAAAAATTCATCGGCGCGCTCCTCGCTGTTGAGGAGATCGTCGGTGACGACGCCGTGGCCGTTGGTCTCGACCCGCAACAGCCAGGCTTCGGGACGCTTCTCGGTGGCGGTGGCGTGCCTGATCCCGTCGATGTCGAGCCGGCCGTGCGCGCCGGGGCCGATGCCGGCATATTCGTCGCCGCGCCAGTAGACCAGATTGTGCCGGCATTCGGCGCCGCGCCGCGCGTGATTGGAGATCTCGTAAGCGGGCAGGCCGAGCTTGTCGCAGGTTTCCTGCGTGACGTCGTAGAGCGCGCGCGCGACCGCCTCGTCCGGCGTCTTCAATTTGCCGGCCTGGTGCAGGCCGAAAAACGGCGTGCCCTCCTCGATCGTCAATTGATAGAGCGACAGATGCTCGGCCGCCTCCGCGATCGCAAGACGCAGTTCATCGGCCCACATCGCCGGCGTCTGGTCGGGGCGGGCGTAGATCAGGTCGAACGAATAACGCTCGAACGAGCGGCGCGCGATGGCGACCGCGTCCAGCGCTTCGCGCGCGCTGTGCATGCGGCCGAGCGCCTTCAGCGAAGCATCGTCGAGCGCCTGCACGCCGAGCGAGACGCGGTTGACGCCGGCGGCGCGATAGCCGGCGAAGCGCGTGGCCTCGACGCTGGTCGGGTTCGCTTCCAGCGTGACTTCGACATCACGAGCGACCTGCCAGTGCTTGCCGATCGAATCGAGCACGGCGCCGACGGTCGCGGGCTGCATCAGCGACGGCGTGCCGCCGCCGAGGAAGATCGAGGTGACCTCGCGGCCGGGCGCGCGCTGCGCGGTCGTTTCGATCTCGCGCGCGAAGGCGGAGGCGAAGCGTGCTTCGTCGATTGCGGCATGGCGGACATGGCTGTTGAAGTCGCAATAGGGGCACTTCGACAGGCAGAACGGCCAGTGCACGTAGACGCCGAAGGCTTCGTTAGCGCGGCTCAAGGCAGATCTCCGCCAGTTTCACGAAGGCGCGGGCACGGTGCGACAGGGCAAGGCCGAGCGGCGGCAGGCCGTGCTTCTCGATGCTGGTCATCTCGCCGAAGGTGCGCGTGTGCCCGTCGGGCCGAAACATCGGATCATAGCCGAAGCCGGCGGTGCCGCGCGGCGGCCAGACCAGCGTGCCGTCGACGCGCGCCTCGACCTCTTCGAGATGATCGTCGGGCCAGGCGACGCAGAGCGCGGAGACGAAGTGCGCCTTGCGCTTGTCGGGCGCGGTCGCGCCGCGCTCCTGCAACAGGCGCTCGATCCGCGTCATCGCCGCGGTGAAGTCCTTGGTCGGTCCGGCCCAGCGCGCACTGTAGATGCCGGGCGCGCCGTCGAGCGCGTCGACCACGATGCCGGAATCATCGGCGAAGGACGGAAGCTTGGACGCGTGCGCGGCCGCGATCGCCTTGATCGCGGCGTTGCTGCGAAAATCGTTGCCGGTCTCGTCCGGCTCGGAAAGGCCGAGCTCGCCGGCCGACACCGCCTCGATGCCGTAAGGCGCCAAAAGCTCCTTCATCTCGGCGAGCTTGCCGGGATTGTGGGTGGCGATGACGAGCTTTCCGGTGATTCGGCGGTGCATGGGCCTATTGACTACGCGACGGCCAGTTTCTGCAAGTCCACGAGGCGCGCGATACCCTTCTGGGCCAGCGCCATCAGCGCCAGGAGCTCGTCTTGTGTGAACGGTTCGCGTTCCGCGGTGCCCTGCACCTCGATGATGCGGCCATCGCCGGTCATGACGAAATTGGCGTCGGTCTGGGCTTCCGAATCCTCGGCATAGTCGAGGTCGAGCACGGGCGTGCCGTTGTAGATGCCGCAGGAGATCGCGGCGACGTTGTCGCGCAGCACGTTGGCCTTGACCATGTTGCGCGCCTTCATCCAGTTGACGCAATCGGCGAGCGCGACCCAGGCGCCGGTGATCGAGGCCGTGCGCGTGCCGCCGTCGGCCTGGAGCACGTCGCAATCGACCGTGATCTGGCGCTCGCCGAGCGCTTCGAGATTGATGATGGTGCGAAGGGAGCGGCCAATCAGGCGCTGGATCTCGACGGTGCGGCCGCTCTGCTTGCCGGCGGAGGCCTCGCGGCGGGTGCGTTCCGAGGTCGCGCGCGGCAGCATGCCGTATTCCGCGGTGACCCAGCCGCGGCCCTGGCCCTTCAGCCACGGCGGCAGGCGGTCCTCCAGCGTGGCGGTGACCAGCACATGGGTGTCGCCGAATTTCACCAGGCAGGAGCCTTCCGCATATTTGACCACGCCGCGCTCCAGCGTCACGGGGCGCAATTCGTCGGGCGCACGGCGGCTTGGCCGCATGGGAAATCCTCCAAAACTCACGGGAATAGGCTGTTCGCGGTGCTTGTAGGTGGGGTGAGGGTGAGCGGCAAGGCCTTTTCGGTCCCCAAGCAACTTGTCGAGCAAGTGCAAAACCACGCTTGTCAGGGACCTCCCGGATGGCCAAATTGTAAGCATCTGAGAGGAGTTGCTGTCTGTGGCCCATCACGATCCGATCCATCTGATCGCGCCGCGCGCAGGGCTCGCCCAGCTGAATGAGCGGTCCCGCGACATCTTTCGTCAAATTGTCGAAAGCTATCTCGCAACCGGCGAGCCGGTGGGCTCACGCAATATTTCACGGCTGATCGCGATGCCGCTGTCGCCGGCCTCGGTTCGCAACGTCATGGCCGATCTGGAACAGCTTGGCCTGATCTATGCCCCGCATACGTCCGCCGGCCGGCTGCCGACGGAACTCGGCCTGCGCTTCTTCGTCGACGCCTTGATGCAGGTGGGCGACCTCAATGACGCTGAGCGGCAGTCGATCCAGAGCCAGCTCACCTCCGTCGGTCAGGCGCAGTCGGTCGAGGCGGCGCTGGACCAGGCGCTGACGCGGCTGTCGGGCCTGACCCGCGCCGCCGCGGTGGTGCTGACGCCGAAATCCAACGCGCGGCTGAAACACATCGAATTCGTCCGGCTGGAACCGGAAAAAGCGCTGGTGATCCTGGTCGGCGAGGACGGCCAGGTCGAAAACCGCGTGCTGACGCTGCCACCCGGAGTTCCCTCCTCGGCGATCACCGAGGCCGGCAATTTCCTCAATTCGCGGATTCGCGGCCGGACCCTGGCCGAAGCGCGGCTCGAGCTCGAAACCGCGCTCGGGGAGGCCCGTGCCGAGCTCGATCAGCTGACGCAGAAGGTGATTTCGGCCGGGATCGCCAGCTGGTCCGGCGGCGAGAACGAGGACCGCCAGCTCATCGTCCGCGGCCACGCCAATCTGCTGGAAGATTTGCACGCGCTGGAGGATCTGGAGCGGGTCCGCCTCTTGTTCGACGACCTCGAGACCAAGCGCGGCGTCATCGACCTGCTCGGCCGGGCCGAGACCGCGGAAGGCGTGAGGATTTTCATCGGTTCGGAGAACAAGCTGTTTTCCTTGTCGGGCTCCTCGACCATCATCTCGCCGTATCGGGATGCCGCCGGCCACATCGTCGGCGTTCTGGGTGTGATCGGGCCGACACGGCTGAATTATGCCCGTGTGATCCCGACCGTGGACTACGCCGCCCGGATCGTCAGCCGCCTTCTGGGGGGCTGACCGGCGGCTGAGGCGATCACGGGCGCTTGATTTTCGGCGTCCGAAGCACGATATCCGGGCCAGAAAAATCCCTGAGACAAATTCGAAAAGAGAGCCGATGACCGATCGAGACCGGCAACCCGAAGACACGACCGCGCCGACCGGCGAGCCCGTGGTGTCGAAGCCCTACATCATGCCCGACGATCCCGAGCCGGGCTCGGTCGAGCTGTTGCAGAAGGAAGCCGCCGAGGCGCGCGACCGTATGCTGCGGACGCTGGCGGAGATGGAAAATCTGCGCAAGCGCACCACCAAGGAGGTCGCCGACGCCCGTCTCTACGGCATCACCGGCTTTGCCCGCGACGTGCTCGACATCGCCGACAATCTCCAGCGCGCGCTCGACGCGGTTCCCGCCGAGGCCCGCGCCGCGGCCGATCCCGGCCTGACCTCGCTGATCGAGGGCGTCGAGCTCACCGAGCGCTCGCTGCTCAACGCGCTGGAAAAGCACGGCGTGAAGAAGTTCGATCCGCAGGGTCAGAAGTTCGACCCGAACTTCCAGCAGGCGATGTTCGAAGTGCCTGATGCGTCGGTGCCCGCCGGTACGGTCGTGCAGGTCATGCAGGCCGGCTACACCATCGGCGAGCGCGTGCTGCGTCCGGCCCTCGTTGGGGTCGCCAAGGGCGGCGCGAAGGCTGCGTCCGCCGCCAACACCAACGAGCCGAACAGCGCGGCGAACTGAGTTCTGACGTCATTCCGGGGCGATGCGAAGCATCGAACCCGGAATCTCGAGATTCCGGGTTCGGCTCTTCGAGCCGCCCCGGAACGACTGATGGCTGGTCTTACGCGCTCGCCGCGATATCCGCAGACTGAATCCGCTTCACGCCGGCCTTGGCCATGTCGGCCCAGGCTTTTGCCAGCGAGCCCTGCGTGTCGATGCCGCGGCAGGCGTCTTCCACGACATAGACTTCGAAGCCCGCCTTGCGCGCGTCGAGCGCGGTCCAGGCGACGCAGAAATCTGTCGCGAGGCCAGCGACGAAGACGCGCTTGATCTTGCGGCCCTTCAAATAGCCGGCGAGGCCGGTCGAGGTCTTGCCGTCGGCTTCGAGGAAGGCCGAGTAGCTGTCGACGTCCTTGTGAAAACCCTTGCGGATGATGAGCTCGGCGTGCGGGATTGCGAGGTCCTTCGACAGCGAAGCGCCGTCAGTGCCCTGCACGCAATGGTCGGGCCACAGCACCTGCTTGCCGTAAGGCAGGTCGATGGTCTCGAACGGCTTCTTGCCGGAGTGTACCGACGCAAACGAAACGTGGCCGGGCGTGTGCCAGTCCTGCGTCATCACCACATTCGAAAACGCTTTCGAGATCTTGTTGATGACGGGCACCACCTGCTCGCCTTCCTTCACCGCGAGGCTGCCGCCCGGCAGGAAGCAGTTCTGCACGTCGATCACGAGCAGCGCGGACGCATCGTCCGGCTTGATCGATGCGGCCGCAAGAAGTGCGGTTGGCGCGAGGGCTACGAGGGCGCTCGTCCCAAGCGCCGCCAAGACTTGCCGCCGATCTAGCATCGTTCGCCTCCCTCCAGGATGAACTCGATTGGGCAGGAGCCTAGTTCCGCTTGTGCACGAACAGAAGCCCGAAAATGCAGCCGGTTTTGGTGAGAGGGTGGGCTCAGCCGCGTACTCGGTGCACCTCTCCCGCTTGCGGGAGAGGTCGGCGCGTATCGCCGGGTGAGGGTTCTCTCCTCTGGGGGAGTCTTCGTTGTTGAGACACCCTCTCCCCAACCCTCCCCCGCACGCGGGGGAGGGAGCGCATCTCGCTTGCGGATGCAGCTACCCCTTCGGCTGGATGCCGTCGCGCACGGCGCGGAAGCGGGTGAAGGCGGCTTGCCACTGGTCGCGCGGGGCGCTGGCGATGATGCGCAGCGAGGCGCCGCCGCTCGAGAAGCGGATCCACTGCACCACGGTCACCGGGGTCTTGTCCTTGCCGCTGACGCCGTCGATCCGGGTCTCGAAGCCCTGCTGGCCGTTGATGCGGATCGGCTCGGACATGGTGACGCGCGATTCGCGCACGCCGGGGATCTGGAGCGCCGCCTCCTGGGCGAAGCGGGCGCGGTCGTCGGCGGCTTGCGGGGTGGCGCCGATCAGGCCGAGGATCATGAACGGCTTCGACTCGTAGCCCGTGCTCTCGTTGCCGTCGGCCAGGATGATGCTGGACCCCGGCGCCAGCGTGCGGATGTCCTTGAAGTCGGCGAGATCGGTGATCTTGAACGGCATCAGCGCGATCTGCTCTTCGGCCGAGACCTGCTTGCGGGTCACAGTGCTCGCAAACATCTGCCGCACCGCCTCGTCGGTGTAGATCTTGGTCGCGTTCTCCGGGATCTGCACCGCGACATAGCCGGAGAAGCCGGCGCCCGGCACGATCATCGAATAGCGTTTCACCGCCGTCTCGCCGGCCTTGCCGCTCTCGGTGGTGAAATAGGCAAGGCCCGCGGGGGTCTCGATCTTGTCCTGCTTGACGCCGTTGACGCCGGCCGGATTGGAATTGAAGGCGCTCACGACCTCGCCATAGGCCGCCGGCGGCAGCTCGGTGATCAGCACCTTGACGGTGCCGTCCTCGCTCTCGAAGCCCGGAAAGGTCTTGGCCGTGCTGAGGCCGACCAGCGGCACCATGCCGAGGCGCAGTCCGGGCGGGAAAACGGCGTCGGCAGCAAAGGCCGGAAGCGCGGAGACGGCGAGGAGGGCGAGCGCGGCGAGGGGACGGATCAGCTTCATGGGCACTCTGATTGGTTCACATTGAGGCCGTTCGATGGTCGGCCACCGGGCCGCTTTGTCGCGCGAAGCAGCCTGGGTGCGGCGCTCCGGCCGGTCCGCCTTTTAGCCGGTTTGGCCCTGCCGCAACAGGGCAGGCCGGATCGCGGTAACGGGGGCTTGCCGAAGCCCGGACCTGTTAATAATTCCTCACCCGCAAGGGCGGCTGGGCCCGGATATGATCTTCCAAAACCCAATGTTTTCACGGCCGAAACTTGCGTTCGGTCCTTGCGGGCCCCTCCCCCCCTCCTATATGAGCCTCAACCATCGCAATATCGCGAATGTTTGATCTTAGGGGGTTTCGGTTCGGGTGCCTTCTGGGCCCAACCAACCTGCCGCAAAAAGAAGGATATCAGGACCATGGGAAAGGTCATTGGGATCGACCTCGGCACCACGAACTCGTGCGTCGCCGTGATGGATGGCAAGAACGCCAAAGTCATCGAGAATTCCGAGGGCATGCGCACGACGCCTTCGATCGTCGCCGTCACCGACGACGGTGAGCGCCTCGTCGGCCAGCCGGCCAAGCGCCAGGCCGTCACCAATCCCGAGCGCACCTTCTTCGCAGTGAAGCGCCTCATCGGCCGCCGCTACGACGACCCGATGGTCGAGAAGGACAAGAAGCTCGTTCCGTACAAGATCGTGAAGGCTTCCAACGGCGACGCCTGGGTCGAGGCCGACGGCCAGACCTACTCGCCCTCGCAGGTCTCGGCGTTCATCCTGCAGAAGATGAAGGAGACCGCGGAGGCCCATCTCGGCCAGAAGGTCGACCAGGCCGTCATCACCGTTCCCGCCTACTTCAACGACGCCCAGCGCCAGGCGACCAAGGACGCCGGCAAGATCGCGGGCCTTGAAGTGCTGCGCATCATCAACGAGCCGACCGCGGCCGCGCTCGCCTATGGTCTGGACAAGACCAAGACCGGCACGATCGCCGTGTACGATCTCGGCGGCGGCACGTTCGATATCTCCATTCTCGAAATCGGCGACGGCGTGTTCGAGGTGAAGTCGACCAACGGCGACACCTTCCTCGGCGGCGAAGACTTCGACATGCGCCTGGTCGGCTATCTCGCCGACGAGTTCCAGAAGGAGCAGGGCATCAACCTGCGCAACGACAAGCTCGCGTTGCAGCGCCTGAAGGAAGCCGCTGAAAAGGCCAAGATCGAGCTGTCGTCGACGACGCAGACCGAGATCAACCTGCCCTTCATCACCGCGGACCAGACCGGTCCGAAGCATCTGACGATGAAGCTCACCCGCGCCAAGTTCGAGGCGCTGGTCGACGACCTCATCCAGAAGACCGTCGAGCCCTGCCGCAAGGCGCTGAAGGACGCCGGCGTCACCGCCGGTGAGATCGGCGAAGTGGTTCTGGTCGGCGGCATGTCGCGCATGCCGAAGGTCCAGGAAGTCGTGAAGCAGCTGTTCGGCAAGGAGCCGCACAAGGGCGTCAACCCGGACGAAGTCGTGGCGATCGGTGCCGCGATCCAGGCCGGCGTGCTCCAGGGCGACGTCAAGGACGTGCTGCTGCTCGACGTGACCCCGCTGTCGCTGGGCATCGAGACGCTAGGCGGCGTGTTCACCCGCATCATCGACCGCAACACCACGATCCCGACCAAGAAGAGCCAGGTGTTCTCGACCGCCGAGGACAACCAGAACGCGGTCACCATCCGCGTCTTCCAGGGCGAGCGTGAAATGGCGGCCGACAACAAGATGCTCGGCCAGTTCGACCTGATGGGCATTCCGCCGGCCCCGCGCGGCATGCCGCAGATCGAGGTGACCTTCGACATCGACGCCAACGGCATCGTCAACGTCTCGGCGAAGGACAAGGCCACCGGCAAGGAGCAGCAGATCCGCATCCAGGCCTCCGGCGGTCTGTCGGAAGCCGACATCGAGAAGATGGTCAAGGACGCCGAGGCCAATGCCGAAGCGGACAAGAAGCGCCGCGAGGCGGTGACCGCCAAGAACGAGGCGGACGGTCTGGTGCATTCGACCGAGAAGGCGCTCGCCGAGCACGGTTCGAAGGTCGCCGAGACCGAGCGCCGCGCCATCGAGGATGCCGTCAGCGACCTCAAGGAAGCGCTGAAGGGCGACGATGCCGAGGCGATCAAGGCCAAGACCCAGACGCTGGCCCAGGCTTCGATGAAGCTCGGCGAGGCCATGTACAAGCAGCAGGCCGAGGCCGACGCCAAGAAGGACGCGGCCAAGGACGACGTCGTCGACGCGGAGTTCACCGAAGTCGACGACGACAAGAACAACAAGAAGTCCGCCTGAACCCCAAGAGGGTGATGATGCGGACGGCTTGGACCCCACACACTCCTTCGGCCTCCCCCTTCGCGGGGGAGGCTCCCGTGTCGAGGTCGGCGGGCTACGCTCCCGTTACGATCGATCAATTTCCAGCCGTTATTCTCAACGCTGCCATGCTGCCCTCTGCCGCGAGGCGGAGGGACGCCTATATCGTCGCGTGGCAGCATTGTTTTGCCCCGACTTGAATCGCGATTGGATAGACCGAGTTCAACATGTCCACGTCCACCAAGCGCTGCTACTACGAGACCCTCGAAGTCGAACGTGACGCCGACGAATCCAAGTTGAAGTCGTCGTTCCGCAAGCTGGCGATGAAGTTCCACCCCGACCGCAATCCGGGGGACGACACCAGCGAGGTCAAGTTCAAGGAAATCAACGAGGCCTACGAGGTCCTGAAGGACAAGGACAAGCGCGCGGCCTATGACCGTTTCGGCCATGCGGCCTTCGAGCAGGGCGGTCCTGGCGGCGGCGCCGGTTTCGGCGCGGGCTTCGCCTCCTCCTTCTCCGATATTTTCGAGGACCTGTTCGGCATGGCCGGACAGCGCGGCCGCGGCGGCCGCGAGCGCGGCGCCGACCTGCGCTACAACATGGAAATCACGCTCGAGGAGGCCTTTGGCGGCAAGACCGCGCAGATCGAGATCCCGGTCTCGGTCACCTGCGAGGCCTGCTCGGGCATCGGCGCCAAGGCCGGCACGAAGCCGAAGACCTGCTCGACCTGCGGCGGCGCCGGCCGCGTGCGGCAGTCGCAGGGCTTCTTCACCCTGGAGCGGACCTGTCCGGGTTGCCAGGGCCGCGGCCAGATGATCGAGGACGCCTGCCCGTCCTGCTCGGGCCAGGGCCGTGTGACCCGCGAGCGGACGCTGTCGGTCAACATTCCCCAGGGCGTCGAGGACGGTACGCGGATCAGGCTCGCCGGCGAAGGCGAGGCCGGTGTCCGCGGCGGCCCGCCCGGCGACCTCTACATCTTCCTGTCGCTGGCCCAGCACCAGTTCTTCCAGCGCGACGGCGCCGATCTGCATTGCCGGGTGCCGATCTCGATGGTGACGGCCGCCCTTGGCGGCGAATTCGAGGTGCCGACCATCGAGAAGGGCAAGGCCAAGGTGAAGGTGCCGGCCGGGACCCAGTCCAACCGTCGATTCCGCATTGCATCAAAAGGCATGCCGGTGCTGCGCTCGCGCCAGACCGGCGACATGTACGTTCAGGTCGTGGTCGAGACCCCGCAGAATCTCACCAAGAAGCAGCAGGAATTGCTGGCCGAGTTCGAAAAGCTCTCCTCCGGCAACACCCAGCCGGAATCCGAGGGTTTCTTCACCAAGGTCAAGGATTTCTTCGGCAGTCGGGCGAATTGACTCGTCTTGACCGTATCGCCTTCGGCCTATACGTCTTTATGACCATTTTCTGACACGCCGCGTCCTGCGGTCCCGTCCGGTCCAGACATGCCATTGCCATCGTCCGCGCGTGCGTTGAAGAAGCCTCGTCTCGATGACGAGGTGCGCTTTCTCAGATCGTGGATCGAAAAGCCGCTCCACATGGGCGCAGTGATGCCGTCGGGCAAGCTGCTGGCCCGGACCATGGCGCATTACGTCGACGTCAACTCGGACGCCCCTGTGGTTGAGCTCGGCCCCGGTACCGGCGCCATCACCTCGGCCCTGGTCGAACGTGGCGTCGACCAGAAGCGTCTCGTCCTCGTCGAGTACAATCCCGGCTTCTGCGCGCTGCTGCGCGACCGCTATCCGCAGGCCAAGGTCGTGCAGGGCGATGCCTATCGCCTGCGCGACACGCTCTGGAACGTGCTGAGCGCGCCGGCATCCGCCGTCGTCTCCGGCCTGCCGCTGGTCACCAAACCGATGCTGACGCGGTTGCGGCTCATTCGCGACGCTTTCACGGCGCTCGCGCCCGGCGCGCCCTTCGTCCAGTTCACCTATGCGGTGGTGCCGCCGATCCCGAAATCGCTGCCCGGCGTGTCCACAGAGGCTTCGGAACGGATCTGGATGAACCTTCCGCCGGCCCGCGTCTGGGTGTATCGCAAGGATTAATTCCGCCGGCATTCCTCTTTGCGCGGCGGGCTCGTTTCGCCGAACGCATGGAAGCGGATGTCCGCACCCAAAATCCTGGTCATTCCCGGCTCGCTACGCACCGGCTCGCACAATGCGAAGCTGGCCGCGCTCGCCGCCTATGAATTCGCCCAGGCCGGCGTCGACGTCACCCGCATCTCGCTCGCCGATTTTCCGCTGCCGATCTACGACGGCGACCTCCAGGCCAAGTCGGGCGTGCCCAAGCACGCGATCAATCTCAAGCGCATGATCGGCGCGCATCATGGCGTGCTGATCGTTTCGCCCGAATACAATGCCTCGGTGCCGCCACTGCTGAAGAACGCGATCGACTGGGTCAGCCGCGTGCATGAGCTGCACGAGGCGCGCGGCGAGGTGTTCCGCAACCGCGCCTTCGCGCTCGCCGGCGCCTCGCAGAGCCGGCTCGGCGCCGCCCGCGCGCTCCAGGCGTTGCGGCTGATCCTGACCTCCTGCCACGCCAATGTGATTGCCAGCCAGCTCACGCTCGCCTTTGCCGGAGAGGCCTATGACGATATGGACAGGCTGAAGAACGAGGGCGATATCGCCGCGTTGAAGGAGCTGGTAGCGCAGTTGATCGACATTTCCCAACGCATGATGTGAGGTGACATGACGCCAGCCGAGATCGCCCCGAAGGACCGCCTGATCGTTGCGCTCGATCTGCCGAGCGTTGATGCCGCGGAGGCAATGATCGCAAGGCTCGGCGACAGCGTCACGTTCTACAAGATCGGCTATCGCCTCGCTTATGCCGGCGGCTTGCCGCTCGTTGCGAGGCTCGCGGACAAGGGCAAGAAGGTCTTTCTCGATCTCAAGCTGCACGACATCGGCAACACCGTGGCGCAAGGCGTCGAGAGCATCACCAGGCTGGGCGCGACCTTCCTCACCGTGCACGCTTATCCGCAGACCATGAAGGGCGCTGTCGAAGGCCGCGGCGGCTCGAACCTGAAGATCCTCGCCGTCACCGTGCTGACCTCCTACAACGAGGACGATCTGCACGCGGCGGGTTTCCGGCTCGGCGTCGCCGAGCTCGTCGAAGCGCGCGCGCAGCAGGCGCAGGTGCTCGGCATCGACGGGCTGGTGTCGTCGCCCGAGGAAGTGGGCGCCTTGCGCAAGATCGTCGGCCACCAGATGAGCCTCGTCACGCCCGGCATCCGGCCGGCGGGCTCGGCAAGTGGCGATCAGAAACGCATCATGACGCCGGGCCGCGCGATCACCGCGGGCGCCGATTATCTCGTCGTCGGGCGCCCGGTAGTGGAAGCCGCTGAGCCCAAGGCGATCGCAGACGCCATCCAGGCTGAGATCGGGCAGGCGCTGGGAGCATGATCCGGACCCGAAGGGCCGCGTTAGCGCAAAGTGTGCAGCGGTTTTCCATCGCGACAAACGCGGAACGCGTTTGCGCGGAGATCATGCTCAAATAGAGACAACAACAAGGGAGAAGAACAATGGCAAAAGGCTACTGGATCGGGCGCGTCGATGTGAACAGTGACGAGGGCTACAAGCCTTATGCCGTCGCCAACGGCGCGATCTTCAAGAAATGGGGCGGCCGCTTCGTCGTCCGCGGCGGCAAGTTCACCACCGTCGAAGGTGCCAGCCGCACCCGCAACGTCGTGATCGAATTCCCGGACTACGAGACCGCGATCGCCTGCTACAACTCACCGGAATACCAGGCCAACATCAAGGTGCGCCAGCCGCACTCGGTTGCCGACCTCATCATCATCGAGGGCTATGACGGCGCACAGCCGTCGGACGGCTGAGGTAGGCCGTCATTCCGGGGCGCCCAAAGGGCGAACCCGGAATCTCGAGATTCCGGGTTCGATGCTGCGCATCGCCCCGGAATGACGGTGGTGTCCCCCTCGGTTGCCGGAACTGCGTCCCCCCGCTACAACGGCCCCGAAGAGGATCACACCATGTCCGACATGCGCTTGATTGTTGCTGGAGCCGGCGGCCGGATGGGCCGGGCGCTGACGCGCGCGATTGCCGAGAGCAAAGGCGCGGTGCTGGCGGGCGCGCTGGAGGCGCCGGGCTCCGAGCTGCTCGGCAAGGACGCCGGCGTGCTCGCGGGCCTGCCCGCCAATGGCATCAAGGTCTCGGCGGATCTCTGGGCAATGTCCAAGGAGGCCGACGGCATCCTCGATTTCACCGTGCCGGCCGCGACCATCGCCAACGTCGCGATCGCCGCCGAGCGCGGCATCGTGCATGTCATCGGGACGACCGGGCTTTCGGGTTCCGACAACGCCGTGATCAAGAGCGTCACCAATCGCGCGGTCGTGGTGCAGTCCGGCAATATGAGCCTGGGCGTCAATCTGCTTGCCGCAGTGGTCAAGCGCGTCGCCAAGGCGCTCGACCAGAGCTTCGACATCGAGATCGTCGAAACCCATCACCGCATGAAGATCGATGCGCCCTCCGGCACCGCGCTGATGCTGGGCCAGGCCGCGGCGGCCGGCCGCGGCATCTCGCTCGACGAGCATGCGGACCGTGGCCGTGACGGCATCACCGGGGCACGTAAGCCCGGCAACATCGGCTTCGCCTCCTTGCGCGGCGGCACCGCGGCCGGCGACCACAGCGTCAGCTTCCTCGGCCCGTTCGAGCGCCTGACGCTGTCGCATCAGGCCGAGGACCGCATGCTGTTCGCGCATGGCGCGCTGAAGGCGGCACTGTGGGCGCATGGCAAGAAGCCGGGGCACTACTCCATGGCCGACGTGCTCGGCCTCGCCGATATCTGAACGAAAGAAAGCAACGGAAAGCAGTCAATGAGCGAACGTCTTCTCGTGCTCGTCCGCCACGGCCAGAGCGAATGGAATCTGAAGAACCTGTTCACGGGGTGGAAGGATCCTGATCTCACCGAGCAGGGCGTCGCGGAGGCCAGGGAAGCCGGCCGCAAGCTGAAGGCGCAGGGGCTCGTGTTCGACGTCGCCTACACGTCGGTGCTGACGCGTGCGCAGCACACGCTCGACCTCATCCTCGGCGAGCTCGGCCAGAAGGGTCTGCCCACGGAGAAGAACCTCGCGCTGAACGAGCGCGACTATGGCGACCTCTCCGGCCTCAACAAGGACGACGCCCGCAAGAAATGGGGAGAGGACCAGGTCCTGATCTGGCGCCGCTCCTACGACGTGCCGCCGCCCGGCGGCGAAAGCCTGAAGGACACGCTGGCGCGCGCGCTGCCCTATTACGTGCAGGAGATCTTGCCCAGCGTGCTCAACGGCAAGCGCACGCTGGTTGCCGCCCACGGCAACTCGCTGCGCGCGCTGATCATGGTGCTGGAGAAGCTGTCGCCGGAAGGCATCCTGAAGCGCGAGCTCGCGACGGGTGTGCCGATCATCTACCGCCTGAATGCGGATTCGACCGTGGCCTCGAAGCTGGATCTGGCGGGGTAACAGACGCCGTCATTCCGGGGCGCCCGAAGGGTGAACCCGGAATCTCGAGGTTCTCAGGTGCGCAGTTGCGCACCATAGTTCGATGCCTTGCATCGCCCCGGAACGACATCAGACAATCACTGCATCCCCAGCTGCCCAGCTTCCCACCCGAGCATCGCCTGCTTGCGGGTGATGCCCCAGTGATAGCCGGTGAGCGTGCCGCTCTTGCCGAGTGCGCGGTGGCAGGGCACGACGAACGACACCGGGTTCTTGCCGACCGCAGCGCCGACGGCGCGTGAAGCCTTCGGGCTGTTGATGTTGCAGGCGATGTCGGAATAGGACACCGCGCGGCCCATCGGGATCTTCAAGAGCGTTTCCCAGACCCGCACCTCGAAATCGGTGCCGATCATCACCACGCGCAATGGCTGGTCCGGCCGCCACAGCTTCGTGTCGAAGATGCGCTGGGCGAGCGGCGCTGTGCCTTCGTGATCCTCGACGTAAGTTGCGTTCCGCCAGCGCCGCGTCATGTCGGCGAGCGCGACCTTCTCTTCACCGGGATCGGCGAAGGCGAGCCCCGACAATCCGCGATCGGTCGCGATCACGATGGCCGTGCCGAAGGGCGAGGCATGGAAGCCGTAGCGCAGGGTGAGGCCCGCGCCGCCATTCTTCCATTCACCCGGCGACATCGCCTCGTGGGTGACGAAGAGATCGTGCAGCCGGCCCGGCCCCGACAGGCCGGAGTCGAGCGCGGCGTCGAGCACGCTCGCGGAATCCCGCAGCAGGCCCTTGGCGTGGTCGAGCGTCAGCGCCTGCATGAAAGCCTTCGGCGTGATCGAGGCCCAGCGGCGGAACAGATGGTGCAGCTCATCGGGCGTGACGCCGGCCGCATCCGCCATCGCCTCGATGGTCGGCTGCGCGCGCCAGTTCTCCGAGATGAAGGCGATCGCCCGGCGCACCGAGTCATAGTCGCGTAGCGCGGCATTCTGGTGGCCCGGCTTGGTCAGGCGCTGGTCATGTATGGCGAGTGTCATCATGACCGGAAATGTAGGAGAGGGGAGGGTTCGAAACCACCCGATTTCCGACGTGAACTCAGCGGATGGGGTTGAAGGTCGGTCCGCGCTTGGCGGCGTTCAGCGCCTCAACCAAGCCATTGTAAAAGCTTGTTTTTTCTTCAGGTCCCAAAAACCCGGCGAGCTGGAGCCGGCGGCCGCGCGAGATCAGGTAGAGGTGTTCGAGGCCAAAATCCTCGTCGATCTCCAGGTCGAGCCGGACCCAGAGCGGATTGAACGTCCATTCGGCGACCTGGCCGCGATGGCTGACGCGCCGCACCCGCAGTTCCGAGGGCGTGACTACGATCTCCTCGCTGGCCCGCGCGGCGCGGAAATTGACCTTGAAGGCCCACCAGATCACCAGCACGTCGAGGCCGAAGAAGCCGAGCACCGGCCACGCGCCCATCATCAGGAAGACGAGGCCGGTGACGAAGCTGACGGCGCTCAGGAACAGCATCACGGCGAGGAAGCCGGTGCGGTTCAGCGAGCGGTGCGGCGTCAGCAGCGCCGAGAAGATTTGAGCTTCGCTCTGATCTTCAGAGTCCCTGCGCTCAATTTCGTTGCCTGTGCTCATCGTCCCTCAGTATATCCCGATCATGGCGAAAATCACCCGCAAGCCGGTCCCGCGCAAAGCAGCTGTGCCTAAGAAAAAAGCAAAGGCGGCTGTGGCGAAGCCGAGGGCCCCCGCGAAGAAATCGCTCAAAGCGATGAAACCTTGGACGCCCGCCGAGATCCGCGAGGTCTTCAGCCGTTTCCGCAAGGCCAACCCGGAGCCGAAGGGCGAGCTCGAGCACGTCAATCCGTTCACGCTGCTGGTCGCCGTGGTGCTGTCGGCGCAGGCCACCGACGCCGGCGTCAACAAGGCGACGCGCGCATTGTTCGAGGTCGCCGATACGCCGCAGAAGATGCTCGACCTCGGCGAGGAGTCCTTGCGCGAATACATCAAGACCATCGGCCTCTATCGCACCAAGGCGAGGAACGTCATTGCGCTGTCGGCCAAGGTGCTCAGCGAGTTCGGCGGCGAGGTGCCGCGCACGCGCGCCGAGATCGAGTCGTTGCCGGGCGCCGGGCGCAAGACCGCCAACGTCGTGCTCAACATGGCCTTTGGCGAACACACCATGGCGGTGGATACGCATGTCTTCCGCGTCGGCAACCGCACCGGGCTCGCGCCCGGCAAGACGCCGCTGGAAGTCGAGCTCGGTCTCGAAAAGGTGATCCCGGCCGAGTTCATGCTGCATGCCCATCATTGGCTGATCCTGCACGGCCGCTATACTTGCCTCGCGCGCAAGCCGCGCTGCGAGGTATGCCTGATCAACGATCTCTGCCGATGGCCGGAGAAGACGGTCTGAGGCAGTATTCGCCGTCATTCCGGGGCGATGCGCAGCATCGAACCCGGAATCTCGAGATTCCGGGTCTGGTCCTTCGGACCATCCCGGAATGACAGTGGTGAGATTCGCGTTCGGGCAAAGTGGCTTTGGGGACATGTCGTGAGTCAGCAGGATCAAGTTACGTCATCGCCGCCGCCTGCCGCTCCAGCCCCATCGCCCAAGCCGATACAGCCTCCCGCCAGCTCGCTGTGGAGCCGCCTCGTAATCCCGCTGTTCGCGGTCATCGTCGCGCTCGCTTTCGTCGCGCTGGCGACGCTGCGCTTCGACGAATGGGTCGGCAACGCGGTGATCCAGACCACCAATGACGCCTATGTGCGCTCCGAGCTGACGCGGCTGGCGAGCCGTGTCTCCGGCGAGGTGCTGACCGTAGGGGTGACCGACTTCCAGCGCGTCAAGGCCGGCGACCTCCTGATTCAGATCGATCCGGCGGACTATGAGGCGCAGGTCGCGCAGTCCGAAGCCGCGGTCGCCGCCGCGCAAGCCATGCTCGACAATCTGGCCAACCAGGTCGAGCTGCAATATGCGACGATCGCGCAGGCGCAAGCCGCGCGGCTGTCGGCCGAAGCCATTGAGGTCGAGGCGCGGCAGGAGCAGGAGCGTCAGCAATCACTGTCGCAGACCGAGTCCGGCACGCGGCAGCGGTTCGAGCAGGCGGTCGCCGCCTACGCCAAGGCGCAGGCCGACGTGCGCGCCAGCCGCGCCGTGATCGCCGCCCAGCAGCATCAGCTCGAAGTCCTGCAAGGCACCAGGAAACAGCGCGCCGCCGATCTCGACGCCACCAAGGCGTCGCTGGCGAGTGCGAGGCTGAAGCTCGGCTACACGACGATATCGGCGCCGTTCGACGGCGTCGTCGGCGAGCGCCAGGTGCAGCCCGGCGACTACGTCAATATCGGCACCAACCTCATCAACGTGGTGCCGCTGCCGAAGGTCTATGTGATCGCGAACTACAAGGAGACCCAGCTCACGCACGTCGCACCGGGCCAGCCGGTCGAGATCACCGTCGACAGTTTTCCGCGCGAGAAGCTGCGCGGCCGGGTCGAGCGGATCGCGCCGGCGACCGGCGCGCAGGTCGCGCTGCTGCCGCCTGATAACGCCACCGGCAATTTCACGAAAGTGGTGCAGCGCATTCCCGTGCGGATTCAACTCGACGACAACCAGCAGCTAACGGCACGGCTCGTGCCCGGCATGTCGGTCGTCACCAGCATCAACACCGCGGGCGCGAATGGCGGGAAATGACGATTCCGATCGCGGACCGCTCTCGCGCGGCGGCGTCGCGCCACAGCCCATGTTCGCCGTGGCGGCGGTGCTGCTCGGCTCGTTCCTCGCCAATTTCGACAGCCGTCTCACCACGGTCGGACTGCCCGACCTGCGCGGCGCGTTTTCGCTCAGCTTCGACGAAGGCGCCTGGCTCTCCACCGCCGGCATCGGCTCGCAGATCTTCATCGCGCCCGCGGTGGCGTGGCTCGCGACGGCGTTCGGGCTCAGGCGCGTGCTCGGGATCCCCAGCCTGGTCTACGCCGCGGTCTCGCTGATCATTCCCTTCGTGCACGATTATCCGACGCTGATTGCGCTCAGTGTCGTGCATGGTCTGCTGCTCGGCACCTTCGTACCGGCGACGCTGATGATCGTGTTCCGCAACCTGCCGATCCGCTGGTGGCTGCCGGCGATCTCGATCTACTCGATCCGCGTCGGCTTTGCGTTGGACACGTCGAGCTCGCTGGTCGGCTTCTACGTCGACCATCTCGGTTGGCAATGGTTATACTGGCAGGGTGTCGTGATCGCGCCGCTGATGGGCCTGATGGTCTATCTGGGCACACCGAGCGAGCCGGTGAACCGCGCGCTGCTGCGCGACGCCGATTGGGGCGGCATGCTGCTGCTCGGCGCCTCGGTCTCGATGATCTATGCCGGGCTCGACCAGGGCAACCGGCTGGACTGGCTGGGCTCCGGCACGGTGATGGCGCTGCTCGCCGCCGGCGCGGTGCTGTTCGCAGGCTTCCTCGTCAACGAGTCGCTGGTGCGCCAACCCTGGGCGCATGTGAACGTGCTGTTCTCGCGCAATATCGGGCTGTCGCTGGTGGTGATCCTGCTCTACACGCTGACTTCCCTTTCCAATTCATCGCTGGTGCCGAACTTCCTCGGTAATGTTGGCCTGCTCCGGCCGGAGCAGAGCGGTCTGCTGCTGTTGACCTACGGCGCGCTGCCGATGTTCGTGCTGGTGCCGATTTCGATCTGGCTGCTGCGTCATTTCGATGCGCGCGTGGTGACGGTGCTGGGCTTTGCCTGCTTTGCCGCCGCCAACCTCTGGGGCATCCAGCTCACCCATGACTGGGCGCGCGAAGATTTCATAGGCATCGTGCTGCTGCAATCGGTCGGTCAATCGACGACGCTGCTGCCGATCATCATCATGGCGCTGTCGAACTCCGATCCGAGCCGGGCCACGTCGTTCGCCGCCTATATCCAGATCATGCGGCTCGGCGGCGCCGAGATCGGCGTGGCGCTGATGGGGACCTGGCTGCGCGTCCGCGAGCAGGTCCATTCCTTCTATCTCGGTCAGAACCTCGGCGTCGGCGACGTCGATGTGGTGCGGACGCTGAAACAGCTCGCCGACCATTTCGCCGTCCATGGCGCCGGCCTGGCCCAGGCGCGCGCGGTGGGGACGCTCGCAAGCTTCGTCCAGCGCGAGGCCAATGTGCTCGCCTATATCGACGGCTTCTGGCTCTGCTTCTGGCTGGCGATGGCCGCGCTCGGCGTCGTCGCGCTGATCACCCGCGCCCCGCCGGGCCCGTTCACGCCGGCGCCGTTCGGCTTCGCCAAGATGCTGCTGCGCAAATGCGGGGCGCAGGTGACTTAAGTCCACCGTCACCGCATCTGCCGCGCCGGCTCGATCAGCTCGGGCCTCGGGCCCGACAGCCGCTTGTGCATGTGGACCATGAAGGCCATGCCGAAGATCGGCGTCGCCAGGTTGACGATCGGAATCGAGACGAAGGCCGCGATGATCAGGCCGGCGGCGAAGACGGTCGCGGCATTGTCGCGCCGCATCGCCTTGGCTTCCTCCGGCGAGCGGAAGCGCATCGCAGCGAGCTCGAAATATTCGCGTCCCAGCAGCCAGGCGGTGGCGAGGAAAAAGATCAGGAAACCGGCGCCGGCCAGCAGCACGAAGGGCAGCGCGATCAGATAGACCAGGATGGTCAGCAAGGCGGTCTTGACGCCCTCGTAGATCGCCTGGCTGAAGGGCAGCGCCACGCCCGGCCGTTCGGCGGGATAGTGTTCGCGCTCGACATGGTCGGCGACATCGTCGACGAACAGGCTCGCCACCAGCGAGGTGATCGCCGGCATCAGAAACACGGCCCCGAACACGACGCCAAGTCCCGCCGCGATCGAGACGATCCAGGCTAGGACCTCGAGCGATGTGTGCCAGCCGGGACCGAGCAGGCCCTCAAGCCAGACTTCGCCATAGGTCGCAAACCAGCTGAGCAGCCGCTGCAGGCCGATCGCCAGCACGGTGATCAGCACGAGCGCAAGCCCGATCGATCGCCACAGGATCGATCGCATCGGCGGCGAGATCATTTGCGACAGCGCCTTCACGGCGGCATCCAGCATGGGAGTTCCTCTCACGAAAACCACCCGCGAGAGGTAGACACCCTGGGCCGCTTCGGCAAGGGACGCTGACCCGCCAGCCCCTGCGGCTTACCGCTCCGCGGCGATACTGGCCCAGCAGGTGATGGCGCTACAGACCGTGCTCCAGCGGCCGAACCCCTTGTAGATCTGGGCTGCGACTTGCTCCTGCTGCTTCAGCGTGCCCTCGGCCTTGATCTGCGGGTCGGAGACGTTGCGGATCGCGAGCCAGCGCGGCGCCTTCTCGCCCATCTCCTGGGCCACGAGGCCAAGGATGGCGTCGCCCATCTCGGAGACGTCGCCGAGGCCCTGGAGATGGAAATGATTGTCCGAGGTGTCGAAGCCGAAGAAGTCGGTGGTGACCACGGAGGAGGACAGCCCGCTCGGCTTCACGACGAAGATCTTCGGCGCCCTGGTATTGTCCTTCGGCAATTGCCCGGCATTGGCCTTGAACAGCGTCTTGGCCTGCGCGAATTTTTTCGACACGGCGGGCCTGCTCGAAAAGTGCTCCTGCGCGAAGGGCTGCTTCTTGAATTTCGACAGGCAGTCGAAGCGCACGATCGGGCTGACGACGACGTCGCCGACCTCAAATGCCTTGCCGATGCCGCCGGCGGTGCCCGTGGTGATGACCAGCGTCGGCTGCACCTCGGTGATGATCTGGCGCCAGACGTCGATGTTCGGCAATCGCGGACCGTCCTGCGACATGTGCGAGTCGGATTTGAAGATCACGACCTTTTTCTTGCCGATCGTCGTGGTCCAGTAGGTGCCGAGACGCTTCAGTTCCTTGGCCGGGCAGCCGTTGCGCATCTTCTTGGAGATGGCGGCGTAGTTATGCGTGTAGGGCACGTAATCGTTGCGTGAATCCTTGCCCGGCGTCAGCACGCGGCTGAGCGCGTGGCCCTCGTCGACGGTCCAGGTCACGACCAGCACGTCGGCGCGCGGCAGCGGCCCCTTGCCATTGCCTTTCGGCTTCGGCCCGGTCTGCGGCGCGAGTCCCTTTGGCCAGGGAATGTCGGTGAAGCGCGACAGCCCGGTCGAGGTCGAGAAGGCCATGAACGCGCGGCCCTCGGCCGATTCGGAATCGAAATCGATGATCTCGCGCCGAAAGTCTTCTGCGGTGACCTTTGCGGTCTTCTTCGCCGCGGCATCCTTCACGCGTTTCACCACGAAGGTCTCGGGCGGGGGCGGTGTCGTGATCGGATCGAAACCAAGATTTCTCTCAACCCATTTGCGGTCGGCTAACATCGCATCGCCTCCGTCAATTTGATTTTGACAAATGTCTTTCGGTCGACCAGTCGGGCCGACGGGTGCAATCCTAGATCGAATTCATTGGCGTCGAATGGGTCGGAGCTATTGACCGAATCGAGGCCGGTTCGGGTCGCAGACAATTTCTCCTATCAAACAACAGTTATTCTGAAAAAAATTTGCGCAATGTCTGAACCAAGTGGCGACTGAGATTACACCTATAGTTGAGGTGCGACAATCTGCCTTCCAATCACAAACGGAGGAAGTCATGGCAAGCTCGACTAAGCGAGTTGCGCTGGTGAACAGCGCGAGGAAATTGCCGAAGGGGGCCAAGCTCGTCGGCGCGGCCGATCCCAAGCAGGAAATCGAGATCAGCGTTCGCCTCCGTGCCAAGCGCGCGCAGCCGGCGGAGGACGAATCCGTGATGGCGCTCGGCGCACAACCGCCGCGCGAGCGGCAATATCTCTCGCGTGCCGAATTCGGCGAGCATATGGGCGCCGACCCTGCCGACGTCGCCAGGATCGATGACTTCGCCCACCATCACGAGCTCAACGTCAAGAGCGTGCATCTGGCGTCCCGCACCGTGAAGCTGACCGGTACGGTGAAGGCGATGAGCGCGGCCTTCGGCGTCAAGCTCAACAAGGTCAGGCACGAGGGCGCGACCTATCGCATGCGCAAGGGCAGCGTGCAGATCCCGGCCGAGCTCGAAGGTATCGTGGTCGGTGTGCATGGCCTCGACAACCGCCCGGTGGCGCAGCCGCACTTCCGCAAGATGGCGAAGACGGGTGCGACGGCGCGTGCCGCACAGGGCGGCAGCTTCTCGGTCGAACAGATCGCAGAGCTCTACAACTTCCCGGGCGGCGAGACCGGCGCCGGCCAGTGCATCGCCATCATCGAGCTCAACGACATCGATCAGAAGGGCCATCCCACGGGCGCCGGCTACAAGACCTCCGACCTGCGCACCTTCTTCAAGAAGGCGGGCATCCCGATGCCGCAGATCGCGCCCGCGAGCGTCGACGGCGGCGCCAACAAGCCGGGTCATTCCGAGGCCGACGGCGAAGTCGTGCTCGACATCGAGGTGGCCGGCGCCATCGCGCCGGGCGCCAGGATCGTGGTCTATTTCGCGCCCAACACCACCAACGGCTTCATCGACGCGGTGAAAGCCGCCGTCCACGACGCCGCGCGAAAACCCTCGGTGATCTCGATCAGCTGGGGCGGACCGGAAGATGAGGACGGCTCGCAGCAATTCGTCGACGGCCTCAACGAGGCGATCCGCGATGCCGCCGCGATGGGCGTCACCGTCTGCGTCGCCTCCGGCGACAATGGCTCGGCCGATATGGGCGAGGATTGGGACGGCAAGCCGCACGCCGACTTCCCGGCCTCGAGCCCCTTTGCGCTGGCCTGCGGTGGCACCAACCTGAGGGCGCCGAACGGTCACATCCAGGAGGTGGTCTGGAACGGCGGGACGCAGGGTGGCGCGGGCGGCGGCGGCGTCAGCGTGGTGTTTCCGCGGCCGGCCTACCAGGCCCATGCCCACGTCCCGAAGTCGCCGTCGCACTCGGTCGGGCGCGGTGTTCCTGACGTCGCCGGCGACGCCGATCCAGCGACCGGCTACCAGATCTTCCTCAACGGCGTCGGCACCACGATCGGCGGCACCAGCGCGGTGGCACCGCTGATGGCCGGATTGATCGCCCGCATCAACGAGGCCACGACCAAGAAATTCGGCAAGACGGTCGGCTTCATCAACCCGCTGATCTACGCCTCGCACGCGCAAGGGGTGTTCCGCGACATCACGGTCGGCAACAACGACATCACCGGCGATCTGCACGGCATGTACAAGGCCGGCCCCGGCTGGGACGCCTGCTCCGGCCTCGGCGTCCCCAATGGCGCCGCGTTGCAGAATTTGCTCGCGGCCTGATTGATCCTCTCCCTCTCCCCGTCCTGACGGGGAGAGGGCTGGGTGAGGGGCTATTCCGCGGAAATGGTGAAAGCTGTTCGTCCGCTCTCTCCCCGTCATTGCGAGCGCAGCGAAGCAATGACGAACGCGGAGCGAGACGCGGGCTACACCGCGTCCAGCGGCCTGCCGCGCACGTTCGGACCGAACAGCGCCATCGCGATCACCACGATCAGCATCGCCGCGGTGATCAGGCCGAACACGCCGGTGACGCCGCCTTCCTTCAGCATGTAGGCGACGATGAAGCCCGAGAACGTCGCGGAGAGCCGGCTCATCGAATAGACGAGGCCGGAAGCACGTGCCCGGATCTGGGTCGGAAACACTTCGGTCTGATAGGCGTGGTAGGCGTAGGACATCGTGGTGTTGCAGGCCGTCAGCAGCACGCCGCAGACGATCAGCAGCGCGGGCGCGGTCAATTGCGCGAACGCCATGCCGAAGACGATGATGGCGACGCAGGCGCCGGCGATGATCCAGCGCCGCTCAAATTTGTCGGCGAAGCTCGAAGCGAGCAGCGGCGCGATCGGATAGGCGAAGGCGACGATGAAGGAATATTGCAGGCTCTTGGTGACGTTGATGCCCTTCTCGACCAGCAGCGTCGGCACCCAATTGGCGAAGCCGTAGAAGCCGAAGGCCTGGCAGAGGTTGAACACCATGAACAGGACCACGAGCGAGAGATAGGGCGGGCGGAACAGATCGGCGAAGCCGACATTCGTGGTCGATCGCACCGCCTGGCGCGCAGGCGACGTCGCGGGCCGCGACCCGGCGCCGCCGCTGGCGGCCTCCAGCGTCGTCAGGATGCGAAGCGCCTCCTCGTTGCGGCCGTGCCGCGCCAGCCACAGCGGGCTTTCGGGCAGGAACAGCCGGAGCACCCAGATGATCATGCTGGCGGCGGCGCCGATCAGCACCACCCAGCGCCAGCCCTCGACACCGTAAGGCGCGAGCGGCACCAGCCACCAGGCGAGGAATGCGACGACGGGGACGGCGACGAACATGATCGACTGGTTCACCGCAAAGGCGCGCCCGCGCATCCGGCTCGGCACGAGCTCAGTGATGTAGGCGTCGATGGTGATGACCTCGACGCCGATGCCGATGCCGGCGAGGAAGCGCCAGAACAGCAGACCTTCCGGAGAGGTCTGGCAGGCCATGATCACGGAGGCCGCGGTGTAGCCGAGCAGCGCATAGGTGAAGATCGCGCGCCGGCCGAAGCGGTCGGCGAGGAAGCCGAGGAAGAAGGTGCCGACGAACAGGCCGGCAAAGGTCGCGGCGACGAAGGCGCCGATGCCGGCGAAGCCGAAGAACGCCTGCGTCGTCGTGCTCAAAAGTCCGCTGCGGCTCAGGCCCGGCGCGATATAGCCGGTGAGGAACAGATCGTAGATCTCGAAGCAGCCGCCGAGCGAGAGCAGGATGACGAGGCGCCAGACATAGGGCGACCCCGGCATCGCCTCGAGCCGCCGCGAGATCTCGTCCGGCACGGACGGCGCAGCGCCGAGCTCGAAGCCTGTGTCGATGCCGACAACGCTCATGATGTCCTCCCCGAGGCGCGCGGATCGCACGCGGTTCCCGGCGGCTCATCTGTGTTGCGTGTCGTGAACTCTGCCGGATCGCGCCATGTTGGCCGGTCAAGGGCGGAAATCCAGAAGAACATATCGATGGGAGCGTTCGAGATTTTCGAACTCGGCGTTCTCTTACCTCGCCCCGCTTGCGGGGAGAGGTCGGATCGCGCTTGCGATCCGGGTGAGGGGGTACAGGTCTCTCGACGATCTCGCGTGGGGAGAGAGGCCCCTCACCCCAACCCTCTCCCCGTAAGAACGGGGAGAGGGAGCGCACCGTCATTGTGGCGCGCCAATCGCCCGTCACCCCACCAGCTCCGCCTGCCAGCCGCCGCTGCGCACCTGCTCGGCGATCAATGCGAGCATCAGGCGACGCATCTCTTCCATGGCGTAGGTCATCGGGCGGTTGCGAAGCCGGCAGAGGTAGAGCGTGCGGGTCAGCTTCGGCTCGATCACCTTGCGTGCGATCAGCCGGCCGGCCGCGAGCTCCTCCCGCGCGAACAGCTTTGTCGCGATGGTGCAGCCGAGCCCTTCCACCAGCGCGCCGGTCATGCCGGTGATCGAGTTGGCGTGCAGGATGGCGCCGCCTTCCAGCCGCTTGAGCAGGACGGGATCGTCCAGCAGCGCGCGCGAGGACAGGCCAAGACCGTAGCGAAGCAGGATCAGCGGCATCCGGCTCAGCTCCTCGAACCGGATCGGGGCCTTGCCCTTGCCGACCAGTTTTGGAATGCCGACCAGGAACATCTCCTCTTCGAGCACAGCTTCCGTGATCAGCTCCTTCTCCGAGGGCGGATTGTAGACCAGCGCCAGATCGACATTGGAGACCATCAGGTGCATCAGCGTCGCGCCAGACAGGCTCTCGGTGAGCGACAATTTGAGCTTCGGATATTTGGTCAGCACCGTGCGCATCAGTTCGACACCGATCGCCTTGACGCCGGAATTGGCCATGCCGATGGAGATGTCGCCGGCAATGACGCGGGCACCCTCGCGCACCTCGGTCTCGGCCTCCGCCATCGCGCGCAGGATGATGCGTGCGTGCTCATAGAGCCTTTCGCCAGCCGCCGTCGGTTCCATGCCGCGCGACTTGCGCTCGAACAGCGGCGTTGCGAACTCGGCCTCCAGGTTCGAGATATGATGGCTGAGCGCGGACTGCGCGACGTTCACCTGGTCGGCCGCGCGCGACAGGTTCCGCTGCTCGTAGACGGCGATGAAATAGCGGAGCTGGCGTGAATCCATGGGCGATCAAGCGTTCTGGAACTGCGAAGGCAATCTTCGACAGATTATATTTTTCAGAAGGCTTGTGAAGGCCTAGTCTCCTCGGTGGACGAACAGGGAGTGACGCATGACTGAGGCCGGATTGCCGCTGGAAGGCGTGCGGATCGTCGAGATGACCCACATGGTCATGGGCCCGACCTGCGGCATGATCCTCGCGCAGCTCGGTGCCGAGGTGATCAAGGTCGAGCCGCCGTCCGGCGACAAGACGCGGAGCCTTGGCGGCATGGGAACGGCGTTCTTTCCGCTGTTCAACCGCGGCAAGCGCAGCGTCGTGCTGGATTTCGAGAAGCCTGGGGATCGCGACAGCATGCACCGTCTGCTCGCGACGGCCGATGTGTTCCTGGAAAACTTTCGCGATGGCCAGCTGGAGAAGCAGGGGTTAGGTGCCGAGGAATTGCGCCGCCGGCATCCGCATCTGATCATCGCCGGCCACAAGGGCTTTCTGTCCGGCCCCTACGAGCACCGCCCCGCGCTCGACGAGGTCGTGCAGATGATGTCGGGGCTCGCGGCCATGACCGGCACCAAGGAGAAGCCGCAGCGCGTCGGCTCCTCCGCCAACGACATCATGGGCGGCATGTTCGGCGTGATCGCGATTCTCGCCGCGCTCTATCAGAAGCGCGGAGGCAAGCGCGACGGCGCCGACATTCGCATCGGCCTGTTCGAGAATTGCCTGTTTCTGGTCGCCCAGCACATGGTCGAATACGAGATGACCGGCAACAAGCCGCGCTCGATGCCCGAGCGCGAGCACGCCTGGCCGATCTACGACATTTTCGATGCCGCGGACGGCGAGCGCATTTTCATCGGCGTCGTGACCGAGGGGCACTGGCAAAGCTTCTGCCGGGAGTTCGGCCTGACCGAGTTTCTCGAAGATCCCGCCTTGCGCACCACGACCGACCGTATCCTGGCGCGGCCGCGGATCCTTCCGCGCGTCGCCGAGATCATCCGGCAGCGGAAGGTGGCAGAGCTGTCGCAAAAGCTCGACGCGCTCAACATCTGCTTTTCGCCGATCAACCGGCCCGAGGATCTCCTCACCGATCCCCATGTGCTGCGCCCGGGCGGGCTCGTCAGCAATTTCACGGCCGACGGCAAGCCGTTCCATGTGCCGGCTCTGCCGGTCGAGTGGAACGGCAGCCATCTCGGTGAAGGCCTGAAGGTCGCACCGCTCGGCGCCGACACATCGGCGGTTCGTGCCGAGATCGACAAGGATGACATCGCGTCAAAAGCCGCTGGGAGGCGTGCATGAGCCGGATCGAGACGATTTACCCCTCAGATCGCGTCAGCCTGCGCGAGGTGGGCCTGCGCGACGGGCTCCAGCTCGTGAAGAAATTTCCGTCAACCGAGGCCAAGCAGCGCTGGGTACGCGAGGAATATGCCGCCGGCGTGCGGCACTTCGAGGTCGGCTCGTTCCTGCCGGCCAAGACCTTCCCGCAATTCGTCGACGTGCGCGATGTCATCGGGGCGGTCGCGAACCTGCCGGGCGCTCATGGAATCGCGCTTGCGCTCAACGAGCGCGGCGTCAATGAAGCCCTCGAATCCGGCGTTGGCGAAATCGCGTCGGTGGTCTCGGCCACGGAAGAGCACAGCCAGGCCAACGCCCATCGCTCGCGCGACTCCGCGATCGCCAATGTCAGGCGGCTCTGCGAGATGCGCGATGCCAGCTCCCACAAGCCGCTCGTGAATGCCGCGATCTCGATGGCGCTGGGCTGCTCGATCACCGGTGCGGTTGATCCGGCCGAGGTCTTGCGGCTAGTCGACAAATGCCTCGAGGCCGGCGTCGATTTCGTCGCGATCGCCGACACCGTCGGCTACGCGGGCCCGAAGCAGGTCGCCGAACTGTCGCGCGCCGCGGTCAAGCTCGCAGGACAAAAGCCGATCTGCATCCACCTCCACGACACCCGCGGCATGGGCATCGCCAACGCCGCGGCTGCACTGGACGAGGGCGTGCGCATTCTCGACGGATCGCTCGGCGGCCTCGGCGGCTGCCCCTTCGCGCCCGGCGCGACCGGCAATGTCGTGTTCGAGGATCTCGTGTTCCTGTGCGAGAGCAAGGGATTTGCGACGGGGATCGACCTGGAGAAGCTGGTCGGTGTGCGCAGGATCTTGCGCGACGAGATGCCGAACGAAACGCTGTATGGCGGCGTCGCGCGGGCGGGCCTGCCGTGCGGGACGGCGGCGAAAGCGGCGTGAGCTTTTTTTCCTTCTCCCCTTGTGGGAGAAGGTGGCGCGAAGCGCCGGATGAGGGGTTTGTCTCCGCGAGCTCGAAGAGGAGTAGTCGCTGAGACATACCCCTCACCCGTCTCGCCGCTTCGCGGCGAGCCACCCTCTCCCACAAGGGGAGAGGGAGACGCACCGTCTATGCGACGGACTTACTCATGCCGATGCCCGTGCTTCCGCGCCTTCGCCGGCTTGCCTTCGCCCGTCGGGATCATCACCACGCGCCCATAGCGCACGCCGCGTTCGGCGATGATGTGATCGGCGAAATGCCTGACCTCGTCGGCCGCGCCACGCAGTGCCGTCATCTCCATGCAATTGTTGTCGTCGAGATGGACGTGCAGCGTCGCCAGCGCGAGGTCGTGGTGGCCGTGGAATTCCTGCACCAGGCGCTTCGAGAGATCGCGGGCGGCGTGGTCGTAGACATAGACGAGACCGGCGACGCAGGGGCCGGACTGCGCCGTGTCCTCTGAGGTCTGTTGCAAGCCGGCCCGCGCGAGGTCGCGGATGATCTCGGAGCGGTTCTGGTAGCCGCGCGCCGCCGCCGCGGCATCGATCTCCGCCAGTAGATCGTCCTCGATCGTGATCGTAATTCGCTGCATCAGGCCCTCTCCGCGCGTATCGCTCTTCTTACCTCGCCCCGCTTGCGGGGAGAGGTCGGAATTCAAGCCTAGCTTGAATTCCGGGTGAGGGGGACTCTCCGCGAGTCCGTCTTTTACCGGCTACGTGGTGGCAGCCCCTCACCCCAACCCTCTCAGCGCGAGCGAAGCTCGTCGCGGCCCCGTAAGAACGGGAGAGGGAGTGCGCCCTCACAGCCGGGTCGCACGAAGCCGCAGCGCATTCCCGACCACGCTCACCGAGGACAGCGCCATCGCCGCCGCGGCGATGATCGGCGACAGCAGGACGCCGAAGTTCGGATAGAGGATGCCGGCCGCGATCGGAATGCCGGCGGCGTTGTAGATGAAGGCGAAGAACAGGTTCTGGCGGATGTTGCTCATCGTCGCCTGAGACAGTTTTCGCGCTCGCACGATGCCGGTGAGATCGCCTTTGAGCAGGGTCACGCCGGCGCTCTCCATTGCCACATCGGTGCCGGTGCCCATGGCGATGCCGACTTCGGCGGCCGCCAGTGCCGGGGCGTCGTTGACGCCGTCGCCGGCCATCGCGACGCTGCGGCCGGCCTTTTGCAGCTTTGTCACCACCGCGCTCTTCTGGTCCGGCAGCACCTCGGCCTCGACCTCCGCGATGCCGAGCCGGCGCGCCACCGCTTGCGCCGTGGTGCGGTTGTCACCGGTCAGCATGATCACCTTGATGCCCTCGGCGGCGAGGGCCTTCAGCGCCTCCGGCGTCGAGGCCTTGACCGGATCGGCGATCGCAAACAGGCCGGCGAGCCGGCCGTCGACGGCCATGTTGATGACCGTCGCGCCATCGCCGCGCAGCCGTTCGGCCTCGGTGTCGAGGGCCTTGGTGTCGATCCCGATCGACGACAGGTATCGTGCGTTGCCGAGCACGATGGTCTTGCCGTCGACCTTGCCGGTCGCGCCCTTGCCTGTCGGCGAATCGAACGCCTCGACCTGGCCGAGTGTGAGCTGCTTCTCCTTGGCCGCGCGCACGATGGCGTCGGCCAGCGGATGTTCGCTGGCGCGCTCGACGCTGGCCGCCCAGCGGAGAATCTCGTCGTCGGCAAAGCCGGAAGCCGGCACGATCGCGACGACCTTGGGCTTGCCCTCGGTCAGCGTGCCGGTCTTGTCGACCACCAGCGTGTCGATCCTCTCCATCCGCTCCAGCGATTCCGCGTTCTTGATCAGGACGCCCGCCTGCGCGCCGCGGCCGACGCCGACCATGATCGACATCGGGGTCGCTAGCCCCAGCGCACAGGGGCAGGCGATGATCAGCACGCTGACGGCGGCGACCAGCCCGAAGGCCAGCCGCGGCTCCGGCCCGAACCAGGCCCAGGCCGCGAAGGCGGCGAGGGCGACGACGATGACGGCGGGCACGAACCAGCCGGCGACCTGATCGGCCAGCCGCTGGATCGGCGCGCGCGAGCGCTGCGCATCGGCGACCATCTGCACGATCTGCGACAGCAGCGTCTCCCGCCCGACCTTGTCGGCGCGCATGATGAAGCTGCCGGACTGGTTGAGCGTGCCGGCGATGACCTTTGCACCGGTTTCCTTGGTGACCGGCATGGATTCACCGGTCACGAGCGACTCGTCGAGCGAGGAACGCCCCTCCAGGATGACGCCGTCGACCGGCACCTTCTCGCCGGGGCGAACGCGCAAATGCTCGCCGGCATGGAGCGTATCGATCTCGACCTCGTGCTCGCTGCCGTCAGCCTCGACGCGGCGCGCGGTCTTCGGGGCGAGCTGCAACAGCGCCTTGATCGCGCCCGACGTGGCGTCGCGGGCGCGCAGCTCCAGCACCTGGCCGAGCAGCACCAGCACGGTGATGACGGCAGCCGCCTCGAAATAGATGGCCACCGCGCCGCCATGGCTGCGGAAGGTGTCCGGGAAGATCTGCGGCACGACAGTGCCGAGGACGCTGTAGATGTAAGCGACGCCCGTGCCCATCGCGATCAGCGTGAACATGTTGAGGTTGCGCGTCACCAATGATTGCCAGCCGCGGACGAAGAACGGCCAGCCCGCCCACAGCACCACGGGCGTGGCGAAGACGAGCTGGATCCAGTTCGAGAGTGTCTGGTCGATCCAGTTGTGCGGGCCCGCGAGATGGCCGCCCATCTCCAGCACCACGGCCGGCAGCGCCAGCACGCCGCCGATCCAGAACCGCCGCGTCATGTCGGCAAGCTCGGGATTGGGGCCGGTCTCCAGGCTTGCCACTTCGGGCTCCAGCGCCATGCCGCAGATCGGGCAGCTGCCGGGTCCGACTTGGCGGATCTGTGGGTGCATCGGGCAGGTGTAGATCGTGCCCGCCGGCATCTCCGGCTCGCTCGCCTTTTCCTTGGCGAGATACTTTGCGGGATCGGCGGCGAACTTGGTGCGGCAGCCGGCCGAGCAGAAATGGAAGGTCTCGCCGTGATGGTCGAACCGGTGCTTCGATGTCGCGGGGTCGACCGTCATGCCGCAGACGGGATCGAGCACCTTTGTCGCTGCGTCGCCATGGGCGTGATGATGGGCGTGGCCGGCATGATCGCCATGTCCGCCGCAGCATGAAGCTGCCGCAGGTTTTTCGTTCGGCGGCGTCGCCGCCTTGCTCGAACAGCCGCATCCGGTGTGACCGTCCGCGTCGTGATGATGCTTGTGCTCGGCGTCGCTCATTTCCATGCTCCGGCCCTGTGCCAGGTCTTAGTGTCAGGTCTTGATGTAGGTCTTGCAACCCATACCCGGTAGGGGTATATAGACGGCATGCGCAAGGACATCAAGACATCTGTCGGAAAACGTCTCGGCCGGATCGAGGGCCAGGTTCGCGGTCTGTCGAAAATGGTAGAGGAAGACCGCTACTGCATCGACATCGTGACGCAGATCTCGGCGGTGCGCGCCGCGCTGCGCCGGGTCGAGGAGGAGGTCCTGAAGGACCACGTCGCCCATTGCGTCGAGCACGCCATCACGAGCGGCGACAAGGCCGACCAGCGCGCCAAGATCGCGGAGCTGATGGCGGTGATCGGACGGGCGGAAAGATAGTTTCGTATTCGCCCGTCATTGTGAGGGGCACGGTATCTCCCCAGCGTCGTCCTGGCGAAAGCCAGGACCCATACCGCGGAATCTATCGATTGCGCTCGGTGGCGGTACCGAACGACGAGTCGTCGCCAAACCTCTCCCTGGGGTAATGGGTCCTGGCTTTCGCCAGGACGACGGCGGGGTTAAGCCGCGATCTCGCGCGCCCGTCTGCGGCGCCGCGGGCGGTACATCGCCAGCTTCTTCAGCAGCGAGATATGCTCCGGGACGGTGCGTTCGACCATCTCCGCCGGCTGCGCGGCCGCATCGCCCGCTACTTGCTCAGCCGGAATCTCATCCGGCGCCTCTTCGTCAGCCGCTTCAGGAACGAGCGGCGGCGCACTGATCGTTTCTGGAAACACACTGAATGTGCCCGCTACCTCCTCGAGCGGCTTCTGCTTGTCGGCCCAGTGCAGGGTGGTGTAGTCGAACCCGTGCACGATGGTGGGTTTGACGACTTCGAAATAGGGCGAGATGTCGAAGTCGCGGGGCATGTAGAGCGAGGAATCGCGGATGTGCAGGATCTCGCGGCGGGCGGCGCGGCTGCCGGCCTTGGTGATCTTGGGCAGGATCGGATAGCGCACGGCGTCGAACGCCTGCGCGATCAGCGCCGAGCAGATGATCTTTGTCGGATCGCCCGAGCCGATAGCGATCATGCGGCGCCGCCAGCGCTGCGGTATCGGCAGCGGAAACAGGAAGCGCATCAGGTCGACGATGTTCTTGGTGTCGTAGCCGAAGCCGATGCGGTTGATCGCATAGCGGCAGACCGTGGTGCGGTCCTCATGGGACAGCCCGACCGGGCGGCAGACCCGGGTGTGATAGGGGAAGTATTTCGACAGCGGCGCCGAGGTGACGCCTTCGCCGATATTGGCCTCGATCAGCACATGCGGCTCGCCGTTCGGCTCTTCCGCACCCTCGATCGGGCCGACATAGAGCGCGGCATGCGACCAGGTCGACTGCGTCAGGTATTTGATGATGCCGGAGATGCGGTTGTTGCCCTCGACCAGCAGCACGTCGCCGGGCTCGATGACGCCGCGCAGGTGCTCGGGGTCGCTCGGCGTGAACGGCTCATAGCCCGGCACCTCCTTCGAGAGGTACGCGGCAATCAGCTTGCCGACTGAATCTAGGACCGTCCCCATGTCGAGCTCCCCCGCGGCCTTTTCCGGCCGCCTTTTTTCCCTTCTCTATCATGGTCGAAACGTGTTGCAATTCGGTTCATCACTCTGTGAGATCAAGCACGATTGATTCACCATGATGGTTGCCGTGCAACATGAGATACGGCAAGGTTCGCTGGCTGTTCCCGTTTGCCGCAAGTCTCCGGAAACCATGACATGACAATCACGCGCCGCGGTTTCCTTTCGGCGTCGGCGGCCTTTGCCGCGATGCCGGTCCTGCGCGCAACCGCCGCACCCCTGCCGCGCGAGGCTGACATCGTCGTGATCGGCGCGGGGGCCGCCGGAATTGCCGCAGCGCGGCGCATCATGGCGGCCAATCGCAAGGTCGTGGTGGTCGAGGCGGCATCGCAGATCGGCGGCCGCTGCATCACCGATACCACGACCTTCGACGTACCGTTCGATCGCGGTGCGCGCTGGATGCATAATCCCGAGACCAATCCGATGATCCGGCTGGCGCGCAGCGCGGGCCTCGACGTGCTGCCGGCGCCATCGGGCCAGAAGATGCGCATCGGCCGCCGCAACGCGCGCGCCGGCGAGACCGAGGAATTCCTGGCGGCGCTGGTGCGCGCCAACCGCGCCATCGACGAGGCCGCGCGTGGCAAGCTCGATACTTCCTGCGCCTCCGTGCTGCCGAAGGATCTCGGCGACTGGGCGGGCGCGGCCGAGTTCATGCTGGGCGCGAGCTTTGCCGGCAAGGACCTGAAGGAGCTTTCTGCGATCGACAAGGCACGCGCGCAGGACCGCAATGCCGCGATCGCCTGCCGTCAGGGCCTGGGTACGCTCATCACGAAGCTCGGCGAGCAGGCGCCGGTCGCGCTGTCGACGCCGGCAAGCCGCATCAGCTGGAGCAATCGCGACGTCAGTGTTGAGACGCAGGGAGGCAAGATCGCCGCGCGCGCCGCCATCGTCACGGTCTCGACCAACGTGCTGACCGCGGGCGCGATCAAGTTCGCACCCGATATTCCCAAGCGCACGTTGGACGCGGCGTCAAAGCTCAGCCTCGGCAGCTACGACCACATCGTGCTGCAACTGCCGGGCAATCCGCTTGGTCTTGCGCGCGACGACATCCTCATCGAGCAGAGCAATTCGACGCGCACCGCGCTGCTGTTCGCCAATATCGGCGGCTCCTCGCTGTGCTCGATCGACGTCGGCGGCTCGTTCGGCCGCGATCTGTCGGAGCAGGGCGAGAAGGCGATGGCGGCCTTCGCGAAGGAATGGATCGCAAAGCTGTTCGGCAGCGAGGCCGCGGCCATCGTGCAGAAGACCAGCGCGACGCGCTGGAATGCCTCGCCCTTCGTAATGGGCGCGATGTCGGCGTCCTCGCCCGGCGGTCAGCTCTCGCGAAAGATCCTGACCGAGCCGATCGGCAACCTGTTCCTCGCCGGCGAAGCCACCCACGAGACGCTGTGGGGCACCGTCGACGGCGCCTGGGAAAGCGGCGAGCGCGCCGCGGACGCAGCGCTGCGCAAAATCGGCGCGCTCAAGGACGAGCCGGCCGATGTGCCGACGCAATCGACGAAGAAGCGGCGGGCGCCGCGCCAGTAGGGGAATTGATTCAGCTGTCGTCCTGGACAAGCGCAGCGAAGCGGAGCGCAGATCCAGGACCCATTACCCCAAGAAGTAGTTTGGCGAAGACTCGGAGTGACCCGCTCGCACTACAAGCGTTGACCGGGGTGATGGGTCCTGCCTTTCGCCAGGACGACATTGGGGAGTTAGCGCAAAATCCCATCCAGCGCCGGCAGCCCAAAAACAACCGCCATCGCGATCAGCACATAGCAGATGCCGCGAAATACTTTTTCGCTGGCGCGGCCGAACAGCGAGGCGCCGAATGCGACGCCGATGGCGTAGACCGGACCGACGATGAGCGAGAGCATCAGCGATTCGCGGCTGATCAGGCCTGTCGTCGCGTAACTGACCATCGAGAAGAAATCCGACGCGCCGAAGAACAACAGGATGTTGGCGCGCGCGACGATCGACGGGATCGGGCGGCCGAGCCAGTAGCCGACGATCGGCGGCCCGCCGGTCTGCGCCAGCCCGCTGCAGAAGCCTGAGAGGCCGCCGATGCCGACCGAGAGCCAGGAGTGGTCCTTGCCGCGATAGCGCCAGCCCGACAGCAGCAGCAGCAATAGCGCGGCGACGAAGCTGGAGATGATCCAGCGCGTGGTGACGGGCTCGAGCACGCTGAGGAAATAGGTGCCGATGGGCACGCCGATCAGCGCGCCGAGCACTATCACGGCGGTGGCCTTGCGGTCGGCCTTGCGCCACGCGTCGGGCAGCAGCGGCAGCGCTGCGACGAAATCGATCACGAGCAGCAGGGCGGCAACGAGCCGCGGCGCCGCGAAGCTGCTCGCCAGCGGCATGAAGATCAGCGCCGAGCCGAAGCCGGAGAAGCCGCGCGCGGTACCCGAGACGAAAGCGACGGCGCAGAGCGCCATCGCAATGGTGAGGCTGACGTCCTTCGGGAGGAAGTCCGTGAGACTCATGCTTTATTTCTGGAGCATGATGTTGTCCGAAAACCGCTTCACACTTTTCGGCATCATGCTCTCAGCGTGCCGCCGGTCTTCTTCGTCACCTCCGCCACGACCTTCGCGGCGACGGCCTCGATCTCCTGGTCGGTCAGGGTCTTCTCGCGCGGCTGGATCGTCACCGCGATCGCGATCGACTTCTTGCCGTCATCGATGCCCTTGCCCTCGTAGACGTCGAACACGTTGACGCCGGTGATCAGCTTCTTGTCGACGCCTTGCGCGGCGCGCACGATGTCGCCGGCCTTCACGGCGCGGTCGACGATGAAGGCGAAGTCGCGCGACACCGGCTGGAAGGCCGACAGCTCGATCAAGGGCTTGGCGCGGGTCGGCCTCTTCTTGGCCTCGGGGACGCGGTCGAGGATGACCTCGAACACCATCAGCGGACCGTCGGCGCCGAGCGCTTCCAGCGCGCGCGGATGCATCTCGCCGAAATAGCCGAGCACGTTCTGCGGGCCGATCTGGATCGTGCCGGAACGCCCCGGATGCAGCCAGCCGGGACCGCCGGCGACGATCTGGAGCGCCTGCATCGGCGCGCCGGCAGCGGCCAGCACCGCCAGCGCATCGGCCTTGGCGTCGAACAGATCAGCCTGCACCGAGCCTGACCAGTGCCGTCCGAGACCCTCGGACGAGGCAAAGCCGCGGCGCACGCCGCTCGCCGCCATGAACTGATCCTGCGGGCGATCGCCCTTGAACACCTGGCCGACCTCGAACAGCGCGACATCGCCGAAGCCGCGATCGGCATTGGCCTGCGCCGCCGCGATCAGGCCCGCCAGCAGAGTCGGGCGCATGTCGGAGAGATCAGATGCGATCGGGTTGGCGACTTCGAGTTCGCGCTGGCCGCCGCCGAACAGTTTTGCCGCAGACTTCGTGATGAACGACCACGTCACCGCCTCGATGATGCCACGGCTCGCGAGCGCGCGCCGCGCGCGGCGGGTGCGGAGCTGGAGCGGGGTCAGCACCGGTTTGCGCGCATCATCGCCGCGCTCGAACGGCGTCATCGGCACCTTGTCGACGCCGTAGATGCGGACGATCTCCTCGACGATGTCGGCCTTGCCGTGCACATCGGTGCGCCACGAAGGCACCGCGACCTTCACCACCGGACCGGGGCCCGCCATCATGAAGCCGAGATGGGTCAGGATGCGCTTCATCTCCGGCTGCGGCACCTCGATGCCGGACAGGCGCTTGACCTCGGTCACCGGGAAATCGATCACGCGGTCATCGCCGAAGGCCTTGCCGACGACGACGTTCTCGGACGGCGCGCCGCCGCACATCTCCATCACGAGTTTCGTGGCGAGCTCCAGCCCCGGCACCATGAACGCCGGATCGACGCCGCGCTCGAAGCGGTAGCGCGCATCCGAGTTGATGCCGAGCTTGCGGCCGGTCTGCGCGATATTGATCTCGTTCCACAGCGCCGATTCGATCAGCACGTCGGTGGTGTTCTCGTCGCAGCCGGAAGCCTCGCCGCCCATGATGCCGGCGAGCGATTCGACGCCGTGCTCATCGGCGATCACGCAGGTCGCGGGATCGAGATTGTAGGTGCGGCCGTCGAGCGCGAGCAGCGTCTCGCCGTCGCGGGCGCGTCGCACCACGAGATTGCCCTTCACCTTCCTGGCGTCGAACACGTGCAGCGGGCGCGCGCGGTCGTAGGTCATGAAGTTGGTGATGTCGACCAGCGCGTTGATCGGACGCAGTCCGATCGCGGTCAGCCGCTTCTGCAGCCATTCCGGCGACGGGCCGTTCTTGACGCCGCGCACGAGGCGAAGCGCGAAGCCCGGACAGAGCGTGGCGTCCTCGACCGTGACCTTCACGGGACAAGGGAATTCGCCCTTGATCGGCTTGATGGTCGGGTCCTTGAACTTGCCCATGTCGGCGGCGGCGAGGTCGCGCGCGATGCCGTGCACGCCGGTGCAGTCCTGCCGGTTCGGCGTCAAATTGATCTCGATCACGGGATCGCCGAGCGCGGCCCATTCGGCGTAAGCAGCGCCGATCGGCGCGTCCGCCGGCAATTCCATGATGCCGTCATGGTCGTTGGAGATCTGGAGCTCGGCCGCCGAGCACAGCATGCCGCGGCTCTCGACGCCGCGGATGGTGCCGACGCCCAGCGTGATGTCCTTGCCCGGAATGTAGGTGCCGGGGGCCGAGAACACGCTGACGAGACCCGCGCGCGCATTCGGCGCGCCGCACACGACCTGCACCGGCGCACCACCGTCGCCGGTGTCCACCATGCAGACGCGCAGGCGATCCGCGTTCGGATGCTGCTCGGCCGAGATCACCTTCGCGATGGTGAAAGGCTTCAGCGCCTTCGCCTTGTCCTCGATGTTCTCGACCTCGAGCCCGATCATGGTGAGCTTCTCGGCGAGCCTGTCCAGCGGCTCGTCGGTCTCGAGATGATCCTTCAGCCAGGAGAGGGTGAATTTCACGAGCTCAGCCCTCCCGCGAGAGTCGGCACTTCGAGCGGCTTGAAGCCGTAATGGGACAGCCAGCGGACGTCGCTGTCGAACAGCTGGCGCAAATCGGCGATGCCGTATTTCAGCATGGCGATGCGGTCGATGCCCATGCCCCAGGCAAAGCCCTGGTACTCGTCGGGATCGATGCCGCAGGCGCGCAGCACGTTCGGGTGCACCATGCCGCAGCCGAGAATCTCCAGCCAGTCCTCGCCCTCGCCGAAGCGGATCTCACCCTTGTCGCGGCGGCACTGGATGTCGACTTCCAGCGACGGCTCGGTGAACGGGAAGAACGACGGCCGGAAGCGCATGTTGATGTGGTCGACCTCGAAGAACGCCTTGCAGAACTCGTGCAGGATCCATTTGAGGTGGCCGAGATGCGAGTGCTTGTCGATGACGAGCCCCTCGACCTGGTGGAATTGCGGCGTGTGGGTCGCATCCGAATCGATGCGGTAGGTGCGGCCCGGGCAGATCACGCGGATCGGCGGCTTCTGGCTCAGCATCGTG
The DNA here is from genome assembly GCF_028128655.1 of Bradyrhizobium sp. CCBAU 45394. Classification (NCBI taxonomy): domain Bacteria; kingdom Pseudomonadati; phylum Pseudomonadota; class Alphaproteobacteria; order Hyphomicrobiales; family Nitrobacteraceae; genus Bradyrhizobium; species Bradyrhizobium sp. CCBAU 45394. The sequence goes on along the minus strand of NZ_LBIX01000171.1, from coordinate 155,367 downwards.
CGCACCTGCACCGGCGAGGTGTGGGTCCGCAGCAGCATGCGCGAGCCGTCCTCCTTCGGATGGAAGAAGAAGGTGTCGTGCATCTCGCGCGCGGGATGGCCTTCCGGGAAGTTCAGCTTGGTGAAGTTGTAGTCATCGGTCTCGATGTCAGGACCTTCGGCGACCGAGAAGCCCATGTCGGCGAAGATCGTCGTCAGCTCGTCCCAGACCTGGCTCAGCGGATGGATGCGGCCGGCATCGGTCGGCGCCTCGCGCAGCGGCAGCGTCACGTCGATGGTTTCGGACGCGAGCCGCGCATCGAGCGCCGCCGACTTCAAGACGTCGCGCCTTGCTGCGAGCGCCTCGGTGACCTTGTCCTTGGCCTGGTTGATCGCGGCGCCCTGCGTCTTGCGGTCGTCCGGCGACATCTTGCCGAGCGTGGCAAGCAGCGCGGAAATCGAACCCTTCTTGCCGAGGGCTGCGACGCGTACCGCTTCGAGGGCGGCTTCGTCGCCGGCGGCGGCGACCTGATCGAGGATGGATGTTTCGAGCGTTGCGAGGTCGGACACAGTCAAATCCTTGCTGCTAAATTCGGCTGGGTTGTCGCCGCCGGAAGGCCGTAACGTCAAGCGAAAAGCCGGTTATTTCGGGCTGAAGAACGGCTGGGTTGAACCTCGCGCGGGGCGCTGGCACCAAGGGGGATACGAGGAGACTTCGTGATGCTCTCAAGGTCCTGCCTGGCCATTCTGGCCGTCGTTCTATCGGTTGCCGGCACCCCGGCACGCGCCATGGTCTGCATGGAGAAGTCCATGACGCTGGACGAGGTCGTCGACACCATCAACGCCCAGAAGGGCTGCGAAAGCGCGATGAAGGTGTTTCAGGATTGCCAGTTGACCGCGAGCGGCGATGTCCAGCTCGGCGCCGCCGTCGAGAAGAAATGCGAGGCGGACTTCATGCCCGGCCTCAACGCTGCGCAGAAACAGGCCTATCAACGCGAGATGCGCGTCTGCGACCGAAAGTACCGGAATAAATCCGGCACCATGTATCTGTCGTTCGCAGCATTCTGCCGGGCGGAGGTCGCCCAGCGTTACTCGCAACGCGCGCGGCAGGCTGCGGGCCCCAAGAACCGCTAGTCAAGAATCGTTAGGCCCGCGCGCGAGAGACCTCAGGCCGCGAGCGCGGCCTTGGCCTTCTCGGCGATCGCCTGGAACGACGCGGGCTCGTTGATCGCGAGATCCGACAGCACCTTGCGGTCCACGGTGATGCCCGACTTGGCGAGACCGTCGATAAATCGGCTGTAGGTCAGGCCGAACGGACGCACAGCGGCGTTGAGACGCTGGATCCAGAGCGCGCGGAACGTCCGCTTCTTGCGCTTGCGGTCGCGGAAGGCGTACTGCTGGGCCTTCTCCACGGCCGGCTTGGCGGCGCGGATGGTGTTCTTGCGGCGGCCGTAGAAGCCCTTGGCGGCCTTGTAGACTTTCTTGTGCTTGGCGTGGGCGGTCACACCGCGTTTGACGCGAGACATGACAAAAATCCTTCAGAGATGACTTGGTTTTCGGATCGCCGCGGAAGGCGCGGCTGAGGCGGCAGTGATCGTGGACGCGGTCAGGCGTTCGGCAAGAAGTACTTCTTGACGTTGTCGCCGTCGGTCTTGAACAGCACGCGGGTGCCGCGAAGCTGACGGATCTGCTTCTTCGTCCGCTTGATCATGCCGTGACGCTTGCCGCGCTGGGCGTGCATCACTTTGCCGGTGGCAGTCACCTTGAAGCGCTTTTTAGCGCCCGATTTGGTCTTCAGCTTGGGCATTTGGCTCTCCTAATGGCCACAGAAATCCGCCCGCGAAGGCGGCTGGCCGTCAAAAATGCTCGTTAGAGCGTTGATTGTGCTCAGGTTTCTACGAACAAGCGCGAAACCCGCACGAAACACCGCCACGGCAGCCCTTAATCAGCCGGGCGATGAAGGCTGGGCTTATGCCAGAGGACAACCCAAATGGCAACGATGAACCGCCGAAACCCGCCCGCCGACTATCCGGAATTGCTACCCTCATGTCCAAGCCGTGTCGCCCGGAGCAGCACCAAAATGGCCCATTTCTCGCGATTTGTTCCAAAATTTACCCACCTGCGCCGCCTGGCGCTGCTTGCCGCAGTCGCCGCTGCCGTGCTGCCGTCCAATGCCGATGCCCGCATCGGCGGCTATGACGGCATCTGGAACGTCACCTTCGCCACCACCCGCGGCAATTGCAGCTCGGGCTACAGCGTCCCCTTCACCGTGACCGGCGGCCGCGTCTCGTCAGCCGGCGGCGGCCGGGTCTCGGGCAGGGTCAAGCGCTCCGGCATGGTGGCGGTCTATGTCTCCGTCGGCGCGTCCCATGCCAGCGGGGGCGGCCGGCTTGCCGGCGTAAACGGCGCCGGCTCGTGGCGCGGCATCATTTCCGGCGACCAGTGCAGCGGCACCTGGCACGCGACGCGAAGCTGACACACAAACGGCCCGCCGGAGATCCGGACGGGCCGTTAACTCTCAATTCCAAATAACTGGCGTCAGCGCGGCGCCAGCACCATGACGACCTGACGGCCTTCGAACCGCGCGTCCTGCTCGACCTTGGCGAGCTCGGCGACGTCGGTTTTGATCTTGTCCAGAAGCTTGGTGCCGATCTCCTGGTGCGCCATTTCACGGCCGCGATAGCGCAGCGTGATCTTGACCTTGTCGCCCTCTTCGAAGAACCGCTGCATCGCGCGCATCTTCACGTCGTAATCGTGATCGTCGATCATCGGGCGGAGCTTGATCTCCTTGATCTCGACGGTCTTCTGCCGCTTGCGGGCTTCGGCGGCTTTCTTCTGAGCGGAATACTTGTACTTCCCGTAGTCCATGATCTTGCAGACGGGAGGGCTGGTATTCGGCGAAATCTCGACCAGATCCATGCCAGCTTCCTGGGCCATCTTGATGGCGACGACGGTCTCGACCGTGCCTTTGTTGTCACCGGTCTGATCGATCAGCTGGATCTGCGCATTGCGGATATCATCATTGATGCGCGGCCCGTCTTTGCTGGCAGCGGGCGGAGCTTTATTAGGACGGCGAATGGGTGGTTCTCCAAAGTTGTGAAAGAAGCGGCTATTTTGAAGGAAGATGCGTTTGCCGGCAAGCAAGTCGCGTACGCGAAGCGAAAAACCCTCAAATGCGAGGCATTTTGGACACGCCCCCGGGCACGCTGACCGACATAGACACCTTGCCTCTGTTCCGCAAGCGTCCCAAAGGGCCAATGCCGGTGTCCGGCGGCACCACGGAATACGCCCAGACAGCTCAAACCACACAGTCAGAGTAAACGTTCCATGACCGATGCAATTCCCGATACCGTGCTCGATTTCATCGATGTGGGCGAGGGCGCGTCCGCGCGCAGGATCGCGGTGCGCCGCCGCGCCGGAAAGGGGCCCGGCCTCGTCTGGCTCGGCGGGTTCAAGTCGGACATGCAGGGCAGCAAGGCGCTGGCGCTGGACGCCTGGGCTGGGGATCACTGCCGCGCCGCGGTCCGGTTCGACTATTCCGGCCACGGCGAATCGGGCGGCGATTTCGCCGACGGAACCATCGGGCGCTGGCTGGAGGAGAGCGTCGCGGTGTTCGAGCGGTTCTGCGACGGCCCGCAGATCCTGATCGGCTCCTCCATGGGCGGCTGGATGGCGCTGCTGCTCGCGCGCGAGATCAGGAAGCGCCAGGAGAACCGGCAGGAGAACCAACAGGAGAACCAGCAAGAGAGCGCGTCGCTCGCCGGCCTCGTGCTGATCGCGCCGGCGCCCGACTTCACCGAGGAGCTGATGTGGAAGAATTTTCCGGCTGCGGTGAAGAAGGAGATCGAGACCAAGGGCGTCTGGCTGCGGCCGTCCGAGTATGGCGACGGCTCGCCCTATCCGATCACGCGGAATCTGATCGAGGAGGGCCGCAACCATCTCGTGCTCGGCGGCGCCATCGATCTCGGCTGTCCCGTCCGCATCCTGCAAGGAGCACAGGACCCTGATGTGCCCTGGCAGCACGCGTTCGCGCTGACGCACCGTCTGCCGGCCGACGACGTCGTGCTGACCCTGATCCAGGATGGCGACCACCGCCTCTCGCGCCCGCAGGACATCGCGCGCATTCTTGCCGCGGTGGCCGAGATCGGGTGACATGATTTTCTTCCTTCCCCCTTGTGGGGGAAGGTGGCATAGGCGGCCTTCGGCCGCCGTTCTTAAAAACGCCGATGCTTCGCATCGGCTACGGCGCCGGATGAGGGGTTTTCTCCGCATACTCGAATGCGAGTTGGATTTGCGGAAGCAACCCCTCACCCGTCTCAATCGCGCAAAGCGCGATTGATCCACCCTCTCCCACAAGGGGAGAGGGGAAGAAGAAACTCTGGGAGGCAAATACAATGTCCACCACCGCCATGCTGCGCGCCTTCTGCGACGCTGTCGAACAGCGCAACGGCCGCGCGTTTGCCGATCTCTTCACCGAGGACGGCGTCTATCACGATGTCTTCTACGGCGCGTTCGCAGGCCGCGAGAAGATCGCCGCCATGATCGATGACTGGTTCTATCGCACGGCGACCGACTTTCGCTGGGACATGCATGATCCCGTAACCGACGGCACCACGCTCTATGCGCGCTACACTTTCAGCTATCGTTCGACCTTGCCGGAAGCGAACGGCGCGCGTGCGATGTTCGAAGGTGTCGCGATCATGACGCTGAAGGGCGGCAGGATCGCGAGCTATCACGAGGTCGCCAACACCGCGCCGGCGTTCGTCGATTTGAAGTTCGCGCCTGAAAGAATTGCGAAGATCGTCGCCAGGCAGGGCGCGGAGCTGAAGGCGCGGCCGGAGATGAAGCGGCATCTGCGGTAGCTCTCTCCCCTCGTCATTCCGGGGCGCGCCACTTGGCGCGAGCCCGGAATCCATTTCGCCTCTCGGCCTGCGGCTCGATGGATTCCGGGTCTGCGCCTGACGGCGCATTCCGGAATGACAAAGTCGAGAGACCTCGTATCTCTACCGCTTCGACGGATTCGCCATCGGCTTGCGCTGTGCCAGCGCGGCGACGGTGGCCGTGCCGATCGGGCCCTGTTCGTCGTAGAGCCAGCATTCGCCGATCGCGACGCCGTCGGTGGCCTGGTGGTTCACCACGTCGAAGCCGATCCAGTTCGTGACCGGCAGGCGGTGCAGATAGATCGTCACGTCGCTGTTGATGTAGCCGAGCCCCTTGTCGCCGGCGTTCGCAAAGGGGCTGGCGAAATCGGCACCAACAGCGACATGCACGAACGGCGTCATCGGCACGCCGGCAACGAGCTCGCGCACCTCGCTCATCCAGAGCCGGCGCGGACCGAGCGAGCCCATATGGCCGACGATCGGCCGCGTCGTCCATTTGCCGTGCATGCCAAGCCTGGGATCGGTCGGCTTGGGAATGTCGGCCGGCTTCGGCACGTCCCAGTTCGGCGGCGACCAGACATTGCCATCAGGGTTCTGCGTCCGGCGCAGCAACTGGCACGACGCGCGCGCCATGCCGACGCCGCCGGAGACAAATTCCGCCTCGACCACGCGGATGCGCAGGCCGTCACGCACGAGCCGCGTCGTCACTTCGATCGGCTTGTCGATCGTCGGCAGCCGAAACATGTCGACGGTGAGCCGCGCCGGCACGAATTCAGGGCCGGAATGGCGTTCCTCGATGGCGAAGCCGAGCAGGCCGACGATGACGCGTCCGTGCAGCGATTTCGGATCCCACGGGCCATTGGCGACTTCCGTCGGATGGAATGTATCGCCGTCGCGGGTGAAGAAAGGCATGTCTGTCATGACGCGCGACCTTGAAGGAACGCGCGGGGAAATCAAGGGCGCCCGTTCTCCTCGTTCTCCGCTGTCATCGCCCGCGAAGGCGGGCGATCCAGTACTCCGAGACGGTTGTGGTTCAATCGATAGGCCTCGGCGTACTGGATGCCCCGCCTTCGCGGGGCATGACACCGAGAATTAGGTGGCGAGGTCCCACTCCTCACGCACGCCTTCGTCGTGCTCGTTGCCCATCGCGACGGATCTCATCGCCTCAAACGCATCCCGCGCCACCAACTGCGCCAGCGCCCACACCGCAGCACCGCGCACCAATGCGCTCTCATCCCCCAGCAATCGCCGCGCCTCCTCGGCCAGCGCCGCTTCTCCCGAGTTGCCGATCGCGATCAGCACGTTGCGCAAGAAGCGATCGCGGCCGATGCGCTTGACCGGCGACTTCGTGAACAGCGCACGAAACGCCGCATCATCGAGCCGCGCCAATTCGGCGAGGCCAGGCGCGCGCAGCTCGTCGCGCGCGGCGAGCTTGGCCTCGCGTCCCGCCTGCGCAAACTTGTTCCAGGGGCAGGCGGCGAGGCAATCGTCACAGCCATAGATGCGGTTGCCGATGGCTTTGCGAAATTCGCGCGGGATCGCGCCCTTGTTCTCGATGGTGAGATACGAGATGCAGCGGCGCGCATCGAGCTTGTACGGCGCGGGGAACGCCGCGGTTGGGCAGATGTCGAGACAGGCCTGGCACGAGCCGCAATGATCGATCTCGGCTGTGTCGCGCGGCAAGTCGAGCGTGGTGTAGATCGCGCCGAGGAACAGCCAGGAGCCGAACTCGCGCGAGACGAGATTGGTGTGCTTGCCCTGCCAGCCCAGATGCGCGGCCTGCGCCAGCGGCTTTTCCATCACGGCGGCGGTGTCGACGAACACCTTCACTTCCGACGGTGCGGCCGCGACCAGCCAGCGCGCCAGCGCCTTCAGGCGCTTCTTGACCAGATCGTGATAGTCGTCTCCCTGCGCATAGACCGAGATCGCCGCGCGCGTGCGCTGCTCGAGGATCGCGAGGGGATCGGCGTCGGGGCCGTAATTGACGCCGAGCATGATGACGCTGCGCACGTCCTGCCACAGCCCGCGCGGATCGACGCGGCGCTCCGGCTGTGCTGCGAGCCAGTCCATGTCGCCATGGCCGCCCGAGGCGATGAATTCGCGGAAGTGTTTTCCGGCCGTCTCGATCGTGCCGGGCTCGGTCACGCCGATGCAGTCGAAGCCGAGCGCCTTTGCCTCGGTCGTCAACTTCGCCTTCAGTTCAGACAGATCGGCAGAGCTCAGAAATCCAGGTCCACATAGGTCCGCGACGCCGGCACGCCGGCGAGCCATTCGCTCAGCAGCGGGCGGAACGACGGGCGGGATTTCACCCGCGCGTACCACGCCTTTGCCGCGTCGTCCTCGCTCCATGGCACGTCGCCCAGATAGTCGATCGCCGAAAGATGCGCCGCGGCGGCGAGATCCGCGTAGGTGAGCCGGTCGCCGGCGAGGAAGTTACGCGTCTGCGCCAGCCAGCCGATATAGGCCAGATGATAGCGCACATTCGCCTTGGCGGCGCGCATCACGTCGGCCGAGGGCGCACCGCCGCCGTTCTCCTCGCTCATGAAGCGCTTGTAGATGCGCTCGGTGACGAGCGGGTGGGAGACCTCCTCGAAGAACTTCTCGTTGAACCAGGCCATCAGCCGGCGCACTTCGACGCGTTCGGGAAGCGTCTCCGGCATCAGGCGCTTGGGTCCCATCCCCGCGCCATAGGCCTCGTCGACATATTCGGCGATGATCGCCGCGCCCGGTATCGGCGGCTGTTCCTCGTCCACCAGGACCGGCGTGGTGCCGGCGGCATTGAGCAGCAGGAATGCCTCGCGCCGTTCCCAGCTGCGCTCTTCGACCAGCTTGAGGTCGAGCCCGTATTCGCCCGCGATCAAGCGGATGAAGCGCGAATGCGGACAGAACGGATGATGAAACAGCGTAAACATGAAGCCTTTGACTATTTGATGGTGCTTAAGAATCCATCAATGTTTGTGCGGCGCCACACTAGTCCTTCAAAACCGCGAAGCAAGAGCGTGATGTCGTATTTTGCGATTGCAGCATGAAGGCGAATAGGCGAGAAGAACCCCGCTTTTCCAGCGGAAATGGACCGTAAATATGTCAGATGCAATACGGGCAGTGATCCTCGGCATCATCGAGGGTGTGACCGAGTTCCTTCCCGTTTCCTCGACCGGCCACCTCCTGCTTGCGGAGCGCTTCTTCCATCTCGGCGAAGGCGCCTTCTGGGATTCGTTTACGGTTCTGATCCAGCTCGGTGCGATCCTCGCGATCGTCGGGCTGTACTTCAAGAAGCTGTGGGATGTCGTGATCGGCTTCTTCACGGGCGACACCTATTCGCGCCGTTTCGTGATCGGCGTGCTGGTGGCGTTCCTGCCGGCTGTCGTGGTCGGCCTCGTCGCCGGCAAGTACATCAAGAGTGTGCTGTTCAACCCGTGGGTCGTGTGCTTCACGCTGATCGTCGGCGGCGCCATCCTGCTCTGGGTCGACAAGCTCGACCTCAAGCCGCGCGAGCATGACGCCACCCGGTTTCCGCTGCTGATGTATCTCTATATCGGCATCGCGCAGTGCGTGGCGATGATCCCGGGCGTATCGCGCTCCGGCGCCAGCATCGTCGCCGCCATGCTGCTGGGCGCGGACAAGCGCGCGGCGGCGGAGTTCTCGTTCTTCCTCGCGATCCCCACCATGATCGGCGCTTTCGCCTATGACTTCTACAAGAACCGCTCCGAGATGACGATGGACCACATGGGCATCGTCGCGATCGGCTTCGTGGTGTCGTTCATCACCGCGGTCATCGTGGTGAAGACGTTTTTGACATACGTCACCCGCCACGGCTTCGTGGTGTTCGCCTGGTGGCGCGTCATCGTCGGCACGCTCGGCCTGATCGCGCTGGCGTTGGGGCGATAACTCTCGAAAGCTTGCTGACGGCGCCGGTCCTTGCCGCAAGGACGGTGCGCTCCCTCTCCCGCTTGCGGGAGAGGGCTGGGGAGAGGGTCTCTCCGCAGAGAGACTCCCGATGACGAGAAAGCCCTCACCGGCGCGCGGGACGATGCTTCGCATCGCCCGGAACGCGCCGACCTCTCCCGCGAGCGGGAGAGGTTAACCGAGCCCGCGGCCTAAGCGGGGCTCAAATGCTCATGCGCTGGAACTGCCCGGCGGCGCGGAAGCGCCAGAGATATTGCGGAGCGATCGCTTCCAGCGAATCCGCCGTGATGCCGAGGCCTTCCAGCGTCAGCCCAGCCGCCTTCGCCGCATCCGACACGACATTGTCGCGCTCGAGCAGCGTGACCTGGTCGGGCGTCAGCTTGAACGCGCCCGGCGCGAATTGCAGGAAGTTGGCCTGGAAGCGGGCAAGCCCAAACGGCAACGGCACCAGCGTCGGCTTGCGAGCGGTGATCTCGAGGATGGCCTCGATGATCTCGCGCATGGTCAGCACCTCCGGCCCGCCGAGCTCGTAGGTTGCGCCCGCCTTGGCCTTGCCGTCGACCGCATCCGCGATCGCGGTGGCGACATCGCCGACATAGACCGGCTGCATCTTCGTCTCGCCGCCGATCAGCGGCAGCACCGGCGACATCCGGGCCAGCGCCGCAAAGCGGTTGGTGAACTGGTCCTCGGGGCCGAACATCACTGAGGGACGGAAGATCGTGGCCGACGGCACCGCGGCCAGGACCGCCGCCTCGCCGGCCGCCTTGGCCTTGGCGTAGCGCGAGGGCGATTCCGCGTCGGCGCCGATCGCCGAGACATGCACCAGGCGGGCCCCTACGGCGGCCGCCGCCTTGGCGACCGTCTCGGCGCCCTTGGCCTGGACCGCGTCGAAGCTCTGTTTGCCACTCTCGGTGAGGATGCCGACCAGGTTGATCACGACATCCGAATCACGCAGCGCCGCCTCGACCGAGGCGGGGTAGCGCAGGTTGGCCTGCACCACATGGACCTGCCCGACCTTGCCGGAGGGCTGGAGGTATCCAGCCAGTTCCGGCCGCCGCACCGCGACCCGGACCCGGTAATCGCGCTTGCACAGCGCCCGGACGACATTCCGGCCCAAAAACCCCGATCCGCCGAAAACCGTGACGAGAGTTTCCAGATTCGATGCCATGGGGATCTTTTCCTGAGGGAGAGTGCGCCTGACGAGGCTTGTATCGGGCCGGTTTGCGATGCGCAATCCGCAAGCCGAAACATGGCTCAAGCATGAATTGACAACGGCGTCACCGAACCGTAGTAACCGCCTCCGTGCCCCAAACGGCATGCCCAGGTGGTGGAATTGGTAGACGCGCTGGCTTCAGGTGCCAGTGGCTTAACGGCCGTGAAGGTTCGAGTCCTTTCCTGGGCACCATTTTGCGGGATCTGGACCCAAAATGGGGTCGCTCCCGGTCTGCGTCGCCGTCGCGAAGATCCCTAGGGGACAAATCCGCCCGCCCTCAGACCACCCTTTTCCCAGCCCTCTCCGCCACCGCCTTCTGCACAAAATACATCGCGACCAGCGACACCATCGCCGATGCGACGACGACGTAGCCGATCCGGTCGAAATGGATCAGCGAGCCGTCAGGCGCTTGCGCGATGATCGCGCCGGCGAGCATCGAACCGAGCCCGCCGGAGAGCTGCTGGAGTGAGGCGCTGATCGCGCTGAACGAGCCGCGCTGGCTGGGGTCGGGGATCGCCGACATCAGCGCCTGCGACGGGATCATGCGCGAGAAGATGCCGACGAACATCAGGACGTTGACGAGGATCGCGGTCGCGAGCGAGACGTGGCCGAGATGGGTGTAGATCAGCACCATGATGACAGACACCACGCTGCCGAAGACAAACGTCGGATATTTGCCGAACGCGTCGCTCGCCCTGCCGACCAGCGGCCCCGTGATGATGCTGAACAGGCCGGAGACGAGATAGATCGTCGGCAAATGCAGCATGTCGATGCCGAGATTGTTCACGGTGTAGGCGCTGGAGAACGGCATCAGCATGTACCCGCCCGTCGCCAGCAATGTCGTGACCGCGAAGGCCAGCGTGTAGCGCGTCTGTCCGACGGTCGCGATCAGATGGTGGAACGGGTTCTTGTCCTGCTTCAGCCGCAGATGCGCGTCGACCGGCTCCATGGCGAAGGCAATGATGGCGATCGCCGCGATCGACAGGCCGACGATCGCGGCGAAGCAGACATGCCAGTTCCAGTGATTGGCGAGAAACAGCCCGGCCGGAATGCCGAGCACCTGGCTCGCGGCGAACGCCGTCTGGACGAATCCCATCACGCGGCCGCGCAAATGCAGCGGGAACAGGTCGGTGATGATGGCCAGCACGACCGAGCCGATCACGCCGCCGAACAATCCGGTCACGATCCTGCCGAGCAGCAGCACATGGTAGGTCTGTGCCATTGCGCAGAGCAGGGTGCCGAGCGTGAAGCCGACATAGAAGAACAGCAGCAGGCGCTTGCGGTCGAAGCGGTCGGCAAAGCCGGCGGCCAAAATACCCGACAGTCCCGCGCTGAATGCGTAGGCCGACACCGCGACGCCGAATTGGGTGGCCGTGATGTCGAGCGCGGGCATCAGGATGGCGCCAAGCGGCGACATGATGATGAAATCGAGGATGATCGTGAACTGCGTGAACGCGAGCAGCGCGATGAGGAGCGCCTGGTAGCGCGAAAAGCCGCGCTGGCGGTCCTGTTGATCGTCGATAGGCGCTGCGAGCGTCTGTTCGGTCATGACATCTCATTCATGGTGAGCGGGGCAAGGGCGCGGGGGATCGGCAACAGATGGGGAGGGTGGGGACGATTTTCACGGGGCGCATGACGCAAGTTGTGCTGGACCATGAAGCTCGCGCCGGGTTGTGGGATCCAAGCAACAGCCCGGGGGCCGGAAGCCCTCCATCTCCGCTCGCAACCTTGATCGCGTGCCACGCACCTGCCGCCAGCTGCATGGCGGTGATCTGCCCGGCCCCGTGAGGGCATGACCGCGGTTGCGCGGACGGCCCGCAATGGCTACATCGCGGGCAATCCGAATTAGCCTATTGTGCCGACAGACCGATTCGACCCGAGGTTTTGAAACGCCATGACCGTACGCCTGCACCGCGGCGACCTGCCCGACCTGTCCCGCTACACCGGAGCGGTGGCGATCGACACCGAGACCATGGGGCTGAACCCGCACCGCGACCGGCTCTGCGTGGTGCAGCTCTCGCCCGGCGACGGCAGTGCCGACGTCGTGCAGATCCCCAAGGGCCACACCGACGCGCCGAACCTGAAGGCGCTCTTGGCCAATCCCGCCATCACCAAGATCTTCCACTTCGCGCGGTTCGACGTCGCGGTGCTGTACCAGAGCTTCGGCGTCATGACCGGGCCGATCTATTGCACCAAGATCGCCTCCCGCCTGACCCGCACCTATACCGACCGCCACGGCCTCAAGGACCTCGTGCGCGAGGTCCTCAATGTCGACCTTTCCAAGCAGCAGCAATCCAGCGACTGGGGCTCCGACAGCCTGACCGAGCCGCAGCTCGCCTATGCCGCCTCCGACGTGCTGCACCTGCACGCCCTGCGCGAGCGGCTCGACGCCATGCTGGTGCGGGAAGGCCGTACGGGGCTGGCCAAGGCCTGCTTCGACTTCCTGCCGACCCGCGCCTTGCTCGACCTCCAGGGCTGGGCGGAAGAGGACATTTTCGCGCATTCCTGACACCTCGACGGGCGGCTAGGTTGGGCCAATCGCCCCGTTTCGGACACTTTCGTATCGGCCTGTCCGAGGCTGCATATTCAGGCGGCGCCGGGTACAATGGCGCGCACTTGACCGGACCAGGCGAGCGACACCTCAGGAGCCCAGGTGAATTCGGCCCAGAATCCCACCTACGACGCCGCGCTTGCGGCGAAGTTTGCCAGCGCGGCGCGCCACAGCCGCTTGGTGCGGATTCTGCGCGTCGCGGTCCCGGGCGCGGTGCTGTTGTCCCTGGCCGCCATCGTCGGCGTCTCGATCTTCAATCCATTTCGCATGCTGTTGCCGAAGCTGCCGCTCGATTCCGGAAACCTGGTGGTATCGGGCACCAAGATCACGATGGAATCGCCGCACCTCGCCGGCTACACGCCGGACCGGCGGCCGTACGAGCTCTGGGCCAAGACCGCGACGCAGGACATCACCGACCCCGACCATGTCGATCTCTCGGACCTTCGCGCAAAGGTCCTGATGGAAGATCAATCGACCCTGTTCCTCGATGCCCGCACCGGCCGCTTCGACAACAAGCAGCAGCAGCTCGACCTGCACAAGGACATCTTCCTGCGCACCTCGACCGGCTATGAGGCGCGGCTGAACTCGGCCTTCGTCGACATGGGCAAGGGCACGGTCTCGTCGGACGAACGTGTCGACGTCAAGCTGACCAACGGCACGCTGACGGCGGATCGGCTGCGCATCACGGAAGGTGGTGATCTCATCCGCTTCGAGGGCAATGTGGTGATGCATCTGGACAAGCTGGATGACCCCGCCGCTGCTCAGCCTGCGCCGGCCGAGCCGGCGCCGCCGGTGAAGACACGTACGCCGCAGAACAAGTCCGCCAATTCAAAGTGATTTTCATGATCAGGTTTTTCCCGCGCAACGACAGCAAACGGTGCGCCGCCATCGGTGCGGCCGCGCTTGCCGCCACTGTCGCGCTGCTGGCAACGGGCGCGGCGATCGCACAGAGCACGATGCAAGGCGTGCCGAATGCGATGCAGGGCTTCTCGCAGAACCGCGATCAGCCGATCCAGATCGAGGCCGCTTCGCTCGAGATGCGCGACAAGAAGAAGGAGGCGACCTTCGCCGGCAACGTGAAGGTCATCCAGGGCGACACCACCATGACCTCGAAGACGCTGGTGGTGTTCTACGAATCCGGCGGCGACAAGCCGGCGACGCCGCAGCCCGCGGCGAAGGGGGCCAAGGCGGCCCCGATGCAGTCGGCGACGCCGGGCCCGGGCGGCAGTTCCTCGATCAAGCGGCTGGAGGCGCGCGGCAATGTCGTGGTCACCCAGAAGGACCAGGTGGTCACCGGCGACACCGCCGTGTTCGACACCAAGACCAACCTCATCACCATGCTCGGCGGCACGGGCGGCCAGGTGGTCCTGACGCAGTGCAAGAACGTGCTACGCGGCGACCGTCTGATGGTCGACATGACGACGGGCGTGTCGCGTGTGGAATCCGACAATGGCAGGGTGCAGGCCCTGCTGCCGCAGGGTGGCGGCAGTGATTGTGGCCAGGGGGCGCAGGGCGCCAAGCCCGGCGCGGCGTCGCCCCTGCAACTGCCCGGCGCAACTAAACCGAAGTAAATTCAACAGCTTGTGTCGGACGCTCCCGATCCGAGGTTGAAGCTTGCCCGGCGAGACTGTATCTAGCGCGCAGGGCTTTCGAAGCGGGGTCCTCCGCTTACCGGGCGTGTTTCACTGGGCATGAGACATCCCTTCACCCATGCTGCGTCGGCGAATCGTAACGCCGCTGCGGCAGATCGCGCGAAGACCGCGCAAAAAACTGCGCGAGGCTAGAAGGCCGGGATGGTCGATCTTTTCAGCATGTTCCGTCGGCGCCCCGCCAAGCGCGGCCGGCCAGGATTTGCGCGTCAGGACATCACCGCGCTCGGTGACAGCGTCGGCGGGCTGGTGGCGAGCCCCGTGCGCGACGCGCCGCCGATCGCCCGGGACCAGCCGATGCACGCGCCCGACCACTTTCAGGCCGATTATCAAACCGAGCCGCCGCGGGCGCAGGCGGTCCACCCGGTCAGGGCCGCCGCCAGGCCGAACGGCGCCGGCGGGCCGCAGCTTCTGAAGCGGCCGGGCTTCCTGGCTGTGCATAGCGTGGAAAAGGCCTTCGGCAGCCGCCAGGTGGTGCGCGGCGTCAGCATCTATGTGCGCCGGGGCGAAGCGGTCGGCCTGCTCGGCCCGAACGGCGCCGGCAAGACCACCGTGTTCTACATGATTACCGGCCTGATCAAGGCCGATCGCGGCGCGATCGAGCTCGACGGCCACGACGTCACCAAGCTGCCGATGTATCAGCGCGCGCGGCTCGGCATCGGCTATCTGCCGCAGGAAGCCTCGATCTTCCGCGGCCTCACCGTCGAGCAGAACATCCGCGCCGTGCTCGAAGTGGTCGAGCCTTCGCGCAAGAAGCGCGAGCAGCAGCTCGACTCGCTGCTCGACGAATTCAACATCACGCGCCTGCGCAAATCACCGTCGATCGCGTTGTCCGGCGGCGAGCGGCGCCGCGTCGAGATCGCGCGCGCGCTGGCGACGCGTCCGAACTACATGCTGCTCGACGAGCCCTTCGCCGGCATCGATCCGATCGCGGTCGGCGACATTCAGGATCTCGTCCGCCATCTCACCAATCGCGGCATCGGCGTGCTCATCACCGACCACAATGTGCGCGAGACGCTCGGCCTCACCGATCGTGCCTATATCGTCTATGCCGGGGAAATATTGACCGAGGGCAGCCCGGATGAGATCGTCGCCGATCCGGATGTTCGCCGCCTTTACCTTGGCGAGGAATTCCGCCTCTAGCCTGTTTTTGCGCTACGTCAAGACGTGTACATCAGGCTCAGACTAGGATAAGCAAAAATCGGACCAACTTTTGGGATCGGTTCTTGCTTCATGGCGCTCACGCAGAGATTAGAGTTCCGGCAATCGCAGTCGCTGGTCATGACGCCGCAGCTGATGCAGGCGATCAAGCTGCTGCAATTGTCCAATCTCGATCTCACGACCTTCGTGGAAGAGGAACTCGAGCGTAATCCGCTGCTGGAGCGGGCCAATGACGAGGCCTCCGGCGGCGAAGCCCCGGCCGAGGCCGGCCAGTTCAGCGATTCCGACGGCGGCCATAACGACGAGCCGGGCGGGGGTCCGGGCGAGGCGTTCGAGCCGGGCCAGGAAGAATGGATGAGCAAGGATCTCGGCACCCGCGCCGAGATCGAGCAGACCCTGGACACGGGCCTGGACAACGTCTTCTCCGAGGAGCCGGCCGAGGCCGCGGCGCGCAACGCCCAGGACGCCGCGCCGACCACCTACACGGAATGGGGCGGCGGCGCCTCCGGCGACGAGGACTACAATCTCGAGGCGTTCGTCGCCGCCGAGGTCACGCTCGGCGATCATCTCGCCGAGCAGCTCTCGGTCGCATTCACCGCACCCGCGCAGCGCATGATCGGCCAGTACCTGATCGATCTCGTCGACGAGGCCGGCTATCTGCCGCCGGATCTCGGCCAGGCTGCCGAGCGACTTGGCGCCTCGCAGCAGGAGGTCGAGGACGTCCTGGCCGTGCTGCAAAAATTCGATCCGCCCGGCGTCTGCGCGCGCAATTTGAGCGAATGCCTGGCGATCCAGCTCCGCGAGCTCGACCGCTACGACCCGGCGATGCAGGCGCTGGTCGAGCATCTCGATCTTCTCGCCAAGCGCGACATCGCGGGCTTGCGCAAGGTTTGCGGCGTCGACGACGAGGACATCGCCGACATGATCGGCGAGATCCGCCGTCTCAACCCCAAGCCCGGCATGAAATTCGGCGCGGCGCGGCTCCAGACCATGGTGCCCGATGTCTATGTCCGTCCGGGTCCGGACGGCGGCTGGCATGTCGAGCTCAACAGCGACACCTTGCCGCGCGTGCTGGTCAACCAGACCTACTATTCCGAGCTGTCGAAGAAGATCGGCAAGGACGGCGACAAGTCCTATTTCACCGACGCGCTCCAGAACGCGACCTGGCTCGTGCGCGCGCTCGACCAGCGCGCCCGCACCATCCTGAAAGTTGCAACCGAGATCGTGCGCCAGCAGGACGGCTTCTTCACCCATGGCGTCGCGCACCTGCGGCCGCTGAACCTGAAGGCCGTCGCCGACGCCATCCAGATGCACGAATCCACGGTGTCGCGCGTCACCGCCAACAAATACATGGCGACCAACCGCGGCACGTTCGAGCTGAAATATTTCTTCACCGCCTCGATCGCCTCGGCCGACGGCGGCGAGGCGCATTCGGCCGAAGCCGTGCGCCACCACATCAAGCAGCTGATCGATTCGGAAGCGCCGGCCGCGATCCTGTCGGATGATACCATCGTGGAACGGTTACGCGCTTCGGGCATTGATATTGCCCGCCGCACGGTCGCGAAGTACCGCGAAGCCATGCGCATTCCTTCCTCGGTGCAACGTCGCCGCGACAAGCAGAGCGCTCTTGGTAACGTCCTCTCTACCGCAATGTCCGATCGCTCCCGCAACCCAGAGCCGGCCTGATTGCGCTGGCGCCAAATCGCGCTACTCTCAATTTCCCATCGAGACCGATCCATGCGCGCGCATGATCCGGACCCGGAGGGCCGCGCCAGCGCCAGGTGTGCAGCGGTTGTCCGCATGGATCACGCGCAGACAAGAACCTAACCAGGTGAGGTTCACATGACTCTCCGCATTTCGGGAAAGAGCGTCAGTGTCGGCGAGGCCCTGCGCGGCCGCGTTTCCGACCGGACCGAAGAGGTCCTGCGCAAATATTTCGACGGCAATTATTCCGGCCACATCACGCTGAGCAAGGATGGCTTCGGCTTCCGGACCGATTGCGCGCTGCATCTCGATTCGGGAATTACGCTGGAGGCCGATTCGAACGCGCCGGACGCCTATGCCAGCGCCGACCAGGCTCTCGTGATGATCGAGAAGCGGCTCAAGCGCTACAAGAGCCGGCTCAAGGACCGCTCGGCCCGCAAGGCCCATGTCGCCTCCGCCGCTCTCGCGGCCATGGACGCCACCAGCTACGTGCTGGAAGCGCCGGGCGAGGGTGAGGACGAGGACGAGGTCACCGGCTACAGCCCGGTGATCATCGCCGAGGCAACCACCTCGCTGAAGCAGCTGTCGGTCAGCGAAGCCGTCATGGAACTCGACCTCAGCGGGGCACCCTGCCTGGTGTTCCAGCATGGCTCCAGCGGCCGGGTGAACATCATTTACCGCCGGGCCGACGGCAATGTGGGCTGGGTCGACCCGCCCGGAGGCAAGGCCGATGGCAAAGCGGGCGGTTAGGGCCGGATTCGGGCCCCGTACGATCCGCAGGCCTTAACAATGACCGGGGCAAAGCCGCACGCAGGAGTTGGCACCGGGATTGCGTTGGAGTAGAAGCGCCCCACATCAGGACCGGGGCTAAGTCCCCCTCCTGCTTCACCTTCTTGACGCCGGCCCGGCGTGGTTTCTCTCCAAGCTGGCCAATTCGGAACCTGACGGTTTAATTCACCTCGGAAACCCTCCATGCCGATTACCGATCTGGTCGCACCCGAGGCGATTCTCCCGGCATTGAAGGTCAACAGCAAGAAGCAGGCCTTGCAGGAGCTCGCGGCCAAGGCTGCCGAGCTGACCGGACAGAACGAGCGCGCCGTGTTCGAGGTGCTGCTGCAGCGGGAAAAGCTCGGCACCACCGCGGTCGGCTATGGCGTCGCGATTCCCCACGGCAAGCTGCCCAAGCTGGAAAAGATCTTCGGCCTGTTCGCGCGCCTCGATCGCCCGATCGATTTCGAATCGATGGACGGCCAGCCGGTCGATCTCGTCTTCTTGCTGCTCGCCCCCGAAGGGGCCGGCGCCGATCATCTCAAGGCGCTCGCCCGTATCGCCCGCCTTTTGCGCGACCAGGACATCGCCAAGAAGCTGCGCGCCTCGCGCGACGCGCAGGCGATCTACTCGGTGCTTGCGCTGCCGCCGGCGACGGCGGCCTAAGGCCGCCCGATCTGCTTTCTTGAGTGCGTTTAGAGGGTGCGCGACAGATAGCGTACCGTTTTGCTGCCCTTGTGGATGCTTGCGCGGCCGACCTCGGCAAATCCCAATGCAGCGTGAAAGGCATCCGACGCCGGATTCGGAGGCTGCTGGTTAACTTCGCAGACAATGCGATCGTACCCGGCCTCGGCCGCGCGATCGAACAGGTCGGCATAAAGCCGGCGCGCGCATCCCATGCCTCGAGCGGAAGCTGCGACCACGATCCGGTCGACATAGACAAAGCGCGCGTAGCGGGATCGAAACCACAGGAAGTTCGGGCTGTCGTATTGTCCGTCCTGGTCCAATGCGATCATGAAAGCATCGAGATTGCCGATCCTGCGGGCGTAGAAGGCTTGCGCGACGAGGTCTTGCAGCCGCTCGCGTTCGAGCCATGACAACTCCTCTGCGTGGCCGTTGTTGAGCGCAAGCAGGGCGTCACAAAGCGGTGTGCCGGACGAAATCTCCAATTTGGTGACCGGGACGGGTGCGATCATGTTCATGGCGACGATCTACCAGCCGCGAGATGCAAAGCAAAACCGGCACAGGTTTGCTTGCCCGAATGTGTGGCGGCGCCTGCGGCGTAACCCTCACCCGTTCGAACCGAAGCCGCGCCGTCTGCGACTTATTTCGCAGCCGGGCGCTGTGATATCTCGTCACCATATCCACCGGCGACCGGCACGGCTTCGGCGCAGGAGTTTGAGATATGGTTTGCGGTTCGATCGGCCGGGTCTTCGGCCTGCTTTGCTCGGTCACCATCGCCGCCACGGCCGTGGCCCATGCCGACGAGGCATCCAACGACCGCGTCATCGCGGAAAAGACCGAGATCATTGTAGCCGACCCGACCAATGCGGTCGCTTACGAGCTGCGTGGCGAAGCCTGGTACATGAAGCGGGACAAGGACCGCGCCTTCGAGGACTGCAGCGCTGCGATACGGATCGATCCGAATTTCGGGCGGGCCTATAACTGCCGCGGTCGCGCCTATTCGGCCAAAGGCGATCGGGATCACGCTTTGGCCGACTACAACGAGGCCATTCGCCTCGATCCCGGCTACGGACCGTCTTACACATCGCGGGCGCAGGAATATTTCAACAGGCGCGACTTCGATCTCGCGATCGCCGGGTTCACCGAGGCGATCGAACGCAATCCCAAACAAGCCTATTTTGCGACTGTCATGAGAGGGGAGGCGTATGCGGCGAAGGGCGACACCGATCACGCCGTCGCCGATTACACCGAGGCCATGCAGCGGAATCCGGCGGCCGCGTGGCCCTACGAGCTGCGAAGCGCCGTCCATTTCGACAAAGGCGAGATCGACGAGGCTCTCGACGACTGCAACAGCGCGGTCCGTCTGGAGCCCGGGAGTGCCGGCGGCCATTATTGCCGGGCCGTCGTCCTCCTGAAAAAGGACGACCCCGATGGGGCCATCCGGGAGTTTGACGAAGTCACACGGATCGCTCCGGCTTTCGTGAAGGCCTATCTGGCGCGCGCCGTCGCCTGGCACAAGAAGGGCGACGACAAACATGCCATCGCCGATTTCGACGAAGCGATCAGGCTTCAGCCCGGCAATTCGACGGCCTACAACAATCGCGCCGCTGCGTTTCGCGACATGGGACAGCACGATCGCGCGCTCGCCGACTACAACGAGGCGCTTCGACTCGATCCCAAAAACCAGGATGTGCTGGCTAATCGCGGCCTGCTCTACATGATGATGTCCGACGCCAAACATGCGCGCGCGGATTTCAACAGCGTGCTCGCGCTGCCGCCGACCGATAAATGGGCCACCGACACCGCGCGCGAAGGGCTTGGCTTTCTGAAATGACGCGTGGGTAGGGCAGTAGCCTCACACTCCGTCATTGCGAGAGTGCAGGCGATCTGTCGCCCAAATAGAAACGGGCACACCTTCGTGCGAAGGCATGCCCGCTAAAACTCTATTCGTGCGACGCGCGTGCGCTCAGTGCACGCTGACGGCTTGCAGCTCGTTGCTCCAGGCGTTGGCGACCGCGGCTTCGCGGCTGTCGGTCAGCATGATCGGCGTGCCATCGGCGGCGTGGAGCGCGAAGAGCTTCAGGCCGGGCGCAATCTTCGGAGCCTCGGGGAATAGCCCAGGCACGTCCTCGGAGCGGATCTGCTTCACATAGGCGATATGGCCTTCGCCGAGGGTTGCCAGCGTCTCCGGAGAGACGTTCTTGGCTTCGTATTCGAACGCAACGTGACCTTCACTCATGGTCTCGACTCCTTCACAGAAACTAAGCGGTCGAGTCCGCTACTCGTTCCATTATTCGTGCTCATTGATAGCGATTGTCTTAACGATCCTCTCCGGTTCAGGCCGGGCCAGGTCGATCGACAACAACCCGTTCTTCAGATCCGCACCCAGCACCAGCATCCCCTCCGCCAGCACGAAGGTGCGCTGGAAGTGACGCGCGGCGATGCCGCGATGGATGTATTGCCGGGTCTTGTCGTCCTGCTGCCGCCCGCGGATCACGAGCTGGTTTTCCTCAATGGTTACATCGAGTTGGTCGCGCGTGAATCCGGCGACCGCCAGCGTGATGCGCAAACGCTCGGGCTGGCCGTCCGACCGGTCGCACCTCTCGATATTGTAGGGAGGGTAACCGTCGGCGCCTTTGACGACCCGATCGAGCACGCGCTCGATCTCGTCGAAGCCCAGAAGGAACGGACTGGAAAGCGTGGGAACACGAGACATAGTTTACAAAGTCCTCTCGAAGCGACTTTGGCATTTCAGGGCCCGGAAGCGGCGCCCCTTGGTCAGCAATATGGGCATATCCCCGTGGTGGTTCAAGGACGTAGCGCTGGGCTGTGGATTCATTGCTTCCAGCGGCGCCTGGCCCAACATCGCATAGATGCTCCAGGATCATCGTAGCCAGGAGCAGCCCCGGGTCATGACGAATCTGACCGACGACTTATCCCAATGAAAACAGGCCCCTTCTACTGTGCAAGGGGTTGTTTTCGCGGTTTTTGATCGAGCGGCCCCGCGGAACCGCTCAGGCCTCCAGCCGCGTCCGCCCGTCGTCGCTGAAAAGGTGCAGCTTCGGCCGTATCGCGGCGACCCGGATTCTTGCGCCGATCGCTGGCGCCTCGGTTCCGGGGATGCGGACGATGACCTCGCCGGGCGGCAGCTCGCCGGGCGTGGCGGCGACGCGCTGGTCTTCCTGCTCGCGGGAACCGTAGACGAAGGTCTCGGCGCCGACGCGCTCGATCGCTTCCACCGTGAGCGGCAGGGCGACGCCGCCGGCCGGGGTCTGGTCGGTGATGACGAAATCCTCCGGGCGGATGCCGAGGACGCCGGCGTCAGCCGCACTGCCACCGAGCTGCGATTTGATCTCGTCGGAGCGCGTCGACATCAGATTCATCGGCGGTGCCCCGATGAACGAGGCGACAAAGGTCGTGGCCGGCTTCTCGTAGATCGCCAGGGGATTGCCGACCTGTTCGACCTGTCCGCCATTCATCACGACGAGAACGTCGGCGAGCGTCATCGCCTCGAGCTGGTCGTGGGTGACGTAGATCGAGGTCGTGTTGAGCCGGCGCTGCAATTTGCGGATCTCGACGCGCATCGCGATGCGCAGCTTGGCATCGAGGTTCGAGAGCGGCTCGTCGAACAAAAACACCTTCGGCTGGCGCACGATGGCGCGACCCATCGCGACGCGCTGGCGCTGGCCGCCGGAGAGCTGGCGCGGCTTGCGCTCCAGCATCGATGTGAGCTCGAGCACGCGCGCGGCTTCCTCGACGCGGGTCTTGATCTCGGCTTCCGCCATGCCGCGGTTGCGCAGGCCGTAAGCCATGTTGTTGTAGACGCTCATATGCGGATAGAGCGCGTAGTTCTGGAACACCATCGCGATGTCGCGATCGGCGGGCTCGATCTGGTTGACGACGCGGCCGCCGATGTCGATCTCGCCGCCGGTGACGGTCTCGAGCCCCGCAACCATGCGCAGCAGCGTGGACTTGCCGCAGCCGGAGGGGCCGACCAGCACGCAGAACTGCCCGTCGGCGACATCGACGTTGACGCCTTTGATGGCCTCGAAGCCGCCGGTGTAGGTCTTGCGGACATTGCGCAGGGTGACGTTAGCCATGAAAACTCACTTCCAAGAACCTACTTTTCCGTCTCGACCAGGCCGCGCACGAACAGTCTCTGCATGGCGACGACGACGAACACCGGCGGCAGCATGGCCAGCACGGCGGTCGCCATCACGATCGGCCATTCGGTCAGCGCGTCGGTGGTGGTGATCATCTTGCGGATGCCGACCTGGATGGTCTGCATGTCGTCGCGGGTGGTGATGAGCAGCGGCCAGAGATATTGATTCCAGCCGAGGATGAACAGGATCACGAACAGCGCCGCCATGTTGGTGCGCGACAGCGGCAACAGCGTGTCCCAGAAGAAGCGCAAGGGACCGGCGCCGTCGATGCGCGAGGCCTCCAGCAATTCGTCCGGCACGGTCATGAAGAACTGCCGGAACAGCAGCGTCGCGGTGGCCGATGCGATCAGCGGCAGCGACAGGCCGGCATAGCTGTCGAGCATGTGCAAATCGGCAACGATCTTGTAGGTCGGATAGATGCGCACCTCGACCGGCAGCATCAGGGTGATGAAGATGATCCAGAAGATCGGCATCCGGAACGGAAAGCGGAAATACACGATCGCATAGGCCGAGATGATCGAGATCGCGATCTTGCCGATCGCGATCGCCAGCGCCATCACCAGCGAATTGAGCATCATGTTGCCGACGGGCTCGCGGGTCGAGCCGCTCGTGCCGACGAAGATGGTCTGGTAGTAGACCTCGAAGAAGTGCCCGCCCGGCAGCAGCGACATCTGCCCGTTCGCGATCAGTGCGTTGTCCTGGGTCGAGGCGACGATCGCGATGTAGACCGGGAATGCGACGATCGCGATCCCGATCCAGAGAATGAAATGGGCGACGTAGCGCCTGATGCCCTCGTCCTCGACCATCAGTAGGTCACCTTGCGTTCGACGAAGCGGAACTGGATTCCCGTCAGCACGATGACCATGACCATCAGGATCACCGATTGCGCCGCCGAGCTGCCGAGATTGCCGCCGAGCAGGCCGTCGGAATAGACCTTGTAGACCAGCGTGACCGTCGATGTTCCGGGCCCGCCGCGGGTCATGGTGTCGATGATGCCGAAGGTGTCGAAGAAGGCGTAGACGATGTTGACGACCAGCAGGAAGAAGATCGTGGGCGACAGCAGCGGGAAGGTCACGGTCCAGAACCGCCGCATCGGCCGCGCGCCGTCGATCGCGGCGGCCTCGAACACGCTTTTCGGGATGGCTTGCAGGCCGGCGAGGAAGAACAGGAAATTATAGGAGATCTGCTTCCACGCGGCGGCGAGGATGATCAGCGCTGCGGCCTGGTTGCCGTCGAGCAGCGGATTCCAGTCGACGCCCAGGCCGCGCAGATAGCGCGAGAGCACGCCAAGCGAGGGATGCAGCATGAAGATCCAGAGCACGCCGACCACGGGCGGCGCGACCGCATAGGGCCAGATCAGGAGCGTGCGGTAGAGCATCGAGCCGCGCAGCGGCTTGTCGGCCATCACGGCGAGCAGCAGCGCGAACGACAGCGACGACACGGCGATCGCGAACGAGAAGAAGAACGTCCGGACGATCGCCTCGAAATAGGCGGGATCCCTGAACAGCTCGATGTAATTGTCGAACCAGACAAAGGTGCTCGACAGGCCAAAGGCATCCTGGAGCAGGAAGGACTGGATCACCGCCTGCAGGGCCGGCCAGTAGAAGAAAATCAGGACGATCGCGAGCTGCGGCGCAACCAGCGCGTAAGGCAATAGCTTTGATTGGAAAATGGCTTGCTTTTGCATGATGTCAGCAGAAGCGGCAGGCCGGGTCGCGGCCTGCCGCTTCGATGCCTCACTTCACAGCGGTCTTTTCGAACTGCCGCAGCATCGTGTTGCCGCGTTCGACAGCGGCGTCGAGCGCCTGCTTGGCGGTCTTCTTGCCGGCCAGCGCCTGCTCGATCTCTTCCGACCAGACGTCACGCAGCTGCACCATGTTGCCGAGGCGCAGACCGCGCGAGTTCTCGGTCGGCTCCTTGTTGGTCAGCTCGAGCAGCGGGGTCTCGAGATAGGGCTGGTCCTTGTAGAAGCCCTCGGCCTTGGCCTTCTCATAGGCCGCCTTGGTGATCGGCAGATAGCCGGAGGCCTTGTGGATGTAGACCTGGCGATCGGTGTCGGAGAGGAACGTCAGGAATTTTGCGACGCCCTTGTATTCCTCGGCCGACTTGCCGCCCATGACCCAGAGCGAAGCGCCGCCGATGATCGAGTTCTGCGGCGCGCCCTTGACGTCGGGATAATAGGGCATCGGCACGGCGTTGAAGTTGAACTTGGCCTGTGCCTTGACGTTGCCGAAGAAGGCCGACGACGTCAGGTAGATCGCGCACTCACCCGAGGTGAAGCGGCCTTCGCCGGTGTTGGTGCGGCCGGCGTAGTCGTAGGTCTTGTCCTTCTGAAGTTCGACCAGCTTCTCGAGATGCTTGACCTGGAGCGGGCCGTTGAACTCGAGCTTGGTGTCGAAGCCGTCGAGGCCGTTCGCCTTGGTCGAGAGCGGCACGTTGTGCCAGGCGGAGAGCTGCTCGAGGTTGACCCAGGTGATCCATGAGCCGGAGAAGCCGCAGGTCGGATGACCGTTGTCGTGCAGCTTCTTGGCGACCTCGAACACTTCGGGCCAGGTCTTCGGGATCTCGGCGTTGACCTTCTTGAACTCGTCGAGGTTGACCCACATCACGGTCGAGGACGAGTTGAAGGGGAACGACAGCATCTCGCCCTTCGACGTGGAGTAGTAGCCGGTGATGGCGGGCAGATAGATCTTGGGATCGAACTTCTCGCCGGCGTCGGCCATCAGCTTGTAGACGGGCTTCACGGCGCCGGTCGCGGCCATCATGGTCGCGGTGCCGACTTCGAACACCTGCATGATGTGCGGCGCGTTGCCGGCACGGAACGCGGCGATGCCCGCGTTCATCGTGTCGGGATAGTTGCCCTTGTAGGTCGGGATGACCTTGTAGTCGCTCTGCGACGCGTTGAAGTCGGTGGCAAGCTTGACGATGACGTCGTTGTTGGCGCCGGTCATCGCGTGCCACCACTGGATTTCGGTCACGGCCAGGGCCGGCGAGGCCGACATGCCGACCGTGATTGCAAATGCGGCAGCCGCCCCAAAGTGTCGAAGTGCCATCAAGAAAACCTCCCTTGGCCGTCAATAAAGAAGCGCTTGCGCTAGCAGCGCCATATGACGTTCACATGACTGTGTAAGCGGCCGAAACGAAAGCGGCAAGCGCTGGAAAAGGGAAGCCGTCAAATAGGCGAATGCGACGCGGACAGCCTCGTCCGTTCGCGCTGCACACGCGTGGGTCGCGCCGCAGTGCGGCATTGCTCGTGTGAGGTCGACGATCAGGCCGCGGGCTCCAAAACCTCTCCCGCTTGCGGGAGAGGTCGCGCCGAAGGCGCGGGGGTGAGGGCTCTCTCCTCTGGGGGATTGTCCCATTGCGGAGACACCCTCTCCCCAACCCTCTCCCGCAGGGGGGAGAGGGAGCGCAGCATCGTTGCCCTAGCGCTTGCGCTCGGGGCCGCAGACCGTGCCCTTCTCGACCATCGCGTCGATCTCGGCCTTGGAATATCCGAACTCGCCCAGCACCTCCGCCGAGTGCTGGCTGAATTTCGGCGGCAGCCGGCGCAGGCTCGGCTTGCTGCGATCGAGCCGGATCGGCGAGGCGACGCCCTTGTACCAGTCCTTCTCGATAATATCGCCGCGGTAGATCGTGTGCGGGTTCGTCAACGCCTGGTCGATCTTCTGCACCGGGCCTGCGGGCAGGCCCGCCGCGAGCAGGCGATTGCAGAGCGGCTCGGCCTCGTGCTGGCTGAACACCGCGGCAAGCTCGGCGCGCAGCGCCTCGCGATTGGCGATGCGGTCCTTGTTGCGGGCAAAGCGCGGATCGGTGCCGAGCTCGGGCTTGCCGATCTCCTTGGCGAGCTTGCGGAAGGTGCCGTCATTGCCGACGCCGATGAAGATGTTGTCGGTCTTGGTCGGGAAGATCGCATAAGGCACGAGATTCGGATGCTCGTTGCCGGTGAGGCCCGGCGGCTTGCCATGCATGAAATAGTTCGCGGTGTGCGGATGCATGATGGCAAGGCCGGTCTCGTACAGCGTGGTCTCCAGGAACTGGCCCTTGCCCGAGCGCTGCCGCTCCGACAGCGCCATCAGGATGCCGATCGCCGCATAGAGGCCGGTCGTGATGTCGACCAGCGGCACGCCGATTCGCATCGGCCCGCTCTCGGGCGAACCGGTCGCCGCGATCATGCCGGTCATGGCCTGGATGATGGCGTCATAGCCGGGATTGCCGCCGCGCGGGCCATCGGCGCCGAAGCCGCAGATCCGGCAATGCACGAGGCGCGGGAATTTCTCGCGCAGCACCTCGTTGCCGATGCCCCATTTCTCCAGCGTGCCCGGCTTGAAATTCTCGATCAGGACGTCGGCCGTCTCCAGCATCTTGAGCAGCACGACGCGGCCGCCCTCGGAGGCGAGGTCGAGGCCGATCGAGCGCTTGTTGCGGTTGATGCCGATGAAATAGGCCGCGTCCTCGTCGTGGAAGGGAGGGCCCCAGTCGCGCACCTCGTCGCCGGCGGGCGGCTCGACCTTGATCACGTCGGCGCCATGGTCGGCGAGGATCTGGGTGCAGTAGGGGCCGCCGAGCACGCGCGTGAGATCGATGACGCGCAGTCCGCTCATTGCACCCATAACGGCTTCAGTCATGCCTTCGCTTCCCCTGTGTCGGTCGTTGGATCACAGGCCTAGCGAGGTTTATTTGCGCCAGCAATGGCGCCGGGCGTGGAGCCGTATGCGCCGCGGCGCGGCCATCCCGCGAGGTGGCAAATTCAACCGGAAGCGGCCGGCCCGAGGGGGATCCCGGGCCAGCCAATCCGCCGTTTGATCAGACGACCGTCAGGCGAACGTCGACATTGCCGCGCGTGGCATTGGAATAGGGGCACACCTGGTGCGCCTTCGCGACCAGCGCCTCGGCTTCGGCACGGGCGAGGCCCGGCAGCGAGACGGCGAGGTCGATGTCGAGGCCGAAGCCGCCTTCGGAGCGCGGGCCGATCCCGACGGTCGAGGTGACGGCGGCGTCGGCGGGAACCTTGGGGCCGCCCTGCGAGGCCACGAACTTCATCGCGCCGATGAAGCAGGCGGCGTAGCCGGCCGCAAACAGCTGCTCGGGATTGTTGCCGGCGCCGCCGCCGCCGCCGAGCTCCTTCGGCGTGGTGAGCTTGACGTCGAGCGCGCCGTCGAGGGTCGCAGCATGGCCGTCGCGGCCGCCGGTGGCTTTTGCACTGGTCTTGTAAAGGACGTTCACGGACATTTTCGTCTCCCTGGGTTTCGGTGGGGTGCGATGTCTATCGCAGACAATTAGATTGTGCGCAATTGAAATTGCGACGTCTCACATTTAATTGTTCACAATTGAATGTACGGCGGCGCGGCCCCACAATGCGGACAAACCTCGTGAGATTCTCCATGGCTCGGAAACTATCGGCAGCGGACGCGCCGCTGCGGCTCGACAACCAGATCTGCTTCGCGGTCTATTCGGCCGCGCACGCCTTCAATCGCGTCTACAAGCCGCTGCTCGACCGCCTCGGCCTGACCTATCCGCAATATCTGGTGATGCTGGTGCTGTGGGAGCGCGACGACGTGCCGGTCAAGGACATCGGGGAGAGGCTGTTTCTGGATTCGGGCACGCTGACGCCGCTGCTGAAGCGCCTCGAGGCCGCCCACCTCGTCAAGCGCACCCGCTCGAGCGAGGACGAGCGCCAGGTGTTGATCGCGCTGACGCCGCAGGGCCACGCGCTGAAAGACAAGGCGCGCGCCGTGCCGCAGTCGATCCTGGCGGCGTCGGACTGCTCGGTGTCGGAGCTGGTCGCGATGAAAGACGAGATCGTCGCGCTGCGCGACCGGCTCAATGCGGTGATCGGGGAGTAGTTGAGATTTAATTCAAAGCCCGCCTTCGCCCTGCGGGCTTCGGCGCGGCAGCCTTCGCTTCGCGAAGGCTGGTGGAGCCAGGCGGGATCGAACCGCCGACCTCTTGCATGCCATGCAAGCGCTCTCCCAGCTGAGCTATGGCCCCTTAAGTCTTCCAGTGGGGAGGATCCTGGGGGATCCGTCCCGGCCGGCGAGCCCTAGGCGACTCGCGCGGTGCACCCTTTTTCACAGATCAGGGCTGATCTCAAGTCTCTTCATCGCCCCCGACATCACCAATGATGTCGGTAACGTCCTCATCGCCCTCTTCTTCGTCGGCGATGAAGGTCGAATCATCGTCATCGTCGTCGTCGAGGGTCTCGTCGACCTCGATATCGTCCTCCGATTCGGGCACGACGGCCTTGACCTTGCCGGTGTTCTCCTCGGCATCGGCCTCCTCGAGGGAGACCAATTCCTCGGCCTCCGCCGGCTCCGGCGTGGTGTCCGCGGCCGCTGCGTGGCGAGCTTCGGCGCCGCGAGTCGTGCGCGCAGGCGCCACGGGCGCGATCGGGACCACTTCGCCGGTATAGGGCGAGATCACCGGATTCTTGTTGAGGTCATAGAACTTCTTGCCCGTGGTCGGGCAAATACGTTTGGTTCCGAGTTCGGACTTGGCCACGGCAGAGGAATCCTGGGAATGTCTGAAAAGCGGTGTTTCACTTGGCTAGTTGGCGGCCCGCTGTCAATAGCGCATTACGGGAGAAAGACATGCCGGTGACGGGGCGCGGACCATGTGGTACCTGCGCCCCAGCTCTCCGGAGCACATCCAAGGACACAATCTTGACCCATTCCGACCAACCGAGGCCGCTTCAGTCGCGCGCAAACGGTCCCCTGACCGGGAAAGTACGGGTGCCCGGGGACAAGTCGATCTCCCACCGCGCCCTCATCCTGGGCGCGCTCGCGGTCGGCGAGACCCGGATTTCGGGCCTGCTGGAGGGCGAGGACGTCCTCAACACCGCCAAATCCATGCAGGCGCTGGGTGCCAGCGTCGAGCGCACCGGCGATTTCGCCTGGAAGGTGCAGGGCGTGGGCGTCGCAGGCTTCGCCCAGCCCAAGGCGGCGCTGGATTTCGGCAATTCCGGCACCGGCTGCCGGCTGGTCATGGGCGCCGTCGCCGGCTGCCCGATCTCGGCGGTTTTCGACGGCGATGCCTCGCTGCGCAGCCGTCCCATGCGCCGGATCCTGGACCCGCTCGAGAAGATGGGCGCCAGGGTCGTCTCCGGCGGCGAGGGCGGCCGCCTGCCGCTGACCCTCCAGGGCGCGCGCGATCCGCTGCCGATCACCTACAAGACTCCGGTCGCCTCGGCTCAGATCAAATCCGCCGTGCTGCTCGCGGGCCTCGCCGCCCCGGGCACCACCACGGTCATCGAGAGCGAGGCCAGTCGCGACCACACCGAGCTGATGCTGAAGCACTTCGGCGCCGACATCACCTCCACCAAGGAGGGCCAGCACGGCCGCCGCATCACCCTCGTGGGCCAGCCCGAGCTGCATGGCGCCAACGTCGTGGTGCCCGCCGATCCCTCCTCGGCGGCCTTCCCGGTCGTTGCGGCGCTGATCGCCGAGGGCTCCGATGTCGTGCTGTCGGATGTCATGACCAATCCGCTGCGCACCGGCCTGTTCACCACGCTGCGCGAAATGGGCGCTTCGATCGAGGAGAGCGAAGTGCGCGGCGATGCCGGCGAGCCGATGGCGCAGCTGCGCGTGCGCGCGTCGAAGCTGCGCGGCGTCGAGGTGCCGCCGGAGCGCGCGCCGTCGATGATCGACGAATATCTCGTGCTGGCGGTGGCGGCCTCCTTCGCCGAAGGCACGACCATCATGCGCGGCCTGCAGGAGCTGCGCGTCAAGGAATCCGATCGCCTGGAGGCCACCGCCGAGATGCTGCGCGTCAACGGCGTCAAGGTCGAGGTCTCCGGCGACGATCTGATCGTCCAGGGCCGCGGTCACGTTCCGGGTGGTGGCACCGTCGCCACCCACATGGACCATCGCATCGCGATGTCCGCGCTGGTGATGGGCTGCGCCTCCGACCAGCCCGTGACCGTCGACGACACCGCCTTCATCGCCACCAGTTTCCCGGATTTCATTCCGATGATGCGTTCGCTTGGGGCCGAGTTTTCATGATTATCGCCATCGACGGGCCCGCGGCCTCGGGCAAGGGGACGCTCGGCAAGCGTCTCGCTCATCATTACGGTTATCGTCATCTTGATACCGGCGTGATCTATCGCGCGGTCGCCTATGCCCTGATGCAATCGGGCCATGATCTCCGCGACGAGGCGGCCGCGGTTGCGGCGGCGCTGGAATTGGATCCGGAAAAGTTCGGCGATCCCGCCCTGAAGACCCAGAAGGTCGGAGAGGGCGCCTCGATCGTCTCGGCGATCCCAAGGGTTCGCGAGGCGCTGGTCAATTTCCAGCGGCAATTCGCCGCCGATCCGCCAGGGGCGGTGCTGGACGGCCGGGACATTGGAACCGTGATCTGCCCCCATGCCGACGTGAAGATCTTTGTCGTGGCGGACCCCAAGGTCCGCGCCCGCCGCCGCACCATGGAGGCCAAGGCGCGGGGCGAGGCGGCGGACGAGGCGGCCGTGCTCGCCGACATCATCCAGCGCGACGAACGCGACAAGAACCGGCCGATTGCGCCGCTGAAACCCGCACCCGATGCTTACTTGCTAGATAACTCCCAACTGGATATAGAAGGCGGCGTCCGGGCCGCCATCGACATTATCGAGGCCGTCCGAGCGGGCCGGTCGCGGGGTTAAGCCGCAGCCGTCATTGGAGGAAGCGCCCGCTCCCGCTCTTTGAGGTCGATACCCCGGTCCGCCTGTTTCGGGACCGGTGCGATCGAGGCTCCGGACGAAGATTTCCACGTATCGAACGCGCGGGCCTCAGCCGGCCCGCTTCCGCCGTTCCGGTGCCAGCCGGGGCAGCAAGCGGTCGCTCGAAGGTCTTGCGGACCTTCCGACACTGCGCGTGCGATGCGCCCATGAACCCAACGGCCGGCAAGACATCCGCAACTGGAGAACAAATGGCTTCGACTTCTGCTGATACCTATAGCCCCTCGCGTGACGATTTCGCCGCGATGCTCGACGAGTCCTTCGCAGGTGGCAACCTGCAGGAAAGCTCCGTCGTCAAGGGCAAGGTGGTTGCAATTGAAAAGGACATGGCCGTCATCGACGTCGGCCTGAAGACCGAGGGCCGCGTCGCCCTGCGCGAATTTTCCGGCCCCGGCCGTGACAGCGAGATCAAGGTCGGCGACGAGGTGGAAGTGTTCCTCGATCGCATCGAGAACGCCCTCGGCGAAGCCGTGCTGTCGCGCGACAAGGCGCGCCGCGAAGAGAGCTGGGGCAAGCTCGAGAAGGCGTTCCAGAACAACGAGAAGGTCAACGGCGTCATCTTCAACCAGGTCAAGGGCGGCTTCACCGTCGACCTCGACGGTGCCGTGGCCTTCCTGCCGCGCTCGCAGGTCGACATCCGTCCGATCCGCGACGTTGCGCCGCTGATGAACAACTCGCAGCCGTTCCAGATCCTCAAGATGGACCGCCGCCGCGGCAACATCGTCGTCTCCCGCCGCACGGTGCTGGAAGAGACCCGCGCCGAGCAGCGCCAGGAGCTGGTGCAGAACCTCGAAGAGGGTCAGGTCATCGACGGCGTGGTCAAGAACATCACCGACTACGGTGCGTTCGTTGATCTCGGCGGCATCGACGGCCTGCTGCACGTCACCGACATCGCGTGGCGCCGCGTCAACCACCCGACCGAGGTGCTCTCGATCGGCCAGACCGTGAAGGTCAAGATCATCAAGATCAACCACGAGACGCACCGCATCTCGCTGGGCATGAAGCAGCTGCTGGACGATCCGTGGCAGGGCATCGAAGCCAAGTACCCGCTGGGTGCCCGCTTCACCGGCCGCGTCACCAACATCACCGACTACGGTGCGTTCGTCGAGCTCGAGCCGGGCATCGAAGGCCTGATCCACGTCTCCGAGATGTCGTGGACCAAGAAGAACATGCACCCCGGCAAGATCGTCTCGACCTCGCAGGAAGTCGAAGTGCAGGTGCTCGAAGTCGATTCCGTCAAGCGCCGCATCTCGCTCGGCCTCAAGCAGACCATGCGCAACCCCTGGGAGGTCTTCGTCGAAGGTCACCCGACCGGTTCGGTGGTCGAGGGCGAGGTCAAGAACAAGACCGAGTTCGGTCTGTTCCTGGGTCTCGAGGGCGACGTCGACGGCATGGTCCACCTCTCCGACCTCGACTGGAAGCTTCCGGGCGAGCAGGTGATCGACAACTACAAGAAGGGCGACATGGTGAAGGCCGTGGTGCTCGATGTGGACGTCGAGAAGGAGCGTATCTCGCTCGGCATCAAGCAGCTCGAAGGCGACCCCTTCGCCGAGCCGGGCGATGTCAAGAAGGGCGCGGTCGTGACCTGCGAAGTGCTCGAAGTGAAGGAGAGCGGTATCGAGGTGAAGATCGCCGGTACCGACTTCACCACCTTCATCAAGCGCTCGGAGCTCGCGCGTGACCGCAACGACCAGCGCGCCGAACGCTTTGCCGTCGGCGAGAAGGTCGATGCCCGCGTGATCCAGTTCGACAAGAAGGCCCGCAAGGTCCAGGTGTCGATCAAGGCGCTCGAAGTCGCCGAAGAGAAGGAAGCCATCGCGCAGTACGGCTCCTCCGATTCGGGTGCGACGCTCGGCGACATCCTCGGCACCGCGCTCAAGAACCGCGACAGCAAGTAAGCGAAACGTTCGTTTCGCTGACATCAAAGCCCCGGCGCGAGCCGGGGCTTTTTTGTTGCTCCATACTCAACTGTCGTCCCGGACAAGCGCGCTCAAAGCGCGCGTAGATCCGGGACGCATCACCACAGGGAGCGGTCTGGCGCGAGCTGGTAACTCCAAGTCTTCGCCAAACTCAATTCTGTGGGTATGGATCCCGGGTCAGCGCTCCGCGTCGCGGCGCTTGTCCGGGATGACGAGAAGCCTGTGACGGGGGCTCGGCCCGACCAGCACCAGCCTTGTTTTCTTCAAATTGCGCCGCAATTGATGTATCCAGATAAGCCGTTGGTCACGCCGTGACGGCACAACGCGCCTGGTCTTTCATTTGGAGATATTCCGATGTCGCTCGATTCGGACATCATCGTCGATCGTCGCAGGATCCGCCGCAAGCTGACGTTCTGGCGCGTCATGGCCGCGCTGATCGCGATCGCGGCGATTGCGGGCTTCGCGCTGATTGCGACGCCCGGCGCACGCGGCACGTTCGCAGCCGCCGGCTCGATTGCGCGGGTCCAGATCGACGGCCTGATCCGCAGCGATTCCGATCGCACGCAGGCGCTGGAGCGGTTGGAGAATTCGCAGGCTGCCGCCGTCATCGTTCACATCAACTCGCCGGGCGGCACCACCGCAGGCTCCGAGCAGCTCTACGACTCGCTGGTCCGGCTCAAGGCGAAGAAGCCGCTCGTCGTCGTGGTCGAGGGTCTTGCCGCCTCCGGCGGCTACATCACAGCGATCGCGAGCGACCACATCATCGCGCAGCAGAGCTCGCTGGTCGGCTCGATCGGTGTGCTGTTCCAGTACCCCAATGTCACCGAGCTCCTGAAGACCATCGGCGTCAAGGTCGAGGAGGTAAAATCCTCGCCGCTGAAGGCCGCGCCCAACGGTTTTGAGCCGACCAGTCCCGAGGCGCGGGCCGCGCTCGACGCGCTGGTGAAGGACTCCTACGCCTGGTTCAAGGGACTGGTGAAGGAACGGCGTGGCATGGACGACACGCAGCTCGAGAAAGTGGCCGACGGCCGCGTCTTCACCGGACGCCAGGCGATCGATCTCAAGCTGATCGACCAGATCGGCGACGAGAAGACGGCGGTGACCTGGCTGGTCGAGCAGAAGGGCGTCAAGAAGGGACTTTCGGTGCGCGACTACAAGCTTCAGTCGCGCTTCGGCGACCTGCCGTTCCTCAAGACGGCCGCTGCAGTGACGCTGGAAGCGCTGGGTTTAGGCTCGATTGCGCATCAAATCGGGCAAACCGGCGTCGCGCAGGCCGTCGACCGGTTCGGAATGGATGGAATGCTGGCCTTGTGGCAGCCGGCTGCGTCAAACTGACTGGGACAGGCGAGCACTTAAGGGTTTTCTCGCCTGGCGAGTGTCGGGGCAGCCTGCTTTTTTGGCATTTGTCACGCATTTTCACGACGCTCAACCTTGATTTAGCGTCTTGACAGATCACGGTATTTTCACGGAAATGGTCATCCGCACGCTTCCGGGTCCTATCTCTCGATGATCAAATCCGAACTTGTTCAGCGTATCGCCGAGCACAACCCGCATCTGTACCAGCGGGATGTCGAGAACATTGTGAATGCGATTCTCGAAGAGATCGTAGCGGCTCTCGCACGCGGTGATCGCGTCGAGTTGCGCGGCTTCGGTGCCTTCTCGGTCAAGCATCGCCCTGCACGCGCCGGGCGTAATCCGCGCACCGGCGCCCATGTACCCGTCGATCAGAAGAGCGTTCCGTTCTTCAAGACCGGCAAGGAAATGCGCGAGCGGCTGAACCGCGACCATCCGGATCCCGGCGCGGCAGACTGAGGCCGGCGTCAGGGTTTCCCGCGGTCGCTCAAGATGCGGCCGGAAGCTTGATTCAAGGCGAGCGAAGCGAGATGCGAAAGTTCCTGACCGCGCTGATCGTGATTCCGCTGGGTCTGATCCTGGTGGTGTTCGCCGTCTCCAACCGGCATTTCGTCACGGTCTCCTTCGATCCCTTTGTCTCCGACGACCCGTCATTGTCGGTCACGCTGCCGCTGTTCCTGCTGCTGATCCTGGTGGCGGCGCTGGGCGTCCTGGCCGGCGGCTGTGCCGTCTGGCTCGGCCAGCGGCACTGGCGCCGCGCGGCCCGTCGGCATGAGGCGGATGCGCGCAGCGCCCGGACCGAACTGGCCGGCTTGCGGGCCCAGACGGCCGCGGCGAAGCCCGATTCCCAGCGCCTCCCCGCCCCCGTCGGGGTGGGCCTTTACGGGCCCGTCGGGCGAGACAAGCAGCGCGCGACGTTGTAGAAGCGGCCGCAACCGAAAACCCTGCTTTCCGGCCGCGGAGTTGCGGCCTTTACCTGCTTTGAGACCATGTCCCTGCTCGTCAAAATCTGCGGCCTGTCCACGCGCGAGACGCTCGAAACAGCGCTCGACGCGGGCGCCGACATGGTGGGGTTCGTGTTCTTTCCGCCGTCGCCCCGGCATCTGTCGCTGGAGCTTGGCCGCGATCTCGGCCGCCAGGTGAATCGGCGCGCGCTCAAGGTTGCGCTCACGGTCGATGCCGATGACGCCACGCTCGACAACATCATGGACGCGCTGTCGCCGGACATTTTCCAGCTCCATGGCAAGGAGACCGTCGCGCGGCTGCGCGACATCAAGCAGCGGTTCGGCCGCCCCGTGATGAAGGCGGTGCCGGTCGCAACCTCAGCCGATCTTGCCGTGCTGCCCGGCTACGCCGCGGTCGCCGACCGCATCCTGTTCGATGCGCGCGCGCCGAAAGACGCGACGCGGCCCGGCGGCCTGGGCGCGCCGTTCGACTGGCACCTGCTCGAAAACCTCGATCTGAACCTGCCCTACATGGTCTCGGGCGGACTTCACGCCGACAACGTTGCGGAGGCCCTTCGCATCACCCGCGCCGGCGGCGTCGACGTGTCCTCCGGTGTCGAGAGCGCTCCCGGCGTCAAGGATCCCGAGCTGATCAAGGCCTTCATCCGCGCCGCGCGCGCCACCCAAGATGCAAGTCAAGAGTTGAGCGTCCGATGAACATCGCCAAACCAAACTCCTACCGCAGCGGGCCCGACGAGCGCGGTCATTTCGGCATCTTCGGCGGACGCTTCGTCGCCGAAACGCTGATGCCGCTGATCCTCGATCTGGAGAAGGCCTACACCGCGGCCAAGGCCGATCCGGCCTTCCAGGCCGAGATGAACGGCTATCTCAAGAACTATGTCGGCCGGCCCTCGCCGCTCTATTTCGCCGAGCGTCTCACCGAGCATCTCGGCGGCGCCAAGATCTACCTCAAGCGCGAAGAGCTCAACCACACCGGCTCGCACAAGGTGAACAACGTGCTCGGCCAGATCATGCTGGCGCGGCGCATGGGCAAGAAGCGCATCATTGCCGAGACGGGCGCCGGCCAGCACGGCGTCGCCACCGCGACGCTGTGCGCGCGCTTCGGCCTCGAATGCGTGGTCTATATGGGCGCCGTCGACGTCGAGCGGCAGCAGCCCAACGTGATACGCATGGAGATGCTGGGCGCAAAGGTGGTCCCGGTGCAGTCGGGCACGCGCACGCTGAAGGACGCCATGAACGAGGCGCTGCGCGACTGGGTCACCAACGTGCACAACACGTTCTATTGCATCGGCACGGTCGCGGGCCCGCATCCCTATCCGACGCTGGTGCGCGACTTCCAGTCGATCATCGGCAACGAGACCAAGGCGCAGATGCAGGAGGTCGAGGGCCGCCTGCCGGATTCGCTGGTCGCCTGCATCGGCGGCGGCTCGAATGCGATGGGCCTGTTCCACCCATTCCTCGACGATCCCTCCGTCGAAATTTTCGGCGTCGAAGCTGCAGGCCACGGGCTCACGCAGCTTCATGCGGCCTCGATCGCGGGCGGCCGTCCCGGCGTGCTGCACGGCAACCGCACCTATCTGCTGATGGACGCGGACGGCCAGATCCAGGACGCTCATTCGATCTCGGCCGGCCTCGACTATCCCGGCATCGGCCCCGAGCATTCCTGGCTGCACGAGATCGGCCGCGTGAACTATCTCTCCGCGACCGACGACGAGGCGCTCGCCGCGTTCCAGCTGCTTTCAAAGCTGGAAGGCATCATCCCGGCGCTCGAGCCTGCGCATGCCATCGCCAAGGTGATGGAGCTCGCGCCGAAGCGCGCAAAAGATCACCTGATGGTCGTCAATCTCTCCGGCCGCGGCGACAAGGACGTCCCGCAGGTCGGCGACATCCTGAGGGGCAAGAGCAAGTGACCACGCGTATCGACATCCGTTTTGCCGAGCTTGCGAAGCAGGGCCGCTCGGCCTTCGTGACCTTCCTGATGGCCGGCGATCCGGATCCCGCCACCTCGCTCGAGATCATCAAGGCGCTGCCGAAGTCCGGCGCCGACGTGATCGAGATCGGCATGCCCTTCACCGATCCGATGGCCGACGGTCCGTCGATCCAGGCGGCGGGCCTGCGCGCGCTCAAGGCCGGCATGACGCTGAAGAAGACGCTCGAGCTCGTGCGCGGCTTCCGCAAGGACGACAATGCGACGCCGATCGTGCTGATGGGCTATTACAACCCGATCTACATCTACGGCGTCGACAAGTTCCTTGTCGATGCCAAGAGCGCCGGCGTCGACGGCCTCATCATCGTCGATCTGCCGCCGGAGGAGGACGACGAGCTCTGCCTGCCCGCGATGAAGGCCGGCCTGAACTTCATTCGCCTGGCGACGCCGACGACCGACGACAAGCGCCTGCCGGCCGTGCTCGCCAACACCTCGGGCTTCGTCTACTACGTCTCGATCACCGGCATCACCGGTGCTGCGGCGGCGGATTCCTCGGCGGTGAGCGAAGCGGTTGCCCGCATCAAGCGTCACACCAAGCTGCCGGTCTGCGTCGGCTTCGGCATCCGCACGCCGGAGACCGCGCGCGCCATCGCCTCGCATGCGAATGGCGCGGTGGTCGGCACGGCGCTGGTCGATGCGCTCAAGAACAGCCTCGATGCAGACGGCCGGGCCACCGCCAAAACCGTTAACGCCGTCGCCGAACTGACGGCATCCCTGGCCCAAGGCGTCAAAGGCGCACAACAGGCGGCGGAATAGGCCATAATTCCGCTTTTGGGGCGGACGACACGGCGGCTTGCCGGGGCAGGGTCCGGCAGCCATATATCCCTTCAGGCGATCTCCGGAGCGGGATCGCACATCGGAGCAAACCATGAACTGGCTTACCAATGTGGTCCGGCCGAAGATCCGCAACATGCTGCGGCGGGAGACGCCGGAGAATTTGTGGATCAAGTGTCCGGATTCCGGGCAGCTCGTGTTCTACAAGGACGTCGAGGCCAACCAGTTCGTCATTCCCGGCTCGAACTACCACATGCGCATGGGCGCGGTGGCGCGTCTGAAGTCGATCTTCGACAACGAGACCTGGTACGACGTCGCGCTGCCGGATGTCACGCCGGATCCGCTCAAGTTCCGCGACGAGAAGAAATACGTCGACCGCATCAAGGATGCCCGCGCGCGAACTAACCTCAACGACGCGATCAAGGTCGGCTATGGCAAGCTCGAAGGCGCCGCCGTCGTCATCGCCGTGCAGGATTTCGACTTCATGGGCGGCTCGCTCGGCATGGCCGCGGGCGAGGCCATCGTGCGTGGGCTCGAACTCGCGGTCGAGAAGAAGTCGCCGTTCATCGTGTTCGCCGCATCAGGCGGCGCGCGCATGCAGGAAGGCATCCTGTCGCTGATGCAGATGCCGCGCACGACCGTCGCGGTTCAGATGCTGCGCGAGGCAAAACAGCCCTATATCGTCGTGCTGACCAACCCGACCACCGGCGGCGTCACCGCCTCCTACGCGATGCTGGGCGACGTGCAGATCGCCGAGCCCGGCGCGCTGATCGGCTTTGCCGGCGCGCGCGTGATCGAGCAGACCATCCGCGAGAAGCTCCCGGAAGGCTTCCAGCGCGCCGAGTACCTGAAAGAGCACGGCATGGTCGACATGGTCGTGCATCGTCACGATTTGCGCCCGACCCTGGCACGGCTCTGTCGCCTGTTGACCAAGGCACCGGCGCTGGAGACCGCGTCGAAATCGGTGCAGCCTGTCGTCAGCCCGGCGCAGATCGTATCGGCTTCCGAGACGGCGCCGGCCGCGCCGCACGCGTGAACGCGTCTCCTGACAGCGCAAAGCCGCCGCTCGACGAATTGATCGGGCGGCTGTCGGCCCTGCATCAGAAGCGCATCGATCTTGGGCTGGAGCGGATGCATCGTCTGCTCGATCGGCTCGGCCACCCCGAACGCAAGCTGCCCCCGGTGATCCACATCGCCGGCACCAATGGCAAGGGCTCGACGCTCGCTTATCTGCGCGCGACGCTGGAAGCGGCAGACCTGCGCGTCCACGCCTACACCTCGCCGTATCTGGTCCGCATCAACGAATGTTTCCGGCTTGGTCGCCTCGGTGGCGGCGTGCTGGTCGGCGACGACGAACTGCGCGCCGCGCTGGAAGAAGTCGAGCGCGTCAATGCCGGCGAGCCTGCCACCGTGTTCGAGCTGAAGACGGCTGCCGCGTTTCATCTGTTCGCGCAGAATCCGGCCGATGCGGTGCTGCTCGAGGTCGGCCTTGGCGGCCGGCTCGATTCGACCAATGTGGTCGATACGCCGGCGGCCACCGTGATCACGCCTGTGAGCATGGACCACACGGACTTCCTCGGCGATACGCTGACCTCCATCGCCGGCGAGAAGGCCGCGATCATCAAGCGCGGCGTGCCCGTGGTTTGCGCCGAGCAGTCGGGCGAGGCGATGGCCGTGATCGAGGCGCAGGCCAAGCGCATGCGCGCGCCGCTGTTTGCCGCGAACGAGAGCTGGCACGTCAATGTCGAGCATGGGCGCCTGGTTTATTCCGACGATCGCGGCCTGATGGATCTCGCCGCGCCGCGCCTGTTCGGCCGCCACCAGTTCGACAATGCCGGGCTTGCGATCGCGACTTTGCGCGCGATTTCGACATTCAAGGTCAACCAGGCGGCGTTCGAGGCCGGCATCGTCGGCGCCGAATGGCCGGCGCGGATGCAGCGCATCACCTCGGGCGAGCTGCTCTCCTGGGGGCCGCAGGGCTCGGAGATCTGGCTCGACGGCGGGCACAATGCGGAAGGCGGGCGCGTTGCGGCGGCCGCACTCGGCGATCTCGAGGAACGGGTGTCGCGGCCGCTGGTCGTGATCGCGGGCATGATGGCCAACAAGGATGCGCGGGCCTTCCTCGCCAATTTCGCCGGCCTCACCCGTCACATCATCGCGGTGCCGATTCCCGACACCGAGAATGCGATGCCGGCCGACCGCCTCGCGGACGCCGCGCGCAGCCTCGGCATGCGCGTCGAGCCCGCGCCGGGCATCGAGGCCGCGCTGCGCGCGCTGTCGAAGCTCGCCTACGAGGTGCCGCCGCGCATCCTGATCACCGGCTCGCTCTATCTCGCCGGCCACGTGCTCGGCATCAACGGCACGCCTCCTGCATGAGCTGTCTTGTCCCGGACAAGGCGCATCGCGCAAGCGATGCGCCGCAGAGCCGGGACCCAGAATGCCGCAACATGGGCCCCGGCTCTGCAGCGCACCGCTGAAGAAGCGCTGCGCTGCGTCCGGGGCAAGAGAGAAGGCCAATGCGTTTTGCCGCGATTGCCGACATTCACGGAAACCATCTCGCGCTGGAGGCGGTGCTTGCCGACATCCGCGCCCAGGGCATCGCCGACCTCGTCAATCTCGGCGACATGCTGAGCGGTCCGCTCGACGCGCGCCGGACCATCGAGATCCTGATGAATCTCGACGCCGTGCATGTGCTCGGCAATCACGACCGCTACCTGCTCGACCGTCCGCCGGAGAAGATGGGCTCGTGGGATCGTCCCGCCCATGCGGCGCTGAATGCCGTGCAACTCGATTGGCTGCGGGCGCAGCCGATGACGCGCGTGTTTCGCGACCGGGTCTTCCTCTGCCATGCGACGCCCGAGAACGACGAGGTCTATTGGCTCGATACCGTGCATCCCGACGGCACGGTGGCGCTATCGCCGCTCGACCGCATCGAGCAGTTCGCGCAAGGCATCACGCAGTCCCTGATCCTCTGCGCCCACACCCATCTCGCCCGCACGGTGCGGCTTCGTGACGGCCGGCTGATCGTCAATCCCGGCAGCGTCGGTAGCCCGGGCTATCGCGACAAGCATCCGTTCCCGCATGTCGTCGAGGCCGGCACGTCGCACGCGCGCTACGCGATCCTCGAACTCGTCGATGCTGCTTGGCAAGTGACCTTCCGCCATGTCGTCTATGATCACGAGGCGATGGCCGCGCTCGCACGCCGCAACAATCAGCCGGAGCTCGCGAACGCGCTCGCGACGGGATGGATCAAGTAGCGCCGCTTCGCTCCATCCGGGCGGCGGGTTTGACTCCTTGATAAGGGCGCTTGTTATAAGCGTACATATCAAAGTGGGAGCGCGCCATGGACGACGGCCATGTCTGGCGAAACGAATATACCATCGAGACGTCTGCAACCGCAGAGACGATCTGGGGCATCTTTCGCGATGTCCCCGGCTGGAAAAACTGGAATGCGGGTATCGAGCAGATCGACATCGACGGGCCATTCGCGGCCGGCACTTGGTTCACGATGAAGCCCCCCGGCGAGGAGACGCTACGCTCGCAACTGATCGAGGTTCGCGAGAACGTGTGCTTCATCGATGAAACGCGAGTCGGCGATCTCGTCATCACAGTCGCCCATCGCATCGAACCGCTTGGCGATTCTCCTGGACCGGCGCGCACGCG
This sequence comes from Bradyrhizobium sp. CCBAU 45394, assembly GCF_028128655.1. Classification (NCBI taxonomy): domain Bacteria; kingdom Pseudomonadati; phylum Pseudomonadota; class Alphaproteobacteria; order Hyphomicrobiales; family Nitrobacteraceae; genus Bradyrhizobium; species Bradyrhizobium sp. CCBAU 45394. The sequence goes on along the minus strand of NZ_LBIX01000171.1, from coordinate 113,339 downwards.
CATCGTTTACGCCGCGGACGCGCGAGGGCCGCAAGCGTCCGAGATCGGTCCGGCTGTCGCGTCGGACTTTCCCGATGTTCTCGCCAGTCTCGCCAAACTTGCCGAAACGAGATCGGCATGATTGCCGCCGACAAAAAACAAAACGGCCGGCGTGTTGCCGGCCGTTGCAGAATTCTCAGTTACTCGCGAGGCGGATCACACCGCCGACGTGATCCACTGCTGCAGCTTCGCCTTCGGCGCCGCGCCGACCTGGCGGGAGGCCATCTCGCCGCCCTTGAAGATCATCAGGGTCGGGATCGACATCACGCCGTACTTCGACGCGGTCTTCGGGCTCTCGTCGACGTTGAGCTTCACGATCTTGACCTTGTCGCCCATCGCGCCGGCGATCTCGTCGAGGGCGGGCGCGATCATGCGGCAGGGACCGCACCATTCGGCCCAGAAATCGACGACCACAGGGCCGTTCGCCTTGAGCACTTCGGCTTCGAAATCAGTGTCAGAAACCTTGCCAACGGCCATGGGAGTACCTCACTCGGTTGAAAGAATCGGCGCGGATGGGAATCGCGCCCGGGATCATGGCGTCAACCTATGAACGGCCCCTTGCCGGGTCAAGGACGCTCACACCGAGATGAAGGGATGCCAGCGCCGCGTCCAGCGCGGGGGCCGAAATCTCCATATATTCAAGGGCCTCGGTCCAGAGCAGGACGGCCCTGACCGGCTTTTGGGGATAAAGCCGCGCCAGCACCGCCCGGTACAGCGCAAGCTGCCGGACATAGACGGCGGGCGCCTCAGTCGCGCTTTTGGGCGCCGCCTGGTTGGTCTTGAAATCGACGATCAGGACCTCATCCGGACGAACGACCAGCCGGTCGATCTGCCCCGACACCAGCGCAGGCTGGAGGCCTGGCCGCTCCAGCCGGCCGACGATGGCGACCTCCGCCCGGCTGCCGGCGGCAAACACCGGTGCAAAGCGCGGCTCGGCGATCAGCGCGAGCACCTTGTCGGCCAGCGCGGTGCGGTCGGCCTCCGCCCAGTCGGAGGCATTGCGCGCCATGAAGCCGCGCGCGGCCTCGCGCCGCCGCTCGGCGGCGATGTCGGGCAGCGACTGGAGCAGCCGGTGCACCAGCGTGCCGCGTTGCAGCGCGAGCGCGCGCGACTGCACCGATTCGCCTGACCGGACCGCGCGGCCTCCCTCCGCAGACTGGCCCGAGGGGCGCACGGAATCGTCGTCCTGCATCTCGCGCGGTGCCGGCGTCCGCAGCCAGTCCGGCAACGCGATCGTCTGATCCACGAATGTCGCGGGCGTGCCGAGGGCAACGACGTCCTCCGGCCGGGCGAATCGCGTCACCTTGCCAAGCGGCGTTTCCAGCGTCTGCTTCTCCAGGCCCGAGCCGGTAAGCCCGGTGTCGACCAGGTCGTACCAGCTCAGCTTGCGGACCGTCCTCATATTGCCGGGCATGCAGCCGCCGACGATCAGCCGGTCGGCCGCGCGCGTCATCGCGACATAGAGCAGGCGGCGATATTCGTCCTCGGTCTCCTCGAGCATGGCCTTGCGGGCCTCGGCGACGGGCTTGGGATCGTCGGCCTTGCGGCCCGCCCACACCACCACCTCGCCGCCGTTGCCGCGCGGCACCTGGATCAGACGGACCCGCTGCGAGTCCGCGGGCGACGACGTGGTGTCGACCATGAACACGACGGACGCTTCAAGGCCCTTGGCGCCGTGCACGGTCATCACCCGCACCTCGTCGCGGGAGATTTCCATGTCGCGCTTCACCTCGGTGTCGGCCGAGCGCAGCCAGGCCATGAAGCCTTGCAGCGACGCCGGCGCCTTGCGCTCGTAGTTCAGCGCCAGCTCCAGGAATTCGTCGAGCGCGTCATTGGCCTCGTGGCCGAGCCGGCGCAGGATGCGCGCGCGTCCGCCGTCGCCGCCAAGCAGCCAGGCGTAGAAGGCGAACGGTGTCTCCTCGCGCGCGCGAGTTTCGCAGGCCTCGAGCCGCCGCAGCACCGCGGCGAATTTCTCGCTTCCGGCCGCCTGCTCGCCGAGCGCCCGGCGCAGCGAGCCCTTGCGGCCCCAGGCAAGCGCAAACAAATCGTCATCGTCGAGCCCGAACAGCGGGCTCTTCAGCGCGACCGCAAGCGCGAGATCGTCCTGCGGCAGCAGCAGCGCGTCCGCAAGGTTCATCAGGTCGATGATGCCGATGTGCTCGGTGAGCTTCAGCCGGTCGGCGCCGGCGACCGGCACGCCAGCGTGCTTCAGCGCCTGGATCACGGCATCGAACGCGTTGCCGCGTCGGCGGACCAGGATCAGCATGTCGCCGTAGCGCAGCGGCCGCCGCTCGCCGTCATGTCCGGTGAGCGTGCCGCTTTCGACCAGCCGCTTGATCTCGGCCTGGATGCGGCGGGCGAGCTTGACCTCGGGGCTGGTGACGGCAACGCCGTCGAACGGCGCGCGCCAGCCCTCGATGTCCTGCCTGTCGTCGGCTTCAGCCAGGTCCCACAGCTCGATCACGCTTGGCCCTGCATCGGCGAGCGCATTGTGCAGGGGATGGCCGATCTCGACCGAATGGATGCTCTTGTAGATCGCGGGGTCGCGGAAGACGTGGTCGACCGAGTGCAGGATCGCGGCGCCCGAGCGGAACGAATAGGTGAAGGCGACCGGATCGAATTTCAGCCCGGCGGCGGTGAACTTGCGGTGCAGCTCGCGCCGGCGCGCGTCGAATTCCCGGGGCTGCGCGCCCTGGAACGAGAAGATCGACTGCTTCTCGTCTCCGACGGCGAAGATGGTGCGGTTCAGCCCCTCGCGCGCGCCTTCGCCCGCGGTGAACTCGGAGATGATGTGCGCGACGATGTCCCACTGCCGCGGACTGGTGTCCTGCGCCTCGTCGATCAGGACGTGGTCGACGCCGCGGTCGAGCTTGTAATGCACCCAGCCCGAGGAGACGCGGTTGAGCATCGCCAGCGTTTTGTCGATCAAATCGTCATAGTCGAGCAGGCCGCGCTCCTGCTTCTCGCGCCGGTAGTTCGCGGCAGCAGCGGTCGCGATATGCAAGAGAGCCGCCGTGCGGTCACGCATGGTTACCGCGCGGCGCTTCTCGATCAGTCCAGCGAGGCGCTGGGCCTCGTTCTCGAACAGGCGGGCGATGGAGGGATTGTGATCGCAAAATTTCTTGGTCAGCACCGCCTTGCGCGGCAGCTTCTCGTCGGTGAGGAAGACGCCGAGATAGGCGTCGACCTGCGCGCCGCCCGAAAACGCTTTTGCCTCGCGGAGCCGGCTGGCCTGGTCGTTGTCGGATTTGCTGCCATCTTCCAGCGCAAACGCGATGTCGTCCCAGCGCGATCGCGGCAGGAATGGACCGTCGAGAATCTCCGTCTCGACGTCCTCGATGCGGTCGGCGGCGTCAACGCCCAGCACCGCCGCCATCTGCGCGGCGGCAGCTTCTGCGTTGCCGGCCTCGTCGGTCCAGGCCATGAAATGATCGCGGCTCAGACAGGCCTCGCGCACGACCTCCTTGAAGGTGACGTCGGCGGCGCTGGCCATCGCGGTCAGCAGCGCGCGGCCTGTGACCGTTTCCGGGTCGCGCGCGGCCTCCAGCAGCACCTTCAGATTGGCGCGCTCCATCATGTCGGTCTGGTCGCGCTCGTCGATGACGGAGAAGCGCGCCGGCACGTTGGCTTCGAACGGAAACTGCTGGAGCAGGCGGGTACACAGCGCGTGGATGGTCTGCACCTTCAATCCACCGGGGGTCTCCAGCGCACAGGCGAATAGCTTTCGCGCTTCGCGTCGCAGCTTTGCGCTGGGATGCGGGATGCCGACGGCACGGATCGCGGCATCGAGCGCGGTGTCGTCCAGCGTCACCCAATGGCCGAGCGTGGTGAAGACGCGCTCGGCCATGTTGGCGGCGGCGGCCTTGGTGAAGGTGATGCAGAGGATCTTTTCCGGCGGCACGCCCGACAGCAGCAGACGGATCACGCGCTGCACCAGCACGTGCGTCTTGCCCGAGCCCGCATTGGCCGACACGAAGGCCGATGCGGTCGGATCGGATGCACGCGCCTGCCTGGCGCGCACCTCATCGGGGATTGGGCGTGGCGCCTTCACCATTCCTCGATCCCCAATCCGCCGGCTGCCGACCACTCCTTGATCCGGGCGAGGTCGTCATAGGTGCCGTAGCGGTTGGACCACATCGGCAGGTTCAACGAGGTGTAGGCCTGGTTTTCGTCCTCGAAGGCGCGGATCAGCGCTTCCAGCTTGGCCCGGGCCTCAGCGGCAGCAATATCCGGCGGCAGCGGTTCGTCGCCTTGCTTGAACTTGAGCTCGAGGATGCGCTCCTCACCCGGCGGATTGTTGCCGCTGAGGCGGACATAGACGAGCTGGCTCACGGATGAGCCGGCGTCGATGTCGGGAAAGCCGCCTTCGCGCAGGATCGCCGCCTCCAGCGTGAGCTGTGGCGACAGGCCCATGCGGACCTGCTTGCCGGTCGGCGGCTGGCCGGTCTTGTAGTCGAGGATGGCGTAGCCGCCGCCCTGGCGGCGCTCGATGCGGTCGGCGCGCGCGGAGAGGCGGAAGCTGCGTTCATTGTCGAGCGTGATCGAGATCTCGCCGCGAGTCTCCGCGGTGATCGCCTCGACCACGTCGCGCCGTGCCGTCTCCCACTCGCCGAACCAGCGCGCGATGCGCTGGAAGCGCGGCCACCACAGCGCGCGCGCCTCGGGGCGCTCCATCAGCGGCGCGAAATGCTTTTCGCCGATCGCGCGCAGCACGCGGGCGGGATCGTCGGGCAGACGCGTCGCATAGCGTTCCGTGAATTCGCCGATCGCATCGTGGATCGCCGAGCCGCGGTCGGCGGCCGACAGCGGCATGTCGACGGGATCGAGCGCATCCAGCCGCAAGATGTGCTTGGCGTAGATCGTGTAGGGATCGCGCAGCCAGTCCTCGATCGCGGTGACCGACATCTTCAGCGGCCGTGTCGCGCGCGGCGGTCGCGGTTCGGGTTGCTTGATCGGCCTGACCTCGTCGGGCTGGTCCAGCCGATCTGCGAACCGCACGTATTTCTCGCCGGCGCGGATGGCCGCCTTCCAGCGATCGTCGCCCGCAACCGCCTCCAACCGATGCAGGAAGCGCGAAGCCACCGCTGGCGCGCCGCCGGCCTTGGCGGAATGGGTGAGGATCACCTCATCTCCGCCGAGCAGCTGCGCGAAATCGTGGGCGGAGAGGCCGATGCGGCGCTCCGGCAGATCGAGGCCGAGCTCGTGCCGCATCGGGCGGCTCAGCCAGGGATCGATGCGCGGCGCCGGCGGCCAGACGCCCTCGATCAGCCCGCCGACGATGATGCGGTCCGCCTGCATCAGGCGCGATTCCAGCGGGCCGTAGATTTGGAGCCGCGCGCCCGGCTTGTCACGCCGCCGTACCGCGCGATCGCCGAACGCGGTCTGGAAGACATCAGGGTAATCAGGCAGCGGCACCATCAGTCCGCTGGTCGTGCCGCCGCGCAGGAGATCGTCGAAGGCGCCGGCGAGTGCGAGGCCCTCGCGCTCCTCGAAGGCCAGCGGGATGCCCTGCTCGTCGCGCGACAGCTCGATCATGATCTCGCGATGCCGGTGCGCGAGCTCGGCGAAGTCATATGGCTTTGACGACGCCAAACTCTCGATCGGCGCCAAGGCTTGTCGCAAGGCATCGATCAGGGCCTGGACGCGATCGAGATCCTCCGCCTTGAGGCGTGCGCGTGGCTCGGCCTTGTGGAGCGCGGAGACCTCGCTGCGCCACAGCTTGGCCAGTTCCTCGCGAAAGCGGTTGAATTCACGCAGCAGGCCTGCGGTGCCCGCAGGCGGGCGCGTGCCGCGCAAGACGGCGAGCTCCAGGCCTTCGATCGCCGCCTTCCAAGCGCCCGGCGCGCGGCCCAGCCGGCACAGTGGATGTTTCAGCATCGCCAGCAGCGTCGGCGGCTCCAATCCCTTGGTCGCCGCTTCGGCCGCAAGGCGCGCAAAAACGCCGGCGAATGTCTCCATCAGCACGTCGCCGCCGGAATCGTCGAAGGCGAGGTCCCATCGGGTGAGCGCAGCCATCACACGGCGCGCCAGCGCGCGGTCCGGGGTGACCAGCGCCGCCGACTTGTCGAGGTGCCGCGCCTCGCGCATCGCGATCGCAATCGCCAGCGCTTCCATTTCGGGGTTGGGGGCTTCGACGACCGCGAGGTTTGTCATGCCGCCGGCGATCTTTGCCGCGATATCCGGCTGCTTCAGCCGGTCGTGCCAGACTTCCGTCTTGGCGGAGGGCCGCATCGATTCGGATGCGAGCAGGTCGCGGCCCCCGTCCGCCGGCGACTGGAGAATCTCGACATCATCGCGCTTGATGCCGAAGCGCTCCAGCAGCGCGTGCATGGCATATTGCGGATGGTTCGACGCCGGATGCTCCGCGAACTTGCCGAGCGCATCGCGCACGCCGCCGATGGTCCGCCAGGCATCCTCGTCGAGATCAGTGTCGAGGCCCGGCAGCACCACCGCGCCATGCGGCAGCGAGGCGACCGCATGCAGGAATTTTGCGGTGGCCGGCATCGAGCCGGTCGAGCCGGCCGCGATCACGGGCCCATGCGGATGCGCGGTCAGGCGCTTCGCTTCCGCCGCGATCAGGAGGTCGCGCCGCGCCGCGGGCTCGATCCTGTTGATCTCGGCGAGATGGCCGGGCCAGGCGATGCGGGCGATGCGCAGGAATTCGAGCGAGTGCTGCCAGTAGCGATCGAGCTGGTCCGGCACCAGGCCATCGAGCGCGCTCCAGTCGACCCCGCGCGTCACCATGTCGTCGATCAGGCGCGCGAGATCGCCGGCGAGAGCCAGCGTCGAGGCGGGGCCGCCGACCACCAGCGGCGACAGCACCGGCCCCTTGGCCCAGGCCGCGACGAGCTGCGCCAGCGTCAGCCGTCGCTCGAGCTCGCCAAGGCGCGGCGGGATGTCGAGCGGCGTTGCGCCGGAAAACTGCTCGCCTTCATCGGCGAAGGCGAGCTCGTCCTCGTCGATGTCGCCGAGCGCGACGATGCGCGGCAGCACGACCGCGTCCGCCTTCATCTCGTCGAGGAAGATCTCCCGCACGACACGCATGGCGCGCCGGGTCGGCAGGTACAGCGTGGCGTCCGCAAGCCGCGCCGGCTCCTTGCGCGCCTCGAATCCCGCGACCAGCCGGCCGTCGAGCAGGGCCGTGACGACCGTGCGCAGGAACGGAACTGAGATGGGAACACTGAAAACGCGCATCGGCTGCCTGATTCGGGATCAGGCGCCAATATAGGGAGGCGGACACAAATGGTCATGGGCGGAGGTGAAGTCGTCCCCGCTGTTCGTCACGGCCCGTAGCCTCGTAGGGTGGGCAAAGGCGCGCTTGCGCCGTGCCCACCGTATTCGTCATTGGAGTTAGCTTGTGCGGTGGGCACGCTTCGCTTTGCCCACCCTACGGCACCGTGTTCGCGGCCTACGCCACGCTCTCCAGAAATGCCTCTTCCGCGGCATGCACCGCATCAGGCGTGCCGACATGCATCCAGACGCCGTCGAGGCGCAGGCCGAACAGGCGCTCCTGCTCGTTGGCGCGGTCGAACATCTTGGTCAGCGAGAACTCGCCCTGCGGCGCATCGGCGAAGATCGACGGCGACAGGATCGCCGCGCCGGCATAGACGAACGGAACGACCTCTTTCTCCTTGCGCTTGCGCAGGGCTCCGTCGGGCAGCATGCCGTAATCGCCGCGGCCGCTATAGCCGATGCTGGTCGCCGTCGGCGCCATCAAGAGCAGGATGTCCATGCGCGCGGGATCGAAGTTTTCGGCAAGCCGCGCCAGGTTCGAGCGCACGCCGTCGATCCACAGCGTGTCGGAATTGACATGGAAGAACGGCGCGTTGCCGAGCAGCGGCAGCGCCTTGACCACGCCGCCGCCGGTGCCGAGCACCTGGTTGCGCTCGTCCGAGATGGTCACGCGCGGATGCTGGCGCGATGCGACGTGATCGATGATCTGGTCCGGCAGGTAATGCACGTTGACCACCGCCTCGCTCACGCCGGCCTGGCCGAGCTTGTCGAGCACGTGGTCGAGCAGCGGCTGGCCCGCCACCGGCACCATCGGCTTCGGCATCTTGTCCGTCAACGGACGCATGCGCAGGCCGAACCCTGCGGCGAGCACCATGGCTTTGGTCGGTTTGACGGACATCGTTTGCTTTCTCAGATTCGTCTTTCTCAGCCTCGTGGACTCAGAACTCTTGGGATTAGAACTCTTGGAATTACTCTCGAAATTGCCCTTGGAAATCGCGTTCGCGGCAATCCTAGCACGGGACTCATTCAGCCGCACCGCATCTCAACCGCCTTAGCCACCTGCCGTGACGGTTGTACGACGGGTGTGGCCGTTACGCCCCGACGGATGCGGAACGCGCCTTTTTCTTCTTGTCGCCGAGCTTGAGGAAATTGACGCCGATCTGGTCGCCATTGACCCAGGCAAGCTCACAGCGCCGGTACGCGAGTCCGGTGGACGACAGCAGGAGAAAAAATTCCTTCAGATGGAGCCCTTCGACCGAACCGTCGATGGTCAGCTTGGCGCCGCTCTGGGAGACGTCCTCCATGGTGCAGTCGCGCCGCCACGTGCCGTCGATTCCCATCATCTGGGCCGGAATCCCACGCTCGAAAACAACCCGGCTGTTGCTGCGCTGGTCTGTCTTCACCGCCATCTGCCCTTGCTCCAGCCCGGTAATCATTCGGCTCCTTGCCGCCAGAATACCGACGTCTTGGCTAACAGCCGGTAAATCGGGCTCGAATCAGCCTTGGGGCGGTTCTGGTGCCGGTTCTTGTGACGGCCTTTGGGGTGGCGGGACGTTGGCGAGATACCAGTCGCGCAAATGGCTGAGCGCGGGATGCGCCAGCGAGCGCTGGAGGTAGGTCCAGATCCGCGGCTGGTGGCGCAGGTAATGCGGCTTGCCGTCGCGGCGGTTGAGCCGGGCGAAGGTGCCGAGCAGGCGGGTGTTCCGCTGCGCCGACATGATGGCGTAGAGCTCGGCGAAACCGGCCGGATCGAAGCTCGCATCATCAGCGCGGCGCGCCTTGATGTAGCGCGACAACAGCGTCAGCTCGAGATTCTCGGGCACGTCGATGCGGGCGTCCTGGAGCAGCGACACCACGTCGTAGGATTGCGGCCCCAGCACGGTGTCCTGGAAATCGATCACGCCGACGCGTTCGATGCCGGTGCGCATCCCGAGCCAGATCAAATTGGGCGAGTGATAGTCGCGGATGATCCACGTCCTCGGCGCGGCCAGCGGCTTCTTCAGCAGCTCGCGCCACATCGCAAAGAATTCCGCGCGCTTCGGCTCGCTCAGCGGCGCGTTGCGATCGGGCAGATACCATTCCGGCATCAATCCGATTTCGATCAGCATCGCCTCGGTGTCGAAGACCGGAATGGCGTAGCTCTGGCCGTCCAGCGGCAGCGTCTCCGGCAGCGTCTTGCCGTGCAGCACCGCCAGCACGTCGGTCGCGGCTTCGTAGCGCTCGGGAATCGGGCGCGGCGGGTTGCCTTCGATTACGCCTTCGCTGCCGAAATCCTCCGATATCAGGAAGCCGTGGTCGAGATCGGCATGATGGATCGCGGGCGCCGAGATGCCTTGCGCGCGCAGGCCTTCGTCGATGGCGACGAAGGGTTTGACGTTTTCGGCGAGATGCACCGCGGCGCTGTAGGACTTTCCGTTGTAGAGCGCCGCGCCGTCGGGGCGCTGCGGAAAGTTCATGAGGATGACGATCTCGTCGTCGCGCAGCAGCCGCGCGTAGGACCGTGTCGAGGCGTCGCCGGCCATGCGCCGCCGCATCGCGTCGAGATAGCCGGATGCGTCGAGGAATTCGCGCAGCGCTTTCAGACGCGCGACCTGGGCTGCGCCCTTGCCGTAACCGGTGACGTCGGCGGCACGTGCGTTCGAGCCCAGAGCCGGACGATGGGTGAGTGCGATGTCGATGCGATCCTCGGGCAGCGCCGACGGCGCACGCTCCGGCCATTCGATCAGGACAAGCGTGGCGTCCGGCAGCGGCGACAGCCCGATCTCCTCGAGCTCGCTCTCGTCCTCGACGCGGTAGAGGTCGGCATGCATGACCGGAAACGGCGGCAGCTCATAACCCTGCACCAGAGTGAAGGTCGGGCTCGGCACTTCCAGCGCCTCGTCGTCGGCGAGGTAGCGGATCATGGCGCGGGCGGCCGCGGTCTTGCCGGCGCCGAGGTCGCCGGTGAGCGTGATGACATCGCCCGGCCCGACCAGCAGCGCGAGATCGGCCATCAGTTGCGCGGTGGCCGTCTCGTTGTGAAGCGCGACGGAGAATGTGGTTGGCGCGCTCATTCGGCGGCGTCGCGATGCGCCGCCTGGTCGGTCGGGAAGTCGCAGATCACGACCGTGCCCCTGCCCACGATCGAATCCACCCGCACCTTGCCGCCATGCAGCTCGACGAAGGAGCGCACCAGCGACAGGCCGAGCCCGGCGCCGCGGTGACGCGACCCCTGCGAGCGGCTTTCGAACCAGTTGAACACCTTGTCCTTCATGTCGGCAGGTATTCCAGGCCCGGAATCTGTCACAGTGAAGACCACACTGTGCTCGGTGCGGCGCGCGCTGATGCCGACGGTGGAATCCTGTGGAGAAAACCCGACGGCGTTGGCGAGGAGGTTATAGAGCACCTGCACCACGCGCTTTTCGTCGCCGATGAAGCTGCCGATATCGGGCGCGATCTCGACCTTCAGGCGGATGCGGTCGGTGGCGAGCCGGTCCTGGATGCCCTCGGCGGCGAGCTCGATGGTCTTGCTGACGTCGACCGGGCCGAGTTCCAGCTTCATCGCGCCGGCGTCGATGGTGGCGAGATCGAGGATGTTGTTGGTCAGCGCCAGCAGCGCGTTGGTCGATTTCGTGACGTAGTCGAGATATTCGGCCTGTTTCGGCGTCAGCGGTCCGGTCGAGGGGTCGCTGAGGAAATGCGCGAAGCCGATGATGGTGGTGAGCGGCGAGCGCAGCTCGTAGGAGACGTGGTGGACGAAATCCACCTTCATCTGGTCGGCGGCCTCCAGCGCCTCGTTGCGCTCGCGCAGCGCGCGCTCGACGTTCTCGGTGTCGGTGATGTCCTGGAACGTCAGCATGGTGGCGCCGTCGTGCAGCGGCCGGATCATGCCGTCGAGCACGCTGCCGTCCTTGCGCTCCAGCTTCAGCGGCACGTCGGCGCGGCTCTCGATCGAGGTGACGGCCTCGCGGATCTGCCGCCAGACCACGGGATCGTCGAACAGCTGATGGCACCAGCCTTCGACGGTCTGGATGTGCGGCTCGTCGCGCATCGCGTCGCTCGACAGCTTCCACATCCGGACGAAGGCCGGGTTGAAGAGCTGCGCCTTGCCGTTGCTGCCGAACACCGCGACGCCCTCGGCGAGGCTGTCCAGCGTCTCGCGCTGGACGCGGATCATGCCGTCGAAGCGGCGGGCGAGCTCGAGGCTCTCGGTGACGTCGTCGAACAGATAGGTGACGCCGCCTTCCGGGTTCGGCGTGGTGACGACGGAGAGGGCGCGGCCGTCGGGCAGGTACCAGGTGTCCTTGGCGGCCTCGACCGCGCGATAGGCCTCGTGCAGCTTGGCCTTCCAGGCGCGGAAGTCGGGCTGCTCCGGCAGTTTTCGCGCGGCACGGAGCTGGTCCAGCACGCTGGAATCATCGGGATTGGCGTCGAGGAAGGTACGGTCGAGGTCCCATAGCCGGCGGTAGGAATCGTTGTAGAAGGCAAGGCGCCGGTGGCCGTCGAACACGGCGACGCCGGAGGAGAGCTGGTCGAGCGTGCGGCGATGCGCCTCCGCCATCCGCACCAGCGCCGAGCTCAGCGCATCCGCCTCGCTGGCATCGATCGCGACGCCGACGCTGCCGCTGCCGACATTGACGGCGCGCACGTCGTAGATGCGCCGCTCGCCGCCGATCACGATCGGCAGCCGGGAGGTGAAATTGGCCGCGTCCTTCAGTCCCCGTTCCATGGCGCCGCGGTCGGCGCTGTCGAGCAGCTCGAGCTTGCGCTCGTGGGCGTCGCTGAAGCTCGCAGCCTCGGTCGCGCGGACATAGGCCGGGTTGGCGAAAGTGAGCGCACCGTTCTCGCCCTTGGCCCAGATCGGCCAGGGTGCCGCCGCAGCGAAGCCGCGCAGCATCTCGGTCTCGTCGGAGAGCGCCTTGTAGCGCAGATTGGTTTCGGCCAGATCCCGGCGCAGGCCCGAGAGTTCGCGAATCCTGACAATGGCCTGGCCACCGATGGCGCGGCCGATGGCTTCCAGCGTATGGCCATGCGCGGTGGTCAGCGTCAGCTGGAACCCGTCGCCGCGGTCGCGCAGCGCATCCACAGCGTGATCCATCTGGAGCGCGGGTTCCGGCGGCAGCCAGGTTCCGAAGGCGAGCACGCGCTGCGGGGAGGAGTCGCGCGGCAGCACCATCGAGACGTCGCCCGAAATCTGCGCGCGGTTGTCGCCCGCCGGCCAGGAGATCAGGATCTGCGGTTCGGCGAACAGCAGCGCGCCGAAGCGGTCGGCCTGGAGTTGCAGTTCCCCGATCCGCGCGCGCAGCCGCGCCTCGTTCTTCGCCGTGCGCACGCGCGTGCGCATCAGCAGGATCGCGGCCATCACCGAGAAGCCGAGCAGCGCCAGCGCGGTGGCGAGCACCGCAAGTTCCTGCCGGTTGAAGTCCAGCAATTCCGAAAGTGTGCCAACGAAGTCGGCGGCCTCAGCCGGCGCAGCCGGCAGCAGCGCCGCGAGAGCGCTCCCGATCAGGCCGTCGCGCACGAGCGATGTGCACGATAGCAGCGTCCGACGCATCGACACGATCACGCCTGACATAGTTGCCCCAAGACCGCACGAATTTACGCGCGGCGACCCCCGTCGCGCGCGAATCAAACGACAATACCCCCACCGTGACTCCACCGGTAAGAGTCCAGATCGTGAACGCAAAGGCGGCCCCAAAAAAATGCGGGACGTGGCGTTCCGGGTTCACGTAGTTGTTCGGAGAATTCGGCTGGAGTTGCCGTGCGTTAGCGGCCCATGCGAACTGTTGCCCCGATGAAGGTGCGCTCCCTCGCCCGCTCGCGGGGGAGGGTTGGGGAGGGGGTGTCTCCGCGGTGGGAATCCCCGAGAGGAGAGAACCCTCACCCGCGTCGCTTCGCTCCGCGACCTCTCTCGCAAGCGGGAGAGGTGAAGCCCAACTCGCCGCCGTGCGTTAGCGGCCGGTCGAGCCGAAGCCGCCGGCGCCGCGATCGGTCGCCGACAAGGTCGCCACCGGAACCAGCGCGGCCTGAACCACGGGCGCGATGACCATCTGCGCGATCCGCTCGCCGCGCTTGATCACGAAGGCCGCTGCGCCGTGGTTGATCAGGATCACCTTGATCTCGCCGCGATAGTCCGCGTCGATGGTTCCGGGCGAGTTCAGCACGGTGACGCCGTGCTTGGCGGCAAGCCCCGAGCGCGGCCGCACCTGCGCCTCGTGCCCGGGCGGCAAGGCGATCGCAAGGCCGGTCGGCACCAGCGCATATCGGCCGGACGCAAGCGTCAGCGGCGCGTCCTCCGGAACCGCGGCCATCAGGTCGAGACCGGCGGCCTCCGCCGTCTGATAGGCCGGCAGCGGCAGGCCCTCGGCATGCGGCAGGCGTTGCAGTTCGACCGTGACTTTCGTGCTCAAGATGCGGGCTCCAGGGATTTGCCGATCACACTCTTGACGATATGCGCGATCAGCTCGGTGGCGACCTGTTCCTTGGTCATCGCGGGCCAGGAATCAACCGCGATCTCGCCGTTCTTCTCACCATTCTTGCGGCTGATGAGGTGGACAGTGTTGCGGTCGCCGCCCATCACGCCGGTCGCCGGCGAGACGTCGTTGGCGACGATCCAGTCGCAGCCCTTGCGGGCAAGTTTTGTCTTGGCGTTGTCGATGAGGTGCTCGGTCTCGGCGGCGAAGCCGATCACCAGCGGCGGGCGCTTGTCGGTCAGCTTCGCGATCGTGGCGAGGATGTCGGGGTTCTCGACCAGCTGGAGCGGCGGCATGCCGGCCGAGGTCTTCTTCAGCTTCTGCTCGCCCTCATTGGCGACGCGCCAGTCGGCGACCGCGGCGGCGAAGATCGCGATGTCGGCGGGAAGGGCCGCCTGCACCTGCTCCAGCATCTGCCGCGCCGATTCCACATGCTTCACCGTCACGCCCTGGGGATCGCCGAGATCGACCGGGCCGCTCACCAAGATCACCTCGGCGCCGGCGGCCTGCGCGGCGGCGGCGATGGCAAAGCCCTGCTTGCCGGAAGAGCGGTTGGCGATGTAGCGCACGGGGTCGATCGGCTCGTGGGTCGGGCCCGCGGTGATCAGCACGCGCTTGCCGGCGAGCGGGCGCGGCACCGGCGGCCGCAGCAGGCGCTCGGCGGCGGCGGCGATCTCCAACGCCTCGGACATGCGGCCGATACCGGCTTCACCCGCCTCGGCCATCTCTCCGGAATTCGGCCCGATCAGCACGACGCCGTCGCGCTGAAGCTGCGCGACGTTGCGCCGGGTCGCCGCATTGTTCCACATCAGCGGATTCATCGCCGGCGCCAGCAGCACCTTGCGGTTGGTCGCGAGCAGGATGGCGCTGGCGAGGTCGTCGGCATGGCCGTTCGCCATCTTGGCCATCAGGTCGGCCGTGGCGGGGGCCACCACGATCAAGTCGCAGTCACGGGCCAAGCGGATATGGCCGGCGTCGAACTCGCTCTGGGGATCGAACAGGTCGGTATAGACGCGCTCATGCGAAAGGGCGCTGACCGAGAGCGGCGTGACGAACTGCTGGGCCGCGTTGGTCAGCACGCAGCGGACCTCGATGCGCCGCTCCTTCAGCCTTCGGATCAGGTCGAGCGATTTAAAGGCCGCGATCCCGCCGCCGATGATCAGGGTGACGCTGGCCTCGGCAAGGGCGCCGGTGCGCTGAGGCGTCGGAGCGGTGGATGCCGTAGGCGGCACCGCAAAGGGCGTCAGCGGCTCCTCACGGCCCTCGATCAGCTCCCGCAGGATGACCCGGACCTCTTCCTCGAGGGACCTGTGATTCTTGGCCGAACGCAGCCGCAGATAGGTTTTGACGTGTTCGTCGAGCTTGCGGATGGTTAGGCTCGCCATGACGCCCTCCGGCACGGAATGATAGCGATGCTATCAATCGAATGATTGCAATGCAATCACAAATTCCGGACGGCGATCAGGATCCCGATGAAGGTCGCTGCGATGATCCAGAGCGCCACGGTGCGCCAGCGGTTCTTGCGGCCCTCGCTGCGGCCCATCGCCGCGATGCTCTCCGGCGACAGCCGCAGGCCCTCCCGCGTCATGGTCTCGAGCTGCTCGAGCACTGCAACGGAGCGCTGCGCGATATCGGGCAGGCGCATCAGCACGCGGGCGAGGTCGCCGCCGCCGGTGAGCGCGCCCTGCACCCGGCCGATCGGCCCGAGATTGCGCTCGATCCACTCACGCACCACGGGGTCGGCGGTCTTCCAGATATCCAGCCTGGGATCGAAGCCGCGCGCCACGCCTTCGACCACGACCATGGTCTTCTGGAGCAGGATCAGCTCGGGCCGTGTCGTCATGTCGAACAGGCCGGTGACCTCGAGCAGCAGCGTCAGCAGCCGCGCCATCGAGATCTCTTCGGCCGTGCGGTTGTGGATCGGCTCGCCGATGGCGCGGATGGCTTGCGCGAAATTCTCGACGGAGTGGTGCGCGGGCACGTAGCCCGCCTCGAAATGCACCTCCGCCACACGGCGATAATCGCGGGTGATGAAGCCGAGCAGGATTTCGGCGAGGAAGCGCCGCTCCTTCATCCCGAGCCGGCCCATGATGCCGAAATCGACCGCGACGAG
The DNA here is from genome assembly GCF_028128655.1 of Bradyrhizobium sp. CCBAU 45394. Classification (NCBI taxonomy): domain Bacteria; kingdom Pseudomonadati; phylum Pseudomonadota; class Alphaproteobacteria; order Hyphomicrobiales; family Nitrobacteraceae; genus Bradyrhizobium; species Bradyrhizobium sp. CCBAU 45394. The sequence continues at coordinate 97,502 of NZ_LBIX01000171.1, read as the reverse complement.
GCGGCCGGTGTCGTCCAGGAAAAGATTGCCCGGATGCATGTCGGCGTGGAAAAAGCCGTCGCGCAGCGCGTGGCGCAGAAAGCTCTGGATCACCTTGCGGCCGAGATCGGGCAGGTCGACCTGCGCCTCTGCCAGGCGCTTGTGATCGTTCAGCGCGATGCCGTCGATCCACTCCATCGTCAGCACGTTGTGCGTGGTACGGTCCCAGTCGACCGTGGGCACGCGGAAGTCGAGATCGTCGCCCGTGTTCTCCGCCATTTCCGACATTGCAGCCGCTTCCAGCCGCAGGTCCATCTCCATCGCGACCGAGCGCGACATGGTGTTGATGACCTCGATCAGGCGCAGCCGCCGCGCCTCGGCCGAATAGGTCTCGGCCTTGTGCGCAACGTAGAAGAAATCGGAGAGATCGCGCCGGAAGCGCGAGGCCACATTCGGGCGCAGCACTTTCACGGCGACTGCCTTGCGGATGCCGTCACGTACCACTTCGCCGCGATGCACCTGAGCGATCGAGGCGGCGGCGACCGGCGGGCCGAGGCTCGCGAACACGTCCTTGAGCGGACGCTCCAGGGAGGCTGCGATCGCAGCTTCCGCTTCTGCTTGCGAAAACGGCGGCAGGCGATCCTGGAGACTTTCCAGGTCACGCGCCATGATGACGCCGACGACGTCGGGGCGCGTCGCCAGGAACTGCCCGAGCTTGAGATAGGCCGGGCCCATCCGGGTCAGCGCGCGCGACAGTCGCGGTCCGTGCTTTGGACCGCGCCGTTCGACGATGCGCGCAAGCTTCAGCGCGAGCTGCCCGGGCGGCGGCACCAGGCTCGGGTCGACGGAGCCGAACACGCCTTCGCGCGCGAACACGAACGCAGCGCGCATCAGGCGCGCGGTGTGGGTAATTGCAGAAATCACAAACGCCAGCCCGAATGCAGTGCGACGATGCCGCCGGACAGTGTCTGCCAGTTCACGCGGGCAAAGCCTGCGTCGCGGATCATGTCGGCGAAGGCGTTGGGCTTGGGAAACTTGCGGATCGATTCGACGAGATATTGGTAGGACTCGGCGTCGCCCGTGATCATGCGGCCGAGCGGCGGGATCACCTTGAACGAGAACAGGTCATAGAGCTTGTCGAGGCCGGGCATCTCGACGGTGGAGAATTCCAGGCACAGGAAGCGGCTGCCGGGCCTCAGCACGCGATAGGCCTCGCGCAGCGCCAGGTCGATCTGCGGCACGTTGCGGATGCCGAAAGCGATCGTATATGCGTCAAAGCTGCGGTCGGCAAAGGCGAGCGCTTCGGCATTGCCTTCGACGAAATCGACCTGGGTCTCGAGATGGCGCTTGGCGGCGCGCTCGCGGCCCACGGCGAGCATGTCGGAATTGATGTCGCAGACCGTGGCGTGGAAGCCGGGGCCGGCGGCCTTGGCGGCGCGGAACGAGATATCGCCGGTGCCGCCGGCGACGTCGAGCAACGCGAACGGCCGGTCGCCCCTCGGCGGATCCAGCGCGTTGATCATGATGTCCTTCCAGACCCGGTGCAGGCCGCCGGACATCAAGTCGTTCATCAGGTCATAGCGCGACGCAACGCTGTGAAACACATCGTTCACCAGCGTCTGCTTGTCCCCCAGGGGAACGTCCCTGAAGCCAAAATGCGTGGTTTCGCCCGGCCGATCCATTACTCTACTCCACGAGGCGGACCATAGCGCGTCCGCCGCAATGGCGCTATCACACCGCCCTCATAAGGTGAATGCCTGACCATGCCTGAATTGCCCGAAGTCGAGACCGTCCGCCGCGGCCTTCAGCCCGTCATGGAGGGTGCGAAAATCGTCGTCGCGGAGGCCCGCAGGCCGGACTTGCGCTTTCCGTTCCAGCCGGACTTCGTGGCCCGGCTCCAGGGGCAGGTCGTCACGGGGCTCGGCCGCCGCGCAAAATATCTCATGGCCGATCTGGCCTCCGGCGACGTGCTCTTGATGCATCTGGGCATGTCGGGCTCGTTTCGCGTCATCAAGCCGGACAATGATGCCGCACCTGGGGAGTTTCACTATCCACGGGGTAAGGACACCACTCATGACCACGTGCTGTTTCGGATGTCCTCCGGCGCCGACATCGTCTTCAACGATCCGCGCCGCTTCGGTTACATGAAAGTGATCGCGCGCAACGCGCTCGAAGACGAGCCGCTGCTCCGCGGCCTCGGCCCCGAGCCGCTCGGCAACGAATTCGATGCCGCGATGCTGGCGCGATCCTGCGAAGGCAAGGCCACCAGCCTGAAGGCCGCGCTGCTCGACCAGCGCGTGGTGGCAGGGCTCGGCAACATCTATGTCTGCGAAGCGCTGCATCGCTCGCACCTGTCGCCGCGCCGGATCGCTGCGACGTTGGCGACCAGGAAGGGCGAGCCAACGGATCACGCGAACAGATTGGTCGGTGCGATCCACACCGTGCTGAACGACGCCATCAAGGCCGGCGGCTCGTCACTGCGCGACCATCGCCAGACCACAGGTGAGCTCGGCTACTTCCAGCATTCGTTCAAGGTCTATGACCGCGAAGGCGAGACCTGCAAGACGCCTGCCTGCGGCGGCACGATCAAGCGCTTCACCCAGAACGGCCGTTCGACCTTCTGGTGTCCGAAATGTCAAAAGTGAGGATCAGGCTCGCGACCGCGAGGCTGTGAGTCTCTGCGAGCGTGACGAGCTCACCACGACGTCATTGCGAGTGCAGTGAAGCAATCCGGCCGGGCTGGTGGCCGGATTGCTTCGACGCTGGTGCCCTTCCGGATGGTGAAGGGCCGGCTGACGCCCGAGCGATCGCCCCGCTCAGGACGCCAGTGTCGTGGTCTCGTCCGTGGAAAGCCCGGTGGCGGCATGCAGCAGGCCGTCCGGAGCCGACATGACCTGGTCGATCAGGGCATTGGTCGTGGCGCTGAGCTCGAGCCGGCTCTCGATCCACTGCCAGAGGCCGCGGATCTCGTCCGCCGACTTGCCGTTCGGCGCGAATTCGCTGACGGCGAGGCCGCCGGCGAGTGAATCCTGGTGGTCGTTGCGCATCACGATCAGGGGACGCGCGAGCACCTCGGCGAGATCGAGCGCCGCTTCCTCGGCGAGCGTGTTGGCGGCATTGTCGATGCGCTGGCCGCGGATCGGCGTCTGGTTCAGCACGAAGCTGTAGGGCCGCTTCCAGGCGCGTGCGACGCTCAGCGTCGAGGCGGTCGCCTCGATGTCCGCGACGCTCGGGCGGGCCGGGATCAGGCAGAGATCGGAATGACGGATCGCGGCGGTGGTCGCGGCGCTGAGGCCGGCCGCGGTGTCGATGATCGCGAGCTGGAGGCCGCTGTCGGCCAGCATGTTCAGGCGCGGCGCGATGTCGGCGGCGTGATAGATCGGCTCGACCACGAGATCCTCGGCGGTGCGACGGCGCTGCCAGTTGGACAGGGTGCCCTGCGGGTCGGTCTCGATCAGGCGGACGGTGAAGCCGGCCTGCTTGGCCGCCAGCGCGAGGCCGACGGCGAGCGTGCTCTTGCCACTGCCACCCTTTTGGGTGGCCAGTACGATCGTGTGCATGGGAAGATAAATCCTTTGGAGTGCCTGGGTCAGGAATACGCCACGCGAACGTGCATCGCTTCTGGATGCTGAGCTCTTCTCGCTCAGGACGTGCCGGCCCGATCCAAAGGGGATCGCGGAGGTCCGAATCAACGGTAACAATGATGTCGGAATCGGGAATGCCAGCTAATCCGTACCATTACTGGACCCGTAGTCGTACGTGCGATGTGCGCCGATAGACACGAGAGATTGTGATTGTCGCCTGGCTTACTTCCGCACGCAGATCACGCGGACGACTGCGGTCTTCGCATCCGCTGAACTGCCGTTTGCTGTGACGCCGTTGGCCTTCAGGAAATCGCGCACCGTCTCCGCTGAGACCATCACGGCCTGCGATGCCGGCACCGACGTCGCGGGTCCCGCCACCATCGCCGGCTTCAACAGCGCAATGCCGGCGAATTTGCCGTCCGCGTCGATCGCGGGGCTGCCGGAAAATCCGACCGCCGGTGGTGGCGACAGCGCGGAATCGCTGCTCGTGACGGGTGCGAGCGCGCCCTTGACGCTCGAGACCCCGGCCGCGCCGCCCTGGCTTTGCGGATCGGCGATGCCGACGACATCGACATTCGTCTTCGCCCCGCCGCCAGCGAGGCCGAGTGGCTTCAGGCCACGCGCGCCGTAGATGTGCAAGAGCGCGAGATCGTGCTCCTTGTCCTCGGCAAGACGATCGGCGCTGCCGTGGCCGGCGATGGTGATCGCAAGGCAGCTGTCGGTGACGAGGCGGTCGGTGAGGATCGCGCCGTCGTCGCTGACGACGATGCCGGTGCCGTATTCGACGGTCTTGCGCGGCGGCGGTCCGGCTTGCGGACCTGCCGGAAATGCATTGAACGCGCTCGACATCGCGATCACGACCGGCTCGACCGTGTTCTCGGTGGCCTGGTCGTAGAGGATCGTCATGATGCGGACTTCGTCGCCCTTGAAGGTGCCGCGCACGTAGAATTTCTTCAGGCCCTGGAGCCCCGACAGCACGAAGAAGTCGGGCTTCACCACGGTGTAGTCGACCTTGCGTCCGGCCGGCTCCTTCTTCTCGGCGTCCGCGAGCTTCGCGGTCGTGGGGTTCGCCTCCTTGCGCCGGCTGAGCAGCACCTGCACAGTTCCGGTCGGCGAGGTCCATTTCGAGCCGTTGGCGTCGGTCGCCTGCTGCGGCACCAGTTTTGAGGGAATGCCGAGCCGCGCGCCGCTGGTCATCTCCGTCACGATCTTCCAGCCGACGCTGTCCTGCTTCCGCCGCGCGGTCTCGGCAAGCGCAGCGCGCTCCTGCGGATTGAGCACGCCGGTCGGCTTGCCGCCCTTGTTCTTCTGGTACTCCTTGATGGCATTGACCATGCGCTCGCTGACCTCGCCGGTGATGGCGCCGTTATATTGGCCGACCCAGGCGAGGTCGGACTGGAGCGAGAGGCGTTCGGCCTGCGCCATGGCATCGGCCGTTTCCGACGGTGTCTGAAGTGCGGGCGGGCGGATCGGAACGGTCTGGACCGTTTTCGGCTTGGTGCCGGGGACCTGCGGCGTCGTCATCTGGGCGTTCGCGCCTGTGGCGGCCGCAAACATCAGTGTTGCCGCAAGCATCGATCTCATGACAAATCCAGCCAGCCCATTGAACGCAATGCCATTGAAGCACATCTCGTTGGTCGCGAACAATCTCGGGGTGGTTCAGGCCTGCGGGCAGGCCGGACCCTCATCTGAGAGGACGTGAGTGTTACGAGGTCATTCCGGGGCGGCTCGAAGAGCCGAACCCGGAATCTCGAGATTCCGGGTTCGATGCTTCGCATCGCCCCGGAATGACAGTATGTGCGACTTCCGCGCTCCTCGCGGAGAGCGGCAGCAATCTAGGAAGAGCTGAGAATGCTGAGCCCGGACGAACTCGAACGTTATGCCCGCCATATCGTGCTGCGCGACGTCGGCGGCCCGGGCCAGGCCGCGCTGAAGCGGGCCTCCGTGCTGGTGATCGGCGCCGGCGGGCTCGGCGCGCCCGCCTTGATGTATCTGGCTGCCGCCGGGATCGGCACGCTCGGCGTGGTCGATGACGACGTGGTGTCGCTGTCCAACCTCCAGCGCCAGGTGATCCATACGACGCCCGATATCGGCCGCCACAAGGTCGAGAGCGCGGCCGAGCGCATTTCCGCTCTCAATCCGCATGTCCGCTTTGTCGGTCACGCCACCTGGCTCAACGCCGACAACGCGCTCAGCCTGATCGGCGACTACGACCTCGTGCTCGATGGCTCCGACAATTTCTCGACGCGCTATCTGGTCTCGGACGCATGCTTCTTCGCGAAGAGACCGCTGATCACCGCGGCGCTCGGCACCTTCGACGGCTCGCTCACCACCATCCGCGCGCATGAAAAGAACGAGGCTGGTGAATTCAATCCGACTTATCGCTGCCTGTTTCCGGAAGCGCCGCCGCCCGGCACGGTGCCGGCCTGTGCCGAAGCCGGCGTCATGGGCGCGCTCGCGGGCGTGCTCGGCTCGATGATGGCGCTGGAGGCGATCCGCGAGATCGTCGGCTTCGGCGACGGCCTCGTCGGCCGCCTCCTGATGATCGATGCGCGCGCGATGCGCTTCGAGACGCTGCGCTACGGGCGCGATCCCGCCAATCCGCTCAACGGCGATGGGCCTGTGATCGCCGATCTGAGCGTGCACCGCGATTAGCGCGTGTTCTTCAATCTCTACCCCCGCGTGGCCCCCAGCGCACAGCGCCTCAGAGCATGCTCGGCAGCACGCGATCCGGCGGCTTGTGCGCGTCGAGGAAGGTGCGGATGTTGATGATCACCTTCTCGCCCATCTCGACGCGGCCTTCGATCGTGGCCGAGCCCATGTGCGGCAGCAGCGTCACCTTGCCGGCCTTGGCCAGCCGCACCAGCTTCGGGTTCACCGCGGGCTCGTGCTCGTAGACGTCGAGCCCGGCGCCGCCGATCTCGCCGCCTTCGATCAGCTTGATCAGCGTGTCCTCGTCGGTCACCTCGCCGCGCGCGGTGTTGACGATGTAGGCGTCCTTGCGGATCAGCTTCAGCCGTCGCGCCGAGAGCAGGTGATAGGTCGCCGGCGTGTGCGGACAGTTCACCGAGAGAATGTCCATCCGCGCCAGCATCTGGTCGAGGCTTTCCCAATAGGTCGCGCCAAGCTCTTCGGCGATCTTCGGCGCCACGGGACGGCGGTTGTGGTAGTGGATCTGCAGGCCGAAGGCGCGGGCGCGGCGCGCCACTGCCTGGCCGATGCGGCCCATGCCGATGATGCCGAGGCGCTTGCCGCCGATGCGGTGGCCGAGCATCCAGGTTGGCGACCAGCCGGGCCAGGGCTTGCCTTCCGTCAGGATCGAGGCGCCTTCGATCATCCGCCGAGGCACGGCCAGGATCAGCGCCATGGTCATGTCGGCGGTGTCTTCGGTCAAAACCTTTGGCGTGTTGGTGACGGTGATGCCGCGCGCATGCGCGGCCTCGACATCGATATTGTCGACGCCGTTGCCGAAATTGGCGATCAGGCGCAGCTTGCAGTCGGGCTGGTTGACGATGTCGGCGGTGATGTGGTCGGTGACGGTCGGAACCAGCACGTCGGCGGTGCGCGCGGCTTCCGCGATCTGGTCGGCCGACATCGGCGTGTCGTCGAGATTGATCCGCGCGTCGAACAGCTCGCGCATCCGCGTCTCGATCGAATCCGGCAGCTTGCGCGTTACCACGACGAGGGGCTTTTTCTTCACCGACATGTCCTGCTCTCATGAGGCGTGGCAAGCCCGCCTCTGTCGCCAAAGGCCGGCCGTTCAGGCCTCATTAACCCGGTTGTTCGACACTGCCCTTGCCGTGTCGTCCCCGGCGTTTCCTTCAAGCTCTCCCGATATTTCCATCCGGAAAATCGGGCCAAACTGGTTGTTCAAGCGTCCGTCCTCTCTAGCAGAAGGCCGGGCCAAGACAAGAACCACGGGGTAAGGCTTGGCGGAACACCCGCGTGGGGCGGGTCAGGGACGACCGCGGCAGGGTATTTTGGAATTTTGGGGTGAGGGTCCGGCTCGGCCGGGTCCTCGACAGGAGACGGGTTGATGGCGTTGGGGCGTTTTTGTTCGGTGATGGCGCTCGTTTGCACCTGGTTGAGCGCCTCGGTCAGCCCCTCGCATTCGGCGAAGGACAACACCCCCCAGAGCGCCAGCGGCCTCCCGGTGCCGCGCTATGTCAGCCTGAAGTCGGATCACGTGAACGTCCGTGCCGGTCCGACCAAGGACAATGACGTGGCCTGGGTCTATACCCGCGCCGGCCTGCCGGTCGAAATCACAGCCGAGTTCGAGAACTGGCGCCGGGTGCGCGATTCCGAAGGCGCCGAGGGCTGGGTCTATCACTCGCTGCTGTCGGGCCGCCGCACCGCAGTCGTCACCATGAAGCACAAGGACGAGCTCGCGCCGATCTATGACCGCGCCGATCCTGACAGCGCGGTTGCGGCCAAGCTCCAGGCCGGCGTCGTCACCCAAGTGAAGAAGTGCAGCGCAAACTGGTGCCGCGTCACCGGCAACGGTTTTGACGGCTGGATCCAGCAGGAACGCCTCTGGGGCGTGTATTCGGACGAGCAGGTGAATTGACGCTGCAGGCGTCATCCCGGGATGGCGCGAAGCGCCAGACCCGGGATCTCGAGATTCCGGGTTCGGTGCTACGCACCGCCCCCGGAATGACGGCGTAAACAATTATGGCCGGGACAAGCCCGGCCATGACGACCAAATCAACAGTTTAGGATAGATCTCAGCGCTTCTTGCGCAGGCGCACGACCATGTCGATGCGCGCGATCTCGTAACCCTCGGGCACCTCCGGCATCTTGGACAGCGCCAGATGCGGATCCTCGATGTCGACCAGCTCATGGCTGTTCTCGAGGTAATAGTGGTGGTGCGTGGTGACGTTGGTGTCGAAATAGGTCTTGGTGCCGTCGACACTGACCTGGCGCAGCAGGCCGGCGTCGGTGAGCTGGTTCAGCGTGTTGTAGACGGTCGCCAGCGACACCGGAACCTTGGCCAGCGTGGCTTCCTCGTACAGCATTTCAGCCGTAAGGTGACGAGCACCCTTGCCGAACAGGAGCCAGCCCAGCGCCATGCGCTGCCGCGTCGGGCGGAGCCCGGCGGACTGGAGCATTTCGTTAACGTCGTGCCACGGGCAGCCGGTCAAAGCCGGCTGGCGGCCGGACAGGAGGGCCGCGGCATGGACGTCGTCGTCGTGATGGGGCGCGGTATTCTCGCTCATTTCCAGATTTCGGGCACGCGTGAGCAATAACTCCCTGCAATATAAGAACAGATAGATGCAGATGCAAGTTTCTCGCAACTAGAGAGGTTCTAATCGGAGTGGAACCGAGCGAGGAGCCCGTCATTTTACCTTCATGAGAGCGCTTTGCCACCGAAATGGCCTGTGTTAGAGAGCGCGCGGTTCCGCTTAGCCGATTTTGGTGCACCGGGGCATCGAGGCCCGGTCCGCAGTCCATCGGGGCTTGTGGGAGTTGCGCCTGACGATGGCAATTGGCGTTACTCTCCGACCGGGACGGGGCCCATTTTCGCCAAAAAACGTCGCTCAATCGGACTTTGAACAGAGGCACATGCATGCTGAACAGGCGCAACGGTTACGAATACGAAGATCTGCTGGCATGTGCCCGCGGCGAGATGTTCGGCCCGGGCAATGCCCAGCTGCCGCTGCCGCCGATGCTGATGTTCGACCGCATCACGGACATCAACGACAATGGCGGCGAATTCGGCAAGGGCCTGGTGCGCGCCGAGCTCGACGTGAAGCCCGACCTCTGGTTCTTCGGCTGCCATTTCAAGAACGATCCGGTGATGCCCGGCTGCCTCGGCCTCGATGCGCTGTGGCAAATGGTCGGTTTTTACCTGGGCTGGAGCGGCGGTGAAGGTCGCGGTCGCGCGCTTGGCCTGAACGAGCTGAAGTTCAGCGGCCAGGTGCTGCCCGAGGCCCGCAAGGTTGTGTACAACGTCGATATCAAGCGCGTGATGCGGGCAAAGCTCGTGCTCGGTATCGCCGACGGGTGGCTTTCGGTCGATGACCAGATTATCTATCGCGCGAAGGATCTGAAGGTCGGCCTGTTCAAGCAGGGCACGAGCCTGGGCTGAACGCATCACAAAGAAAGACAACGATTTAGGCGAGGCTGTCATGAGGCGGGTTGTGGTCACCGGGATGGGCATCGTCTCGTCCATCGGAAACAACACCCAGGAAGTGCTTGCGAGCCTCCACGAGGCGAAGTCGGGCATTTCGCGGGCTGAGAAATATGCCGAGCTCGGCTTCCGTTCGCAGGTGCAAGGTGCGCCGACGCTCGACCCTGCGACGGTCGTCGACCGCCGCGCGATGCGCTTCCTCGGCCAGGGCGCGGCCTGGAATCACATCGCGATGGAACAGGCGATCCAGGACTCCGGTCTGTCGCCCGAAGACGTCTCCAACATCCGCACCGGCATCATCATGGGCTCCGGCGGCCCCTCCGCCCGCACCATCGTCGAATCCGCCGACATCACCCGCAGCAAGGGCCCGAAGCGCGTCGGACCGTTTGCAGTGCCGAAGGCGATGTCGTCCACGGCGTCCGCGACGCTCGCGACCTGGTTCAAGATCAAGGGCGTGAATTATTCGATCTCCTCGGCCTGTGCGACCTCGAACCATTGCGTAGGCAATGCCTATGAGACGATCCAGATCGGCAAGCAGGACATCATCTTCGCCGGCGGCTGCGAGGAGCTGGACTGGTCGCTGTCGGTGCTGTTCGACGCGATGGGCGCGATGTCGTCGAAGTACAACGACACGCCCGCGACCGCCTCGCGTCCCTACGACGTCAACCGCGACGGCTTCGTGATCGCCGGTGGCGCCGGCGTGCTGGTGTTGGAAGAGCTCGAGCATGCCAAGGCGCGCGGCGCGCGCATCTATGGCGAGATCGTCGGCTATGGCGCGACCTCGGACGGCTACGACATGGTCGCGCCGTCGGGCGAGGGCGCCGAGCGCTGCATGCGCATGGCGATGTCGACGGTGAAGACCAAGGTCGACTACATCAATCCGCACGCGACCTCGACGCCGGCAGGCGATCCGCCGGAAATCGAGGCGCTCCGCAAGGTGTTCGGCACCGGCGAGAAGTGCCCGCCGATCTCGGCGACCAAGGCGCTGACCGGCCATTCGCTGGGCGCGACCGGCGTCCAGGAGGCGATCTACTCGCTGCTGATGATGAACAACGGTTTCATCTGCGAGAGCGCGCACATCCAGGAGCTCGATCCCGTGTTCGCCGACATGCCGATCGTGCGCAAGCGCATCGACAACGTCAAAATCGGCACCGTGCTGTCGAACTCCTTCGGTTTCGGCGGCACCAACGCCACGCTGGTGTTCAGCCGGCTGGACGTGTGATCTCTGATTTTGTCATGCCCCGCGAAGGCGGGGCATCCAGTATGCCGCGGCTTCTCCATTTATCACGACGGTCTCTGGATACTGGATCGCCCGCCTGCGCGGGCGATGACGTCGAAAATAGGAGCGACGGCTGACATGGAAGGTTTGATGAAGGGCAAGCGCGGTCTGATCATGGGCATCGCCAATGATCATTCGATCGCGTGGGGCATGGCGAAGACGCTGCATGCCCATGGCGCCGAGCTTGCCTTCACCTTCCAGGGCGAAGCCCTAGGCAAGCGAGTCAAGCCACTGGCGGAGCAGCTCGGCGTCGAACTGGTGCTGCCTTGCGACGTCGAGGACATCGCCAGTGTCGACGCGACCTTCGATGTGTTGCGCGAAAAATGGGGCAAGCTCGATTTCGTCATCCATGCGATCGGCTTCGCCGACAAGAACGAGCTGAAGGGCCGCTACGCCGACACCAGCCGCGAGAATTTTTCGCGCACCATGGTGATCTCCTGCTTCTCGTTCACGGAGGTCGCAAAACGTGCCGCCGAGCTGATGACGGAGGGCGGCAGCATGATCACGCTGACCTTCGGCGCCTCGGAGCGCGCGATGCCGAACTACAACGTGATGGGCGTGGCCAAGGCGGCGCTGGAAGCCTCCGTGCGCTACCTCGCCTCCGATTTCGGACCGCGCGGCATCCGCGTCAACGCGGTCTCCGCCGGTCCCATCCGCACGCTTGCCGGCTCGGGGATCGGTGAGGCGCGCGCGATGTTTGCCTTCATGCAAAAACACTCGCCGCTTCGCCGCGGCGTCACGCTCGACGAGCTCGGCGGTTCGGCGCTGTACCTGCTGTCGGATCTGTCCGGCGGCGTGACCGGCGAGATCCACTACGTCGATTCCGGCTACAACATCGTCCTGATGCCGAGGCCTGACGATCTGAAGTCGGAATAAAGCGTTCGCAGGCCGCCTGAGGCCGCGACCGTTTCCTCGCACCCCACGATCATGGGGCAGACTCGGCGATAGAAATAATGTTTGCTGCGCCCGGTGGCGCCGCGGGGTCGTATCCCGCGGTTCGGGAGAGTGGTCTTGCCGAGGATACGTGCGATCAGTCGCGTAGGCGTGCTGGCGTCTGTTGCCGGTGCGATGCTGGTTTGCGGCAGCTCCCGCGCTGTAGCGCAGTCGGCGATCTGGGATGCGACCCTCTCCAACACGAACTGGTACGTGCCGACAGCGCAGCTGCTGGCCTACGCCGCGCCCAAGACCGGCTTCTCCAATCCGATCCCGATCGGCGACCAGACGCTGTGGTCGCTGGCGACCGCGACCAACGGCGCCTTCACCGGAACGAGCGTGGCGCAGCTCAAGCTTGGTCCGGCGCTGCTGACCGATACCTCGACCATCCAGGGGTTCGTCACGACCGCGGGCCAGATCACGATGCTGTTCACGCCGACCGCGGGCGGTGCAGTGACCGTCGGCCTCGGCCACATGCGAACCGTCAACGGCGTGACCGGCATGGAAATGCAGATGATCACGGGCGACAGCCTGCTGGTGACGCATTGGGCCTACATGCTTCCTTACGATCCCGCGACCTTCACGCCGCCGGCCTCGCAGGCCGTTCCGGCGAACTCCGTCCCGCAATGGGCCTGGACGTCGGGCACGCCGTGGCGGATCGTCAGCTCCACGCTGTTCGGCACGTCCGCGCCCGGTCGCTTCGTCATCACGAATTACCAGAACGGATATTTCTGGGGCGCCGGCATTGCGCCCGCGGGGAGCGGTGCTGCGAACTTCACGCTGCTGGGGTCGGTGACGCCGGAAGGCAACGTGCTCTTCAACACACTCTCGAAGGGCACTCTTAGTAGTCTCTATGGCGCTGCGAGCGGCGATACGTCGGGCGCGCAGATGCTGGTCAGCAGCTACGATCTCTCGGGCAACCCGACCGGCGGCATCGCCTATCTCTCGCTGGTGCGGCCCTATGCCGAAACGCTCCAGGCCCGGAACAGCCGTGCGGGATTAGGCGCGGCGGACATGCTCTATCGCTTGTCGGCGACCTCGCTTGGCTGGACCGGCAGCATGGCGACCGGCTTCACCGCGCTCGACAATCTCAGCGGCTCCGGTCTCGTCAACGCCGTCAACCAGACCTTGCCTGTCCTCACCGGCGCGGCGTCGCAGGCGACCTATTCCACGCAACGCACATTTCAGCAGGCGATGACAGGACGATTGGACGACGTGCTCGGGCTGAACGCGGGCGCAACGCCTGAACGGAATCTTTGGATGAAGCCGCTAGGCGGCGGTGTCCGGCAGGGCAGTGTGGATGGCGTCCCCGGCTATAACGCGTCCGGCGGTGGCATTGCCGTGGGCGCGGACACGACAATCTCCACGCGCGCGATGATCGGCGGCGTGTTCGCCTATTCGCATCAGACGATCACCGGCAGCGAGGATGCCGTCCCGAACCGGCTCGCCATCGATTCCTATCAGGCCGGACTCTACGGCGCCTATGCGCTCGGCCATGGCGTTCAGGTCGATGGCCAGCTCGACGGTGCGTTGAATGACAACGGCGAGAGCCGCTCGCTCACGTTCATCAACAATACGGCTGCGGCCGGCTATCGGTCCTATAGCGGGCACGCCGGTGTGGGTGTTCGCAAGCTGATCCCGCTCGAGCCTGGATTTGCGATCGCGCCGTTGCTGCGGCTGGACTATGGACAGGTTCGTTCGCCAGCCTATCAGGAAGGCGGCGCAGGCGGCTTCAGCCTCAATGTGGATTCGCAAACCTATCGCGAATTGACGCTGACGGCAGGGCTGAAGGGCGCCTACAGGATCGCGCAGCACGTCTATCTTACCGGCGATGTCGGCGTCGGCTACAACGCGCTGAATCAGGGACTTCAGATCAAGTCAGCGTTTGCCGGCGGCGGCGAGACCTTCACGACCGGCGGCCTTGCCCTGTCGCCGTGGATCTACTCGACCGCGCTGGGCATCGTCGCGGCCGACAACAACCGTTTCGATCTCGGCCTCCGCTACGGCCTCGCGGCGACATCCTCCGGATTGCTCCAGCAGTCCGGGCTCGCCGTCCTCAAGATCAGGCTTTGAGCCGGATTCTTGTTTTGTCGCGTTTTCTTTACGCGAACCGGCATCCACTTCGCTTGAAGACGCTCTAACCCGCCGCGATCTTCTCCGCGCGCTGGAACGCCAGCCGCGCCATGCAGCGCGCCAGATAGGCATCGAAGGCCGGGCGCGACGGCACCATCTTGAACAGGCGCACCGCGAAGTTCAGGCCCGAGCCGACCGTGATGTCGGCGGCGGAAAACTCCTCGCCGAGAATCCATGGGCCCTTGGCGAGCGCAGCTTCCAGCACGTCGAACACCTGCGTCGCGCTGCCCCACGCCGCGGTCGAGGTCGGGATCTCGATCTTGGTGAAGATCTGGATGATGGCCGGCTCGATGCAGCCCGGCGAGAAGAACAGCCATTGCAGATAGCGCGCGCGGCGCGGATCGGTCACAGCGGGCGCAAGCTTGGTCTCGGGATAGCGGTCGGCGATATAGGCGCAGATCGCCGCGGCCTCGCCGAGCGCAGCGTCGCCGTCGCTGAGCGCCGGCACCTTGCCCATCGGGTTGACCTTCAAATAGTCCGGCGCCTTCTGCGCACCGGTCGAGATGTCGGTCAGCACGCGCTCATAGGGCAGGCCGCTCTCCTCCATCAGCCAGAGCGTCGTGAACGAGCGAGAACGGGGCGACCAATAGAGCTTGATCATGGCGGGAACCTTTCATCGACGGAAGGCCAACAGCGCGCAATTCATGCCGCGTTTGCCGCGCATCCGCAACGCACTACGCCTAGGCAGAAGGCAAGCGGCGTGAACGACATGTGGGTCAACGTTCTTTGGCGTCGCTTTGACTCGCTGCTGATCGAACACCGAGCAAAAGCGGCAGCGTCTTGTCGAGGCTTTCCGCCAGCATGGCGCGCACGCCGTCGCGCAGTGCGGGATTGTCGGCGGCATCTTCAGGGCGCGTTGGAAACGATTCTGCGGGTAATTCGCGATAGGGGCCGCCGATTTGCCTCCCCAGAAGCCGCTGCACCACCAGGGAATGATGCACGTTGATCAGCGCAGAGCTCTGTCTGACAACGGAGAAGTCGCGCCCGTCAAAGATGCGGATAAACGCCAGGGCATAAAGATAGATGCGACGCCCTAGCACTACATCCTGGTTGAGGATGCCGAACCCGCGGACCGTATAGTTCGATGTCCCGATAGGGCTGACTGAATTGAGGACCTGAATGTAGTGCCGGCAATTCGTTCCTTTCGCGACCTCGCGCATGTATCCGGCCAGCTCCGCGTTGAGATCGCGGAACAGCCTGTCCTTCAATGTGTCCTTGGACTCATCGCGGGGAGGAAATTTCGCTGGGTTGTAGGGGATTCTCAGAACGGACACGCCGGCAGGGATCGCGGCGCGAGTCCGCGCGAAGATCAGATCGTTGAGCCCCCAGCCTGGGATCGGGACCACCATCGTCTTGTTCTGGAATACGGTGAGGCCGGTCGTCAGCACGGTGAACTCATCGCCGGTGGTGACCACGACACCGAAGTCGCACGAGCCGCCGGCCACGGGAGCGGGCTTGCCCGTCGCTTCACGCCGCGTGGTTATCTTGCCGATGGCTTGTTTGACGGTTGGTCGTGCCGTCTCCAATTGGGCTTGTGCCCGCGCCTGAGTTGAAAAACACCACAGGATGATCGCGACGACGAACAGCAGGGTCATGATGCTGAACACGGCTGTGTTCGCAAGCGCAGCGAAATTTGATTCTCTGGCGTGTCGCGTCGGCAAAGGCGCTTACTCTTCCTTTAGATAGCCCGGCAGGCCCCGGTCGAGCCTGTCGGTGATGAGCGCGCGCGTCCTCTCGCGCAGCGCCGCGCTGGCGGAAGCTGCCGCGGGTGGGGCGGGAAATAGCGAGTTGTCGAGCTTGTTGAGTGGGTCTTCGGTCAGTCGCAGACTCGCAGCGAAGTTGGCGCCGAAATTCACAAAGGGGCGCTTGATCTCCTCGTAGCTCCTTCCGTCGATCAGTGTGATCGCAACATTGGCGAAAAGATGCGAGTGACGGAGGATGCCGCCGACCCCCTGATTGTAAGTGCCGATGCCGTTTAGCGTCATGTGCGAATTTGGCAGCTCCGCCTTGAACGTGGTTGCGACAAGATAGCGCTCGCAATTCGCATTCGCGGTGAAGCTTCGTACGATGTCCGGCAGACGCTCTCCGGGATCGCGGATCAGGATCGTTTTCGGATTATAGAAGGGCTCGAAGACGCCCTTGGGATAGGCGATCCTACGTACCCCGGGATCGTTATTCGTTGCCGCGCGCACCCGTGCGAAGACGAGATCGTCGAGGCCCCAGTCGATCGGGACCTCGCTTGCCTCAGCCTCGAAGATCGTAATGCCAAATTTCTGTACGGAGTAGCGATCTCCGATCACCGAGATCACACCGAGCCGACACGGGCCGCTCTCTGCCGCGACCGGCGGCTTCGCAGTCGGCTTGGCCTTCGGCGCCGCTTTCTTGGCAACCGGCTTTGCCTGTGGTGCGGACTGAGCGACGGGCGCTGTTGTTGCGGGAGGAGTTTGTGCGACTGCCGGGGTCAGAAGGGACAGGAGCGCGATCAGCGAGACAGCAATGCGAAGCATGGATTCCGGGAGCAGGGGTCATCGGTCCCGCCACACTAGGTGGGGATCGTGACAACCGCAAGCTGCATCCAGAGATCGTGGTCTATCCCGCAGCCGGCCGCTTCCAACGGTAATACTTCATCACGAACCCGTTCGACGGTTCGACCTCTTCCTTCTCAAACACAAAGCCTTCGCGCTCGTACCAGCGCCAGGCCTTTTCGTTTTCGCGCACACAGCGCAGGTACATCTCGTCAGGCATTTGCGTGCGCGTGAAGGCGAGCAGTTTTCGCCCGAGGGATTGCCCCTGATAGGCGGGCCCGACAAAGAGCATATCGAGATAGAGTTTGGGCAGATGCAGTGCGAGCATCGCGGCGATGGCGCCGTTGTCGTCGGCGACGAACAGGCTCCAGCCGTTCTCGATCTCGCGCCTGATGCGTGCGCGCAGGTTTGCCAGCAGGAATTCACTCGCCTCGGCAAGCCCGGTCGAGACCCAGCTCTCCATCCAGACGCGGGCGATCTCGTCATATTCGTCCGCGCGGGCGGGGCGGATGACGGGTGCCGGCATCGGAAGTCAGGCCCGTTGGCTGCGCACGGATTGCCGTGCGCGCACCTTGCCGGCCGACAGGCACACCACCTCGGAAATCTGGAGCAGCTGCCGCGCCAGCGGGCTGGTCTTGCGCCAGACCATGCCGATGGTGCGCGAGGGCTGCGGGTCGCGAAAGCGCGTGAGCGAGACCGAGGCCGATCGCGTCTCCACCGGCACCGCCATCTCCGGGATCAAGGTGACGCCGATGCCGGCGCTGACCATCTGGACCAACGTCGACAGCGAATTCGCATCCAGCATCTCGCGCGGCGGCGCCGATTGCATGTTGCAGAAGGACAGCGCCTGGTCGCGGAAGCAGTGTCCCTCCTCGAGCAGCAGGAGCCGCATCTCCCGCATCATCTCGCGCGAGGGTGCGGGCGTTCCCTCATCCGCGCCCGGCCGCACCAGCAGGAATTTCTCCTCGAACAGAGCGACCTCGGTGAGCGAGGGCTCAGACACCGGCAGTGCGACGATGGCGGTGTCGAGCCGGCCTTCGACCAGTTCCTGGATCAGCCGCGGCGTCATCGTCTCGCGCACGCGGATGTCGAGTTCCGGATGCATGCGCGTGAGATTCTTGGTGATCTTGGGCAGCAAATACGGCGCGATCGTCGGAATCATGCCGATGCGCAGTCGGCCGGCGAAGCGGTCCTGCGACGCCCGCGCGAAATCGCCGAGCTCATCGACCGAGCGCAGGATGTCGCGGACGCGGGGGGCGAGCTCTTCGCCGAACCGCGTCAGCGCGACCTGCCGGGCGGTGCGCTCCAGCAGCAGGCCGCCGAGCGCCTCCTCCAGTTCCTTGATCTGCATCGACAGGGCCGGCTGCGAGATCGAACTCGCCTCCGCCGCGCGCCCGAAATGGCCGTGACGCGCCAGCGCGTCGAAATACCGGAGCTGGCGCATCGTCACGTTGACCATCAGAAAATCCTATCGCAGCGATCATTAAAGTCAACTTCCCCTGATGGAATGCGAGGCTTAGACTGCTTCTACCTGGTCAAAGGCGCGAGTTCGACGCCACCAGAGGAGGTATTCATGGACGACACTTCAAAGTGCCCGTTTTCGGGTGGAAAACGCGTGCCGGCGAACCGCGATTGGTGGCCAACCCAGCTCAGCATCGAGATGCTGCACAAGAATTCCGGCCTGTCCGATCCGATGGGCAAGGAATTCGACTACGCCAAGGAATTCAAGACGCTCGACCTGAACGCGGTCATCAAGGACCTGACCGCCCTGATGACGGACTCGCAGGAGTGGTGGCCCGCCGACTTCGGTCATTATGGCGGCCTGATGATCCGCATGGCTTGGCACAGCGCCGGCACCTACCGCATCACCGATGGCCGTGGCGGCGCCGGTGCCGGTCAGCAGCGCTTCGCGCCGCTCAACAGCTGGCCTGACAACGCCAACCTCGACAAGGCGCGCCGGCTGCTCTGGCCGATCAAGCAGAAATACGGCCGCAAGATCTCCTGGGCCGATTTGATGGTGCTCGCCGGCAATGTCGCGCTGGAGTCGATGGGCTTCAAGACGTTCGGTTTCGCCGGTGGCCGCGCCGACGTCTGGGAGCCGGAAGAGCTGTATTGGGGTCCGGAAGGCACCTGGCTGGGCGATGAGCGCTACAGCGGCGAGCGCCAGCTCGCCGAGCCGCTCGGCGCGGTGCAGATGGGCCTCATCTACGTCAATCCGGAAGGCCCGAACGGCAAGCCGGACCCGATCGCCGCGGCAAAGGACATCCGCGAGACCTTCTTCCGCATGGCGATGAACGACGAGGAAACCGTCGCGCTGATCGCCGGCGGTCATACCTTCGGCAAGACCCATGGTGCGGGCGATCCGTCGCTGGTCGGACCGGAGCCGGAAGCGGGCGCGCTCGAGGATCAGGGTCTCGGCTGGAAGAGCAAGCACGCTTCGGGCCTGGCGGGCGATTCCATCACCAGCGGTCTCGAGGTGACGTGGACGACGACGCCGACGAAGTGGAGCAACAACTTCTTCGAGAACCTGTTCAAGTACGAATGGGAGCTGACGAAGAGCCCGGGCGGCGCGAACCAGTGGACGGCCAAGGGTGCCGATGCGATCATTCCCGACGCCTTCGACAAGTCGAAGAAGCACCGGCCGACGATGCTGACCACCGACCTCTCGCTGCGCCTCGATCCGGCCTATGAGAAGATCTCGCGGCGCTTCCTGGAGAACCCGGATCAGTTCGCGGACGCATTCGCCCGTGCCTGGTTCAAGCTCACCCATCGCGACATGGGTCCGATCCAGCGCTATCTCGGCCCGCTGGTGCCGAAGGAGACGCTGATCTGGCAGGATCCGATCCCGGCCGTGAATCACGAGCTGGTCAGCGATCAGGACATCGCTGCGCTGAAGACGAAGATCCTGGCCTCGGGCCTCTCGGTGCCGGAGCTGGTCTCGACCGCATGGGCGTCGGCCTCGACGTTCCGCGGTTCGGACAAGCGCGGCGGCGCCAACGGCGCGCGCATCCGTCTCAGCCCGCAGAAGGACTGGGAGGTGAACCAGCCGGCTCAGCTCTCGAAGGTCCTCGGCAAGCTCGAGGCGATCCAGAAGGAGTTCAACGCCTCGGCCGGCGCGAAGAAGGTCTCGCTCGCCGACCTGATCGTCCTCGGCGGCACCGCCGCGGTCGAGAAGGCCGCGAAGGACGCCGGCATCGACGTCAAGGTCGCGTTCACGCCGGGCCGCATGGATGCTTCGCAGGAACAGACCGATGCGGCTTCCTTCGCGCCGCTGGAGCCGCGCGCCGATGGTTTCCGCAACTACGTCGGCAAGCGGCAGCAGTTCCTGCAGCAGGAAGAAGCGCTCGTCGATCGCGCACAGCTTCTGAAGCTCACCGGACCCGAGTTGACCGTGCTGGTCGGCGGTCTGCGCGTGCTCGGTGCCAATGCGAACGGTTCGAAGCACGGCGTCCTCACCGCGAAGGTGGGTGCGCTGAGCAACGACTTCTTCGTCAACCTGCTCGACATGAGCACGCAGTGGGCGCCGGCGGCCGACGGCACCTACGAGGCTCGCGACCGCAAGACCAACGCGGTGAAGTGGACCGGCACGCGCGCCGATCTCATCTTCGGCGCGCACTCGCAGCTCCGCGCCTACGCCGAGGTCTATGCCACCTCGGACTCCAAGGAGCAGTTCGTGAAGGACTTCGCCAAGGCCTGGACCAAGGTGATGAACCTCGACCGGTTCGATCTCGCGGCGTAAGGCGGTGTTACACCTCTCCCGCTTGCGGGAGAGGTCGCGCCGAAGGCGCGGGCTCACCCCAGCCCTCTCCCGCAAGCGGGAGAGCGAGCGCAGCTCTCCCGGGGCGAGCACGAACACAAACAAAAAGGGCGGCCTCTCGGCCGCCCTTCGTTTTTCTGGACTGGTGCGAGACTTACTCGCCGGCCGCTTCGCGCGGGGCCTTCTCGCCCTCGGCGGCCTTGTCCTTGGCCTCGAGGTCCTCGCCGGTGGTCTGGTCGACCACCTTCATCGACAGGCGGGTCTTGCCGCGGTCGTCGAAGCCGAGCAGCTTGACCTTGACCTTGTCGCCTTCCTTGACGACGTCGGAGGTCTTCTGCACGCGCGCCGAAGCGAGCTGGCTGATGTGGACGAGGCCGTCCTTGGAGCCGAAGAAGTTCACGAAGGCGCCGAACTCCATCACCTTGACGACGGTGCCGTCATAGATCTGGCCGACTTCGGGCTCGGACGCGATCGACTTGATCCACTTGATCGCGGCCTTCATCGCCTCGCCGTCGCTGGAGGCGACCTTCACGGTGCCGTCGTCCTCGATGTTGACCTTGGCGCCGGTCTTCTCGACGATCTCGCGGATCACCTTGCCGCCGGTGCCGATCACTTCGCGGATCTTGTCGGTCGGGATCTTGAAGGTCTCGATGCGCGGCGCGTATTCGCCGAGCTCGGCGCGGGCGTTGGTCAGCGCCTTGGCCATCTCGCCGAGGATGTGGATACGCCCATCCTTGGCCTGGCCGAGAGCGACCTTCATGATCTCCTCGGTGATGCCCTCGATCTTGATGTCCATCTGGAGCGAGGTGATGCCCGATTCAGTGCCGGCGACCTTGAAGTCCATGTCGCCGAGATGATCCTCGTCACCGAGGATGTCGGAGAGAACCGCAAAGCGCTTGTCTTCCAGGATCAAGCCCATCGCGATGCCCGCGGTCGGCCGCTTCAACGGCACGCCTGCGTCCATCAGGGCGAGCGAGGCGCCGCAGACCGAAGCCATCGACGAGGAGCCGTTGGATTCGGTGATCTCGGAGACCACGCGGATCGTGTACGGAAACTCGTGATGCGGCGGCAGCACCGGGTGGATCGCGCGCCAGGCGAGCTTGCCATGGCCGATCTCGCGGCGCTTGGTGCCGCCGAGGCGGCCGGTCTCACCGACCGAATAGGGAGGGAAGTTGTAGTGCAGCAGGAACGTCTCTTTGTACGTTCCCGACAGCGCGTCGATGTACTGCTCGTCCTCGCCGGTGCCGAGCGTGGTCACGACCATCGCCTGGGTCTCGCCGCGGGTGAACAGCGCCGAGCCGTGGGCGCGCGGCAGCACGCCGACTTCGGCGATGATGTTGCGCACGGTCTTGGAGTCGCGGCCGTCGATGCGCTTGCCGGTGTCGAGGATGTTCCAGCGAACGATCTTGGCCTCGAGCTCCTTGAACACGCCGGCGATGCGCAGCTTGTCGTATTTCGGTTCCTGCCCTTCGGGGAAATAATGGGCGATCACCTTTTCCTTGACCTTGCCGACCGCGGCGTAGCGATCCTGCTTGACCGGGATGGCGTAGGCGGCGCGCAGTTCCTGCTCGACGAGGCCGAGCATTTCCTTCTCGAGCGCGGCATTGTCGATGACGGTGACTTCGCGCGGCTCCTTGGCGGCCTTCTCGGCGAGCTCGATGATCGCGTTGATCACCGGCTGGAAGTGGCGGTGACCGAACATCACCGCGCCGAGCATGATGTCTTCGTTCAGTTCCTTGGCTTCCGATTCCACCATCAGTACGGCGTCGGCCGTGCCGGCGACGACGAGGTCGAGCTGGGTGTCGACCATCTCGTCGAGCGTCGGGTTGAGCACGTATTCGTCATTGACGAAGCCGACGCGCGCGGCGCCGATCGGACCCTTGAAGGGAGCGCCCGACAGGGTCAGCGCAGCCGACGAGGCCACCAGCGCGACGATATCGGGATCGTTCTCCATGTCGTGCGACAGCACGGTGGCGATCACCTGGGTCTCGTTGCGCCAACCGTCGACGAACAGCGGACGGATCGGGCGGTCGATCAGGCGGGAGACCAGCGTCTCCTTCTCGGTCGGACGGCCCTCACGCTTGAAATAGCCGCCGGGAATGCGGCCGGCGGCGTAGGTCTTCTCCTGGTAGTCGACGGTCAGCGGCAGGAAGTCGACGCCTTCGCGCGGCGCCTTCGCCGCGACGACGGTGGCGAGCACCACGGTCTCGCCATAGGTGGCGACGACGGCGCCGTCGGCCTGGCGGGCGATCTTGCCGGTTTCGAGCTTGAGAGGGCGTCCGCCCCAGTCGATCTCGACTGAATGCTTATTGAACATAGAGGTCTTCTTTCATGGGTTCTCGAAACAAGGGACGCTTCGAAAAACAAAAACCATGCGCAAGATTGCGGGACGCTGATCGGAGCGGATGATCAGCGTCCTGCGATCCTGCCATGGTTTTTGGATTTCGGATGGCGTCCATCCTTTCGGGTCATACGGGCGCCTTGCCCGTTGTGCCCAGCCGCCGGATTGCTGCTGGACTGTCAGTCGGCACGAACGCGAACACCGAACTGCGGTCTTCGCCGATCGTGCCCCGGATGCTGGCCGTCACTCGAGTATGATCCGGAAAAGTGCGAATCGGTTTTCCGAAAAGATCATGCTCAAACAACAATCCAAAGTGCGATTCTTCGCGCTTTGGGCTCGCATCCGACGCGCACGCAGCCTCGATCAAAAACCTTCAAACAAACGCTTTCGTTCGAAACCACGCGCGAAAACGCGCGCCAGTGGCGCGCGCAGGAACACTTAACGACGAATGTTGTGCTTCTCGAGCAGTGCCTTGTAGCGCGCCTCGTCCCTCTTCTTGAGGTAGTCGAGGAGCGAGCGACGGGTCGAGACCAGCTTCAAGAGACCGCGACGCGAATGGTTGTCCTTCACGTGGGTCTTGAAATGGCTGGTGAGGTTGTTGATGCGTTCCGACAGGATCGCGACCTGAACCTCGGGCGAGCCGGTATCGCCGGCCTTGGTGGCATTCGTCTTGATGACTTCCGCTTTGCGTTCTGCGGCAATCGACATCGTCAATTTCTCTCGTTGCGACCGGGGCTGGCAGTCAGGCCGGTCAGGTTGAACACACGCTTGGGGATGATTTCGCCATTGCCGACTTCGGCAAGCGCCAAAAGGCGGCCTGCCACCGTGACATAGACTGTGCCGCTACAAGTGGGCGCATCCCGTCCGCGCAACAAAACGGCCTGGCCCCGATGGAGCCTTGCCGCATCAGCCCGAGTGACGGCCAGTGCCGGGATGTCGTCCAGCGCGGTCTCAACGGGCAAAAGCGCGTCGGCGAGGCTGCCCTCGCCGGACGCGGCTCTATCGCACAAAGCCTCCAACTGATCCAGCGGAATCATGTCGTTTTCGCCAAATGGGCCAACCAGGGTCCGTCGCAGCGCGCAGATATGGCCATAAGTGCCGAGAATCCGGCCCATATCGCGGGCCAGCGCGCGGACATAGGTGCCCTTGCCGCATTCGGCCTCGAACACGGCCCGGTCGTTATCCGGTTGATCCACAAGGGTTAATCGGTGAATCTCGACCGGGCGGGGAGCCAGCTCCACGACCTCGCCGTCGCGGGCGAGGTCATAGGCGCGCTCGCCCTGGATCTTGATCGCGGAATAGCGCGGCGGGATCTGCTCGATCACCCCGGTGAAGCGGGGCAACAGCGCCAGGATGGCCTCCCGGGTCGGGCGCAGCTCGGAGGTCGCGGTCACCCGGCCCTCGATGTCGTCGGTGTCGCGCTCCTCGCCCCAGCACACGGTGAACTGGTAGCGCTTGCGGCCGTCCATGACGAAGGGAACCGTCTTGGTGGCTTCGCCGAGCGCAATCGGCAGGCCGCCGGAAGCGAGCGGATCGAGCGTGCCGGCGTGGCCGGCGCGCTTGGCGTTGAACAGGCGCTTGAGCACGGCGACGGCCTGCGTCGAGGTCATGCCGATCGGCTTGTCGAGCACGACCCAGCCATGGACGTCGCGGCGGTCGCGGCGAACCTGGTTGCCCTTCTGCTGCTTGGCGCGGGGATCGTTGTTGACGCGGCGCGGCTCCTGGTGCGGCTGGGAATTGCCGCCCATGTCCGCAAAATTATTTTTCTGCACGTCGCGCTGATCGGCCTGTTCGCCGCCGATCGTGCCGTGAGCCGGGTCCATCGTCATTGCTCTTCTTCCCGATCCGAATCCGGATCCTGTTCCAGGTCCTTCTGCACCGCAGGTGTTCGCAAAAGCTTCTCGATCCGTTCCGCTTCGTCGAATCGCTCGTCGACGCGGAAGCGAACGTCAGGTGCAAATTTCAGGTTAACGCGCCGCGCGACTTCGCCGCGCAGGAATTTCTTGTTGCGCTCGAGCGCAGCGATGACGATCTCGGTGTCGCGGCCACCGAGCGGCATCACGTAGATTGTCGCGAGCTTCAGGTCGGGGGACATCCGCACCTCCGGCACGGTGACGATGTGACCTTCGAGGTCCGCATCATGCACGTTGCCTTGCGCCAGAATCTCGGCCATCGCATGGCGAACCTGCTCGCCGACGCGCAACTGGCGCTGCGAGCCTCCGCCGGACGCGGAACTTTTTTTCTGGTGGTGGCGCGGCATTCTGGAAATCACCTCGTCGTGCCCGCGTTTGGGACACGAGCATTGTCATTTGTCCGTTGAAACGAAGAGGCGCGGATGGCCGGAAAAAATCCGGCCATCTCACTCCCGCTATTTCAGCTCAAAAAGATCCGGGCGCTTCGGTAAGATTTGGACTTACAGGGAGCGCTGGATCGTCTCCACGCGATAACACTCGATCACGTCACCGGCACGCATGTCGTGATAGTTCTCGAAGGCCATGCCGCATTCCTGACCGGACTGGACTTCCTTCACTTCGTCCTTGAAGCGCTTCAGCGTCGACAGCTTGCCTTCGTGCACGACGACGTTGTCGCGGATCAGGCGCACATTGGCGCCGCGTTCCACGGTGCCGTCGGTGACGCGGCAGCCGGCGACCTTGCCGACCTTGGAGATGTTGAAGATCTCCAGGATCGCGGCATTGCCAAGCATGGTCTCGCGCAAGGTCGGCGCGAGCAGGCCGCTCATCGCCTTCTTCACGTCGTCCACGAGGTCGTAGATGATGTTGTAGTAGCGGATCTCGATGCCGTTGCGCTTGGCGGCCGCAGCGGCTTCCTTGTTGGCTCGAACCGAGAAGCCGATGATCGCGGCGTTGAAGCCTTCCGCGAGCGTCACGTCCGACTCCGAAATACCGCCGACGCCGGCATGCAGGATGCGGGCGGCGACTTCGTCGGTGCCGAGCTTCTCCAGCGAGCCGAGGATCGCTTCCAGCGAGCCCTGCACGTCGGCCTTGATGATCAGCGGGAATTCCTTGCGGCCCGCCGTCTTCAGCTGCGACATCATCTGCTCGAGCGAGCCGCGCATGCCGGAGATCGAGGCTGCCGCGTTCTCGCGCTTCTGGTGCGCGCGGTAGCTCGTGACCTGGCGGGCGCGGGCTTCGTTCTCGACGACGGCGAGGCGATCGCCGGCTTCCGGCGGACCGTTGAAGCCGAGCACCTCGACCGGCACCGACGGACCTGCTTCCTGCACCGTCTCGCCCTGGTCCGAGATCAGCGCGCGGACGCGGCCCATCTCGGCGCCGGCAACGATGATGTCGCCGACACGGAGCGTGCCGCGCTGAACCAGCACGGTCGCGACCGGGCCACGGCCGCGGTCGAGCTTGGCCTCGATCACGGTGCCTTCGGCCGGACGCTCCGAATTGGTCTTCAGGTCGAGGATATCGGCCTGGAGCGCGATCATCTCGAGCAGCTTGTCGAGATTGGTCTTGTTCTTGGCGGACACCTCGACGTCGACGACGTCGCCGCCGAAGGATTCCACCTGCACTTCGTGCTGGAGCAGCTCGGTGCGCACGCGCTCGGGCTTGGCATCGGGCTTGTCGATCTTGTTGATGGCAACGATGATCGGCACCCGCGCCGCCTTGGCGTGGTTGATGGCTTCGACGGTCTGCGGCATCACGCCGTCATCGGCCGCGACCACCAGCACGACGATGTCGGTGACCTTGGCGCCGCGGGCGCGCATCGCGGTGAACGCGGCGTGGCCGGGCGTGTCGATGAAGGTGATCTTCTTGCCGCTTTCGGGCGATACCACCTGATAGGCGCCGATATGCTGGGTGATGCCGCCGGCTTCGCCGGAGACCACGTTGGCATGTCGGAGAGCGTCGAGCAGCGAGGTCTTGCCGTGGTCGACGTGACCCATCACGGTCACCACGGGCGAACGCGTCTCGGTGTCGGTGGAATCGTCGACCTGGTCGAACAGGCCTTCTTCAACGTCAGACGCGGCGACGCGCTTGACGGTGTGACCGAGCTCTTCGGCGATCAGCTGCGCGGTGTCGGCGTCGATCACGTCGGTGATCTTGTGCATCGCGCCCTGCTTCATCAGCATGCGGATGACGTCGACCGCGCGCTCGGCCATGCGGTTGGCGAGCTCCTGGATCGTGATCGCTTCCGGAATGATCACCTCGCGGATGAGCTTTTCCTTCGGCTCGTTCGAGGCATGGCCCTTCAGACGCTGGGTGCGGCGGCGGAACGAGGCGATCGAGCGCTCGCGCACCTCGTCGGCGTTGAGCGCGGTGACCACCGTGAGGCGGCCGCGCTCTTTCTGCGGACCGGGCTTGTGAGTGGTCTTGGGAGGCGGCGCGGGACGCGCGGCGCCGCCGGGACCGCGACGGATCTGGCGCGGCGCCTCGTCCTCGTCCGGCTCGGCCGCAACTGCGGGGCCACGGCCTGCCGGTGCACCCGGACGCTGCGCGGTCGTCGTTGCAGGACGCGCGGTGGTTGTTCCCGGGCGGGTCGTCGTGGTTCCGGGTCGTGCCGCGGGCGCACCGGGGCGCGGTGCGGGCGCGGCCGGCGCTGCGGTTGCGGGACGCGCGGCCGAAGCCGGCTGCTCGCCCTCGCCAAAACGCTTCTTGGCCTCGGTCTCGGCCTTCCGCTTGGCTTCGTCCTCGTGGCGATGGCGCTCGTCCTCGGCCTTGCGGCGGGCTTCGGCGGCTTCGCGCTCGGCGCGTTCGGCGGCCTCGCGGACGGCGCGGCGCTGGGCCTCTTCCTCGGCCTGGCGGCGTTCCTCGACTTCGCGCAGCTTGGCATCGGCCAGCGCGCTGGCACGGGCCGAACGCTCGTCCTCGGTCAGGGTGCGCAGCACCACGCCGGAACCGGCATTGCGCGGCGGGGCGGGCGGCGGAGCCGGGCGCGACGGGGCAGGCGCGGCGGGCGCCGGCTTTGCGGTCACCTCGGGCGCGTGCGGCTCGGGACCGTCGCCAATACGGCGCTTGCCGCGCTTCTCGACCACGACCTGCTTGCTCCGGCCGTGGCTGAAGCTCTGGCGCACGGTGCCCGTTTCGACGCGCGGCTTGAGCGATAGCGTCTTGCTCGGAACGCTCAGCTTCTTGTCGCCAGGGGTCTTGGTATCAACCATTCAGCAGTCCTAATCCTGATCTTGTTGTCGTTGTGCGTTGCCGCACAGTCATGTCGGTTGGTCGTTGTCTCTCAGAAATCCTGGCCGCGCTTTTCGGCAGTCTTGTCATCGTCCGCCATCCGGTATCGGACCAGCATCTGGCTACGTGACAGGAATGACCTGCTCGCCGGGCCCGCGAGCAGCGCAGCATGTATCACATTTGACCGGGTCAGTGCCAAATCCAATTCTATCGATTTCAGTCCGGTCACGACGGGAATCTGCGGCTTGGCGCCGCGATTTCCGGCATTTTGACGCGCCAGCATGTCCAATTTGCGGATTCCGTCCGCGGCCCCGTCGCTGGCGTGGATCAGGACCTCGACCGTGCCTTCCCGAAGCGCGCTCTCGACCTTGCCGAAGCCGGCCACGACCTGGCCCGCCTTGGCGGCAATCCCAAGGGCTTCCGTCACGCTCCGGACCAGGAGCGCCTCGATGTCGGCGGGAAGCGTCTGAGGGGTGCGCAGCTCGCGCTTGAAGGCCTTGCTAAATTGGTGACGCCGCACCGCTTCCGCAACCACCTCGCGCGAGGCGGTGATCCACATGCCGCGTCCGGGCAGCTTGCGCTTGAGATCGGGAACTATGTGCCCTTCCGGCGAGACGACGAAACGGATCAGCTCGTCGATCGGCCGGACCTCGCGGCTGACCGCGCACATCCGCATGGTCGCGGACCTTTCGGTCCGCGGCCCATGGTCGAGATCGTGGTCAGTATCTGCGAGCATCCGGGCGACATTCTCCTTCGTCCTTAAGCCGGCTGATCTTCGCTCGCCTCAGCCTCTTCGGCGGGCTTGGCGAGATCGGCCTCGGTGATCCAGCCGGCCTTGACGCGGGCCTGCATGATCATCGCTTCGGCATCGTCACGGGAAATCTCGATACCGTCGAGCGCACCCGGATATTTGGTGGATTCGCCACCTTCCTTGCGCTCGGTCCAGCCGACCAGATCGTCGGTGGCGCAGCCGGCGAGGTCGTCGACGGTCTTGATGTCGTTCTCGCCGAACTTGACCAGCATCTTCGAGGTGACGCCGGGCACGTCCTTGAGAGCGTCCTCGACGCCGAGTTCCACGCGCTTGGCCTCGAGCTCGGCTTCCTGCTGCTCGAGATATTCGCGGGCGCGGTTCTGGAGCTCCTGCGCGGTCTCCTCGTCAAAACCCTCGATGCCGGCGAGCTCCTTGATGTCCACCATGGCGAGTTCCTCAACCGAGGTGAAGCCTTCGGACGCCAGCAGCTGGCCGACCACTTCGTCGACGTTGAGCGATTCCATGAAGACGCGGGTGGAGTTCTCGAAGTCGGCCTGGCGGCGCTCCGATTCCTCCTGCTCGGTCAGGATGTCGATATCCCAGCCGGTGAGCTGCGAGGCGAGGCGCACGTTCTGGCCGCGGCGGCCGATCGCCAGCGAGAGCTGGTTGTTGGTATCGGGCACCACGACCTCGATGCGCTCGCGGTCTTCGTCGATGACGACCTTGGAGACTTCGGCCGGCGCCAGCGCGTTGACCACGAAGGTCGCGATGTCGGGCGACCAGGGAATGATGTCGATCTTCTCGCCCTGCAATTCGTTCACCACGGCCTGCACGCGCGAGCCGCGCATGCCGACGCAGGCGCCGACCGGATCGACCGAGGAATCGCGGGAAATCACGCCGATTTTCGCGCGCGAGCCGGGATCGCGGGCAACCGCCTTGATCTCGACGATGCCGTCATAGATTTCCGGCACTTCCTGCGCGAACAGCTTCGCCATGAACTGCGGATGGGTGCGGGAGAGGAAGATCTGCGGGCCGCGGGTCTCGCGGCGGACGTCGAAGATATAGGCGCGAACGCGGTCGCCGTTGCGGAACACTTCGCGCGGCAGCATCTCGTCGCGGCGGATGATGGCTTCACCGCGGCCGAGATCGACGATCACGCTGCCATATTCGACGCGCTTGACGACGCCGTTGACGATGTCGCCGATGCGGTCCTTGAATTCCTGATATTGCCGGTCGCGCTCGGCCTCGCGCACCTTCTGCACGATCACCTGCTTGGCCGACTGCGCAGCGATGCGGCCATATTCGAGCGGCGGCAGGGTGTCGGCGATGGTGTCACCGACCTGGGCGCCGGGATTGGCGCGCTGCGCATCCACCAGCGAAATCTGGTTGGAGTGGTTTTCGACCTTCTCGACCACCAGCATGTGGCGCGACAGCCGCAGCTCGCCCTTCTTCGGGTCGATCTCGGCGTGAACGTCAGTTTCGCTGCCGTAACGGGCCCGCGCCGCCTTGGCGATGGCGTCCTCCATCGCCGCGATCACGATGCCGCGGTCGATCGATTTCTCGCGCGCGACGGCATCGGCGATCTGGAGCAATTCAAGTCGATTGGCGCTGACTGCCATGGCTAGTCTCCTTCGTCAGGCTCGATCTCGCCGCGCCGCGCGCGTTCGGCGGCCAGGCGATGTTTCTTCGTATTGGTCGGTGCCGGCTTCTTCTTCGGCTTGGTGTTCTTGGTCGTTTTTTCGCTGATTTTCGCGTGAGGCGCAGCTGGCGGCTCCAGGCCGAGATTGCGGCGCATCTCGCGCGCCGCGGCCTTGCCACGGCGCATCGATTCCGCGATCAGCTCGTCGGTCAGCACCAGCCGGGCCTCGCTGATGTCCTCCATCGTCAGGAGAACGTTGCGTTCCTCGCCCGCCTTGACGTCGTCGCGCTGCAGATGCACGCGGTCGCCTTCGACAGCGCCGATCATGCCGCGGAACCGCTTCCGCCCCTCATGGGCGACCGCCATCTCGATCTTCACCAGATGTCCGGCATAGCGCTCGAAATCGGAACGCCGCACCAGGGGGCGATCGATCCCCGGCGAGGAGATTTCCAGCCGATAGGCGCGATCGATGGGGTCGGCGACGTCGAGCACGGGCGACAGCGCCCGCGAGATCGCCTCGCAATCCTCGATCTGCATCGAGCCGTCCGGACGCTCGGCCATGATCTGCACGGTGCAGCCGGCCTCGCCGGAAATGCGGATCCGCACCAGGCGGTAGCCCATGCCCTGGAGCACGGGACCTGCCACCGCGGACACCCGTGCCGCGACGCCCGGCTCGACCACGAGCCTCGGCTCGGCCAGCAACTCGGCATCCGTGGAACCAGCGGTCGGTTCGGTCATATCCAGGGTCAAGGCGCTCGATGGTTAAGGCTTGGTTACGATTTCAAAGCCCGCTTCGGAACTCTCCCGGCAGCTCGCCGGGCCGCATCTTCCGCCAAGCCGCGCTCAGGTAATAAAAAAGAGCGGGTCCTTTCGGGCCCACTCTCACTACGCGGATCGTATGAGAAGATGAATTGGCGCTGATATAGCCCTTTCCACCCTCGCGGACAAGGCCCATCGCACGGCAGGCGAGGCTTTTTGCGCCTTTCCAACGGCCCCCCGCGCAACGCTTCCTTCATCAACGGGGCCTAAATTCCCTGATTGTGGGGCGACTTGGACCAAGGGCGCACCCGCGGCGTGCCCTGTACGAGTTTGCGTTTTCATGACCGTTGCCACGTCGCTCATTCCCGGACTGGACGATATCGTCAAACGCGGCGACCCCCGGCGCCGTGGCGAGATCGCGCGTGCCATCGCCGAGCTGTTCTTCCAGGATCCCGCCAAGCTCCGTCCCGAGCTCATAGATCTCTTCGACGATCTCCTGATTGATCTCGTCCCGCATGCCGAGCTCGCCTCGCGCGTCGATCTCGCCGAGCGCTTTTCGCGCCTGGACAACGCGCCGCGGCACCTGGTGAACCAGTTCGCGCGCGAAAACGAGATCATGGTGGCGGCCCCTGTGTTGCGCCGCTCGCCCGTGCTCGACGAAGCGGCGCTGGTCGAGATCGCGCGGCTGAAGGGCCAGGGTCATCTGCTGGCGATGACGGAGCGTCCCGCCCTGTCGTCTGTCGTCACCGACGTACTGGTCGAGCGCGGCGATCGCGACGTGGTGCGTCGCGCCGCAGGCAATGCCGGTGCGATGTTCTCACCCGGCGGCTATTCCGAGCTGATCAAGCGTGCCGCGCAGGACGGCGTGCTGACGCTCAAGATCGGCCAGCGCAACGATCTTTCGGGCGAGCACCTGAAAGAGCTGCTCAACGGCACGCTCGACGTCATTCGCCGCCGTCTCTCCAGCGTGGTCAATCCCGTGCGCCAGGTCGAGATCAAGCGCGCCATGGCGGCCATCGAGGAGGCCGCGCTGCCGCCCGGGCCGCGGCGCGATTTCACGGCGGCACAGCGCACGGTGCTCGGCTTGCATCGCGAGGGCCATCTCGGCGAGAGCGCGCTGCTCGGCTTTGCCAAGGCAAACAAATACGAGGAAGCGATCGCCTCGCTCTCGGCGATGTCCGGCGTCCGCCTCTCGATCCTCGACCGCCTGATCGCGGGCGACCGCTACGATCCGATTCTGATCCTGGGGCGCGTGCTCAATCTCGGCTGGCCCACGGTGCGCGCGCTCATCCTGCTCTGGTACGGTCCGCATCGCACGCCGGCCGATGCCGACATCGAGGCCGCCCGCATGAACTTCACGCGCCTGATGCCGACGACGGCGGAACGCGTCGTGAATTTCTGGCGCAACCGGCAGACGATCTGAGATTATCTCTCCTGTCATTCCGGGGCGCGCGCAAAGCGCGAACCCGGAATCCCGAGATTCTCAGGTGCGCAATTGCGCACCATAGTTCGATGCTGCGCATTGCCCCGGAATGACGATTACACTCGCTTGAACCGCAAATACGCGGCCTTGCGTCCTTCGCGCGCGGCCTTCCGGCCGTAGCGCGTCATCGTGTAGCCGTCCCATGGCTGCCGGAAATCGTCGGCGCGCTCCGCAAGCCATTTGAAGTCCGCCGAGCGCGCAAGATGCGACAGCGTCCAGGCGCAGTAATCGTCGATGTCGCAGACGAAGCGGAATTCGCCGCCGACCTTCAGCACGCGCGCCATTGCGGCGATGGTCCTGTTCTGGACGAAGCGCCGCTTCCAGTGCCGCCGCTTCGGCCAGGGATCCGGGTGGATCAGGTCGATCCGCGACAGCGAGGCCTTCGGCAGCCAGGCCAGGAGCTCGGCGGCATCGCCCGCGAACAGGCGGATGTTGGCGATGTTGCCGGCCTCGATCTGCGCGAGGATCTTCGCCATGCCGTTGACATAGGGCTCGCAGCCGATGAAGCCGGTCGTGGCGAAGTTCTGCGCCTCGGCCGCAAGATGCTCGCCGCCGCCGAAGCCGATCTCGAGCCGCACGTCGCTCGCCGCGGGATCGAAGATCTCGCACGCATTCCCCGGCGCCTCGCCCGCGATGTCGAGCGCAAGATGCGGCAGCAGATGATCGATCAGCTCGGCCTGGTGCTGCCTGAGCTTGTGGCCCTTGCGGCGCCCGAAGAAGGCGCGCTCGCTGTCATCGCGATCGGGATCTGACTTGCGTTCGCTCATCGCAGCGTCTGATACAGGCGATAGAGCAGCCGCGCGCGCGGTTCGAGCGACGAGACATAGAGCTGCTCATAATGGGTGTGTGCGCCCTTGCCGTCGACGCCGAGCCCGTCGAGCGTGCCGGTGTGGGGAGCGGTGAAATTGCCGTCCGAGCCGCCGCCCGTGTAGGTGTCGATCAGTTCGAAGCCGATCTCCGTGGCGAGCGTCCTGGCATGCTCGTACAGCGAGGCACCTGCATTGCCCTTCTCGTAGGGCGGACGATTGAGCTCGCCGGTGACCTTGACGGTGACGCCGTCCGTCTTCGACCTCAGGGCGAGGATCTTGCCGACGAATTCGTCCGCATCGGTGAAGCTCGGCACGCGCAGATCGATTTCGGCATAGGCCTCTTCCGGCGTCACGTTGGGGCGCGTGCCGCCGCGCACCACACCGACATTCACGGAGACGCCGCGCGCCGGGTCGTTCATCCCTTCCAGCGTCAGGATGATATTGGCGAGCTCGCGGACGGCGCTGCGACCATCTTCGGGTCGCGAGCCGGCATGCGCAGGCACGCCCTTGATGAACACCTGGAAGCGTCCGACGCCCTTGCGTCCGGTGACGATCTTGCCGCCGTCGCGTGCCGGCTCCGTCACCAGCACGTATTTGGCCTTGCGGCCTTCCTTCTCGATCAGCGCACGCGAGGTGGGGCTGCCGATCTCCTCGTCGGAGGTGAACAAGTGGGTGATGCCGAGTGGCGAGCGCTCGGCCGTGGCGCACAGCGCGCGAAACGCGTGATGGGCGATGTAGGCGCCGCCCTTCATGTCGTAGATGCCGGGACCGAACGCGCTGTCGCCTTCGACCTTGAACGGCAGGCGCTCGATGAAGCCCAGGGGATGAACGGTATCGAGGTGGCTCAGCACCAGGATGCCGGGCCGGTCCTGGCCCCAGGCTGAGCGTGCCAGCAGATGATCGCCGCAGCCGTCGACGCCGGCGATGCGCTCGAGCGTGACAGGCAGATCGCGATAATGATCCGCGACCAACGACACCAGTCTGTTGACCTGTTCAGGCGCCTCTGTCGGCGTCTCGATCTCCACCCAGCGCCGGATGCCGTCGAGAATAGTTTTGTTATCGAACCAGTTGGAGTTCGCCATGGGCGCATCTATGCCTTTGAATCGCATCATCCGGGAGGACGCGCGTCAAGGCGCGGCCGCAAATGACGACATAGGCCAGATTTGGCGCAGCCTCAAATCGATTGAGCTGGCGCGGCTCAGCGCTTGTCGGGACCTTCACGCGCCGCGATCTGCTCGACGAGATCGACGATCGAGCGGCGCATCTTCGAATCAGTGATTCGCGTGAACGCCTTGGTCAAAGCGAGTCCTTCGGAGGTCGCGAGGAAGTCCGAGACGTAAGAGGGCGAGGCGCCTTCCGCGAAGCCGTTCGGGCCGGCCACACCGCTCGGTCCGCCTTCGAACAGGAACGACACCGGCACCTGGAGAATTTCGGCAATCTGCTGGATGCGGCTCGCGCCGACCCGGTTCGTGCCCTTCTCGTATTTCTGGATCTGCTGGAAAGTCAGGCCCAAAGCTTCACCGAGCTTTTCCTGGCTCATGCCCAACATGATGCGGCGCATGCGCACGCGGCTGCCGACATATTTGTCAACAGGGTTGGGCGCTTTCGACATTTCCTCAGCCTCCAAACACCACCCTCAGCGCAATCGACGGAATGCCTCAGGTGCCAGCATCATAAAAATCAGACCCTGTTATTGGGAAACATTGCGGAGAAATTTAGCAATGCCCACTGTCTTTTGCAGCTGGTGCAGAATGAGGAACCCGCGTGCAGTCTGTCAACCGTGGGACCACGGTTGTCAAAGGATTCCGGCCGCTTCGGCGGTGACGGCGGGATCAGGGGTGCCGTTTGGCCACACGTCGGCGGACCGCGAGAAGCACGGCCAGCGCGACGAGCACGGCCGCGGGCACGTCGCCCACCCGTGCATAGATCGTCGGCGGGATCGCGGCGGGCAGGCTTGCATCCAAAATGCCTTCGACGCCGAGACCGAGGCTGGCGACGGTTCGCCCCACCGGATCGATCACCGCGGAGATGCCGGTATTGGCGGAGCGGACCAGCGGCAAGCCGAGTTCGATCGCGCGCATCCGCGCTTGCTCCAGATGCTGATAGGGTCCGGTCGAGATGCCGAACCAGCCGTCATTGGTGAGGTTCACGATCCAGCCCGGACGTTCGTTGCGACCGGCAACCTCGCCGGGAAAGATCGCTTCGTAGCAGATCAGCGGCAGCGCTGACGGCGCGCCGGGTATCGGCAGCGCATGCCGCACGGTGCCGGCGATGAAGCCGCCGCGCACACGCGTGAGCTGCTCGAAGCCGAGCTTCTCCATCAGATCCTGGTAGGGAAGAAATTCTCCGAACGGCACCAGGTGCAGCTTGTCGTAGACCGCGAGCACGCTGCCGTCGTGATCGATCACGTAGATCGAATTATAGGCACGCGTGATCGGCGTTCCCCGCGGCAGATCGGGCGCGCGAACCGAGCCCGTGATCAGCACCGAGCCCTTCGGCAGCAGCTCGGCGATCTCGGCCATCGCGTCGGCTTCGCGGGTCAGGAAGAACGGAAAGGCGGATTCCGGCCAGATCAGGATGGTGGCATCGCGCACGCCGGTCGATTGCGGTCCGGAGGCGCGGTCCGACAGCGCCAGGTATTTCTTCATCACCTCCGTCTTGGCGGCGTAGTTGAACTTCGCGTCCTGCTGGAGGTTCGGCTGCATCAGGCGCAGCTTGGCGCCCGCGACCATCGTGGTCGGATGCAGCGACAGGCGGATCGCGCCGAAGATGCTCATGGCAATCAGAAGCGCGACTGCCGCGGCCGGCGCGCGCCACGCCACGCGGCGATCGGGCGTGCGGTCGATCAGCGTCGCGGGGCTTGCAAAGATCGCAACAGTCAGGAACGTCATGCCCCACAGGCCGATCAGCGACGCCGTCTGCGCCAGCGGCAACGGCTCGGACAGCGCATAGCCGAACGCGTTCCAGGGAAAGCCGGTCAGCGCGTGACCGCGCAGCCATTCGGCGATGGTGAGGCTTGCCGCGAGCGCAAGCACGCGCGTGGCGTTCTTGGTCCAGAGCAGGCGGGCGAGCGCAAATCCGATCGCCGTGAAGATGGAAAGATAGGCCGGCAGGCCCAGCACGGCGAACGGCGTCAGCCAGGCGAACACATCGGCGTCGACGAAGAAGGCATAGCCGATCCAGTAGAGGCCGGGGACGAAATAGCCGAGCCCGAACCAGTAGCCGGTCAGCGCCGCGGCGGGGATGCCGCGGTATCGCCCCGCGCCGGCGCCGTCGATCAGCCAGACCAGCACCGGGAAAGTGATGAACAGCACGGGGAAGAGATTGAACGGCGCCAGCGCCAGCACCGACAGCGCGCCGGCGGCCATGGCGACGAGGGCGCGCTTCCATCCCCAGGTGAGGATGATGGCAAGCGCAATCTGCCGGAGTCGCTGGAACGCGCTCACTGCGGGCCGGTCCCGTCGCTTGGCGGCGGGGTCGGCGTGTCACTGGCCGGCGGTTGACCGCTCTCCGGCGCGCTCTCGCGGCGTCGGCTCTCGCGCTGGGTGCGCGGCGCGGGGCGTTCCTTCCGCGTCGAGATGCGCAGCCGCTTGACGCGGCGCGGATCGGCATCGAGTACCTCGACCTCATAGTTGCCGGGGCCCGAGATCACCTCGCCGCGCACCGGCAGGCGCCCGACGAAGCTGACGAGATAGCCGCCCAGCGTCTCGACTTCCTCGCCGGCCTCACCGGTGACGAAGTCCGCGCCGATCACGGTGCGGACGTCATCGAGGCTGGCGCGGGCGTCGGCGATGAAGGCGTTGTCGGGCAGGCGCACGATCGAGGGCGGCTCGTCGCTGTCGTGCTCGTCGTCGATCTCGCCGACGATCTGCTCGACGATGTCCTCGAGCGAGACCAGCCCGTCGCTGCCGCCATATTCGTCGACCACCAGCGCCAGGTGGATGCGCGTGGCCTGCATCTGCGCGAGCAGGTCGATCGCCCGCATCGACGGCGGCACGTAGAGCAGCTTGCGAATGATGCGCGCGTCCTCGAGCGGCATCGCGAGATCGACGGTACGAAGGTCGAGGCCGGCCGGCAGCGGCTTCTTGCGCTTGGTCTTGGTGGCGTCCGACACGCGTGCCCGCGCGGTCATGAACGCGAGCAGGTCGCGGATGTGGACGATGCCGACGGGATCGTCGAGCGTCTCGTTGTAGACGACGAGGCGCGAATGGCCGGCGCTTTCGAAGCGGTCCATCAGCTCGCCGAGCGGAATGTCGCGCTTCACCGCGATGATGTCGGCGCGATGCACCATGACGTCGGCGATGCGGCGCTCGTGCAGACCGAGGATGTTGCGCAGCATGGTGCGCTCGACGGCGGAGAAGCCGGTGTCGTCGGGCGTCGAGGCGTCGAGCACGACCTGGAGATCGTCGCGCACCGACCCCGCCTTCCAGCCGAACAGCGTGCGGATCGCGCGCAGCAGCCAGCCTTCGGCGGTCGGACGCAGCACCTCGCCGGGTGCCACCACGACCGGCAAATTGGGCGTGTTGCGGGGATTGTCGTGGATCGGGTCGGAATCCGGCATCTCAGTGCGTCCCCGGGCGGTCGGCATAGGGATCGGGAATGCCGAGATGGGCCAGGATCTGCGTCTCCAGCGCTTCCATCTCCTCCGCGTCGTCGTCGTTCTCGTGGTCGTAGCCGATCAGGTGCAGGAAACCGTGCACGGCCAGATGGCTCAGATGGTGGTCGAACGGCTTCTTTTCCTCGTCCGCCTCGCGCCGCATGGTCTCGTAGGCGATCGCGATGTCGCCGAGCATGCGCGGCGCATCGCCTTCCTTCCATTCGCCCTCCGGCTGGAGCGCGGGAAACGACAGCACGTTGGTCGGCTTGTCGATGCCACGCCAGTTGCTGTTGAGCGTGCGGATGCCGGCATCGTCGGTCAGCATCACCGCCACTTCCGCCTCCGCGACGTCTTCGTCGACACTCTCGGCGGCGGCCGCGACCGCGCGCTGGATCACGGCTTCGGAATCGGGTTCGCGCTGCCAGCAATCGGCGACGACGAGGACCTCGGTCATGGGAAGGTTGGGGTGTGACATTGTCTTTGTTCGGAACGAAAAGGCGCTCGCGTCCGCGCCCATATGGTCCGGTTGTTGTCCCGTCAGGATTTACCGGCGGCCGGCCGCTGCGGCTGCCCTTCATAGGCGGAGACGATCCGCGCCACGAGTTCGTGGCGGATCACGTCCTCGGCTTTGAAATGAACTTGTGCAATGCCTTCGACGCCGTTCAGCAGGCGGGTTGCCTCGGCGAGGCCCGAGGTCTGGCCGTTCGGCAAGTCGATCTGCGAGGGGTCGCCGGTGACGATCATGCGGCTGTTCTCGCCGAGGCGGGTCAGGAACATCTTCATCTGCATCGACGTGGTGTTCTGCGCCTCGTCCAGGATGATGGCGGCGTTGGTCAGCGTGCGGCCGCGCATGAAGGCGAGCGGCGCGATCTCGATCTCGCCGGTTTGCAGCGCCCGCTCGACGATGCGTGCGTCCATGAGGTCGTAGAGCGCGTCGTAGATCGGGCGTAGATAGGGATCGACCTTCTCACGGAGATCGCCGGGCAGGAAGCCGAGCCGCTCGCCGGCTTCCACCGCCGGGCGCGACAGGATGATCTTGTCGACTTCCTTGCGCTCGAACAGTTGCGCGGCATGCGCGACCGCGAGCCAGGTCTTGCCGGTACCGGCAGGTCCAATGCCGAACACCAGTTCGTGGCGCTTCAGCGCGCGGATGTAGGAGTCCTGCGCGGCGGTGCGCGCGCGCACCGGGCGTTTGCGCAAGTTGATGCTGTCGAAGGTCGTTTTGGCCGATTTGGCGTCGAACTCGAACAGGGAGCCCTGTGCGATCACGGCGCGGATCGCGCCCTCGACCTCGCCCTGGTCGAGATCCTGCCCCTTCACCGCCTGGGCGTAGAGCACCTCCAGCACGCGGCGCGCGGCATCGCAACCGTCGCGCGTGCCGCCGATGGTGATGTGGTTGCCCTTGGAATCGACGACGACGCCGAGCCGGCGCTCGATCTGCGCGAGGTGCTGGCCGTAGGGGCCGACCAGTGCGGATGCGGCGCGGTTGTCGTCGAAGTCGATGACGACCTGGGTTTCGGGCGGAACTTGCATGTCGCGGTCAAATTTGCGGCTGGGAGCGATAGAAGACGAATCCGATGCGCTTTTTGGCAAGGGTTCAGGCTCCAGTGGCGATGGGTGATAAAGCGGGCTCGCGCGCAACGCGCGGTGTGACGAGCTCCCCGAGGAAGCTGTAGCGTTCGAGGCTGTCGATCCGCACCGGAAGGATTTGTCCGATGATGTCGGGTGAGGCCATCACATGCGCGGGCTGGAGGAAGGCGGTGCGGCCGACGATCTGGCCGTCCTTGCGCGCCGGACGCTCGAACAGCACGTCGACCGTTGAGCCAATCGCGGCCTTGTTGAAGGCCGATTGCTGGCTGTCGATCAGTTCCTGGAGCCGCTCCAATCGCTGGTCCATCTCGGCGGGGGACACCGTCTCCTGCATGTCCGCGGCCGGCGTTCCCGGCCGGGCGGAGTATTTGAACGAATAAGCGGCAGCGTAGCCGATTTGCGTGACAAGCGCGAGGGTGGCGAGAAAATCTTGCTCACTTTCACCCGGGAATCCGACGATAAAATCTGATGAAAAAGCAATGTCTTGGCGCGCGGCCCGGAAACGGTCGATGACACGCCGATAATCATCGGCGGTATGTTTGCGGTTCATGGCGGCCAGAATCCGGTCCGAGCCCGACTGCACCGGCAGGTGCACGAACGGCATCAGGGCCGCGAGATCGCGATGGGCCGCAATCAGGCTGTCATCGACGTCGCGGGGATGGCTGGTCGAATAGCGCAGCCGCGCGATGCCGGGAATCCCTGCCAGGTGTTCGAGCAGCCGGCCAAGTGGCCAGCTTTTTCCGTCGGGTCCGTCGCCGTGATAGGCGTTGACGTTCTGCCCGATCAGCGTGAGCTCGCGCACGCCGTTGTCGGCGAGCCGCTTCACGTCGTCGACGATCTTCGCGACAGGGCGGGAGACTTCCGAACCTCGCGTGTAGGGCACGACGCAGAAGGTGCAGAACTTGTCGCAGCCTTCCTGCACCGTGACGAAGGCGGAAATGCCGCGCGCGCGGATCGCATCGGGTTTCGGCTGGGCCAGGAAGCTGAACTTGTCGGCCGCGGGAAATTCGGTCTCGATCGCGCGGCCTTCGTTGCCGGCCCGCTTCAGCAGCTCCGGCAGGTGATGATAGCTCTGCGGGCCGACCACGACGTCAACCACCGGCGCCCGGCGCACGATCTCCTCACCCTCGGCCTGCGCCACGCAGCCTGCGACGGCGATCTGCATCGCGCGGCCCCCGCGGGCGGCCTCGTCCTTGGCGACGCGCAGCCGGCCGAGCTCGGAATAGACCTTCTCGGAGGCCTTCTCGCGGATATGGCAGGTGTTGAGGATGACGAGGTCGGCGTCCTCGGCGCTGGCCGTCTCCACGAATCCTTCCGGAGCCAGCGTGTCCACCATGCGCTGGGCATCGTAGACGTTCATCTGGCAGCCATATGATTTGATGTGCAGCTTGCGCGGCGGCGTCATGGAACCCGAAAATGGAGGTGGAGGACGGCCTTCAGATATAGGCTGGAGGGGGGAAAATCCAGCGAATGGAGCCCGAGGCGGTCATTCCGGGGCGCCCGCAAGGCGGGCGAACCCGGAATCGCTCCAAAAGCACGGGATTCCCGGTTCACGCACCTTGCGCGTGCCCCGGAATGACGAGCAAGGGGGCGAAGTCAGCCCGCCAAAGCGTCCGCCTCGACCCGCCGGACCAGCTCCGGCAACTGCCGCATATCGTCGAACGTCAGTCCGGCGCCGGCGGCCCGCAGCCTTTCGGCGTGCCCCGGCGGGCAATGGCTGCCGCCGTGAAAGCCCAGCACGGTCATCCCGGCGGCGTGCGCGCCGGTCACTCCGGGAAGGCTGTCCTCGATCACGAGGCAGCGCTGCGGGGCGACCTTCATCTGCGCGGCGGCAAACAGGAACAGGTCGGGCGCGGGCTTGCCGCGGGCGACCTGGCTCGCGGAAAAGATGTTCGGCGCGAGCAGGAGAGCCCGGCGCACGTCAGGCCGTGATGGATCTTCTCCGGCGTGCCGCTCGATGCGACGCATTTCGGTAGATCGATTGCGGCGATCGCCGCGGCCACATGGGTGATCGGCTGCAAATCGCTGGCGTAGAATTGCAGCGTGGCCGCATTCACTTGGCTCTCCAGATCGTCGGGGAGGCTGCGGCCGATTTCCTGCTCGACCATCCGCCGCGCGTCCTTCTCGGATACGCCGAGAAAGCGGATTAGCACCTGCTCCGAGGTGATCGGATAGCCGTGGCGGGTCAGCACATCCGCATGCGCGCGACAGGAGATCACCTCGCTGTCCACGAGCACGCCATCGCAGTCGAAGATGATGAGATCGACGGGCACTTAGCTTGTGGGCTTGTCGTCGTCGAGCGGGACGCAATAGAGCTCGAGCCGGTGGTCGACCAGCTTGTAGCCGAGCTTGCGCGCGATCTCCGCCTGGAGCTTCTCGATCTCTTCGGAGGTGAACTCGATCACCTTGCCGTCGCGCAGATTGATGAGGTGGTCGTGATGGCTGTCGCGCATCGTCTCGTAGCGCGCGCGTCCCTCGCGAAAGTCATGGCGTTCGATGATGCCGGCATCCTCGAACAGCTTGACGGTGCGATACACGGTCGAGATCGAGATCTTGTCGTCGACGGCGACGCAGCGGCGGTATAATTCCTCGACGTCGGGATGATCGACTGCCTCTGCGAGCACGCGGGCGATGACGCGGCGCTGCTCGGTCATGCGCATGCCGGTGGCGGCACAGCGCGCCTCGATGCCGGACGCCTTGGATGCAGAAGAAGGTTTCAGTGCGGTCATGATCTGTCTGCCTGACGGGGCGTTTTCTGCCATCAATGTTACGACAAGTCACGCCGCATCAGAAGGGCGTTCAATTGTTCCCCGTTCGGCTGTTTATAGTAGCGTTCGCGGCGTCCGACCACCATGAATCCGCACCTTGCGTAGAGCCGCCGTGCCGGCTGGTTGTTTTCCTCGACCTCGAGAAATATCGTGCGCACGCCGCGCCCGGCGAGGTGGCCGAGATGGCTCATCAGCAGCGTGTGGGAGAGGCCGCGGCCGCGATGGGCCTGGTCGACCGCGATCGAGAGGATCTCCGCTTCGTCCGCGCCGATCCGCGACACCGCAAAGCCGATGGTCTTGCGGCCGAGGCGCAGCCGATGCACCAGCGTATTGCGCTCGCTCATCATGCTCTCGAATTCGCCTTCGCCCCAGCCGCGCGCGAAGGAGGCGCCATGAAGCTGCGCGAGCCGCGCGGCATCGCGCGCGGAAGCCGGCTCGACGGCGGCCGTGCCGCCGCGCCACCATTCCGACAGCCATCTCATCATGGGGTTGCGGCTTGAGCTGCGAGCGACGGCAGTGCGGTCGGTTTTGCGTCGGGCGCCTTCAGATAGAATGGCCGCGCCGGATTTGTCTCGGGATCGGCGGCAGCGCCAAGCCATGCGACCCAGCCGATATCGGGCGCGGGCTGCGCGTCGACCGCGACCGGCTGCGGTGCATCCTTCGGCCAGCGATCGGCAAGGATGTTTGCGGCATTGCCGACCAGATGCGGTGCGCCGAATTGCGAGGCCGCGATCGCCTCGTCGACGGAGACGACGCCCGGCCGCACCAGCTGGCTGCCGTCGCCGGCGACGATCTGGAAGTAGACGTGATCGTGCCGCGCATCGATAGCGGAGATGACCGGGGCCGATTTGCTCTGGCCGACGACGGTGGCGGCATAGGCCGACAACGTCGTCAGCCCGACGGCCGGCCGCTTGGCCGCGAGTGCAAGGCCGCGTGCCGCCGAAATGCCGACGCGGAGGCCCGTGAAGCTTCCCGGGCCGACGGTGACGGCGATTCGGTCGAGCGCGGTGAAGGAAAGATTGGCCGATTGCATGACGCGCGCGATCATCGGCATCAACGCCTCGGCGTGGCCGCGCTTCATGAGAAGCTGCTCCTGCGCAAGCAGCTCGCCGGCGTCGGTATCGAGCACGGCGGCCGCGCACGCCTCGAGCGCGGTATCGATGGCAAGGATCAGCATGAGAACGCGAATGGCGAGTGGCGAATAACGAGTAGTGTAGCGAACCACGCGCCAATCCGCCATTCATCACGCACTATTTGCAGGCCTCCAAAATGCCCCACGCAAGCTGTCATTCCGGGATGGTGCGTCAGCACCAGACCCGGAATCTCGAATTTCCGGGCTCGGTCCTTCGGACCGCCCCGGAATGACGGCTTCGTCGTCACATCGGCCGGACTTCGACCACGTCGGGCACGAAGTGCTTGAGCAGGTTCTGGATGCCGTGCTGGAGCGTCGCGGTCGATGACGGGCAGCCGGAGCAGGCGCCCTTCATGTTGAGATAGACGATGCCGTCCTTGAAGCCGCGGAAGGTGATGTCGCCGCCGTCATTGGCGACCGCCGGCCGCACCCGGGTCTCGATCAGGTCCTTGATCATGTCGACCGTCTCGGCATCGGCCTCGTCGAAGAACTCGTCCTCGTCGTCGAGATCGGCATCGCTTTGCGCCGCGCCGTCGGCGAGCAGCGGCGCGCCGGACATGTAGTGCTCCATGATGGCACCGAGGATCGCGGGCTTGAGCTGCTGCCATTCACCGTTCGCCTTGGTCACGGTGATGAAGTCCGATCCGTAGAACACACCGGTAACGCCGGGCACCTCGAACAGCTTTTCGGCGAGCGGTGAACGCGCGGCCGATTCGCGGCTCGAAAATTCCATCGGGCTGCCGTCGACCACGACGCGGCCGGGAATGAATTTCAGCGTGGCGGGATTGGGGGTAGCTTCGGTTTGAATGAACATGGTTTTCTCCAGACGTCGCCGGTTCAAGGCCGGCGCGCAAGCTATCCACTAGCAGATGGCGACGGGGAACGCACGATCAAGGGGCGAGATGGCCGTTCCGTTGTTATATCAGTGGGTTAAGGTGCCAAGATATTCCAACCTCGTCATGGCCGGGCTTGTCCCGGCCATCCACGCCTTACTTCGCGGAAGCAAGAACGTGGATGCCCGGGACAAGCCCCGGGCATGACGAGCGCCCGGCCTACGACAGCGAATCCACGCTTTGGTCGCTCAGCGCGCCGGAGATGATCGTCACCGGCACCGGGAACGTGCCCAGCTCATGCGCGAGCAGCGCGACCAGGGGTCCCGGACCTTCCGCGCCGGGATTGGCGGCGAGCACCAGCATGGCGATGTCGGGGTCCTCGTCGATCACCGCGAGCAGCTGTTCCATCGCGGCCCCTTCGCGAATCACCCGCTCCGGCGTGATCGCGGCAATGCCGTTGGCGCGGCCGGCGGCGCGGTCGAGCGCGGCTTCCGCCGCCTCATGCGCCTCGGCGCGCATGATGTCGGCGACACCAAGCCATTCCTGGGTCTGCTGCTCGGGCTCGATGATGCGCAGCATCACCACCCCGCCGCCGGCGCGGATCGCCCAGCGGCTGGCGTAGTAGACCGCGCGGTCCCATTCGGCGGTGTCGTCGACGATGACGAGGCATTTGGGCTTGTGACCCGGCTCGAAGCAAAGTCGCTTGCTGGTCATGCATGTCCCGGCGTGTGCGCGGCCGGCATGCTGCCACACTCCCGCAACGT
This sequence comes from Bradyrhizobium sp. CCBAU 45394, assembly GCF_028128655.1. Lineage (NCBI taxonomy): Bacteria > Pseudomonadati > Pseudomonadota > Alphaproteobacteria > Hyphomicrobiales > Nitrobacteraceae > Bradyrhizobium > Bradyrhizobium sp. CCBAU 45394. Next base: position 52,575 of record NZ_LBIX01000171.1, on the reverse strand, counting down.
TTGGGAGAGGGGAAGCGGCCGACGCCGGCGCGCCGGCCGCGTTTTGCGAATGCGACAATCAGCGCCGGCGGATGAAGCCGACGATGTCCTTCGAGAGCTTCATGGTCTCGTCGGCGATCGCGCGGGCCCGGTCGGAACCCTCGTTCAGGATCGCGTCGATATGGCCGGGGTCGGCGACGAGGCGCTTCATCTCGCCGGCAATCGGCGCGAGCTTGGTGACGCACAGCTCCGCCAGCGCGTTCTTGAAGCTGGAGAACTGTCCGCCGCCGAAATCCCTGAGCACGTCGGCCTTGGAGCGGTCGGCGAGCGCCGCGAAGATGCCGACGAGATTGTCGGCCTCGGGCCGGGCTTCCAGGCCTTTCTCCTCGGTCGGAAGCGGCTCCGGATCGGTCTTCGCCTTTCGGATCTTCTGCGCGATGGTGTCGGCGTCGTCGGTGAGGTTGATGCGCGAATTGTCCGAGGCATCCGACTTCGACATCTTCTTGGTGCCGTCGCGCAAGCTCATCACGCGCGTCGCCGGGCCCGTGATGAAGGGTTCCGGCAGCGGGAAGAACATGCCGTCATTGGTGCCCTGGGCGCGGATCGAGTCGCCGAAGTCGTTGTTGAACTTCTGCGCGATGTCGCGCGAGAGCTCGAGATGCTGCTTCTGGTCCTCGCCGACCGGCACGTGGGTGGCGCGGTACAGGAGGATATCGGCCGCCATCAGCACGGGATAGTCGAACAGCCCGACGGAGGCGTTCTCGCGGTCCTTGCCGGCCTTCTCCTTGAACTGGGTCATGCGGCCGAGCCAGCCCATGCGCGCGACGCAGTTGAATATCCAGGCGAGCTCGGCATGACCCGAGACCTGGCTCTGGTTGAACACGATGTGCTTCTTTGGATCGATGCCGCTGGCGATGAACGCGGCGGTCACCTCGCGGGTGTTGCGCGCGAGCTCGACCGGTCCGCCCCAGACGTCCACGCCCTGCGTGATCGCGTGCATGTCGACGACGCAATAAATGCAGTTATGGGTTTCCTGCATCTTCACGAAGTTGACGATCGCGCCGAGGTAATTGCCGAGATGCAAATTGCCCGTCGGCTGGACGCCCGAGAAGACCCGTTCAACGAATGGCATGGCAAGCTTTCCTGGAAGGTACCGGCCGTCGTTTCCAACAGCGGCGCTGCCTCGTCAAGGGCAATTCGATCATCCTGCGCGCCGAGGTCGGGCTAGGCGGGCCGCCTCAAGGCGGCAGCCGCCTCGCGCCAGGAGGCCGCGCCGAGGATTTGCAGGAGCAGGCCGTAGACGGCGATTCCGGCCGCGATCTGCACGCCCAGCACGATGAATTTGATGACGCCATGCGCGTCGGGCGGCACCAGGCCCGCGGTCAGCCAGAGCAGGGCGCCCATGGCGGAAGCGGCGAGCACGATCCGCGGCAGTCGCCTGCGGGCGGCGGTGTCGACCGAGAAGCCGAATTCGCCCGTGCCCTTCCGCAGCAGCGAGAGCGCGCTGCTCCAGGCGCCGGCCGCGATACTCGCGGCGATCCCGCTTGCGCCGAAGAAATGGCCGAGCAGAACCGCAAGCGCGACCGCGACCACAAAACCCTTGGCCGTTGCGAGCAGCGGCGTCATCGTGTCGCTGCGGGCATAGAAGGCCGGTGACAGCGCCTTGATCAGCACGTGGGCCGGCAGGCCCAGCGCCAGCCACATCAGCGCGCGCGCGGTGGCCGTGCTGTCATCGGCGCCGAAGGCGCCATGCTCGAACAGCAGCCGCACGATCGGCTCGGCCAGCACGATCAGGCCGAGGGTTGCCGGCAGCGCGAGCCCGGTCGCAAGTTCCAGCGCGCGCGATTCCGCATGCGCCACCGCGTCGCGGTCGCCGCCGGTGACGGCGCGCGTGAGCTCCGGCACCAGCACCGTTCCCATGGCGACGCCGACGATGCCGAGCGGCAGCTCGATCAGGCGGTTGGCGAAATAGAGCCAGGAGACGGCAGAGGGCGTCGCCGAAGCGATGATCGCACCGGCCACCATCAGCCATTGCGGGCCCGAGCTTGCGATCATGCCGGGAATGGCCTTGGCGAAGAAGCCGCGCATCTCCTTGTCGAAGCTTGCGCGCAACGGTGCGGCAAGCCGTCCGCTTCGCTGCGACAGCAGCATGGCGAGTTGCAGTAGCCCGGCGATGCCGACGGTCGCCGCCAGCATCCACGCGGCGGAGGTCGCATCGGCATGCCAGACCAGCAGCGTCGCGATTGCGGCGATCAGGGCGATGTTGAACAGCAGCGGCGAGAACGCCGTGAGCGCAAAACGCCCCTGCGCGTTGAGCAGCCCCATCAGCACGGTGACGGGGCCGGCGAAAGCGAGATAGGGCAGCATCAGCCGCGCGTTCTGGACGGCGAGATCGAGGCTGCTGCTACCGAGAAATCCCGGCGCGATCACCGTGATGATCAGCGGCATCAAGAGCGCAATGACGAGCGAGATTGCGATCAGGGCCGCGCTGACCGTGCCGAGCACGCGTCCCGCGAACGCGGAGGCGGCCGCCTCGCCGTCGCGATCCCGGACGCGCAGCCAGGCCGGGATCAGCGCCGCGTTCAGGGCCCCTTCGCTGAGCAGCCGCCGCACCACGTTGACGAGCTGGAATGCCGCCAGAAAGGCATCCGCCACCGCGCCGGTGCCGAGCAGGGCGGCAATCATGGAATCGCGCGCAAAGCCCAGCAGTCGCGAGGCCAGTGTTCCCGTCGAGACGGTCAGGAAGGAGCGGATCATTGCGCGTGCATAATACCGTGGCTTGCCCGCGAAGGCCGGGTCGTGATAGGCCGCGAGCCAGATTTCAGGCCGACAGGAAGCGGATTTTCCCGGCAATCGCAATCCGCCAAACAGGATCAAGGTGAATGGCTGACGTGAAATATGACGTTCTCGGGATCGGCAACGCGCTGTTCGACGTGCTGGTCAGGACCGACGAGGCTTTTCTCGCCAAGCACGGCATGACCAAGGGCAGCATGTCGCTGATCGACGAGGCGCGGGCCGCCGCCATCTACCAGGATATGGGCCCGGCGACGGAAGTCTCGGGGGGATCTGCCGCCAACACCATCGTCGGCATCGGCAGCCTCGGTGCGCGTGCCGCCTATGTCGGCAAGGTCAAGGACGACCAGATCGGCAAGCTCTACGTCCACGACATCCGTGCCGCCGGCGTTGCCTTCAACACGCCCGCCGCGAAGGATGGTCCCGCCACCGGCTGCTCCTACATCCTGGTCACGGGCGATGGCGAGCGCACCATGAACACCTATCTCGGCGCGGCGCAGGATCTGTCGCCGGCCGATATCGATCCGGCCGAGATCGCGAGCGCCGGGATCGTCTATCTCGAGGGCTATCTCTGGGACCCCAAGAACGCCAAGGAGGCCTTCGTCAAGGCGGCCAAGATCGCTCATGACGCGAGGCGCAAGGTGGCGCTGACATTGTCGGATTCCTTCTGCGTCGATCGCTATCGCGACGAGTTCCTGTCCTTGATGCGCAACGGCACCGTCGACATCGTCTTTGCCAACGAGTCCGAGCTGCATTCGCTCTACATGACCTCGGACTTCGACACGGCGCTGAAGCAGCTGCGCAACGACGTCAATCTCGGCGTGGTCACCCGCAGCGAGAAGGGCTGCATGGTCGTCTCGGCGGAAGACGCCGTCGCCGCGCCGGCGGCTCCCATCGCCAAGCTCGTCGACACGACAGGCGCCGGCGATCTCTTCGCCGCCGGCTTCCTCTATGGCCTGGCGCGCAACCTGCCGTACAAGCAGTGCGGCGAGCTCGGCGCGCTCGCGGCCGCCGAAGTGATCCAGCACATCGGCGCGCGTCCGCAAGTGTCGCTGAAGGAGCTGGCGGAGCAGCGCGGGCTGACGGCGTAACGCAAGCCCGCGCCTCGCTCTCCGCTGTCATCGCCCGGCTTGACCGGGCGATCCAGTACTCCGAGACGCCTGTGATTTATTGAGAAGCCGCGGCGTACTGGATCCCCCGCCTTCGCGGGGGATGACAGTCGTCGTGTGGTGAGAGCCGTGCGCGAAGTCGCCCCCTCACGCCGCCTTCTGCCCGCTCCCCGCATCGAGCCCGGCATAGACGCCGCGCTCGAATCCCGCGAACGCCTCCAGGCACTTTCCGTCCGCGAACGGCAACACCTGCATCAGGATCACGCCGGTGACGTCGCGCGCCGGGTCGATCCAGTAATAGGTGTTGGCGAGGCCCGCCCAGGCGAGGCTGTTCGGGCTGCGGCCTTCCGGCGTCTTGGCGGTGTTGATGAGGAAGCTGAGGCCCCACTTCTTCACCTGGTCCGGATAGAGGTCGACGTCGTTGGTGTACATCGGCGCCACCGAGGTCATCTTGGTGACGTTGAGATCGCCGATGTGGTTCTGCCCCATCGTTGCGACCGTCTCGGCCTTCAGCACCTGGTTGCCGTTGCCGCGGCCCTTGTTCAGGATCATCTGCGTGAACCTGATGTAGTCGGCCGCGGTCGAATAGAGGCCGCCGCCGCCCATGCAAAATTCCGGCGCCTGCTCGAGCTCGAACGGGATCGCGCCGAGCTGGCCGTCCTCGCCGCGCGCATGCATGCCGACCAGCCGTTTGCGCATGTCGTCGGTGATCTTGAAGCCGGTGTCGCCCATGCCGAGCGGGGCGAACAGATTGTCGCGCAAATACGCGTCCAGCCGCTTGCCGCTGACGGCTTCCACCGCCTTGCCGACGAAATCGATATTGGTGCCGTATTCCCAGCGCGTGCCGGGATCGGAGGCGATCGGCGTCTTCAGCGCGGCGTTCTGGCAGGTGATGATACCCGGCGTTCCGGTCTTCTCGAGATAGATGCCCATATTGCCGTTCCACATGTCGTAGCAGAAGCCGGCGGTGTGGGTCATGAGCTGGCGCAGCGTGATCGGTCCCTTGGCCGGCCGCAGCTTCGGCTCGCCCTTGGCGTCAAAGCCTTCGAGCACCTGCGGCTTGGCGAGGTCGGGCAGCACCTCACCGATCGGCGCGTCCAGCGACAGCTTGCCTTGCTCGACCAGCTGCATCGCGCCCGCTGCGGTCACAGCCTTCGTCATCGATGCGATCCAGAACACGCTGTCCGCTGTCATCGCGTCGGGCTTGGACAGATCGCGCTTGCCGAACGCGCCCTGATACAGCACGTCGTTACCGCTGGCGGCGATCGCCACCACGCCGGGAATCTCCTTGGCGTCGCTTGTCTTACGCAGAACCTCGTCGATCTGGGCTTGGCTTTGCATACGCGTTTCCTCCGGTTTGATTATTGTTGGAAGTGATCGATTGTCCTCCTGCATGCCCCGCGCGGCAAGCGCGTCGCGATGTCTCCGCCGGTCGCGATGTCGTGACTTGACGACCCGCGCCGCGCGCAGGACGACAGGTCGTCTGAACTGAAACACTCCGTCACAATCTGGGGTGGATGGCCGCAACGAACCGTGACCGTGGACGGGCTCCGGCGATATGTTTCGCGTGTTTGAAGCACTTGAAACATTTTGTGCGTCGCGGCGTTTGGCAACGGGCCCAATCAGCCGCGGACGTTAGGACTTGATACAAATTTGGCGGCCGGCACCGGCCGCGAGGGGGACCTCTGATGATTTCAACCTGGAGCGAATGGAAGCGCTATCCCCGTCCCGGACGGGGCGACAATCTCGAGGCGCCGATCTCGCCCGGCATTTACGAGGTCCGCATCGCCGGCAGCGGCGCGCTCTATTCGTTCGGCGCGGTCGACAATCTGGCGCAGGCGCTGGCGCTGCTTCCGGTCGGCTCGAAATCGTGGTTTGGCCGCCGCGACACCACGGGCGTTCCCGATCTCGAATATCGCACCTGTGCGACCTCCTCGAAGTCCGACGCCAAAGCCGCCGCCGAGCGCATGATCGGCCGGCGCGAGACCTATATGAGCGGCGCGGCCTGAGCATGATCCGGACCCGAAGGGCCGCGTTAGCGCAAAGTGTGCAGCGGTTTTCCGGAAAGATCATGCTCAAACAATAAGTTCGCCGCTACGAGCTTAGCTCCCATCTGATGTGCGTTGCGGGGCGGTGCATTACGCGCCGTCTGTCCCTATATTCCGGGCCGATCCGATCGCGCTCCGAGGAGTAACGCTATGACCCCGACTGCCGCCGCACGCGCCCAGCACGCCACCGCCACCCTGCGCGACCGGTTGAAGGACCCGTCGCTGCTGAAGGAGGCCTGCTACATCGACGGCGCCTGGGTCGGCACGCCGGTCTTTGCCGTCAACAATCCCGCCACCGGCGTCGAGCTTGCGAAGGTTCCACAGCTTGGTGCGGACGATACGACCAAGGCGGTCGAAGCCGCCGAGCGGGCCTTTCCCGCCTGGGCCAAGCACACCGCCAAGCAGCGCTCCAACATTTTGCGCAAATGGTTCGAGCTGATCATCGCCAATCGCGAGGACCTTGCGCTGATCCTCACCTCCGAGCAGGGCAAGCCGCTCTCCGAGGCATTGGGCGAGGTCGACATCGGCGCCGCCTATATCGAGTTCTTCGCCGAGGAAGCCCGCCGCGTCTATGGCGAAACCATTCCGACGCAACGTCCTGATGCGCGCCTGCTCGCGATCAAGCAGCCGATCGGCGTCTGCGGTGCGATCACGCCGTGGAATTTCCCGAACTCGATGATCACGCGAAAAGTCTCGCCGGCGCTGGCGGCCGGCTGCACCGTGGTGCTGAAGCCGGCCAACGAGACGCCGCTGTCGGCGCTGGCGCTGGCCGTGCTCGCCGAGAAGGCCGGCATCCCCAAGGGCGTACTCAACATCATCACCGGCGACGCGCCGCCGATCGGCAAGGTGCTGTGCGAGCATCCGGCGGTGCGCTTCGTCGGCTTCACCGGCTCGACCGCCGTCGGCAAGATTCTCTACCAGCAGGCCTCCGTCGGCGTGAAGCGGCTCGGCCTCGAGCTCGGCGGCAACGCGCCCTTCGTGGTGTTCGACGACGCCGATATCGATGCGGCGGTCGAAGGCGCGATCGTCTCGAAATACCGCAACATGGGCCAGACCTGCGTCTGCGCCAACCGCCTCTACGCCCAGGACAAGATCTACGACGAGTTCGTGCAGAAGCTGTCGAAGAAGGTCGCGGTGATGAAGATCGGCGACGGCACAGAAGCCGGCGTGACGCAGGGCCCGCTGATCAACCTGAAGGCGGTCGACAAGGTCGAGCGCCACATTGCCGACGCCGTGAAGCGCGGCGCCAAGGTCGTCACCGGCGGCAAGCGCAGCGAGCTCGGACGCTCCTTCTTCGAGCCCACGGTGCTCGCCAACGTCAAGCCGGACTCGCTGGTGGCGCAGGAGGAAACCTTCGGCCCGCTCGCGCCGGTGATCCGCTTCAAGGACGAGGCCGACGTCATCGCGATGTGCAACGCCTCGCCGTTTGGGCTCGCCTCCTACTTCTATTCCCGCGATCTCGGCCGCGTCTGGCGTGTCGCCGAAGCGCTGGAGTCCGGCATGGTCGGCGTCAACACCGGCCTGATCACCACGGAAGTCGCGCCGTTCGGCGGCGTCAAGGAAAGCGGCTTGGGGCGCGAAGGCTCGCGCCACGGCATGGAAGAGTATGTCGAGATCAAATACGTGATGATGGCGGGGGTCTAACCGGCAATCGATGCTGCGCGCCGGCGATTTGAACTCGCCGGCGCGAATGCATCAGCGGCACACGTAGGCGCCGTTCACATATACGCGGACGCATGCTGTGCCGACCGCTGCCGCGCCTACCGCCGCTCCCCCTACGACCGCGCGCCGCGTGGTTCGACGTGCGACGCCGGCGACGCTCGCCGGGGTTGCCGGTCGTCCGACCCTGGCTTCAGCGGCTTGAACGACGAGCGTGATGCCGTCCTCGTGTGACCAATTGATCGAGCCGAAAATTCCACAGCCTAGAACGGCTGCAACAAGTAGCATTCGCTTGGTGCCGGCCAGCTTCATGGCAATCTCCCTCGGGTATCAAAGCCGAGCGATCAGCATTCTCTGGTCATTTGCTCCCGGCTTGATCTGGATCAATGGAGCACAGGAATTGCAAAGCGGCTTGCTCGCTGTTGCGAGGCGTGCGCCGTCTGGCAAAGGTGCAAGATGCGGGAGGCGGCTCGAAAGCCGCCTCCCGCTGATGCGACTGTGCCATTACTGACAGCGATACATGCGGCCGTCCTCCATCTTGGTCAGCGTACCGGGTGTGCAGACCATGCCGTTTCGCCTGCGCCAGTCCTCCGGCGAGTAGGCGTAAGACGCGTAAGGACCGCCGCCCGCATAATAGCCCGGACCGGCCCCCCATCCAGGTGACGTTGCGGCAATCGCGGCGGCTGTGCCAACCGCTGCGACACCTGCTCCGACACCGTAGGCGCCGGCACCATATACGGCGCGCCGTGTCTGTCGACGCGCCACGCCGGCAACGCTCACGGGAGTCAGCGGGCGACCGACCCGCGCCTGTGCACTGTCGACCGACATCGAGACGCCGTGCTCCTCAGACCAGGCGAAGGAGAACAACGTCGCGCAGGCGAAGGTCGAGACTGCTATTGCAATTCTTGTCGCGCATGTACGTGTCATGTTTTTTCCTCCATTGCTGTCTTCCAAATGCGCTTTCGCTGTCCGGGGGCCGTTGCGCGGTCCCTGGCGGTCTTCTCGCGCTGGTCTGGAGCGGCGTGCAACCGACGCCGTTTGCGCGCGGCGCAAGCGGCGGCCCTTGCGATAAGAGAAGCTTCATCGGAGGCACGCCGTATCGTACTCGGAGAGCAATGGCAGGCAGGATCATATTGCAGATCGGCGACGCCCGCTATTGTCCCAATGCACCGCAATGGGTCACGCCAACTGCCTCATTGCAATGCTTGGTGGCGCAATCTCATGAGACGGAAGTGCCGTAGCCCGGACTGCGTTTCGCTCCGTCCGGACTACGCGGTCGTTACCGCCGCAGCACCGCGATCGTCCTGTTCGCAAATGTCAGTCGCTCGGCCATGACCGACACGAAATAGGTCAGCAGCTTGCGGCTGAGCGCGGGGGCCTCGTCCCTGATCGCGTCGAACTGGTGCGTGTTCAGCACGTAGAGCACGCTGTCGACCTCGGCCTGGATCGTCGCGCTGCGCGGCGTCTGCGACACCAGGCCCATCTCGCCGATCGTGGTGTAGCGCCCGAGGCTTCGGACCCGCGTCATGCCATTCTGCTCCGCGGGGATCATGATCCCAACGCGGCCGTCGAGGATGAAGTGCATGGAATCGGCGGCATCGCCGGCCTGCACGATGATTTCGCCGGCCTCGACCTCGAGGCGCTGGCAGCGGCGGATCAGTTCGTCGGCATCGTCCTCGCTGTCGAGAATCCCTGCGAACCAGTCGCGCAAATTCGCCTCTTCCTGCGCCAGGCCCTGATGCTGCGCGATGAGCTCGTTCTCGCACCACTCCAGCGCATGATCGAGCTCGGGAATGACGGTGACGCCGTCGCCGAGGAAATCGCTGGAGCGCAGCACCTTCTCGGCCGCGGCTGGCAGGTGCACCAGGATCAGCTCGACGCCGAGGTCGCCGGCGCTGCGCTTGATCTGGGCAAAACTGTAGGCGGCCGACGAATCGACGCCGGTGACGAGCTTGAAGTCGAACAGCAGATAGCGGCACTCCGGGCGTTCGTGCAGCAGTTTCTTGACGTGCTGATAGAGCCGGTTGGCGGACCCGAAGAACAGATAGCTCTGGAGATTCAGGCCCTGGATCTTGCCGCCATGAGCGAGCAGCACCTCCTGGTCGTCGCGCGAGCGATCGAGCGAGGAGCGATATTCGGCGCCGTCAAAACTGTATTTGATCGATTCGACCCGCGCCGCGCTGAATGCGAAGGTCGTGCAGCCGATGATCACGCCGATCAGGATGCCCGGCACGAAACCCCAGATGACGATGATCGCGATGATGGCGACCAGCGACAGATATTCGAGCTTCGAGAGCCGCTTGCGCGACTCGATGAGCCATTTGTGGAGCTGATCGGCGCCGAGATAGAGCAGCAGGCCGCCGAGCACGAATTTCGGCATGAAGCCGAGCAGCTCCGGTGCGATCGCGAGCATCAGCAGTGATATGGCCGCAACCGTGAAGCCGGACAGGCGTCCGCGGCCGCCGCTGCTGAAATTGAGGATCGAGCGGCTGACCGAGATGCAGCCGGCATAGCCGGCGAGCGCGCCGGACAGGATATTGGCGGCGCCGGTCGTGTTCAGCTCCCGCTCAAGATTGGCCTCGCGGTGAACGGCGACCTCGATGCCGGTGGTGTTGAACAGGGTGCTGGAGGCGCTAACGAAGATGACGGCGACGACGTTGCCGAGCAGGTCCGGCACGGCGAACCACGGATAGTGCGCGAGGTCGTCGATGTGCCAGGGCAACATGAAGGTCGCCGGCGGCGGCGGCTGGAACATCCAGCCCAAAGCGCGCGCCTCCTCCGGCGAAATCCCGGCGATCCAGAACGCCAGATGCGCGGCGAGCATGCCGCCGACCAGGATGATCGGCAACCCGAACGCGTTGCGCGAGCGGTGCCACGTCAGATAGAGCACCAGCGCCATCGCGCAGGCGGCGCCCAGCTCCGACATCGTGACGCCGTTGGTGAAGCGCGGCAGGGTGGCAAACTGCACGGGACGATCGGTGATCACCCGGATCGCGCCCATCACGATCAAGAGCCCGGTGGCGCCGAGAAAGCCGCCGATCACCGGATAAGGCACGTAGCGGATGGCGCGGCCCATCCGCGTCAGTCCCAGTCCGCACAGCACGATCCCGGTCAGCATGGTCGACAGGCCGAGCGTGATCAGGACGGGCGAGAGCAGCGGCGCCGACAGATTGGCCGCTTCAATGCGTTCGACCAGCGAGGCGGCCAAGATGCCCGTCACCGCGGCGGTCGAGCTGTCGGGGCCGGCGACCGCGAAGGGCAGGGAGCTTCCCAGCCCAATGACAGCCGCAAGGACCGCGGAGCTGATGAAAGTCGCGGCGATGCCGTAGGACAGATAAGGCGACAGCGGCCCGGTGAAGATCAGCAGCGCGTAGGATAGCCCGAAAGTGACGGCCAGGACGCTGGCGGCGCTCCCGCCCAATATATCATTCAGCGCACGCCTGAGGGCCGGGTTGAAACGGGCAGCCGGACTGAAAATAATTGCTGGATCGGTCACGCGGTTGCGCTCGCCCCTGAAAAAGTCCCGTCCGAGACGTAGACGACTGCGGACTTAGCGCAACAGGATTCTAGTAGCTATGAAATATCCGACAGTTTCGGCGATGGCATGTGAACGGCCAATCATGCGTGAAGAAATAGAGCCGGACGGACAATGCCGGAGCGGCGCACCGACCCCCTCCACGTCATTGCGAGCGTAGCGAAGCAATCCAGAATCCCTCCGCGGAAAGACTCTGGATTGCTTCGTTGCGCTCGCAATGACGAGTTTGTGGCAGCAACTGCGCCTAAATCTTCAGCTCTTTCCCCGTCACGCGCCGATACGCCTCCAGATACCGTTTGCTGGTCGCCTCCACCACGCTCGCCGGCAGCGGCGGCGGCGGGGCGTCGCCGTTCCAGCGGCCGGCGCGGCGCTCGACGTCGAGATAGTCGCGCAGCGGCTGCTTGTCGAAGCTCGCCTGTGGCTGGCCGGGCTTGTAGGCATCGACGGCCCAGAACCGCGACGAATCCGGCGTCATCACCTCGTCGATCAGGATGATGCGGCCGTCCTTGTCGCGGCCGAACTCGAACTTGGTGTCGGCGATGATGATGCCCTGCTCGCGCGCCAGCTCCTCGCCGAGCGTGTAGATCGCGCGCGTCATGCTCTCGAGCGTGTAGGCTGTCTCGTCGCCGACCACCTCGCGCATCCGCGCAATCGTGATGTTCTCGTCATGGCCGGTCTCGGCCTTGGTCGCCGGGCTGAAGATCGCTGGCTCCAGCTTCTCGCTCTCGACGAGGCCGGCCTTCAGCTTCTCGCCCGCGAGCGTGCCGCTGGCGGCGTATTCCTTCCAGGCCGATCCCGAGAGATAGCCGCGGATCACGCATTCGATCGGAAACACCGTGGTGCGGCGGGAGAGCATGGCGCGGCCGAGGATCTCGGCGCGATGCGGCTTCAAGGCGGGCACGGCCGCGATGATCTCGTCGGTGTCGGCGCTGATCATGTGATGCGGCACCACGCCTTCAAGCTCGTTGAACCAGAACGCGCTGATCTGGGTCAGCACCGCGCCCTTCATCGGGATGGTCTCGCCCATGACGACGTCGAAGGCGCTGATGCGGTCGGTGGTAAGGAGCAGCAGGCGGTCGTCGTCGACGGCATAGATGTCGCGCACCTTGCCGCGCCCGATCTTGGGGAGCGGCAGGTCGCTGGAGAGCATGGTGGTCATCGGCAAAGCTTTCGCAGACAGATCTTTCGAAGGCATGGCCTTCAGGCGGGAAATCCGGCCGCGCCTGACGGCACGGCCGGAAACCGGATTAGCCTATTCCGGCAACGGAATGAACTCATGTTCCTGAGGAACCGCCGCGAAGCGGCCGGTTTTCCAGTCCTGCTTGGCCTGCTCGATCCGCTCCTTGCTGGAGGAGACGAAATTCCACCAGATGTGGCGCGGGCCTTCCAGTGCATCGCCGCCGAGAAACATCATTCGCGTGGCCTTGAGTGCCTTCACGGTGATGCGGTCACCGGGGCGGAAGATCAGCAGCCGCGGCCCCTCATAGCGCTCGTTCGCGATCTCGACCTCGCCGTCGACCACGTAGATCGCGCGCTCCTCGTGATCGGGGTCAAGCGGCACGCTCGCGCCCGCGACCGCCGTGACCTCGGTGTAGAACCAGGGCGAGACCATGGACACCGGCGACGTGATGCCGAAGGCGGAGCCCGCGATCACCCGCGCGGTGAAATCCCGCTCGGAGATCATCGGCAGGTCGCCGGCGCCGTAATGCTGGAACGACGGTGCGATCTCTTCCGATCCGGCCGGCAGCGCGATCCAGCTTTGCAGGCCCAGCATCTGCTGGCCCGAGGCGCGCTGCGCATCCGGCGTGCGCTCGGAATGCGCGATGCCGCGGCCCGCCGTCATCAGGTTCATCGCGCCGGGCGCGATCTCCTGGACGTTGCCCTCGCTGTCGCGATGCATGATCGAGCCGTCGAACAGATAGGTGACGGTGGCAAGTCCGATATGCGGATGCGGCCGCACGTCCATGCCCTTGCCGGAAACGAACTGCACCGGGCCGAAATGATCGAAGAAGATGAAGGGTCCGACCATTTGCCGCCTGCCATGGGGCAGCGCGCGCCGCACGACGAAGCCGTCGCCGAGGTCGCGCGTGCGCGGCACGATGACAAGATCGAGCGCATCGCAGGACATGGGATCGCCGAGCACGGGATCGTTGGAGGGTTGCCAGCTCATGATGGACTCCTTTTAACTTTCTTGGGCACGATCGTAGCAGGATTTGGCGTCGCCGTCGCGACAAAGCCGGACAAGATGTCGTGGGGGCGGCGGTGCCACATTCTCAACTGTCTTCGCCCGCGAAGGCGGGCGATCCAGTACGCCGCGGACCATCGATTTAATCATTGCCGTCTCGGAGTACTGGATCGCCCGGTCAAGCCGGGCGATGACGGTTGTGGTGCGGATGGTGCTTGAAAAAATCGGCCTGACGAACGATGGTCGGTCGATTACACCAGACGGCCGCCACAACTGATGACCCTTGCCGCAACAGAGCTTGCATTTCGCGCCGCGTCCGTGGCGCTGCTGCTGGTGCTTGCGGCGTCCTTGGTCTCGGATTTCCGCAATGTGCTGGCGGCCCGGCTCGGTGCGGCCTTCGCGCTGGGCTCAGCGGCGCATGCGGCGAGCTATTCGGTAGATGTCACGTCGCGGATCCCGCTCCTGCATGCGCCGCTGATCGCGCTCTCGACCGGCACGATCGTGGTGTTCTGGCTGTTCACACGCTCCCTGTTCGACGACGAGTTTCGCCTCCGCTGGTGGCACGGATGGGTCTGGGCGCTGGTGACGGCCTTCAGCTTCGCAGGCTGCGTCTGGATTGCACCCAGCGGCCATGTGCGGTTCTCGGTGACGGTGGTCAATCTGATCGCGCTCGGCTTCATCGCGCTCGCGGTCGGGCAGATGATCGCCTCCTGGCCGGCCGACCTGGTCGAGCGCCGCCGTCACGTTCGTGTCTTCATCGTCTGCGTAACCGCGCTCTATGGCGGGCTGAACGCGGTGCTCCAGATCGCCGTCGCCGGCCAGCACGTCGGCGATGTCGCCGAAACCATCAATGCCGGCGTGCTTGCCTGCACCGTCGCGGCGATCGTCTATGCCATGATGCGCGTTGACGGGGCGGATCTGTTTCCGGCCGCGGCGGAGCCCGCACCGCCGATTGTTTTCAGTCAGCCTGCAGCCGATGACGCGGCCGATCAAAAGCTCATCGACGCCCTGATGCGGCTGATGGCCGACGAGCGGATCTATCGCCAGGAGAACATCACCATCGGCGTCCTGGCGGGTCGGCTGAAGATTCCCGAATACCGGCTGCGCCGGCTGATCAACCAGCGGCTCGGCTACCGCAACTTCAATGTATTCCTGAACAACCACCGGATCGAGGAAGCAAAGGCCGCGCTCGCCGATCCCGCCCAGGCCGAGGTCCCGGTCATCACCATCGCCATGGACGCCGGCTTCCAGTCGCTCGGCCCGTTCAACCGCGCCTTCAAGGCGGTCACCGGCGTGACGCCGACGGAGTACCGGCGGCTCAACACCAGCGCGGCGTGACGGGTCCTTCGCCTCTCCCCGCCTGCGGGGAGAGGCCGACGCGCGAAGCGCGGCGGGTGAGGGGGAGCCTCCGCGAGTCAAACTCTCACCGCCCCCGCGGAGGCTCCCCCTCACCCCAACCCTCTCCCCGCAAGCGGGGCGAGGGAGCGGACCACCGTCGTGACTGCATCCTCGCATTGCTTTGAAATATTTGAGTTATTTCGGAATCGGCCAGCCCCGCTCAGTTTCAGCCACGCTATTTTCCAAATCCGGCGAGCGCGTGTCGCCCGCATCCGGCCTGCTCTCCCGCACCTGCCCCGAAGCCGGAGAAAGCCCGTGACCCGCCGCCGCAAGATCATCCTCCTCACCACCGCCATCGCCGCTGCCGGCGTCGCGCTCGGCGCGGCGCGGGCGCACGACGTGCCCAGGATCGCCACCGGCTTCGTCGCCGACATCCTGTGCTCCGAGACGTTCGTCTCGGGCCTGGATATCAGGCGGACCTTCGCCGAAACCATGGACGCCATGCCGGGCACCAGTCTGATCACCTGGGCGATGGACTATCAGGTCGATCGCGCGCGCAAGGACGTCACGGTGACATTGTTCGGCATCGGCCGCAGCCATGCCGTCTATCGCGAGGGGCTCGGCTGCACGCTGGAGCACGGCGCGGCGATCGCCGACGTCACCGTGCCTGCGGACGACAGGCAGCCGGCGCTGCTGCCCGAGATCGCCGGCCCTGCGATCGTGCCGCCGCAAAGTCCCGAGCTTGCCGCCGCGCTCGACCGCGCGTTCGCGGAGCCCGCGCAGCCGCCTTATCGCCGCACCCGCGCGGTCGTCGTGATGAAGGCGGGCCGCATCATCGCCGAGCGCTATGCGGACGGAATCGGACCGGAGACTCCGCTGCTTGGCTTCTCCATGACGAAATCGGCGATCTCGGCGCTAACAGGCGTGCTGGTGCGCCAGGGCAAGCTGAAGCTCGATGGGCCTGCGCCGGTCGCCGCCTGGAAAGATCCTGACGATCCGCGCCACGCCATTACCGTCGATCAGCTGCTGCGCCACACTGCGGGCCTTGCGCTCGGCAGCTCATTGGAGGCTTCGCTCGGCTCCGCCTTCGAGCCCGTCAACCGGATGAAGTTCATGGAATCCGACATGGCCACCTATGCAGAGAGCATCCCGCTCGAGACCGCACCGGGCACCGCGTGGAACTATCACGACGGCAACACCATCATTCTCGCGCATCTGATCCGCGTTGCTGCCGGCGGTACCCCCGAAGACGCGCTGCGCTTCGCGCGCCGCGAATTGTTCGCCCCGCTCGGCATGCGCCATGTCACGCTCCAGCTCGACGGCGCCGGCACGGTCGAGGGCTCCAGCGAAATGCTGGCGACCGCGCGTGACTGGGCGCGGTTCGGCCAGCTCTATCTCAATGACGGCCTCGCCGGCGGCAAGCGCATCCTCCCCGAGGGATGGGTGAACTATTCGGCGACGGCGACGCCAAACGCGTGGGTCGGCATCGGCGCCGGCTTCTGGACCAACCACGGCGCCAGCTTTGGCGCGAACCTTCGCATCACACACGGCTGGCCACGCGATGCCTTCTTCGCCAAGGGCACGATCGGGCAGTACACGATCGTCATTCCCTCGGAGCGACTCGTGATCGTGCGGCTCGGCCG
The DNA here is from genome assembly GCF_028128655.1 of Bradyrhizobium sp. CCBAU 45394. NCBI lineage: Bacteria > Pseudomonadati > Pseudomonadota > Alphaproteobacteria > Hyphomicrobiales > Nitrobacteraceae > Bradyrhizobium > Bradyrhizobium sp. CCBAU 45394. The sequence continues at coordinate 36,286 of NZ_LBIX01000171.1, read as the reverse complement.
CTCGCCGAACTGGCCGCCGGAGGCGGACGGCGTGTTCGATCTCGTGCGCGACGTGGTGGCCGCAACGCACGAGAAGGGGAAGCTGGCGGGGGTGAATTGATTTAACCTCTCCCCGCTTGCGGGGAGAGGTCGGATTGCGCAGCAATCCGGGTGAGGGGGTACAGGTCTCGCGGCCATCTCATTCGCGGAGAGATGCCCCTCACCCCAACCCTCTCCCCGTAAGAACGGGGAGAGGGGGAAGAGAGAGTCCTACCTCCCCAATTCCGTCGCCTTCGCCACGCGGTCGAACCGCTCCAGCGTCAGGATCGCATCGGCAAATTTCTCCGCGCGCGCATTCAGCACCGGACGCGCCAGCGTCAAGAATTTCTGCTGCATCGCCTGCGCATCGGGAAACGAATTCGGCTCGCCGGAGGGATCGGCATACAGCCGCTCGTGCACGCCGTCGTCCGTCGTGATGCTGACGCGCGCGCCGAACGGATGGGTGCGGCCGATCTCGAGCCGGTCGTCCTGCACCACGTCGAACTTGTCGGCGAGCGCGTCGATGGCGGTATCGCCGAGGCGGTTGTAGTCATCCCAACCAAAGCTGCCCTGATCGAGCGCGAGCGCGCCGGTGAAGAACATCGAGAACTGGCCGCCGACGATCGAGGTCGGATGCCGCTTGGTCGCGGCATCGCCGGTCAGCGTGATGCCGTTGCGATGCAGGCCGATCTCGACGCGCTTGACCTGGTCTGGCGTCAGATTGTGCTCGCGCCGCATCGCGATCAGCGCGTCGATTGCGGCATGGGTGTAGCGGCAGCTCGGATACGGCTTCACGCCGATCTTCATCGTCTCATAGGTCTTGCCGAGCTCGGCGACGGCCTTGCCGGGATGCGCGTCGTCGGTGTAGCCGGTGAGCAGGCCGTGCTTGCCCTCGACCGATTCGGTCGCGCCGACGAAATCGTTGCGCGCCAGCGTCGCGGCGATCACGCCGTTCATCGCGGCGGCGCCGACCTGGTAGCGCTTGTTCCAGGCGCCGTTGACCAAAAATTGCAGCGAGCCGGCGGCCTGGCTGCCGGAGACGCCGAAGGCGGCGATGATCTGTTTTTCGCTGAGGCCGAACAGTTTTCCGGCCGCGGCGGCCGCGCCATAGGTGCCGGCGGTCGCGGTCGGATGGAAGCCGCGCGCATAATGCGAGGTCGGGTCGAGCGCGTTGCCGAGCCGGCAGCAGACTTCATAGCCCGCCACGATCGCGGTCAGCACGTCGCGCCCGGAAGCGCCGACCATCTCGCCGACGGCGAACGCGGCCGGAACGACCGGCGCGCTCGGATGCAGCGAGGAATCCGCATGCGTGTCGTCGAAATCGAGGGAATGGCCGAGTGCGCCGTTGAGGAGCGCCGCCACCGCCGGGGTCCAGGTCTTGCTGTCGCCGAACACGGTGGACTCGCCCCTGGTGTCGAGCGCGAGCGCCTCCAGCATCTTCAGGATCGAGGGGGTGGATTCCGCTTCGCTTCTGGCCCGGATCGCGCTGCCGAGGAAATCCAGCGTCAACACCTTGGCGCGATCCAGCACTTCCGCCGGAATATCCTGGTATTTCAGATTGAAGACATAGGCGGCGAGCGTTGCGGTTTCGTGGGCCATCGTGTTTCCTCGTTTTGGCGCGCAAGTTAGGCGGGCTGATTTGGCCTTTCAAGCGGCCTTGGGGCCGCGGGCATCAGCTATGCTTTTGGCAGGCGCAAGAGGATCGACCGGGACATTCGACGATGGCACTCGCAAGACAAATGTTCGACCGGATCCGATCACGGCGGACGCAGTTGGGGTTGGCCATCCGGGTCACGGTCGCCGCGGTGGCGGCCTATGCCATTGCCACCGCGCTGCATCTGCTCCTGCCGCTCTGGGCGGTGCTGACCTCGCTGATCGTGACCCAGATGAGCGTCGGTCGCTCGCTGAAGGCGACGCGCGACTATGTGCTCGGCACGATCGGCGGCGCCATCTATGGCGGCGCCATCGCGATCCTGATCCCTTACTCTACCGAGGCCGGCCTGTTGGGGTTGCTGGTGCTGGCGGTCGCGCCGCTCGCCTTCGTGGCCGCGATCAACCCAAGCCTGAACGCGGCGACGGTGACCGCGATTATCGTGCTGCTGGTTCCGACCATGCATCATTCCGATCCCATGACCTCGGCGATCGATCGCGTCAGCGAGGTCGGGGTCGGCGCCATCACGGGATTGCTCGTTTCGTTCCTGGTGCTGCCCTCACGCGCGGTGCGACAGATCCGCGCCAGCGCGGCAAGACTGCTCGAACTGATCGCGGACGCCTTCACCGAGTTGCTCGCGGGTCTCACGCGCGGCCGCGACAACGATGCGCTGCACCGGATCCAGGACGGCATCGGCACCGCGATGGTGGGCATGAATGCCATCGGTACAGAAGCCGAACGCGAGCGTGCGGCGCGCCTGTCGAGCGGGCCCGATACCGGTCCCTTGCTGCGAACGGTCCTGCGGCTGCGCCATGACGTCGTGATGATCGGCCGCGCCACCGTCGTCCCGCTGCCGGTCGAGGTGCAGATGCGGCTCGCCGCGCCGCTGGCGGAGGTCAGTGCGGCGATCGTGCGCTTCCTGCGGTCGGCGGCCGAAGCACTGCGGGCTGGCGCCGGCGCGCCGCCGATCCATCCCGTGCATGTCGCGCTTCAGCACTACGCCGAGGCGGTTGCCGCGGTGCGCCAGGACGGTCTGATCCGCGGCCATTCCGGCGACACCGCCGAGCGCTTCTTCGCCATCGGATTCTCGCTGGAGCAGATGCACCAGAATCTCTGCGATCTCGACCGCGTCGTCGGCGAGTGGTCGGAGGCAGCAAGCGACAAGCCCGCGCGCGTGGCGGAGTGAGCCGGTGCTGGAACTAGCAGGCTGATGCGACCCGCCGGTCACGCTGGACCAGCAGTGCCAGAGAGACAGCTCCAGCCACCAACAGCGCCCAGTCTTGCGGCACGCGGAGCAGTATCGCGGCGCTGCCGCCGACAAGCGACCATAGAAACGGGATCACAAGGAGCCAGCGCGGGACCGGCTGCCTTGTCAGCAGCAACATGCCGAAGCTGAAGATGGTGACGGGACACGGCGTGACTCCGAACATCGGCAGTTCGTTGGGGTGCTGACCCATCTCGAGGCCGAACAGGGGGTAGATCGCCGCCGCGTAGAACACGAACGCGACTCCGATAACCCCCGCTGATTCCTCATTGTAGTCGAAATCGATCCGGTTTTGGCACACGCCGAAATAGACGAAGGCCGCAGCCTGGACGACAAACAATGCGCCGAAAATGTAGGCCAGCTTGTTGATCGTTGCGAAGAAGGTCAGGTGATAGACGATCCCGGTCCATGCCCACATCGCCGCAAGAATGCCGGCGACGATCTGATCGGCCCATCTGTCCTTGCGAAACACCAGCACGAAGGCCAGCCCGCCCAACAGATATGCGAGAACCTGCATCGGCCAGATTGCCCGGTTGTAGCTCGCAAAAACACCTAGGAATTGCTCGATCGTGAACGGCAGCATGATCGCGGCTCCTTCCGGGAGGAGACGCTATGCAGCCGGCGAGATGCGTCATTTGACCGGGATCAACGCGGATGCACGCCCGGCCGCGGCATGTTGACCTATGTCGGTCATGGGCCGAGGCCGGTACGCATCAGGACTTGCCCTACCGCTTCGTCAGGCCCTTGTCCTGCATGCGCCAGACCAAGAGATCGATGCGGTCCTGGCCGAAGAACGGCTCGTTCTCGAACACGAAGGTCGGCACGCCCCAATGGCCGGAGGCGGCGTGGTCCTTCTCGTTCTCCGCGATCACCTGCTCGTAACGATCCGGATCGGCGCTGATCGCAGCATCCATCGCGGCGAGATCGAAGCCGGCCTTCTCGGCAGCGCGGGCGAGATGATCGCCTTCGTTCCAGCCCGCCACCGAGCCGTCCCACAGCACGCGCGCAATTGCATCGGTGAATGCGAGCGAACGGCCCTCGAGCTGCGCCATCGCGCCCAGCCGGGTCAGCCGGTGGATGTAGGGTTGCTCGGCCGCGACATCGAACGTCGTCTTGTCCTGCACGATCGGATCTGGCCTCGGAAAGCGGAACGGAATGCCCTCGTGCTGCGCGACGCGCGTGCTGTCGAGCACCACATAGCGAATGAAGTTCGGGCTGGCCTTCTTGAAGAAGCCGGGGACGCGGACTGCGAGCGGATAGACCGGTCGCAGGTTCACCGCGAGGTCATACTCCGCGACGAGCTTCAGCGTCTTCGGCAGCGCCAGATAGCTGAAGGGACTGCGGTAGGAGTAGAAGAGGTCGACGGACAGGGTCATCTCGCCGGTTCCCCGATGCGCTTCATCATGCCGCGGACCACGAACTTGTGGAAGGGCATGATGAGGGCGAGATAGGTCCGGCCGAGCAGATTGTGGGTGCGCACCAGCGTGGTCGATGTCACCTGGCGGTCCGCCTCCGTTCCGGCGACATCGACGACGAGGCGGAAATCGAGATGGGAATCGTTGAAGCCCGCGACCAGCCGCTCGGGTGTTTCGCTGACCACCGGAAACAATCCGATCAGGCCATACGGCGCCGGTGCGCCTTCGCCCGAGGTCTTCAGTCCGAACGGTCTCACCAGGATGTTGCGCAGGCGTATGAGCGCATCGACCCAGCGTGGCCCGTGCAGCACCATCCGCACGCAGGCCTCGCGGGCATTCACCGCCGTCGCGCCGATCTCCACGCGAAATGCGTCCACGAACTGCGCGCCCGCCAGCAGCGTGCCGGCGTCGACATTGGGAGGAACTTCGCGGACTGTGCCGATCATCTCACCAGTCTGCGCGCCAGCATCCGGAAGCGCAAGACCAGGAGGCCGGCATAGACGAACGTGCCGATCGAGAATCCGATCCAGACGCCGACTGCGCCCAGCCCGGCGTGGAAAGCCAGGACCCAGGCGACGGGAAAGGCGACGCACCAATAGCCGATCGCCGCGAACACCAGCGTCATCCTGGTGTCATTGATGCCGCGCAGTGCGCCGCCCATGATGGTCTGGAGACCGTCGGCGATGAAGAAGGTCGCGCCGACCAGCAGCAGTGTCGCCGTCAGCTCGACCGTTGCCGCGCTGGCCTCGCTGCCGCCGAAGAACAGCCGTCCGAGCTCGTAGCGGCCGAGGATGATGGCAACCGTCAGGGCCGAGACCAGCGCTACGCCAAGCACCGCAGCGACGAGGCCCGCACGTCTCACCGCGGCCGGGTCGTTGCGGCCGAAGGCGTGGCCGACGCGGACCGTCGCCGCCATGCCGATGCCGAGCGGGACCATGAACAGCACGGCCGTGACCTGGAGCGCAATCTGGTGCGCGGCAAGCGCCGTGGTCGAGATCAACCCCATCAGCAGCGCGGCGGACGAGAACAGGCCATATTCCAGCAGCAGGGAAAACGAGATCGGCGCGCCGAGCGCGATGAGCTGGCGCATCAGGGGCCAGTCGATCCGCCAGAGATGGGCGAGCGGGCGGTAGTCCGCGAATGGCTTTCGCCATGCGGCGATGGCGAGCACGGCGAGGAAGGTGCCGAGATTGACGAGCGTGGTCGCAAGCCCGGCGCCGAACAGGCCGAGCTCCGGCAGGCCGAACAGGCCATGGATCAGGACATAGACCAGCGCGGCATTGACGGGGATCGCCGCGACCGTGATCCACAGCGGCGGCTGCGGCCGGTTCACCGCGCTCATCATGCTGCGCAGCGCGATGAAGCCGAGCGCCGGTGCGATGCCCCAGGCGAGGCCGTTCAGATAGCGCTGGGCGAGCGCGGCCGATTGCGGCACCTGTCCGAGAGCGATCAGGATGTGTTCGCCATAAAGCGGCGAGGCCATCATCGGCAGCGAGATCAGCAGCGCGACCCACAAGCCGACGCGCAAGGCGCGGCGGATGCGCCTGACGTCGCCGGCGCCGAACGCCTGCGCCACCAGCGGCGACACCGCAGCCATCAATCCGAGCCCGAAGGTAAAGCTGACGAAATAAACTGTATGCGCCAGCGCGGCGGCGGCGACCGCATCCTCGCCGAGCCGGCCGATCAGCGCGAGATCGGTCGTGATCATCGCGATCTGCCCGAGCTGCGTCAGCATCATCGGCACGGCCAGCCGCAGCGTCTCGACGAACTCATCGGCGAGATGGTTTTGCGGCACGCCGGATTGCGGCTGCGAATGATGTTGCACGGTGTCGAGCATGGTCACTCAATAGCATCACTGAGCGACGAAAACATGGCCGTGTTTTTTCCCTCTCCCACAAGGGGAGAAGGGAAGAAAGATGCCTCAGCTCTTCCGCTCGGGCACGCGCTTGATCTTCGCGCCCAGCGCGTTCAGCCGCTCCTCGATGCGCTCGTAGCCGCGCTCGATCTGATCGGCGTTGTTGATGGTCGAAGTGCCCTCGGCGCAGACCGCGGCCAGCAGCATCGCCATGCCGGCGCGGATGTCGGGCGAGGTCATCGGCGCCCCGCGCAGGCGGCTGGGACCGGCGATGATGGCGCGATGCGGATCGCAGAGCACGATACGCGCGCCCATCGCGATCAGCTTGTCGACGAAGAACATCCGCGATTCGAACATCTTCTCGAACATCAGGATCACGCCCTCGCATTGCGTGGCGGTGACGATCGCGATCGACATCAGATCGGCCGGGAAGGCCGGCCAGGGCTGGTCCTCCAGCTTCGGCACGTGGCCGCCGAAATCGTCCTGGATCTTCAGCGTCTGGTTCGAGGGCACGATGAGGTCGTCGCCCTCGACGCGGCAGACGATGCCGAGCCGTTCGAAACCCATGCGGATCGAGCGCAGATGCTCGACACCGGCGCGCACGATGCGAAGCGGCGAGCGCGTCACGGCGGCAAGCCCGATCAGCGAGCCGACCTCGATATGGTCGGGCTGGATCCGGTAGGTCGCTTCCCCCAGCGTTGCCGGACCATGGATGATCATGGTGTTGGTGCCGATGCCCTCGATTTTGGCGCCGAGCGCGACCAGGAAGTTGGCGAGGTCCTGCACATGCGGCTCGGAGGCTGCGTTGCGCAAATAGGTGACGCCGTCGGCGGCGACCGCCGCCACCAGCGCGTTCTCGGTCGCGGTGACGCTGGGCTCGTCCAGGAACACGTCAGCGCCGGCGAGCTTTGGCGCGCGGAATTCGAGCCGGTCGGTTGCGGTGACTTTGGCCCCAAGCTGTTCCAGCGCCAGCACATGGGTGTCGAGCCGGCGGCGGCCGATGACGTCGCCGCCGGGCGGCGGCAGCATCACCTCGCCGCAGCGGGCGAGCAGGGGGCCCGCGAGCAGGATCGAGGCGCGGATGCGGACGCAGAGCTCGGGGTCGAGATCCGCAGCGCGGATGCTCTTGGCATGGATATGAAGCGTGTTGCGGGCGGTCCACTCCGCCGCCGCGCCGACCGAGCGGATCAGCTCGACCAGCGTCTCGGTGTCGCGGATCCGCGGCACGTTCTCCAGCGTCACCGGATGCTCGGTGAGCAGCGCGGCGGCGATGATCGGCAGCGCCGAATTCTTGTTGCCGGACGGCTCGATCGAGCCCGAGAGCCGATGACCGCCCTCGACGATGTACTGGATGGGCGCCACGGTGGTTCTCGCTGTCCTGTTGGGTGGGGCGGGGTGGTTCGGAGGCGGAAACTACCGAGAATTGGGCACGGTAGCAATTCGGGCTTGAAGGTCGCCACGAAGGAGGTGCGCTCCCTCTCCCGCTTGCGGGGGAGGGTTGGGGTGGGGGGGCTTCAGCGGTGGGGTTGTCGAAATCTACGGAGGATATCCCCGCGAGGAGAAAGCCCTCACCCGCCGCGCGCGGGACGATGCTTCGCATCGCCCGGGGGGCGTCGACCTCTCCCGCAAGCGGGAGAGGTGCAACGAGGTCGGGGCTAGATATCGATCGTCGCGCTGAGCGAATGTTCCTGGATGAAGTCGCGGCGCGGCTCGACCACGTCGCCCATCAGCTTGGTGAAGATGTCGTCGGCCTCGTCGACCTCCTTGACCTTCACCTGGAGCAGCGAGCGCGCATTGGTATCCAGCGTTGTTTCCCAGAGCTGCTCCGGGTTCATCTCACCCAGTCCTTTGTAGCGCTGCAGGGTGACGCCCTTGCGGCCGGCGTCGGTGACCGCTTCGAACAGATCGACCGGACCGTGGACCGTGTGCTCGACGTCCTTGCGCCGAAGGTTGCCGGGGCGGGCATAAACATCCTGCAGCTTGGGCGTAAATTCGTCGAGCTTGCGGGCCTCGGCCGAGCCCAGGAACGCGGAGTCAATGATCGCGACGTCCTTGACCCCGCGCACAGTGCGCTCGAACTGGAAGCCCTGGCCTTCCACGTAGTGGCCGACCCATCCGCGTTCGACATCCTCGGCCTGCTTGTCCAGCCGTCCGGCGACGTATTGGGCGGCCGCGGCGGCCTTGTCGGGATCGCCGTAGATGTCCTTGTTCAGCACGCCAGTGATGGCGGCCTGTTCGACGACCTTGCGGTTGTAGCGGGTGTGCAGATTGCGCAGGATGCTGCGAACGACGCGGGCGTCGTCGATCAGTCCGCGCAGGTCACGGCCGCTGCGGTCGCCGCCGGTGCCGGGCGTGAATATGCAATCATCGAGACCGGTCTCGATCAAATAGTCCTCCAGCGCCCGCTCGTCCTTCAGGTACTGCTCGGACTTGCCTCTGGAGACCTTATAGAGCGGCGGCTGGGCGATGTAGAGATAGCCGCCGTCGATGATGTCGCGCATCTGCCGGTAGAAGAAGGTCAGCAGCAGCGTGCGGATGTGGGCGCCGTCGACGTCGGCGTCCGTCATCACGATGATCTTGTGATAGCGCAGCTTCTCGATCGAGAACTCGTCGCTGATTCCGGTGCCGAGCGCCGTGATCAGCGTGCCGATCTGCTCGCTTCCCAGCATCTTGTCGGGACGCACGCGCTCCACGTTGAGGATCTTGCCGCGCAGCGGCAGCACCGCCTGGAATTCGCGGTTGCGGCCTTGCTTGGCGCTGCCGCCTGCCGAGTCACCCTCGACGATGAAGAGTTCGGACTTGGCCGGATCCTTTTCCTGGCAGTCGGCGAGCTTGCCGGGCAGCGAGGAGACCGAGAGCGGGCTCTTGCGCGTCAGCTCGCGCGCCTTTCGCGCGGCTTCGCGGGCGGCTGCGGCCTGGATCACCTTGCCGACGATCATCTTGGCTTCGCTAGGGTGCTCCTCGAACCAGGCCTGGAGCGCCTCGTTGAGCACGTTCTCGACCACGGGACGCACTTCCGAGGACACCAGCTTGTCCTTGGTCTGCGACGAAAACTTCGGATCGGGCACCTTGACCGACAGAACGGCGGTGAGGCCTTCGCGGCAATCGTCGCCGGTCAGCGCGATCTTTTCCTTCTTCGCATTGGCCTCGGCATAGCCGTTGACCTGGCGCGTCAGCGCGCCGCGGAAGCCGGCGAGATGGGTGCCGCCGTCGCGCTGCGGGATGTTGTTGGTGAAGCACAGCACGTTCTCGTGGTAGCTGTCGTTCCACCACAGCGCCGCCTCGACGCCGATGCCGTTGGCTTCCGCGCGCACCATGATCGGCGCCGGCACGATCGCCTTCTTGTTGCGGTCGAGATATTTGACGAATTCCTCGACGCCGCCGGAATAGTGCATCTCCTCGCGCTTCTCGACCGCGTGGCGCATGTCGGAGAGGGCGATGTTGACGCCGGAGTTGAGGAAGGCGAGCTCGCGCAGGCGGTGCTCGAGCGTCGCGAAATCATATTCGATGTTCTTGAAGGTGTCGGGCGAGGCCAGGAACGTCACCTCGGTGCCGCGCTTGCCCGGCGCGTCGCCGACCACCACCAGCGGTGCGACGGCATCGCCATGGGCGAACTCGATGTAGTGCTCCTTGTTGTCGCGCCAGATGCGCAAGCCGAGCTTGCTCGACAGCGCGTTCACGACGGAGACGCCGACGCCGTGCAGGCCGCCGGAGACCTTGTAGGAGTTCTGGTCGAACTTTCCGCCGGCATGGAGCTGGGTCATGATGACCTCGGCCGCCGAGATGCCTTCACCCTTGTGGATGTCGACGGGAATGCCGCGGCCGTCGTCGCGCACGGTGACGGAATTGTCGGCATTGAGCACGACATCGACGCGCGTGGCGTGGCCCGCAAGCGCTTCGTCGATCGCGTTGTCGACGACCTCGTACACCATGTGGTGCAGGCCAGAGCCGTCGTCGGTGTCGCCGATATACATGCCCGGGCGCTTGCGGACGGCATCGAGACCCTTGAGCACGCGGATCGATTCCGCCCCGTAATCGCTCGGATTTGAGGGCTCGTTTTCGGCAGGCGTCTGCCGAGCAGGTTCTGTCATAAGAGGCCTTCGAGATGTCGCCCGAATCAGCCGCGCAAAAGGCGCTGATGTGAGGCTATTTGTGCCATGAAAGACCGCTCGCGCCTAGCGCAAAGTATCCTCCGGCAACCCTTTGACTAAATAGGGATTTTTGGCCGGTTTTCAAGCCTCGCAAAGGCCGATTCTGGGCGCCGCAAAAAGCGCGATTCGGACCCTCTTTTTCACTCCCTCGAAGGCGTGGATTTTGCGGGGTGGGAAACGGCGTTCCGGGCGCCGTGGCGCGCCGGACCAGGCCACTGGGTTCAGTATATCTGGGACGGTTTCTTATCGTCGCTGAGGCCCCAGGCCTCGCCTGAGGCCAGGGTGACGGTATCGGTGCGCACCAGAAGGCCCGACACGCGTAGCTCGTAGGAATACGTGCCGGGCGGCAGATCCAGCGTTTGTGGATGATTTTCGCCGCCCGCGATCTTGATGGTTTGATCGTTGATCACAAGCGAAGCCACATCCGGCCTTAGATAGCCGAATATCAGCCGCGCTTGTCCTGATATCGGCAGGACATCGGCCTTGGCTGCAGCCTCCGGATTCCGCTGCGCCAGGCTGACCGTGGTCTCGCCCTTGGCGCGGCCAAGCTTCAGCACGGCCGGGCCCTTCGGGGAGACGAAGGCCAGTTGCACGCGATCGGCGGCGATCACCGCGTCATCCGGCTTCTCCTGCCAGCCGCGCTGTCCGAGCTCTCTGCGGTAGAAGGCGAGCACCTCGCTGAGCTCCGCGGGCACGCGCGCTTCGATCTCGAGCCGGAGCGGGACCTTGGCGTCATGCGCGTGCGTGGTGCGGAATTGGCTGAAGCTGCTTTGCTTCGGTGCCGGCATGTCGACGTCGGGATCTGCCGTCAGCGGCTCCTTCGAACAGCCTGCGAGAAGCGTGAGGGCGCACACCAGCAGCCGCCATCGTGCCGGAACTCTCGTCCCGCGCTTGACCGCTGTCATGCTCCATCTCCGAGAATGTCGCGCGTTGTGGTCTTCGCGCGATGCGGCGGCTGCGACACGGTCGCCGCCGCTTCCAGACGACTAGTCGCCCCAGGAACCGGACAGGTTCAACCTGGCCGTTACAGGCACAGGCGGCGGAATCAATACATCTGCAGCGGAAGCACCTCGCCGGTCGGACCCACCATCAGGCCCCAGGCATCGCCGGCGGCGACCGTGAGGGTCTCGGTGCGGGCGGGACGCCCCGGTACGCGCAGCGCATACTGATACTTGCCGGGCGCCAGATCGAGCATCGGACCTTTCGGCGACTGCGGGCCGCCGGCGCCGGCCGCGATCTTGATGGTCTGCTTGTTGATCGTGAGCGATGCTTCCTTCGCCCCGATATTGCCGAGCATCACCCTGGCCTGGCCCGGCTTGGGCATGATGTCCGCCTTGGTCGCGGCATCCGGATTCTTCTGCGCCAGATTGACAATGGTCTCGCCTTTGGCGCGACCGAGCTTGAGCACGGCCGGGCCTTGCGGCGAGGTGAAGTCGATCTGCGCGCTCTCCGCGGACACGGCGGCGCCGTCGGCCTTTTCCTGCCAGCCGAGCTTTCCAAGCTCGGTGCGGTAGAACGCCAGCACGTCGCCGAGCGGGGCGGGGATGCTGGCCTCCAGCTCGCGGCGGAACGGCGTCTCGCTGCCCGGCAGTTTCGTGGTGGCGAGCGAGGTCGACGACCGCTGCGTCGGCACGGGAAGCTGGGATTCGGTGTCCGGCTTGAGCGGCTCGGATGACTTGGCCTGCACCTCCGCAGGCTTATCCGCAGGCTTGGCCGCAGTCACCCTGAGGCCCGAACCCTCGGCACTGACCCGCACCTTGGGGCCCATCTGCATCACGGTGAAGGAGATCGACTTGCCGCTTCTGGCAAACTCCAGCATCGCCATGTTGGGCTGGTTGATGACCGAAGGCCGCTCGTTCCAGCCCAATGGCTTCAGCGAGGCCCGGTAGAACGCGGTCAGCGCCTTCACGCTCGATGTGGACGAGAATTCGAGGCTGCCGTCGCTGCCTTCGAACTTCACGCCCTCGGCGTTCTCCGGCAGCGGCACCGGCGTCTTGCTGTCGGCGAGCGCGTTGAGCGGGACATCGGACAGCGCGGCCGCCTGCACCTTGCGCCGCGCCTCGTCGGCGGCGATGACCTGCTTTGCGGCTGCCGCGGCATCGCTGAAGAATCTGTCGTCAGCCTCCTTCTTTGCCTTGGCGCGGGCGGCAAGGGCTGATTCCTTCACCTGCGCGGTCAGGCTGACCATGGTGAAATCGTATTTGCGGCCAAGCCGCAGCACGCCGGCTTCCTCGGCGTTGGAGATCTTGATCGCCACCTCGTCGCCGGGCGCGAGCGGCGCGCTGCCGTCCTCCTGCCAGCCGCGCGCGGCGAGCTCGCGATGATAGAAGGCCAGCACCGCGGGCAGCTCGGCCATCGCGGCCGCCGACATCTCGCGCTTGTTGGAGCTTGCGCTGCCGAGCCCCCTCGACGACTTGGTGAAAGTTGGCCGCGGCAGCCCGGCGGCGTCGCTGTCGGCCTTGAGATCGAAGGGAAGCGCGAAGGGCGCGACGCGGATGTCGACATTGGTGCGGCCGTCGTCGCGGCGCGTCAGCGTCAGCATGACGGGCTTCTGCTTGTAGAAGCCGGTGACCTCACTGTCGGGATGCTCGTAGAACACGCGTAAGCCGTTGGGAACGGTCTCATCCAGGCTGGTCGTCCAGCGCGCGGCCGTTTCCGGCGTGAGCTTGCGCCAGCCGATCGCTTCCATCTGGCCGGTGTAAAAGTCCGATGTCGCATCGAGCGCTTGAGGCGCGACGCAGCCGAGATAGGGCCTTGTGCCATCGAACACGATGTCGCTCGCGCCGTCGGGGAACGGCACGTTGCCGTAGATCCGGTCGGTCGAATAGTAGACCACGGACTGGTCGGGCCGGCCGAGGGCCTGCGTGAAATGAACGGACAGGCCCTGCCGTCCCTTCTTGAAATTCAGCGTGGTGCTCTTCTCCTCCAGTGGCCGCACATAGGGCACCCAGCCGGCGGCGCTGAGGAGCTTCTTCACCGCCGGCGATGTCACGGATTCCGGCGTCGCCATGCGATATTCGACGCGGTAGGGATCGGGGCGCGAATTATCCTCCACCGCACCCTCGAGCTGCGGCAGCGCGTGAACGTCGACAATGCCATCGTCGGCGCGTGCGGGCAGAGACGCGCTCGCCATGAGCAGAAGGCCGCAGGCAAGCAGCCGCCAGCGTGCCGGGACCTGCGTCCCGCGCTTGATGATCGACATCGCCAAAACTCCTGGATTTCGCGCGGGTCTTGATCCCTCGCGCAATTGCAGACTGCGACACCGTCGGCGCGGCCTCAGACGAGAAGTCGCGGCAGGAACCCGTGAGGTTCAAAAGGGCTCAATACAGCAGGAGCGGCGACCATGCGTCACCGTCGGGCCCGACGGTGAGCTCCCAGGTATCGCCGGCAGCGACGTCGAGGACATTCGTGGTGGCTGGATGGCCCGGCACGCTCATCTCGTAGGAATATTTGCCGGGCTGCAGATCCAGCGACACCGCATGGGCGCCGGCGGCGCGCTTGATGTTCTGCTCATTGATCGTGAGCGTGGCGTCCGTCTTGCTGATATTGGCGAACACCAGCTTGGCCTGGCCGGGTTCGGGCATGACGTTCGCGTCGGTCGCGACCAATGCGTTCTTCTGCACGAGCTTGACCGTGGTGCTGCTGTCCTTGCGGTGGAGCTCCAGCAGCGCTGGTCCCAGCGGGGAGGCGAAGGCGAGCTGGACGTGATCGGCGGCGATCACCGCGCCGTCGCGCTGCTCCTGCCAGCCGAGCTTGCTGAGCTCGGTGCGGTAGAAGGCGAGCACGTTGCCGAGCTCGGCGGGTACGGTGGCCTCCAGTCTGATGCGAAGCGGCGCTTTAACGCCCTGCACCACGGTGGTGTGGGTCCCCCTGTAGCTGTAGCGGGTCGGCGCGGGCAGCTTGGCCTCGGGGTCCGGCGTGAGCTCTGCCGAAAACAGCCGCGGCAGATCCGGCACAAAGGCGCCGGCGGTTGCCGCGAGCATGCAGCTTGCGAGCAGGGCGAGGCCGCACGCAAACGCCCGCCATCGTGCCGGGGCTTGCGCCCCGGACCTTACCGTCCGCATCTCACTCTCCAAGGGATTGCGATTCATGTCATCGCGCAGTCACGGCTGCGACGTCGTCGGCGCGGCCTCCGACAGCTAGTCGCGGCGGGAAATCGTCGGGTTCAATGGCGTTCTAGCGCCGGGCGGAGACGCGTCCGCTCTCGACGTCAAAGACTTCGCCCCCGGCGCCGATCTCGGCGAAAGCGGCGGGGTCCGCGCCGGTCAGCCAGACCTGCGCGCCGAGCTTTTTCAGCTCCTCGAACAGCGCGGCGCGGCGGTTCGGATCGAGATGGGCGACGACCTCGTCGAGCAGCAGCAGCGGCACGATGCCGGTCATCTCGGCGACCAGCGTCGCGTGCGCCAGCACGAGGCCGATCAGAAGCGCCTTCTGCTCGCCGGTCGAGGCATCGCGCGCCGGCATGCCTTTCGGCGCGTAGATGACCTGGAGATCGGTCAAATGCGGGCCGTCGGTGGTGCGGCCGGCGATGGCGTCGCGCGGACGGTTGTCGCGCAGGATCTGGCGGTAGCGGTCCTCGACCGACGTCGCGGTCTCCCGGAGCAGCGCGTTCTCCATCCAGCCGTCGAGCGCGATCTGCGCCGAAGGAAAGGCGGAAGCCTGCGCGCGTGCGTTCAGCATGCCGGTCAGCCTTGCTGCGGTCTGGCCGCGGGTTGCTGCGACCGCGACCGCAAGCTCGGCGGTCTCGCGCTCGATCGCGTCACACCAATGGTCGTCGTAATTGCGCGTCTCGAGCAGGCGGTTGCGCGAGCGGAGGGAGCGCTCGAGCGCGTTGATGCGGCTGGAATGCTCGCTGTCAATGGCGAGCACCAGGCGGTCGAAGAAGCGCCGCCGCTCGGAGGCCGCGCCCATGAACAGCCCGTCCATCGCCGGCGTCAGCCACACCATGCGGATGTGGTCGCCGAAGGCGGCCGCCGAATTCACGGGCTCGCGGTCGATGCGGCAGCGCCGGGTCACGGCAGCGTCGGCGCGCGGCGGCTCGATGCCGGTGCCGAGCGTGGCGAGGCCCAATGCGCCCTCGACCTGCGCAGACACGGCCCAGGAGCCGTCGCCCTGATTGTCGGCAACGTCCTCCAGCGTCGCACGCCGCAGGCCGCGCCCCGGCGACAGGAACGAGATCGCCTCGATGCAATTGGTCTTGCCCGCCCCGTTCGGCCCGACCAGCGCCACCATGTCAGCCGCCGTCTCGAGCCCCGCCGCCCGATAATTGCGAAAATGCGTCAGCGTCAGGCGATGAATGCGGGAGGGGGTCATCAGTTCTTCGTCATGGGCGCGTTCTCCCTTTGCGGGAGCCTGCCGTAGGGTGGGCAAAGGCGCGCGCTTCGCGCGGCGTGCCCACCGTCTTGCCGCGATCTGCGGTGCTGCATGGTGGGCACGCTTTCGCCTTCGCTCTTCGAGCTCCGGCGCAAGCTTTGCCCACCCTACGGCTTCGATGGTTGGCCGAGAGAGGGCCCTCACACCCGCATCGGCATCAGCACGTAGAGCGCGCTCTTGTCGTCGCGGTCCTGGACCAGGGTGGGCGAGCCGGGGTCGGCGAGCCTGAGGGTCGCGACCTCGCCTTCGATCTGGGCGGCGATGTCGAGCAGATAGCGGGAGTTGAAGCCGATATCGAGGGCGTCGGAGGCGTATTCGACCTCGAGCTCTTCGGTCGCGCTGCCGGAATCGGGGTTGGTCACCGACAGCACCAGCTTGCCCGGCGACAGCGACAGTTTCACCGCGCGGCCGCGCTCGCTGGAGATGGTGGAGACGCGGTCGACCGCGTTCTCGAAATCCTTCTTGTCGACGACGAGCTCCTTGTCGTTGCCTTGCGGGATCACGCGGCCGTAGTCGGGGAAGGTGCCGTCGATCAGCTTCGAGGTCAGCACGACGTTGCCGATCGTAAAGCGGATCTTGGCCTGCGACAGCTCGATCGTCATCTCGGCTTCGGTGTCCTCGATCAGGCGCTGCACCTCGCCGACCGTCTTGCGCGGCACGATTACGCCGGGCATGCCGTCGGCGCCCTTGGGCTGGACCAGGTCGAGCTGGGCGAGGCGGTGGCCGTCGGTGGCGACGCCGCGCAGGGTCGCGGCCTTGGCGGTGCCGGCGGCGTGCAGATAGATGCCGTTGAGATAATAGCGCGTCTCCTCGGTCGAGATCGCGAACTGGGTGCGGTCGATCAGCCGCTTGACGTCCTTGGCGGCGAGCGAGAACGAATGCGACATGTCGCCGGCGGCCAGATCCGGGAAATCATTCTCCGGCAGGGTCTGGAGCGTGAAGCGCGAGCGGCCGGCGCGGATCGCCAGCACGGCGCGGTCGCCGTCGGCCTCGAGCACGATCTGGGAGCCGTCCGGCAGCTTGCGCACGATGTCGTAGAACATGTGCGCCGGCACCGTGGTGGAGCCGGCAGTCGCGGTTTCCGCGGGCAGCGTTTCCGTCACCTCGAGGTCGAGGTCGGTCGCCTTCAGCGACAATTTCGCGTTCTCGGCCCGGACCAGCACGTTGCCGAGGATCGGAATCGTATTGCGGCGCTCGACCACGCGGTGGACATGACCCAGCGATTTCAGGAGTTGCGCGCGTTCGACCGTAACCTTCATTGCACTACTCGCCCGATCCCCAAGATGAAAAAAGCCGGGCGGCCGAAAAGCGCGCCGCGGCACCGAAGACCCCGACAGGCCAGGGTCTCCAGCCGATATGACCAAAGCCGTCAGGGTCGCGCAAGGTGGCGCGGATGGCCCCCGGTTTCAAGGGATCGGGAGGCAGTTCCCCACGATTTACAGGCAAAAACACCCGCCGCCGCTCAGGCATAGGTCTGCTCCCTCGCCCCGCTTGCGGGGAGAGGGTTGGGGTGAGGGGGAGTTTCCGCAAGGGAGGTGAGAGTTGGACGCGCCGAGAGTCCCCCTCACCCGGAATCCGCGCTGCGCGCGTATTCCGACCTCTCCCCGCAAGCGGGGAGAGGTGAAAGAAATAGGCGTTTATTCCTGAAGCTGGCGCTTCAGCGACTCGACTTCCTCCGACAGCGCGGTGTCCTTGGAGACCAGCGCCTCGATCTTGCGCACGGCGTGCAGCACCGTGGTGTGGTCGCGTCCGCCGAAGCGGCGGCCGATTTCGGGCAGCGAGCGCAGGGTCAGCGTCTTGGCGAGGTACATCGCCACCTGGCGCGGACGGACCACGTTGGCGGTGCGGCGCGAGGACAGCAAGTCGGAGCGGCTGACATTATACTGCCGCGCCACCACGCGCTGGATGTCCTCGATCTTGATCCGCTTCGGCTCCTGCGGCCGGACCAGGTCGCGCACCTCGCGCTCGGCCATCTCCAGCGTCACCGGCTGGTTGTTGAGCTTGGAATGCGCCAAGAGCCGGTTGATCGCGCCTTCGAGGTCGCGGCCGTTATGGGTGATGGTGCGGGCGAGATAATGCAGCACCTCCTCCGGCACGTCGAACGTCGCATGATGGGCGCGGGCGGCGGCGACGCGCGACTTGAGGATGCCGTGGCGCAGCTCCTCGCCGAGCGAGCCCATCTCGACCACGAGGCCGCCGGCCAGCCGCGAGCGCACGCGGTCATCCAGGCTTTCGAGATCGGACGGCGGACGGTCGGCCGCGATCACGACCTGGCGGCCGGCGTCGATCAGCGCGTTCAGCGTGTGACAGAACTCGGCCTGAGTGGACTTGCCCTGCAGGAACTGGAGATCGTCGATCACCAGCACGTCGATACCGCGCAGCGCTTCCTTGAAGGCGAGCGCCGTCTGCGTCTTCAGCGCGGCGACGAAGCCGTACATGAACTTCTCGGCCGTGAGATACAGCACCTTACGCTCGTTGCCGGAATTGCCGGCCCAGGTCACCGCCTGGAGCAGATGCGTCTTGCCGAGGCCGACGCCGGCATGGATGTAGAGCGGGTTGAACATGACGGGATCGCCGCGACGTCCTTCGGCAACCTGGCGCGCGGCTGCATGGGCCAGCGTGTTGGAGCGGCCGATGACGAAGCTCGCAAAGGTCAGGCGCGGATCGAGCGGCGAGCCGCCGAGCGCGTCATGATTGGCCGAGACCGGCGCGGTCGCAGTCGAGCGCAGCTCCGGCGCAGGCGCGCGGCGTGTTTCGACCGGCACCGGGGCTTCCTTCGGCGGCGCGACCGGGCGCACCGCGGAGCGCACGGTGAGATCGATGCGATGCACTTCCGGCATCTCGGCCTGCCAGCACGACAGCACGCGCTCGGCATAATGGGCCTGGATCCAGCTCTTCAGGAAGCGCGTGGGAACCGAGAGCCGCACGCTCTCATCCTGCACGTCTTCGAGATCCATGCGCGCAAACCAGCTCGTATAGATGTCTTCGCCGACGCTCGAGCGCAGCCGACCCTTCACGCGTGACCAGCGATCCTGTTCCGATGTGTTCATCGTCAAAACTTCTCTTGAGAGATTTAGTTGCGTTGTGAGCGCCATGCAGGGTTCCTGCCATAGGGTTCCTGGCATGGCGCGACCTCAAAGCGAGTCCATCGTCAGGCATGGCTCGACCGTTCGGCGAGAACGCCGCGTCCGATCAGCGATGTCAGAGATGGAGGGGTCGCGAGGTCAGCGCGTACTCGGCGCTCCGTCACACGCGGGAGGCTGGGTGTCCGACGGATTTAAAACGGCATCGTTGGAATGGGAAACCTGTTTCAATACCGCGTTCTGTCCGTAAGACATGATACCTCCCCGTCCTGCCGTGATTGCTCACGGCAAGGTCCTGCGTGTCCTGAAGACATCCGCGGCTAAAGTCGCCGATGTCCTGCCCGTCTGCACTGTTCGTTCGCCCGGCTTCGCCAATCACGCGTGTCGGGGTAGTCTCAAGATGTCTCTCGTTTGCGCTTGGATCTCGCTTGGAGACATTCAGACAAAAAGCTACCATTCCCATGTTGCTATGGGTTTTGAACCGACAATCGCTTGTTGAAGCGTCGCCAACGTGCACACCGCCGCCGATTTGCACGCTCGCCCCGTTTCCAAAACCGCGCTGGTCTCAAGATCGTGGGCGCCGCGAACGACTTAAGGAATACACTAAGCGGAAAGACTCGCAACGAAATTGATTCACACTCGATGCATCAAAAAACTTGACCAGCGTTAACGCCGCGCGCGACTTGTGCACAGGCTCGTGACCAAGTTTTTGGATTCGTGCACAGAATCGAAAATGCGCCGCGTCATGTGACAAATCCTCGTCACAGCCAAAAATTTTTTACAAAATCGTCACGCGCGCGACGTGCAGACGAATTTTCCAAATGCTTGCGATCGCTATGTCGATAAGTGATTAGCGAGACACCGTTTTTTGAGTCTCGTTTCACAGGGTAACTCCATCGCACGATGTGTCCCGGTGAAACTACGGTGTGCAGAACCTGGCGCGCGTGCAGGTGCGAGTTGGGCCCGCCTCGCAAGGGTTTTTCGCAGCGCAGCGCAGCGAAAGTTTCCGCTGTTGCAATATCACCCGCAACGAGGCTGGAGGTAA
Source organism: Bradyrhizobium sp. CCBAU 45394 (assembly GCF_028128655.1). Classification (NCBI taxonomy): domain Bacteria; kingdom Pseudomonadati; phylum Pseudomonadota; class Alphaproteobacteria; order Hyphomicrobiales; family Nitrobacteraceae; genus Bradyrhizobium; species Bradyrhizobium sp. CCBAU 45394. Next base: position 16,431 of record NZ_LBIX01000171.1, on the reverse strand, counting down.
AATTGCGGAACGCATCATAGTGCGGAGATGCAAATCCTCCAATCGAGGATTGGCGCGTGACTGCTTGCGTGAATATGACAGGCAGCAAAAAGCCCGGCGCGAGGCCGGGCTGATTGACGAACGTGATGTCGAGCGGATCAACCGATCGGATGATTGCAACCAGTCGCTTGGCGAGCCTGGTCAGCGAACTTGCTTCGCGAACTTACTTGGCGAGCTTGGCGATCTGCGCGGTGAGCCGCGAGACTTTGCGGCTGGCATTGTTCTTGTGAATGATGTTGCGCTGCGCGGCGCGCATCAAGGCGGGCTCGGCATTCGCCAGCGCCTTCACGGCGGCGGCGCGGTCGCCGGTCTTGATGGCTTCCTCGACGTTGCGCACGGCGCCACGCATCTGGGTGCGGCGCGACTTGTTGACGGCGGTGCGGCGGGCGATCTTGCGCGTCGCTTTCTTGGCGGAGGTGGTATTGGCCATGGTCTCAATGTCCTTTGCGGGTACCGGTCGCGTCTTGGTCGGGTAGCGCCGGCTTGCTTGACCGCGTAATCGACGCTCGGATTTAGGGTGTTCGGTTCAAGGCTGTTCCCGGAACATGAGGCCTCAAAGAGCCTGCAACTGCTCAAAGAACAGCGGCGGCAGGATTGCGCCCGCCGCCAGTTGGCGCCCTTATAGAGAGGGTCTTTGGCACCGTCAACGCTTTCAAGACCCGGAAAACCGGCTCTGGCGGCCTGAATGGGTGCCGTAACGCCCTGAAGAGGTTGAATTTCTGCCGTCGCCCGGCTATTGGCTGGCGGCGTTTCTTTGGGTCCTCCGACCGGACGACCATATAAGGTGAGGCATGATCCGCGGCTTTTTCCGACTGATTGGGCTGTTGCTGCTCGCCGGCGGGTTCATCTTCATGGTCTATGACGGCGCCCGCTGGGTGGCCGACCAGACCCTCAAGTTCACCCGGTTCGGCCAGTTCTGGAACGACATCAATCAGGCCAGCCAGTCGGCGTTCCGGACCTGGGTCGAGGCCAAGGCGCCCTGGCTCTGGACCTCGGTGATCCGCCTTGTGCTGGATCAGCCGGTGTTCGCCGTCCTCGGCATCCTGGGCATCCTCCTGATGATCCTGTTCCGCCCGCGCAAGCCGCTGATCGGCTATTCCCGGGACTGAGTCCCGCGCGCGGCGCCGCGTAACAAGGCTGCCCCTTCGCGCGTAAACGCCTATATTCCCACCTGATCGCGAGCACGCCGCCTGAGCGCCTGGCTTTTCAAGTCGGCACAAGCGACGGACAGCTCGTTCTTCGGAGATCCGACCATGCTGTTCATGCGCAAGACCACCGCATTGCCGAGCGCAACTGAGGCGCTGCCGGGCCGTGCGCAAGCCATCCCGACCGCGAGCACCCATTTCGTCAACGGCAGCAAGTTGCAGCCGCCTTATCCCGCCGGCCTCGAGCAGGCCGTGTTCGGGCTCGGCTGCTTCTGGGGCGCCGAGCGCAAGTTCTGGGAGCTTGGCGATGGCGTTTACACCACCGCCGTCGGCTATGCCGGCGGCCACACGCCGAATCCGACCTATGAGGAGACCTGTTCGGGACGCACCGGCCACACCGAAGTGGTGCTGGTCGTGTTCGATCCGAAGAAGGTCTCCTACGAGAAGCTCTTGAAGACGTTCTGGGAGAGCCACAACCCGACGCAGGGCATGCGCCAGGGCAACGACGTCGGCACGCAGTACCGAAGCGCGATCTACACTTACTCGGATGCGCAGAAGAAAGCGGCCGACGAGTCGAAGGCGCTCTACCAGAAGGCGCTCGCGGCCAAGGGCCTCGGTGCCATCACCACCGAGATCGCGCCCGCCGGCGCATTCTATTTCGCCGAGGACTACCATCAGCAATATCTGGCGAAGAACCCCGCCGGCTATTGCGGCCTCGGCGGCACCGGCGTGTCCTGCCCGATCGGCGTCGGTGTGAGCGCGTAAGTCAGCTCCGGACTCGCTGCACCTCTCCCGCTTGCGGGAGAGGTCGGCGTGCCCGGGCGATGCGAAGCATCGTCCCGCGCGCCGGGTGAGGGCTCTATCCCCTGGGGGATTGTCCCGTTGTGGAGACACCCTCTCCCCAGCCCTCTCAGCGCGAGCGAAGCTCGTCGCGCCCCGCATCCGCCTTCGCCAAGGCTTCGGCGGACAAGAGCGGGAGAGGGAGCGCAGTGTGCCCGTTGCTCGCGGCGCTCCAGCCCCCTCAACGCTTTATTAACCATAACCGGTGCATCACTGGAGCCGTCTCGTTTCGAGGGATAGGTCCGGTGCCGGTTGCACGCGCGTTTCGATGGTCGATGTTGGCAGCGTCCGCCGCGCTTGCCCTTGGCGGCTGCATGCAGACCGCCGGCCCCGTCGCGGTGATGCAGCCGCGCGCCGATCTCGATTCGATGGCCTACGGCCAGCCCTACAACGCGCCGCAGCCGGTTGTCGTCGCCGACGGTGGCGGCGCCATCGGCGCGCTGCGCAACTCCTTTGCCTCCGCGCCTGCGCCGATGCCGGTCGGCTACGCCGCGCCGATGGGAGCGCCGGTCCGTTATGACGCCTCCTACCATCTCGATGCCGGCGACAAGCTGCGCGTCGTGGTCTACGGCCAGGAAGGTCTCACCAACAGCTACGCGATCGATGCCGGCGGCTCCATCACCATGCCGCTGATCGGCGCGGTGCCGGCCCGTGGCCGCACCACGGCGGGCCTCGCCGGTGAAATCGCCGCGCGCCTGCGCAACGGCTACATCCGTGAGCCCTCGGTCGCCGTCGAGATCGAGGCCTATCGCCCGTTCTTCATTCTCGGCGAAGTCTCGGCGCCCGGCCAATATCCCTACGTGCCGAACATGACGGTCGAAAGCGCCGTCGCCATCGCCGGCGGCTTCTCGCCCCGCGCCAAGCGCGACGTAGTCACCGTCACGCACACAGAAGCCGGCGGCTCGATGCGCGCCGTGGTTCCGCTCGGCACGCCGTTGGCACCGGGCGACACCGTGTTCGTCGGCGAGCGCTGGTTCTAGCTCTCTCGTCATTCCGGGGCGCGCGTAGCGCGAGCCCGGAATCTATTTCTCCACCATCTCTGACGCACGGTGGATTCCGGGCCTGCACCGCTGCGCGGCGCATCCCGGAGTGACGGCAGGGATGATGTCGGCGACCTCGCGACCTATCTCCTGAAATCCAGCCGCCCTTCCGGAAAACATCCGTCGATGCGCGCGGCATCGACCACGCGCCCGACCCACGGCCGCGTGATCGCAGGGTTGGTCAGGTTGATGTACTTGCCGACCAAGCGATCCGCGCCCTCGCGCACAGCGTCGATCAGCCCGTGCCGGCGGCCGTTGTCCCAGTCGAAACGCAGATAGATCCGGTTCCCCGCGACGCGAATTTCCGCGCGGCCCTGCTTCCACATCTCCGGCGTATCGCCCGCGATGGTTGGATCGGCGCCGCCGTTCCAGCGGCTTGCCCAGATGCCTTCAAGCGGATCGGCGCGCGAAGAAATGTCTGCCCAATGCGCCGCATTGACGTCGGCTGCATCGCCGGAAAGCGTGGCGGCCGCGGCGTAGTTCATGACGTCAGAATCGTCCGGGCCGGGGACGTCCATCGTGCCGAAGGGGTTGCGGATGACGAGGTTCGTGTTGACCTGCTGCATGACGATCTCCCGGCGTGTGTTGGCTTGATCGGCCAGCTCTAGCGCCGGGGGCAAGGTGCGGCCACCCGATTCCCGCTCTCTCCTCTGGTCATTCCGGGGCGCGCGTAGCGCGAACCCGGAATCCATCGCGCCTCCGACTTTGACGCATGATGGATTCCGGGCCTGCACCGCTTCGCGGCGCATCCCGGAATGACGGAGGAGAGAGTCGCCCGCGCTACTTCGTCAAATGCTTCGCGAAGAATTGCATGCTGCGTGGCCAGGCGATGTCGGCACTCGCCTTGTCGTAGCTCGCGCGCTCGTCGCAATGAAAGCCGTGCTGGGCGCCGGGATAGATGAAGACCTCCACGTCCGGCCGTTTCGCCTTGACGGTCTCGACGTCGGTCAGGGGAATGCCGGCATCCTTCTCGCCGAAATGCAGTTGCGTCGGCACCTTCGGCGTCTCGTCGGCAAAGCGCACGACCGCGCCGCCGTAATAGCCGATCGCGGCCTTCAGGCCCGACAGCCGCGTCGCTGCGACGAAGGCGACGCTGCCGCCGAGGCAAAAGCCGATGATGCCGACCGGGCCGACGCCCTTCACCGCATCGATCGCGGCTTGGGTGTCGCGCAGCATCGCGGCCCAGTCGGGACTGGCCACGAACTTGCGCGCCTCGGCGATCTCGTCGGGCGTATAGCCCGACTGGAAATTGGGCGAGGTGCGGTCGAAGATCGACGGCGCGATCGCGACATAGCCTTCGCTCGCCAGCCGATCGCAGACCGAGCGGATGTGATGATTGACCCCGAAGATCTCCTGGATCACCACCACCGCGCCCTTCGGGCTGCCTGCGGGATCGGCGCGATAGCCGCCCAGCTGGAAATTGTCGGAGGCCGTCAGTCTGATGTCTTGTCCCACGCGGGTTGTCCTTCTTTGTTATTGCGAACTCAGCTCTCTCCCCTCATCCTGAGGAGCGCGCCCTTCGCGCGCGTCTCGAAGGATAGAGGCCGAGCTGCGAGAGGCGGGCCTGCATGGTTCGAGACGCGCGTTCCGCGCTCCTCACCATGAGGGGTGACAGTTATTCCCACATCCAGTTCTCGCCGTAGTCCTCCTTCCATCCCGCCAGCCGTCCGTGGCGGAATTGCAGGAACAGGCGGTGGCGGTAGGGGATCAAGCCGCTGCCGCCGATGTTGCGAAGCGCGAGGTAGATCTCGTTGCCGGGACGTCCCCGTACATATTGCAGCGGCTGCCCCAGGGCTCGCGCGCTCTGCTCGGCGTCCATGCCGAAGGCGAGCGGTGTGTTGTTCGACAAGGTCGCGACGAAGGGCCGGCGCGGCGGCATGGTGCCAAACGGCTCGGCCTGCACAGGCGCCGAGAAAAGTGTCGCCACGACGCCCGCAACCAACATCGCTCGCTTCATCGCCTCAGGTCCCCGTCCGGCCGGCCTATTGCGGCAAGTTCTTCAGGAAAGGCACGACCGCGTCAACAAAAGCCTTGGGCTGATCGATGTTGACGGCGTGTCCGGCGGCGGGGATCACGACCTTTTGTGCGCCGGGGATCTTGGCCGCCATGTAGTCGGATGCGGCCAGGAACGGCGTGTCGTCGGCGCCGACCACGATCAACGACGGCACCGTGATATCGGGAAGCAGCTCGATTACCTTCGCATCGCGCTGGGTCAGCATGCCGCGTGCGGCGAGCGCCAGCCCGCTGGCGTTGCGATGACTAGCGGAGGCGCGCTCGTGCGTCGCCGCCTTCAGCACGTCGAGACCTTCGCGCTCGAGCCTGTCGGCGGTGGCAAGCGCCCGTGCGTTCCAGGCCTCGCGTGCATCGTCCTTCTTGAAGCCCGGGCCGGTGTCGATGATCAGCAGAGCGCGGACGCGTTGCGGATAAGCACGCATGAAGGCGAGCGACATGTAGCCGCCGAGCGACAGCCCGCCGATGACGGCGCGCTTCGAGCCGACGGTATCGAGGATCGCCGCCATGTCGCCGACGGTGAGCGCTTCGCTATAGGCCTTGGGATCGTCGGGATAGTCGGACTGGCCGTGGCCGCGCATCTCCCACAAGACAAGCTTGTGGTCCCTCGCCAGCGCATCGACCTGTTCATGCCACATCGCCGAGGTCGATGAGTAGCCGTGCGTGAGCAGCAGCGGCGGCCCGTCGCCATGAACCTCGTAATAGATTCCGACGCCGTCCCGATCGATCTTCGGCATTTCTCCCGCCTTTATTGTTTGTTTCGTCGCGGCCATCCTAGCCGCCGGGTTACCTCGAAGAAACCGCCTGAAGGCGATGGCATGTATGCTTGACGCGAGGTCTGCCGTTTTCCTTTGCATCATGCGCGCTGCGTCAGTTCCGTTCTCGCAACGCACAACATGCAAAGGCCGAGATGGCTTCGATCAATTCCAGATTGCATTTGCCTCTGCAGCGGAACGCGATCATTCTTGCGATCAAGGTTGACGCCAGCCCGGTGGGCGTCCGCCAATACAAGTTGCCGCCGTAAGCGGCTTCATGCACCGGCAGGGGAAGACGCCTATGCCAACTCTCACCATCAACGGGCGGAGTCTGTCCGTGGATGCGGCGAACGACACGCCGCTCCTCTGGGCTATCCGCGAGCAATTGCAGATGACCGGCACCAAGTTCGGCTGCGGCGCCGGCCTGTGCGGTGCCTGCACCGTGCACGTCAACGGCGAAGCCGTGCGCTCGTGCCAGACCATGGTCGGCGATGTTGCCGGCAAGAAGGTCACCACCATCGAAGGCCTCTCCGCCAAGGGCGATCATCCGCTCCAGAAGGCATGGATCGCCGAGCAGGTTCCGCAATGTGGCTACTGCCAGTCCGGGCAGATCATGCAGGCAGCCTCGCTGCTCGCGAAGAATGCCAATCCGACCAAGGAAGAGGTCGTCGCACACATGGACGGCAATCTCTGCCGCTGCATGACCTATTCGCGGATACAGAAGGCAATCATGCGTGCCGCAACCGAGATGCGCACTGCATCCGCCTCCGGCAATGAGCGGAGGTCCACATGAATAAGCACGTGAACAACGTCGCCCCCGGGACGACCGATCTCAGCCGCCGCTCCTTCCTCGTCGGCACCGCCGCGTCCGGCCTCGTGCTCGGCTATGCCGGCATGCCCGGCATCGATCCGGCGTCGGCCGCCGCGCCCGCCAATTTCGAGCCGAGCGTCTGGTATGCGATCTCGCCTGACGGTCTCGTCACCGTGACCTGCGGCAAGGCCGACATGGGCCAGCACATCGCCTCCACCATGGCGCAGATCGTCTGCGAGGAGCTGGGCGCGAAATGGAGCGACATGCGCGTGCAGCTCGCCTCCAACGATCCGAAGTTCAACGATCCCGTTCTGGGGGCGCAGATCACCGGCGGCAGCTGGTCAACCATGATGAATTTCGAGGCGATGAGCCGGGCGGGCGCTGCCGGCCGCATTGCGCTGACGGAAGCGGCGGCCGCAGCCATGGGCCTGCCGCCCTACTTCAAGGACCAGCTGGTGGTGCGCGACTCCATGGTCTCGCATCCGAAGTCGAAGAAGCAGATGTCGTTTGCAGACATCGTCAGGAGCGGCAAGGCGACCAAGACCTTCACGCCGGACGAGCTCAAGGCGATCAAGCTGAAGACGCCGGATCAATACACCATGATCGGCGTGTCGGTGCCGCAGCTCGACATCCCCTCCAAGACCAACGGCACCGCCAAGTACGGCATCGACGTGATGCTGCCGGGCATGGTCTACGGCAAGGTGGTGACCCCGCCGGTGCGCTTCGGCGCCACGGTGAAATCGGTCGACGACAGCGAAGCAAAGAAGGTGCCCGGCTTCATCAAGGCCATCATCCTCGACGACAAGACCGGAACCACCTCCGGCTGGGTGGTCGCGGTGGCCGGCACCTATGCCAACGCGCGCAAGGCGGCGGATGCGCTGAAGATCGCCTATGACGGCGGTCCGAACGCCAAGCTGTCGAGCCAGTCGCTGCTCGACGAGGCCAAGCGGCTCCAGGGCCTCGAGGATTCCGGCCAGTTCTTCGTCAAGGACGGCGATCCCAATGCGGCCTTCGGTTCGGCGGCCAAGGTCGTGGAGGCCGAGTACACCACCAGCATCAACATCCACGCGCCGCTGGAGCCGATGAACGCCACAGCGGAGTTCAAGGGCGACATCCTGCACATCTATTCCGGCAACCAGTTCGCGACGCGCTCCGGCGCGATCGCCGCGGGCGCGGCCGGGATTGATCCGAAGTTCGTGGTGATGCACCAGCATTGGCTGGGCGGCGGCTTCGGCCGGCGTCTCGATGCCGACATGATGATTCCGGCCGTGCAGGCGGCAAAGGCGGTCGGCAAGCCGGTGAAGGTGATCTATTCGCGCGAGAACGACATGACGATGGATTTCTCGCGTCCGCTCACCTACCAAAAGGTGAAGGCCGGCGTGGACGGCGACGGCAAGCTCATCGCGCTCAGCCACGACGTCGTCTCCGCCTGGCCGACCGCGCGCTGGGGAATCCCCGATTTCCTGACGCCATCGGTCGACAAGAAGGGGCCGCTCGACAGCTTCACGGTGAACGGTGCCGACTTCTTCTACACCGTGCCCAACCATTATGTGCGCGCGATCAAGAACGAGCTCGCGCACAATGCGACGCCGTCCGGGCAGCTTCGCTCGGTGGCGCCCGGCTGGACCTTCTGGGCGGTCGAAAGCATGATCGACGAGATCGCGGCTGCGACCGGCAAGGATCCCGCGCAGTTCCGCATCTCGCTGCTCGACGGTGCCGGCAAGAACGACGGCGGCGCGCAGCGGCTGCGCAACACGCTGCTCGCCGCAATGGGACTGTCCGGCTACGGCACCAGGCAACTGCCGAAAGGCGAGGGCATGGGCGTCGCCTGCGTCTCGTCGCAGGAGCGCGCGACCGCAAGCTGGACGGCGTGCGTCGCCCACGTCGCGGTGGCGCCGTCGGGCGAGGTGACCGTGAAGAAGCTCACGGTCGCAACCGATGTCGGCACGCAGGTGCATCCCGACAACATCCGCGCCCAGGTCGAGGGTGCGGCGCTGTGGGGCCTGTCGCTGGCGATGTACGAGAAGGCGACGCTCAAGGGCGGTGGCATCGAGCAGACCAATTTCGACAGCTACACGCCCTTGCGCATGAGCCAGATGCCCGAGGTCGCGGTCACCGTGATCGCCAATGGCGAGAAGGCCACCGGCGTCGGCGAGCCGGCGGTGACGGTGATCGCCCCCGCCATCGGCAACGCCATCTTCAACGCCAGCGGCGCCCGCGTGCGGGCGCTGCCGATCACGGCCGAGGCCGTGAAGGGCGCAATGAAGGCGTAAGCCGGTCGAAGGCGGCCAGAGATCATCCGCCGGAGGGCAACTTCCGGCGGATTGGTTGTTATGCGGAACGCCGCATCCACATATTCACTGTCATGCCCCGCGCAGGCGGGGCATCCAGTACGCCGCGGCCTTTCCGTATCCTCACGCTGCCTCTGGAATACTGGATCACCCGCCTTCGCGGGTGATGACAGTGGGACCCAAATTCCCCTTTATCTTCAATGGCCGTTCTACTGTGCATGGGGTTGTTTTCACCGTTCTGCAGTTCCCTTGCCGGTAACCGAAATCCGTAAAATTGCGCGCAATTCCGGAAGGTTCCATTGAGTACGCCTCTTAAGGGCCGGAGAACCTGATCCGGCTTAGGCTTTCGCCCGAAACACTCCCGTTCTCTTGGGGAAGCCATGAACGCCTCAGTGAAACCCGCCGCCAAACGCCGGCTTCTGCTCGCCTCCGACCGGAGCGACGAGAGCACCGAGCTTGCCAGCATCCTGAAGGCGGTCGGCGACGTCTCGACGGTGACGACCCAGGACATCCCCGAGAAGCCCTCGCGCGATCTCTCCGGCCTCGTGGTCGACATCAATCTGCGCTCGCCCGAGAGCGTGCAGCGGGTGCGCAACAAGCTGCGCGGCGATGCCTATCGTTCGATGCCGCGGCTGTTCGTGCTCGCCGATGCCCTGCACCACGGCACCATGCAGGCCTGGGCGCTGGGCGCCACCGACACGATCTCGCGGCCGCTTCAGGCCGACGCGATCCTGCAGCGCATCCGCGCCGCATTTCCCGACACCGCCACCTATGACGCGACCGATCGCGGCAAGACGCTCAACCGCGGCGTCGAGGCGGCGCACGCGGTGCTCGCCAAGATGTTCGAGAAGCTGCCTCTCGGCGTGCCCCTGACCTTCGACGACGTCATCGCCGCCGAGAGCAAGATCCTGAAGGCGATGAAGCACTCCTCGCTGCGCGAGTGGCTCACCACGGTCGGCTGCCACCATGTCGGCAGCTATCGCCACTGCCTGTTCGTCACCGGATTTGCGGTCGCCTTCGCGCAGCATCTCGGTATGCGCGAGGACGACCAGCGCCGCCTGACCCGTGCCGCGCTGCTGCACGACGTCGGCAAGGCCTTCGTTCCCTCCGCGCTGCTCGACAAGCCCGGCAAGCTGACCGACGAGGAGATGGACGAGGTCCGCCAGCATCCGCGCCGCGGCTATGATGCGCTCGCAGCCCAGGGCGGCTTCCCGCCGGAGATGCTCGACGTCGTGCTGCATCACCACGAATTCCTCGACGGCAGCGGCTATCCCAACGGCCTGTCGTCGAACCAGATCAGCGACATCGTGCGGCTGACGACGATCGTCGACATCTACGCCGCCCTGGTGGAGAAGCGCGCCTACCGCATGCCCTTCACCCACTCCCGCGCCTTCACGATGATGGAAGGCATGGGCGGCAAGCTCGACCAGCAGCTGCTGCAGGCGTTCAGGCCCGTGGCGCTGGGGTCGTTTTGACTTCTTGACGAGTCATTCCGGGGCGCGCGCAGCGCGAACTATGGTGCGCAGTTGCGCACCTGAGAATCTCGAGGTTCCGGGTTCGGTGCTTTGCACCGCCCCGGAACGACTGTGATCACCCCACCATCTTCCTCAGCTCCGCCTTCGCCACCTTCTCCAGCGTCGAGCGCGGCATGTCGTCGACCAGCCTGATCTCGCGCGGCACCTTGAAGTCGGCGAGGCCTTTGCGGCAGGCGGCCATCACGCTGTCATGCAGGTCCGGCGCTGCACCCGCGACGCCGCCGTGCGGGATGATGAAGACGACCGGCACCTCGTCCAGCATCGGGTGCTTCTTCGCCACCACCGCCGCCTCGCGCACGCCGGGGACGAGCGCGATCACCTGCTCGATCTCGGAGGCCGCGACGTTCTCGCCGCCGACCTTCAGCATGTCCTTGGCGCGGTCGCCGAACCTGATGAAGCCGTTCGCCAGCCGCTCGACGCGGTCGCCGGTGAGGAAGAAGCCGTGCGTGTCGAAGCTCTCGCGCGTGGCTTTCTCGTTGTGGAGATATTCGGCGAACAGCGACAGGCCGCGGATGCCCTTGATCGAGAGATTGCCGGTGTCGCCGACCTCGGTCGGCCGTCCGTCATCGTCGGTGATCCGGATCTGGTACTCAGGCGCGGCGCGGCCGATCGACATCGGGATGTTGGGCTGATCGACCTCGCCGACGATGCCGTGGGTGATGGTCTCGGTCATGCCCCACCAGCCGATGATCTTGACGCCGAACGCGGCAAAGGCCGGCGGCTCGTTGACGGCGCTGCCCCACAGGCGGAATTTGTGGTCCTTCGGGATCTCCTGCTCGAGCAGCGCCTTCATGCAGAAGGGAATGGTCGAGGTCCAGGTCGAGCCGTGCTCGCGCGCGACGCGCCAGAACCGGCTTGCGGAGAAGCGCGGCTGAATCACGCAGGTCGCCCCGACCCAAAGCGTCGCCAGCATGGAGTAGGCCAGCGCGTTGGTGTGAAACAGCGGCAGATAGGCCTGGTGCACGTCGCCGGCGTGCAGGTCCTCATGCGCGGCGTTGATCTTGGCGCCCCACAGCGCGTTGGCGTGGGTCCACAGCACCGCCTTCGGCCGCGATGTCGTGCCGGAGGTGTATTGTACGCTGCACGGCGCGAGCGGATCGGCCATGCGCCCGGGACGGTCGGCGCTGTCGGCGAACAGCGCCCCGAAGCTGTCGTCGTGCGCGACGGGCTGTGCCGGCGCCGCGCCCGCATCGTGCGAGGTCACCGCGATCCAGCGCAGATTGCGGCAGTGCTTTGCAAGGATCTCGGCGTAGGACGGTTGCGTGATGGCGGCAACCGCGCCGCAATGATCCGCAAAATATTCCATCTCGGCCGGCGCCGAACGCGTGTTTGTGGTCACTGCGATGGCGCCCAGCTCGACGCAGGCAAACCAGGCCAGCAGCGCCTCGATGCAATTGTCCAGGTGAATGAGCACATATTCGCCCGGCCTGACGCCGCGCTTCGCCAGCCCCGCCGCGAGCGCGCCGACCCGCTCGTGAAACTCGCCATAGCTCCAGTGCCGCGCCGGCGCGTCGAACGGCGCCCAGATCAGGAAGGGATGAGCGCTGCGCACCTCGGCGCGCATCTTCAGGAGCCACGGCACATCCAGCCCGTCAAACGGGCCCACGATTCCGGCTGCGGTCTGTTGATTGGGCATGCGTCCTCCCGTGCAGCCTGCATCTTGATGGCGGCCGCCTTTTGATTATTGCGTCTTCCTGCCACCGGACGGCGCGGGGAGCAAATCGGGGGCGGTGTGCGCTGTGCAGTGGCCGCGCGCTCGTTCTCTCATTCGTCATTCCGGGATGGTCCGAAGGACCAGACCCGGAATCTCGAGATTCCGGGTTCGATGCTTCGCATCGCCCCGGAATGACGAGTCTAGTTTTCGTACGACGAGATCTCGATCAGGCTGCCGTCCGGATCCCTGCAATAGACCGAGCGCAGCGTGCCGCGGGCGCCCTGCTTGGGAACCGGGCCTTCCTCGATCGCGACGCCATGTGCCTGCAAATGCGCCACCACCTCGTCGGGCGCGGCGGAGGTGAGGAAGCACAGATCCTCGCTGCCGGCGGTCTGGTGATCGGCGGTGAACCACTCGACCTTGTCGGCATCGCGCGGCCGGACGTTGATCTTCTGGTTACCGAATTGAAGGGAAGTCCGCGGCGCTTTGCCGCCGCCGGGGTCGAACACCTTGACTTCCATGCCGAGAATCTTGCGGTACCACTCCGCGGTCACCGCGACGTCGGCGACGTTGATCACGAGGTGATCGAGGGCCTCGACCTTGACCGGCATGCCTTATCCTTTCGTCGCCATGTGCGTTGCGCACTTTCCGCGTGCTTCCGGCTTTGTTACAACGCCGCCGACGACGCTTTCAAGATATCTGGCTTTCAAGAACAACACGTTGGGAGAACCCTTGAAATGATCACTCGCCGTACCGCGCTGGGCCTGCTTGCCGCCACTCCTCTTGCAGCCAGCCCGCTGTCGAAGGCGCTTGCCGCCGATTATCCGGCTCGCCCGGTGAAATGGGTGGTCGGCTATCCGCCGGGCGGCGCCACCGACATCCTGGCACGGCTGATCGGCCAGCGGCTGTCGGAAAAGTTCGGCCAGCAATTCGTGATCGAGAACAAGCCGGGCGCCGGCAACAATATCGCCACCGAATCCGTGATCAATGCCGAGCCCGACGGCTACACGCTGCAGCTGGTCAATCCGGCTAACTACATCAACGCCTCGCTCTACACCAACCTGAAGTTCAACTTCGTGCGCGACATCGCGCCGGTCGCCTCGTTCCAGCGCGTGCCGAACGTGATGACCGTGAACAAGGACGTGCCGGCCAAGACCGTCGCCGAGTTCATCGAATACGTGAAGGCCAATCCCGGCAAGGTCAATATGGCCTCGTCAGGCAACGGCACCTCGGTGCACCTGTCCGGCGAGATGTTCATGGCGATGACCGGCTGCAAGATGCAGCACGTGCCCTATCGCGGCGCGGCGCCCGCGATCACCGACATGCTCGGCGGTCAGGTGCAGGTGATCTTCGACAACATGCCCTCGATCATCCAGCACATCCGTTCGGGCAGCCTGCGTGCGATCGGCGTCACCACCGCGCAGCGCTCGCCGCAACTGCCCGACGTGCCGGCGATCGGCGAGACCGTGAAGGACTACGAGGCGAGCGCGCTGTTCGGCATGGGGGCGCCGAAGAACACGCCGAAGGAAATCATCGCCAAGCTCAACGATGAGATCAACACGCTGATGAAGGAGCCCGACATGACCAAGCGTCTGGTCGAGCTCGGCGGCGAGCCGCGGGTGCAGACCCCCGAGGCGTTCGGCGAGGAGATCAAGGCCGAGACCGAGAAGTGGAAGAAGGTCGTCGAGTTCGCCGGCCTGAAGGTCGAGTAGCGATCTTGTGATGATCGGAATTGGAGCCCTGCCGTTCGGCAGGGCTTTTTTTCTTGCGCGCGTTGTCTCGTTGATCTGGAATAAAGCGGCCCGGCGAAACCTGATGATGTATGGCGCCGTATCTGGCGCCGTGAAGAGAGGAGTTGGGACATGCGCAAGACGCAACTGGTCCTGCTGACATTGGGTGCGACGGCCCTTGCCGGTGTCGTCACCGTCACGCCCGCCGCGGCGCGCGACTATCCCTGGTGCGCCCAGGGCGGCGAATATGATTATCCCGGCGAATGCGCCTACAGCACCTACGAGCAGTGTCTGGCCAGTGTGTCCGGCCGGCTGCTGTACTGCGGCCCCAATCCGCTCATGGCCTATGGCCAGGTGCCGCAGCGCCAACCGCAGCCGCGCCGGCGCACGCGGCCCGTCGCGCCGTACTAGCCGCACGAAGTCATCTCGAAACCCGCAGCGGCGCATTTTCGCGTGATCGCTCCGGAATAAACTGGCTCCGCGAGCCTTTCTCTCTGTGAGGTCGCATGTCGCGCGGCGAACATGGGAGATCGGTCATGCGCAAGGCGCAACTCGTGCTGGGCACCATGGTCCTTGTGTGGCTCGCCGGCGGCAGCCCGGCGCGGGCGGACTATGCGTGGTGCATTCAGGATTCGGAATATGGCTATCCCGGCGACTGCTCCTATCAAACCCGGGAGCAGTGTCTGCTGAGCGCCTCAGGCCGCAAGGGCTTTTGCGGTCAGAATCCCGCCTTGGTCACGCGAGCGCCACCTCAGCCGGCTCCACGAGCCCGGCACGCTCCGCCATACTAGCGGCGCCTCTCATTGACGTCTGCCTGATCACCTGATCGTGCAGATCCGGGCGCGCGGGTTCCCGCTTGACGCCTTCTCGTTCACGTCTATACTAAACCACATGGTTAAGTATCAGGACGAGACGCTGGACCGGACCTTTGCGGCGCTATCCGACCCGACGCGGCGCGCGCTTCTCGCCCGCCTCGGCGAGCAGGACAGTCTGTCGGTGAGCGAGCTGGCCGCGCCGTTTCCGGTCTCGCTGCCGGCGATCATGAAGCATCTCGATGTGCTCACGGACGCAGGCCTGATCGTGCGCGAGAAAACCGGTCGCACGGTCTCGTGCCGGCTCACCGCGCAGCCGATGGAGCAGGCGATGAACTGGCTCAATCGTTACGCGCAGTTCTGGTCCGACAATCTAGATCGTCTTGCCGCCTTCGTGGAGGAAGAGACATGGCCAACACAGCCGTCAACGCCGATTCCCGCAGCGCCGGGCGCCCGGCAGAACGTCCAAGCGAACGTCCAAGCCTCACGCTCACGCGCCGGCTCCGCGCGCGGCCGGAAAAAGTCTACGCCGCCTGGACGCAGGCCGCGCAGCTAGCGCAATGGTTCGGGCCGCCGAACATGAAACCGGCGACGCTGACCGCCGAGCTCGACGTTCGCACCGGCGGTCGCTACCGCATCAGCTTCGTCAGCGACGACGGCGAATATTTCGAGGCCGGCGGCACCTATCGCGAGGTCGTGCCGAACGAGCTTTTGGTCTTCACCTGGGCCTGGCACTCGACGCCCGAGCGCGAATCGCTGGTCACGATCTCGTTCAAGCCGGATAGCGCCGGCACGCTGATGATCTTTCATCACGCCCAGTTCTTCGACGAGGCCGCACGCGACAACCATCGGCGGGGCTGGAGCTCGTTCCTCGACAAGCTCGATGCCTTCGTCGCCTGATTTCTGTCAGAGGAGACCGTCATGCAACCCCATCAGATCGTATCGCGCGAGCAATGGATCGCGGCTCGCAAAACCCTTATGGCGCATGAGAAGGAGCTTACAGCGGCTCGCGAGCGCCTCGCCGAGGAGCGCCGCGCGCTGCCCTGGGTCAAGGTCGACAAGGACTACGTGTTCGACGGACCGAGCGGCAAGGTGACGCTCGGCGATCTCTTCAAGGGGCGTCCGCAGCTCGTCGTCCAGCACGTGATGTTCGCGCCCGACTGGGAAGCGGCCTGCAAGAGCTGCTCGTTCTGGGCTGACGGTCTTGATCGCATGGTGCCGCACCTGGCCGCACGCGACACCGCGACGGTCGCAATCTCGCTGGCGCCGATCGCAAAGCTCGAGGACTTCAAGACGCGGATGGGCTGGACCTTCGACTGGGTCTCGTCGGGAAGCAACGACTTCAACCGGGATTACGGCGTGACGTTCTCGCCGGACCAGATCGCCACGGACAAGCCGATGTACAATTTCGGCACCACGAAGATCTACGGGCCGGAGCTGCCGGGCATCAGCGTGTTCTACCGCAACGAGGCCGGTGAGATCTTCCACACCTATTCCTGCTTCGCCCGCGGCCTCGACATGATGAACGCCGCTTATCAGTACCTCGACCTCACCCCGCTCGGCCGTCACGAGGAGGGACTGCCCTATCCGATGGATTGGGTGCGCCTGCGCGACCAGTACGAGCCGCAGGCGGAGAAGGGTGCGTGCTGCCACGGGTGAGGGGGCGGGGACGCCCTGCCCACGTCAAAGGTGTCATCGCCCGGCTTGATGTTCAGCCCGGGCACATAGCTTACACCTGTTCGGGGAGATGGTTGACACTTTTGGGGTTA
>NZ_LBIX01000170.1:0-218354 GCF_028128655.1 Bradyrhizobium sp. CCBAU 45394 | reverse complement strand
TGTGGGCACGGGCACCGCTCCTACCTCACGACCTCAACCAAATGCCCCCGCGAGGGTGATGGATCGAACCGGTCGCCGAAATATTGCGTTTCGTGCGCTACCAGTCCGTCGCGGAATTCCATGATGCTCACGACGTAGGACGGCGCGCCGTCAAAAGTCAGCACGAACTCGCTCACCCAGAGATCGCCGCCGCCGATGATCCGCCGAACCGAGAAGCGCTTCTTGTTCGGCTGCACGAAGCGGCTCTCCTGAATGTTCCTCCGGCCGTGGATGCGCTCGCTCGATTGGGGATAGTCGAGCACCGCGTCGTCGCGATAGATGGCGTGCTCGGCCTCGAAATCGTTCGCGTCCGAAGCGTCCCAATGGCGCTGGAGCGCCGCCAATCTGGCCCGATCGTCCATCTCGACCTCCGATCCCGAATGAAACCGCCTCCCGCCGCCTTGATCTGATGACGCAGGACTCCGGCGGCAAGGGTTCCCTTGCAACGTCTAACAACGGCTAACGAGCTAACAGTTCGAATTGGATGCAGATTAGCGTGCAGGCGACCCGTCGGATCGGGTCGCACCTCAGGATCGAGGAAACCGTGATGGCACGTCTGCTTTCCGTCAATGTCGGCCTGCCGCGAGACGTCGCCTGGCAAGGCAAGACCGTCCATACCGGCATCTGGAAGGCCCCCGTCGAAGGGCCGCGCAGGGTGCGCAGGCTCAACATCGACGGCGACGGCCAGGGCGATACGGCCGGCCATGGCGGCGAACAGCGCGCCGTCTTCGTCTACCAGGACGAGTCCTATCGGTACTGGCAGGAACATCTGGGGCGACCGGATCTCGTTCATGGTCAATTCGGCGAGAACTTCACCGTCGAAGGCCTTGCCGACACCAACGTGTGCATCGGAGACCGCTACAGGATCGGCTCCGCCCTGTTCGAGGTGACGCAGCCGCGCGTCACCTGCTACCGGCTGGGCATTCGCATGGACGAGCCGGACATGCCCGCACTGCTCGTCAGGCACGGCCGGCCCGGTTTCTATTTTCGCGTGATCGAGGAAGGCGACGTGGAGGCCGGTGACGAGATCACGCAAGTCGCCAGAGGTCCTGAAAGCATGAGCGTGTTCGAGATCAACGCGCTGCTTTACCTGCCCCCTCACCCACGCGACCGCCTGGAGCGCGCGCTGCGGATTCCGGCGCTGAGCCGCGGCTGGAATCGTTCCTTCGCAGCGCTGCTCGAGCAGCAGCGCACAAGCAAGATTGCCGCAGGAAACGCCGGGCTCGGCCCGGCGGCGAGCCCACCTCCTGCCTGGCGCGGCTTCCGTCCGTTTCGCGTCTCGCGCAAGATCGCCGAAAGCGGCACCGTGACGTCACTGATCCTCGAACCCACGGACGGGCATCGCGCGGCCCCCGCCCTGCCCGGTCAATTTGTCGTCGTGCGGCTCGGGCCTTCTGAGGCACAGGCGATGACGCGCAGCTACTCGCTGTCGAGCCGCTCCGATGCCCCGCCCTACCGCATCAGCATCAAGCGGGAAGCGCACGGCGCGGCCTCCCTCTATATCGCCGACAGTCTCCGAGTTGGCGACGTCGTCGAAGTCGGTGCGCCACGCGGCAGCTTCACGCTCCGGCAGGATGCGCGGCCCGTCGTCTTGCTCAGCGCGGGCATCGGCGTGACGCCGGTGCTCGCCATGCTCCACGCGCTCGTCGCGGAAGGGTCGACGCGAGACGTCTGGTGGCTGCACGGCGCGCGCAACGGCCGCGAGCATGCGTTCGCCGCCGAGACGCGCGGGCTGTTGGCCGGACTCGCTCACTATCACAGCCACGTCTGCTTCAGCGCACCCGATCCGGCCGATCGTCCGGGAGCGGATTTCGACAGCGCCGGACATCTGGATCAGCACCTGATCGAACGGCTCAACATGCCGCGCGACGGCGATTTCTATCTCTGCGGGCCGGCCGCTTTCATGAGCGATCTCACGGCCGGCCTGGCCGCATTGGGCGTCGCGCCCGATCGCATCCACACCGAGCTGTTCGGCGCGAGGCCATCGCTGACGCCCGGCATCGCGGCTTCGCCGCGGACACCCGCGCATGCGCCGGTCGGAGCACCCGGCCCGGGCCCGATGGTGTCATTCGCGCGCAGCGGCCTCAATGTCCGCTGGGGACCATCCTATGCCAGCCTGCTCGAGCTGGCCGAAGCGTGCGACGTCCCGGTGCGCTGGTCGTGCCGGACCGGGGTTTGCCACAACTGCGAGAGCGGGCTCGTAGCCGGAGAGGTCAGCTACGCGCCCGATCCGCTCGACCCGCCGGCGGACGGCAATGTCCTGATCTGCTGCTCGCAACCGAAGGCAGATGTCGTGATCGATCTTTGACCGGCTTCGACACACCCTCGCCAAACCATGGAGCGATTCAAATGCGGCCCGACATCACGGAAGGTGTCACCTTCCCCGACTACGAGCTCAGTGACCACACCGGCAGACGCCGCAAGCTCTCGGATTTGCAAGGCGATGATCCCATGGTGCTCGTCCTTGGCCGCGGCGGCTTCTGTCCTAAGGATCGACGCCAGGCCGAGGGCTTGCTGCAACTCCATCGCGAGATGGAGGTGGGCTACTGCCGCATGGTCACCATCACCACCGACACGATCCTCCAGACCAACGAGTACCGCAGCGGGGTCGGAGCTCACTGGCCCTTCCTCTCCGATGCCAGGCGTATCGTTCAGAAGGATCTCGACATCGCCGAATACACCGATCCGGTCCACAATCCGATGATCCCGCACGTCGTCGTGCTGGAGCCCCGCCTCGTCGTTCACAAGATCTACAATGGCTATTGGTTCTTCGGCCGCCCGACCGTCGAAGAGCTTCGCCAGGATCTCAGGGCCGTCAGCATGAAGTGCCGTCCGGATTGGGACATCACCGCACCGGGGCTCAAGGCGCTCTGGGATCAGGGCCGCAAGGAGCATTTCTATCCGTATGGCAAGGCTCCGTCCAAGGTACTCGACGAGCAGGATTAGACACAGGCGGGTGTCGCGCGGTCGCCGCGGCTTCTGTCGGGAACACAAACGCCGTCGGGTTTGTTGGTGCACCTCAAGAATAACCCCTCGACTGGAACCTGCATGTGCCGCTGGATCGCATACCGGGGCGAGACCACCTCGTTCGAACCTTACGTCACCGAGCCCGAGCATTCGCTGATCGCGCAGAGCATCCGCTCGCTCCAGTCCACCGCGGGTTCGAATGGCGACGGCTTCGGGCTCGGCTGGTACGGCGAGCATCCGGAGCCCGGCCTCTACCGTGAGACGCGCCCGGCCTGGTCGGATGAAAACCTGCGCTATCTCTGCCGCCATCTGCGCTCGCATCTCTTCTTCGCTCATGTCCGCGCCGCCACCGGCACGGCGGTGACGCGGCAGAATTGCCATCCCTTCGCCTGCGGCCAATGGATGTTCATGCACAACGGATTCGTCGGCAGCTGGAACCGGCTGCGGCGCAAGGTCGAGGCGCTGATCCCGGATGCGTATTATCCGTCGCGATTGGGGACGGCCGACTCCGAAGCCGTTTTCCTCGCCATCATGGGCGCCGGCCTCGACAACGACCCGCTTCGAGCAACGCAGGCCGTGTTGCAATCGCTCGTCGGTCTCGTCAACGAAGGCCAGCTTCGCGAGCGGCTGCGCTTCACCAGCGCGATCGCCAACGGCAGGGATCTCTATGCGTTTCGCGTCGCGGTCAACGATGCCGCCAACACGCTCTATTTCCGCGAGGCCGGCGGCCAGGTCGTCGTCGTGTCCGAGCCGTTCGACAAGGAATCGGACTGGACGGAAGTGCCGCCGAATCACGCCCTGATCGCGCGCGCGTCCGAAAGCGCGAAAATTGTTCCGTTCGACCTTGCAATTTCCAGTGGGGCTGACGCGGAACCCGCCCCCGTCAGGAGGATTATTTCCCGCAGGTAATGCCTTCGCCGGGTGGCACGATGACATTTGCTTCGGACGTCTTGAAATTGCTGCGTCTCGATTCCTCCGACGACAAGCAGCACCTCGTCATTCGCTCGGCCGGCGGCCGTGGCAAGGCGGCTGAATATTCATTCGGCATCGAGGAGGAATACTTCCTCGCCGATCGGCGCAGCCTGGACGTCGCGATCCAGACGCCCAACGAGCTGTTCGAGTCGGCGAACTGGTCGACCGGCGGCCAGGCCATGCGAGAGATGCTGCAATCCCAGCTCGAGGTCGCCACCAACGTTCACGTCGACGTCAACGACGCGCGTGAAGAGCTGCGCTTTCTCCGCCGCGAAGTCGCGAACGTTGCCGCCCAGTACGGCTTCGTGATCATGGCCTGCGGCACCCATCCGACCGCCGTCTGGCGCATGTCGCAACCGAGCCCGAAGCCGCGCTACGAGGAGATGATCGAGGATCTGCGCAGCATCGGCCACCGCAACATGATGTGCGGCATGCATGTGCACGTCCAGCTGCCCGATCCCGAGAAGCGCATGGCGGTGATGCGGGCGATGCTGCCGCATCTGCCGCTGTTCATCGCGCTGTCGGCGTCCTCCCCGTTCTGGAACTCGCACAAGACGGGCCTGAAGGGCTACCGCCTGGCGGCCTATTCCGAGCTGCCGCGCACCGGCCTGCCCGAACTGTTCGAGAGCAGGCATGATTACGACGAGTATGTCGGCGCATTGCAGCGCTCCGGCGTGATCCCTGACGAGAGTCACATCTGGTGGGCGATGCGCCCTTCCATGAAGCATCCGACCCTCGAGCTTCGCGCGCCCGACACCTGCACCTTCGTCGACGACGCCGTTGCCATCGCCTCGCTCTATCGCTGCCTGACGCGACATCTGTATCGGCGGCCTCATCTGTCGAAAACCGTCACGGTCGTCGAGCGCGCGATCGCCGTCGAGAACAAATGGCGCGCCCAGCGCTACGGCACCGATTGCATCTTTGCCTCGAAGGACGGGCCAGTCACCATCTCGGAGCTGCTCTCCCGCCTGATCGACGACATCGTCGAGGACGCGGATGCGCTGAATTGCGCGGCCGAGGTCGAGCATTGCCGTACCATCGTGGAACGTGGCAGCTCGGCGGAATTCCAGCTTCGCGCCTACCGTGAAAACGGCAACGACATCGCAGCCGTGTCACGCTGGATCGCTGCATCGACGATATCAGGGACGAGCGCTCCGGTCGGACGCACCGCGTCTGCGCCGACATAGCGCCCGCGCAAGCTTTGGGAACGATAACGGCATTCCGGAATTTGCCGTGTCTCGTGCAGTGTCTTGGAGAAAAGCATGACCGACATCACCTGTTGCTGCGGCCACGGCCTGGTGCCCATCCTGTCCGAGAAGGGCGCGACGGAATCGAGCTGCTTCTGGTGCGAAGGTGTCGATGCCCGAACGATGGACATGGCGAAGTGGGCGGACAGCCCCTCCGGCAAGCCCGAGCGCGCCGCGCTTCAGTCGTTCGAATGAGCGGCTTCGGACGTCTTACGGAATTCCTGTCCCTCGGTGCTGCAATGCCTTCCGGCTTGCAGGATCACCATGCTGAGCAGGTGAGCCAGGAATGAAAGTCCGGCCGTGTGCGCGATCTCGCGCAGCTCGGTGCAGATCTCCGCAATGTAGCGGGCGGCCTCCTGCGGCCTTGCGTAGCCGTCTTGCATGGAAACTCCCGGGTTAGAGCCGGACGAGACCTGCTGCCTCGGTCGAAAGGCAACCTAGGACGCCTAATCCCGCCGAGCCGAATGCGTTCCGCGGTTGCGCCCGGGAGCAGCCATGCCCTGCACGCTGCCCGTCAGGGCTTGCCGACAAATTAGACAGTTTGCGTCACGTTCGCGAGATCGCGAGGTTCGGCAGGACGGTCGGGCAATCCCGCTCAACGCGCGGTCTAACCTTCGGCGGAACCACTGGATTTTCTGCTGTCCGGTCTCGCCATCCCGACCCGCGGTGGCCATTTGCTGCCCTGCAACCGAACTGGCCCAAAATTCGCAAAGCCGCATCAGGCCCCAAGTCCCCGCCCTCGCCACCAGGGCAGCCGGGACGAGCGGATCAGATCGGAGAATGCCATGAACGTGCATGCTGCGGGCGATCTCAAATTCACCGGCCTCACCCGTCCGAATGGCACGCCCCTTCGTCTGAACGATCAGGACTTCGTCGCGATCGACCGCGACAAGAATGCGAAGTTTGAGGCGACCTACCGGCCGCAAGCTCTCTACAATCGCGCCAACGAGGGCTTTCACGCCAACAACGAAACCTTCCTCCTGCACGAGGTCGCGACCAATCTGCCGATCTACCGCCCCGAGACCGGCCCCACCGATTTCCATCTTCATCTTCCGCCGGGCGGCTTTCAGCTCGTGCTGGTCACCTCGGGCGCATTCACCTTCGACTACGACGGACGCTTCTACAGTGTCGGCCCGGGCGCTGTGATGCTGCAAAGCGCGATCGTGCATCGCCAGCTCTTCTACACCTGGTCGGGCCTGTCGACCGAAGAGAACTTGAAGACGCCGCAGACAGTGGTGCCCGATCCGATCTCGATGGGCTATTCGGGCAAGTTCCTCGAAGCCTTCATCACCGATCCCACCACGTTTCCGAACCCGACCATCGTCGGTCCGAGCCAGATCAACGAGGCCGAGACGCCGCGTGTGGCCTGGCGCCATCCTCTGCATGATCGTCCCGCCGATGCAGGCTTCTGGCTTCAGGACCCGCTGGCTCTGGATGCGCTGTTCAAGCCGCTCACCGATGGCTCGGTCAAATCGGCCATGCCGGTCCATGTGCGCGATATCGGCATCGAGGTGCCGAGCGGGCATCTCGTCACCGGCCACATCATCGCAACCGACCCGCCCGGTCAGTCGCTGCTGCCGAAGAGCACGTCGGCAACAGCGGACGGCACCTCGTTTGCCAAGGGCGAGGTCGTGATCTATCGCGTCATCCGCGGCACGGCCGAATTCAAGAACAAGTCAGGCGAGACCTTCGAACTCTCTGCCGGCGACGTGGTGACGGCCGGCAAGAGCTCGATCAACCTCATTGGCGTCGGTGAGAACACCCAGGTCCTCCGGCTCGGCCTGCTCAAGGGCATGAACGACCTTCGCAGCTGGACGGCGACGCAGCGCGACGAGATCGACGGCCTGGCCGGTCAGATCATCACGCACAAGGACATCCGTCCCCTGCGCACCGAAGGCAAGCCGGTCGGGTATCTGTACGCGTAGTGCCAAAAAAACGGCCCGCCGGAGCGGGCCGTCGAGATCTCATTTAGCGCAATGATCCCCCGTAGAGCTTTCGCTCCTTGCGAACCTCTTCGGCGCCGTAAGGCTTGCTGGCAGGATCGAACGATTTCCATCCGGCCTTTTGCCAGCTGGCACTGCGGTCACGTAAATTGACGGAAGACTCGTTCAGGATTGAGTCAAAGCGGGACCGATCCGCGTCCGCCACCCGCGCCGACACGAGCGTGCCTCCGCGACGGACGCCCTCGGCGTAGGTGTCCGCATCCTCACGCGAAATGCCGGCCTCCGTGAGCGCCCCGACGATCCCGCCGGTAGCTGCTCCGGCGGCGGCACCAACCGCGGTCGCGGCCAGCCAGCCAGCTGCGACCACAGGTCCGAGGCCGGGAATTGCCAGCAAGCCAAGGCCGGCAAGAAGGCCAGCGGTACCACCGACGCCCGCACCGATGCCGGCACCCGTACCGGCTCCCTCGGCACGATCATCGACACCATCCCGGTCGCGATCTACCTTCTTGTCGGTGTTAAACCAGCTGTCCGAATTGTTGGCGACGATGCTGATGTCCGAGTGCGGCACGCCGGCAGCTTCGAGACGCTGAACCGCCTGCTGCGCGGTGTTATAGTTGTCGTAAAGACGAGAAATTGTAACGGTCATCTTGAGTCCTTCTTGCTTGCTTACTTGGCCGAATTGACGTTACCTTGAAAATCGACGCTGACCGCGGTGGCTGATCCACCCTTGCTGGCCTGTCCGCGCCACACGCCCTTGTCGTCCTTCTTCAATTCGGTGACGTTGGCGTAGCCGGCATCCTCGATCTTCGATTTGGCCTGTCCTTCGGTGAAGCTGTTGCGCCCCGCGACAGGAGCGTCGGAGTTGTTTTGGCCGGCAGTGTTGACCGCGCCGTTGTTAGGTCCGGACTGCGCCGGCGGAGTCTGCGCCGAAGCCGACGTCGCCGCCAATGCCGCGGCCGCTGTGAATAAAGAAATGCAAATGTAGAGTGATGGGCGTCTCATGATTGTCTCCAGTGTCTAAGGAGTGAGCCAAACCCCCATGGGTGCTTTGGTTCCTAAGCTCTTCGCCCGGGGACGTCGGCTTCGAGATCAAGCGCTGAAGAACATCATCCCCGTGACCGCCATGATGAGAATGGCAAGTCCCATACTCACGCCCAGCAGCATCAGCACGCTCGGACCGAGCTCGCCCTGGCGCGCTTCGAGCGCAGTCTCGACGATGCGTCCGCTCTTGTCCTTGTCCATGTCATTTGGTCCTGCATTTGAAGGGATCGGCTTGACCGTTTGCTGCGCTGGCATGACGCGCTTTGCCTTTGCCGAAATCCCGCGTCACCGGATTCAAGCGGCGCGGTCGCGCTTCTCAGTCATGAAAGTCGTTGCCGTGCGTCGGGAGAGTGGACGAGATCAGGCCTGCGCGCTTTGCGGCGGAGGTCGCGAGACCGGTGGCGTCTCGCCGTCGAGCCAATCCGGCGTGTCCGCGAGAGCGAGCCAAGCATCGCCCATGCGCCTGAACTGATTGCGCGCCATGTCGTCGGGAGCGGTGCCTTCCAGGGCCAGGCAGTGTCCGGCGTTCTCCCGAAGATGCTCGGACCGGTTCGATTGGAGATCCGTGCTGCTCGCGGGATCCGCAGAGGTCTGCCAGGCGTTCCGGCACACCGGGCACCGCCACTGATTGACGAGCTTCCCGGTGGGCAAATAGGTCGAGTGCACGGGAGTCACCACGAGCCGCCCGCAAGCGGTACAGCCGTTCGTCCCTTGCGACGGCGGCAATTGGCCGCTGTCCTGAATCACCTTCGTGCTCCAGCGACGTTCGAGCTTACGGCAAAGATGCAGAGGATAAAGCAAGACGTTCATCGCGCGCCTCCGGTTTGTGGCGGGAGCGCGGCAGCGTCTCTCGGTCACTGGCGCCTGTCGTGTCTGTGCCAGCGATATGCTGGATATGGTGTCTCACACGACATTCACCAGAGCGCGATCCTGAGAAACCGCTCTTGGCGGCGGCCTGCTTGCCGCATCGATTGGGGTTAGGAACATATCTCCACGCCTCCTGTTGCATCTCCACGACATGACCCGTGAATGCGCATGCCGCATGGAATCTGGCCATGGTGCCCTCCGTTGGCACGGCATAGGCAACGTCCAGGTCGATACGGTTCCGGATCCCAGGAGCGCATCATCAAGATCGCGATGAGACCAGGACGTTAATCCGGAAGCGTCCCTTCCTATTCTCCAACAGCTGGCCGCGGTCAGCGAAAGTGTCACATGCGCATACTGAAAAAGCGTTCGCCGTCTTTGGCGGCGACGACCCTTCATGCTCTTGCGGAATATCCGTTCGCCTCCGCGCTCATCGCAGCAGCCGGCCTGATGGCGGCCGCCGCGGTCGTCAATCGGCGGCTTGCCGACAAGGCACAACGCGACAACCCGCCACAAGGACGGTTCATCGACATCGACGGCGTTCGCCTGCACTATGTCGAGCGCGGATCCGGACGCCCTTTGGTCCTGCTCCATGGCAACGGCAGCATGATCCAGGATTTCGAGTCGAGCGGCTTGATCGACCTCGCCGCGAAGGACTATCGCGTCATCGTGTTCGACCGTCCCGGCTTCGGCCACAGCCTGCGGCCCCGCAATGTGGTGTGGACGCCTGCGGCGCAAGCCGATCTCTTCAAGGACGCGCTTGCGCATATCGGCGTCGAAAAGGCGATCGTGCTCGGACATTCCTGGGGAGCGTCGGTTGCGATCGCCCTGGCGAGCAGACATCCCTCGACGGTCGAGGCCTTGATACTGGCATCGGGCTATTATTTCCCGACCGCCCGCACCGATGCCATGATGGCGATAGCCGGGCCGGCGATACCGGGATTCGGCGATATCCTCAGTCACACGATTTCGCCAATCCTCAGCCGCCTGATGTGGCCGGCGATGCTGCGACAGCTGTTCGGACCGAAATCCGTCCCGCAAAAATTCGACGGCTTCCCTAAGTCACTGGCCGTGCGTCCCTCGCAGCTTCGTGCCGGCGCCGCCGAGGCGGCGCTGATGGTCCCTGCGGCAATGCTGTCGGCGAAGACCTACGGCGAACTGGCCATGCCGGTCACCATCCTGGCCGGCGAAGACGATCGCCTCATCGACATCGACGAGCAGTCGGGCCGTCTGCATGACGAGATCAAGCACAGCAAGATGCACCGTGTCCCGGACGCGGGTCACATGATCCAGCAATCGAACACGGCCGACCTGATGGCCGCAGTCGAGGAAGCCGCGGCCGGAACGTTGCATTGAGACGGGAACGCCCCTACTCCGCCGCCTGACGCACGTGGCGCGCGGTCGGGGTGCGCATGGTGACGAGCTCTTCGGCCGCGGTCGGATGCAGCGCGATGGTCGCGTCGAAATCGGCCTTGGTCGCCTTCATCTTCACCGCGATCGCGACCGCCTGGGTGATCTCGGCGGCGGCGTCACCGACGATGTGGCAGCCGAGCACGCGGTCGGACGTGCCATCGACGACGAGCTTCATGAGCACGCGGGTATCGCGGCCTGACATCGTCGCCTTGATGGGGCGGAAGGTCGTCTTGTAGATGTCGACGTGACTGAACTGCGCGCGCGCTTCGGTCTCGGTCAGACCGACGGTGCCGACCTCCGGCTGCGAGAACACCGCAGTCGGGATATAGGCATGATCCACCCTCGCCTCGCGCTTGCCGAACACGGTGTCGGCGAACGCATGACCCTCGCGGATCGCGACCGGCGTCAGATTGTGGCGATGGGTGACGTCGCCGATCGCATAGATGCTGTCGACCGAGCTCTTCGAGAAATGGTCGACCGCGATGCCGCCGTTCTTCGGATTGATGGCGACGCCGGCCTTCTCCAGGCCGAGATTGGCGACGGAAGGATGACGGCCGATCGCGAACATCACCTGGTCGGACGCAACGCTCGAGCCGTTCGACAGATGGGTGGTGAATTCCTCGCCATGGCGATCGACCTTCGCCACCGTGCAGCCTGTGAGAATGGTGATGCCCTGCTTCTCCATCTCGCTGCGAACGTGAGTGCGGACATCCTCGTCAAAGCCGCGCAAAATGTTGTCGCCGCGATAGATCACGGTGACGTCGGAGCCGTAGCCCGCGAAGATGCCGGCGAATTCCAGCGCGATGTAGCCGCCGCCCTGGATCACGATCCGCTTCGGCAGCATCTTGAGGTGAAACGCCTCGTTGGAGGAGATCACGTGCTCGATGCCGGGGATCGAGGCGCCATGGTTGGGCGCGCCGCCGGTGGCGATCAAAATGTATCTTGCTGTAATCTTCCTGTCGTTCTCGAGCAGGCGGACGGTGTGCTTGTCCTCGATCACCGCACGGCTCTTGACGATCTGCGCGCCCGA
Organism: Bradyrhizobium sp. CCBAU 45394; assembly: GCF_028128655.1. Lineage (NCBI taxonomy): Bacteria > Pseudomonadati > Pseudomonadota > Alphaproteobacteria > Hyphomicrobiales > Nitrobacteraceae > Bradyrhizobium > Bradyrhizobium sp. CCBAU 45394. Next base: position 206,838 of record NZ_LBIX01000170.1, on the reverse strand, counting down.
CTTCTCGACATTCGTCGTGTAGGCCGCCTCCAGCCGCGCGATCTCCTTGTCCTTGTTGGCGATCAGCGTCGCCCAGTCGAAGCTCATGGACGGAATGGTCCAGCCGAAGCCGGCGGCGTCCTCGATCTCGTGACGGACATGCGAGCCGATCACGAACAGCTTCTTCGGCACGCAGCCGCGGATCACGCAGGTGCCGCCCATGCGGTACTCTTCCGCGATCATGACGCGGGCGCCGTGGCCGGCCGCGATGCGGGCGGCACGCACGCCGCCCGAACCACCACCGATGACAAAGAGGTCGACGTCGAATTCAGCCATTGTCCACTCCGACCTCTTTCAGGAACTCCCTATCAGATAGGTACTGTCAGATTTCCTTGCCACGCTTGCGCATCTCGGCGCGGAAGGCGCCCATCACGGTCTCGGCGAAGTTCTGGGCCCAGGAGTTCATGAAGGCCATGCTGAGGCCGATGGCGCGCGGCTCGGCGTCGATCAGCTTCTTGCCGAGCGGCGACTTGTAGAAGGTGACGAGATCCTTCAGCTCCTGCTCGGTGAACTCGCTGGCATAGATCTGCGCCATGCCTTCGCCGATCTCGTTCTGGCGGCCGTTGAGCTGCTGGGCGACGACCCCTGCCACCTCGTTGAGATCCTTCTGATAGTTCAGGTTCTGCTGGATCAGCGCGATCTTGGTCTTCTCGACCAGGCCGGGCACGGCGCCTTGATACATCGCCGTCGCGTTCTTGATTTGCAGAATTTCCCTGGCCGCCGCAACCGCCGCCGGCGAGGCTTTCGGCTGAGCCGGCGCCGCGGCGGCCTTGGGCTGGGCCGGCGCCGGCTGCTGCGCCATGGCCGGGGCAGCCGAGAGGGCCAGTCCCGCAGCGAGGGTCGCGGCCGGCAAGAATTTCAAAACGCTCTTCATTCCTAGTCTCCTTTCGGCTTTCGCCGTTCAATCACGCGAATTCCCTCGCCACCCGCCAGAACAGCCGAGCTGGCCAAGCCGATGAACAACCCATGCTCGACCACGCCGGGGATGGCGCTCAACGCCTTGGCGAGGCTGGGCGGATCCACGATCCGTCCGAGCTGGGCATCGAGGATCCAGTGGCCGCCATCGGTGACGAAAACGTGGCCATCCTTGTCCCCACCCTTGGCCTTGCGGACCGCCATTTGCCCGGAAACGCCGCACTGCGCAAATGCCGTCTCGATCGCCCGGCGCGTCGCCCCGAGCCCGAACGGGATGACCTCGATCGGCAGCGGAAAGCGGCCGAGCGTCGGCACCCATTTGGTGTCGTCGGCAATCACGATCATGCGATCCGATGCGGCCGCCACGATCTTCTCGCGCAGCAGCGCGCCGCCACCGCCCTTGATCAGGTTGAGCTCGGGATCGATCTCGTCGGCGCCGTCAACAGTGATGTCGAGATGATCGATCTCGTCGAGCGTGGTCAGCGGCACGCCGCAGCGCGTCGCATCGAGGCGCGTCGCCTCGGAGGTTGGCACACCGATCACCTTGAGTCCGGCCGCGACGCGCTCGCCGAGCAGCTCGACGAAATGCTTGGCGGTCGAGCCGGTGCCGAGCCCGAGTTGCATGCCGTCACGCACCTCCTCGAGGGCGCGCGCCGCAGCCTGCCGCTTCAACTGGTCCATGTTCACGATGCGCCGCCCCTGAATTGAGAGTGTGCCGCCGATAGGTTGCTTGCGGCGGCCTATGTAGCCTCGTTTTCCGCGCGGGAACAGGCCTATAAGCTGATCTTATGGCATCGCCCCTTGCGCCGGCACGGCCGGACCGATAGCGCTTGGACCATGACCTCCCCTCACACCATCGTCTTCGATCTCGACGGCACGCTCGTGGATACGGCGCCCGACCTGATCACCGCGTTGAACTACGTGCTCGACCGCGAAGGCCTGCCGCCCGTGCCGATGCAGTCAGCCCGCAACATGATCGGCGCCGGCGCCCGCAAGCTGATCGAGCGGGGCCTGGAGGCCGAGGGCCGCATCGTCACGCCTTCGGACATGGACCGGATGACGGCGGATTTCATCGCCTATTACGCCGAGCATATCGCGGTCGAATCCCGGCCTTTCGAAGGGCTCGAGACCGCGCTCGACCATTTTGCGGCGCAGGGCCATCGCCTGGCGGTCTGCACCAACAAGCTGGAATGGCTGTCCAAGCGCCTGCTGGACCAGCTCGACCTCAGCCGCCGCTTCGCGGCGATCTGCGGCGCCGACACCTTTGGCGTCCAGAAGCCCGATCCGGCCATTTTCCGGGAAACGGTGGCCCGCGCCGGCGGCGAGGTCAAAGCCAGCATCATGGTCGGCGACGCCGGAACCGATGTCGGGGTAGCCCGGCGCGCCGGGGTGCCCGTGATCGGGGTCAGCTTCGGCTACACGGACGTGCCGATCGCCGAGCTGAAGCCGGACCGGCTGATCCATCACATGCGTGACCTGCCGGCCGCAGCCACCAGCCTGATGACGCCGCTGGGTTCGGCAAGGTCCTGAAATCTCAGCAAAAAGCGAAGATACCCCCGCGTTAACCAACTATTAACTATGCGCGGCGCGCCGGTTGCCTGCCCTCAGCGACGTCCCTAAGGTCCGCCCGGGATGTGGCGGTTCGTCGCTGTAGAAGTGGGTGGTTGATGCGTCGTGTGATCGCGATTGCGCTAGCGGGAGCGAGCCTCCTGGGGACAACAAGTCTTGGTGGCTGCTCCTCGATGTCCTGGGACATGTTCAAATCGGCGCCCCCGACCGTTCAGGTCCGGCTCGAATCCAATCCCCCGGGGGCTGATGCCTCGACCTCGCTCGGTCCGGGCTGCAAGACCCCCTGCTCGGTCTCGGTTCCCGCCCCGGACGCGCCGTTCACGGTCGCCTTCGCGCTGCCCAAGTACCAGCCGGCGAGCGTCCCGGTGAACATCATCAAGAACCCCGGCGATCTCACCACGCCCGCCTCGGTCACCACCGATCCGAATCCGGTGTTTGCGGAACTCCAGCCGGCGGTGCCGCCCAAGCCGGTGAGGAAAGCGCACCGGCCGAAGAAGCCGAAACCGGTCGCAGCCGCGCCCGCAGCAGCCGAACCGGCCGCCGCCGGCTCGCCGTTCCCCGATCCGAACGCGGGCAAGCGCTGATCCAAGGGCTGAGTTACGTATACCACCCGATTGTCCTAGCCGCGTCCGATGCTTAGATTGCATTCAGAGCACCGTTGAAGCAAAGGTGCGCCCGTCGCCGTAAGTGACAAGGCATTTGGTATGAACGGATCTTCCGCGAACCCCCGCGCAGCGCTGTCCAGCGCCATGACCGATCCGTTCGGGCGGACCATCAGCTATTTGCGCGTTTCCGTCACGGATCGCTGCGACCTGCGCTGTTTCTACTGCATGTCGGAAGACATGACGTTCCTGCCCAAGGCGGACCTGTTGACGCTGGAGGAGCTCGACCGGCTCTGCTCGGCCTTCATCGCCAAGGGCGTCAAGAAGCTGCGACTCACCGGCGGCGAGCCGCTGGTCCGCCGCAACGTGATGACGCTGGTGCGCTCGCTGTCGCGCCATCTGTCGAGCGGCGCCCTGAGCGAGCTGACGCTGACCACCAACGGCACGCAACTGGCAAAGTATGCCAGGGAGCTCGCCGATTGCGGCGTCCGCCGCATCAACGTCTCGCTCGACACGCTCGATCCCAAGAAGTTTCGCGAGATCACCCGCTGGGGCGAGATCGACAAGGTGCTGGAAGGCATCGAGGCCGCGCGTGCCGCGGGGCTCGCCGTGAAGATCAACGCGGTGGCGCTGAAGAACCTCAACGAGGACGAACTGCCTTCGCTGATGCGCTGGGCCCACGGCAAGAACATGGGCCTGACGCTGATCGAGGTCATGCCGATGGGCGAGATCGGCGCAGGCCGGATCGACCAGTATCTGCCGCTGTCGCTGGTGCGCGCGCGCCTCGCCCAGCAGTTCACGCTGACGGACCTGGCCGAGAGCACCGGCGGGCCGGCGCGCTATGTCAGCGTCGCCGAAACCGGCGGCAAGCTCGGCTTCATCACGCCGATGACCCATAATTTCTGCGAATCCTGCAACCGGGTGCGCATCACCTGCACCGGCACGCTGCACACCTGCCTCGGCCACGAGGATGCCTCCGATTTGCGCAAACCTCTGCGTGCATCGGACGACGACATGCTGCTTGCGGATGCGATCGACCGCGCCATCGGGCTGAAGCCCAAGGGCCACGATTTCATCATCGACCGCCGCCACAACCGCCCCAGCGTCTCCAGGCACATGAGCGTCACCGGCGGCTGAGGATCGGCCCCGCTCCGCTAACCTAAGCTTTTGACGGCGCGTCAATTTGTCCATTTTCCAATTGACGGCACGTGACGCCACTGATTTGGTGCGACCGCCTTTGCTTGCCCGGCAACAATAAGCCGGCCCGCCCGTTGGCGGTCGCGGTCAAGACAGCAAGGCGCGAGGGGAGGACTGACGCCGCAATCGCTCCGGAATACAATCCGTGCGGTCGTGTGCATCTTGCACGCGAGCCGAGCGATGCGTGCTGAAGCCTTCCGTGAAGTGTAAGGCCGCGACGGAGAGAAAGTAAGATGCGTCCATTGCTGGCGCTGAGCAACGCCATCGACGCCCTCAACGAAAAGATTGGGTACGTCTGTAACCTGCTCGTGCTCCTGGCGTGCCTGGTCAGCGCGGCCAACGCCATGATCCGCTACGCCTTCAACGACTCGTCGAACGGCTGGCTCGAGCTGCAATGGTACATGTTCGCCATCCTCGTGATGTTCGGCTCGGCCTACACCTTCAAGCGCAATGAGCATGTGCGGGTCGAGATCTTCTACCTGACCCTGTCCGAGCGCGGCCAGCTCTGGCTCGACATGATCGGCACGCTGTTCTTCCTGATTCCCTCCTGTCTCCTGCTCGCCTATCTGTCCTGGCCGTTCTTCATGCAGGCCTATAGCGTCGGCGAGACGTCGGCCAATGCCGGCGGCCTGATCCGCTGGCCGATCAAGTTCGTGATCCCCGCCGGCTTCGTGATGCTGGCGCTCCAGGGTGTTTCCGAGGTCATCAAGCGTATCGCGGCTCTCCAGGGCTATGTGACGATCGACGCCAAGTACGAGAGGCCGACCCAATGATTACGCTGGAGATGATGCCGCCGTTGATGTTCGGCGGCCTGGTTCTGGCGATGCTGATCGGCTTCCCCGTCGCCTTCACGCTGGCGGCCGTCGGCCTTTCCTTCGGCTTCCTCGCCATCCATCTCGGCTTCTTCGATCTCAACTTCCTTCAGGCGATTCCCGGGCGCGTGTTCGGCAGCGTGCTCTCCAACGAGCTGCTGCTCGCGATCCCGTTCTTCACCTTCATGGGCGCCATATTGGAGAGATGCGGGCTGGCCGAGGACATGCTGGATTCGATGGGCCAGCTGTTCGGCCCGATCCGCGGCGGTCTCGGCTATTCCGTCATCATCGTCGGCTTCATCCTCGGCGCCATCACCGGCACGGTGGCCGCGCAGGTGATCGCCATGGCGCTGATCTCGATGCCGGTGATGATCCGCTACGGCTACAACATGCGCTACATCACCGGCGTGCTCGCTGCCTCCGGCACGATCACGCAGCTGGTGCCGCCCTCGCTGGTGCTGATCGTGCTCGCCGACCAGCTCGGCAAGTCGGTCGGTGACATGTATCTCGGCGCCTGGGGCCCTTCGGTGTTCCAGATCATGCTGTTCGCCGGCTACACGTTCATCCTCGGCCTGATCAAGCCGGGCCACGTGCCGCCGGTGCCGAAGGACGCGCGCACGCTGACCGGCTGGCCGCTGTGGAAGAAGTGCCTGATGGGCATCATCCCCTCGGCCGTGCTGATCTTCGTCGTGCTCGGCACCATGATGATGGGCCTTGCCACGCCGACCGAAGCCGGCGCGATGGGTGCCGTCGGCGCCATCGTGCTCGCCGCGATCCACCACAAGGACTTCACCTCGACCGACCGCAAGATCCTGATAACAGGCGTGATCGCCGCCGGCGTCGGCACCATCGTCGCGATGATGATGAGCGAGAACCTGATCTTCAAGCTCGCCTTCGCCCTCACCTATCTCGCGGTGGCGTGGATCTGCATCCGGGCCGCGCGCATCCCCGACCTGCGCGACCTGATCACGCAGGGCTACCAGTCCACCATGCGCCTCACCTGCATGGTCACCTTCATCCTGATCGGCTCGACCTGCTTCTCCGTGGTGTTCCTCGGCGTCTCCGGCGGCGTCTGGCTTGAGCACCTGCTGACCTCGCTGCCCGGCGGCGTCTGGGGCTTCCTGATCTTCATCAACCTCTTCATCTTCTTCCTGGCCTTCTTCCTCGACTTCTTCGAGATCGCCTTCATCATCCTGCCGATGATCGCGCCGATCGCGCAGAAGATCCTCGCCCCCGTGGTGGGACCGGACGCGGCGCTGATCTGGTTCGGCGTGATGCTCTGCGTGAACATGCAGACCTCGTTCCTGCATCCGCCGTTCGGCTTTGCGCTGTTCTACCTGCGCGGCGTGGCGCCGAAGGAAGTGAAGAGCTCCGACATCTACTGGGGCGCGATGCCCTGGATCGGCCTCCAGCTGATCATGGTGATGCTCGTGATCATCTTCCCGATCACCGTGACGGGCCTGCTCGACAAGCCTCTCAACGTCGATCTCGACAAGGTCAGGATCGAGGTGCCGCAGATCGAGCTGCCGCCGCTGGATCTCGGACCGCCGCAGAAGTAGCGGCCATGACCATCGCCGTCATGTTCCGCCTCGGCGGTTCATGACGCGCGCGTCCGCGCACGTGACACGCGCCGCAAACACGGGCATACCGGGCCATCCTCCAACTGATGGACCGCCGCGCATGTCCCGATCGCACCCTGCTCCGTCGTTCACTCCCTTGATCGCATCGCTCTGGCTGGCATGTGCCGCAACGTTTGCGCATGCGGAACCGATGACCGATGTCCATGCATTGGCGCAAAAGGAGCAGCAGCCGCTGCTCGACACGCTGCGCGATCTCGTCGGCATCGAATCGGGCAGCAAGGACGTCGACGGCCTGGAAAAGATTGCCGAGCGCGTTGCCGGCCAGCTCAAGCAGCTCGGCGGCACAGTGGAGATTTTGCACCCCACCGACATCTATCGCCTCGACGACACGCCCGAGACAATCGGCCCGGCCGTGCACGCCGTGTTCAAGGGCACCGGCAGCAAGAAGATCATGCTGATCGCCCACATGGACACGGTGTACCTGAAGGGCATGCTGAAGGACCAACCGTTCCGCGTCGACGGTGACAAGGCCTACGGCCTCGGCATTGCCGACGACAAGCAGGGCGTCGCGCTCATTCTCCATACCGTGGCGATGCTCCAGAAACTCAACTTCAAGGATTACGGCACGCTCACGGTGCTCACCAATGGGGACGAGGAGATCTCCTCGCCCGGCTGGCGCAGCACCATCGCCAAATTCGCCGCGGATCAGGACGTGGTGTTCTCGTTCGAAGGCGGCGGCACCGACGGCACGCTGCGCCTCGCCACCAGTGGCATCGGCTCGGCCTATCTCACGGTGCAGGGCAAGTCCTCGCACGCGGGCGCGCGGCCCGAGGGCGGCGTCAACGCGCTGTACGAGCTCTCGCACCAGGTGCTGCAGATGAAGGACCTGTCCAAGCCAGAGCAGGGCCTGAAGCTGAACTGGACGGTCTCCAAGGCCGGCACCAACCGCAACGTCATCCCAGCCGACGCCACGGCCCAGGCCGATGCGCGTGCGCTCAAGGTCGCCGATTTCGACGAGTTGCAGAAGGCGCTGCAGGAGAAGATCAAGAATCGCCTGCTGCCCGACTCCAGGGTCGAGCTGAAATTCGAGGTGCGTCGTCCGCCGTTGGAAGCCAACGACGCCTCGCGCCGCGTCGCGGCCTACGGCAAGACGATCTATGGGGAGATCGGACTGTCCCTCAAGGTCGACGAGAAGGCGACCGGCGGCGGCACCGACGCCGCGTTTGCCGCGCTCAAGACCAGCGGAGCCGTGGTGGAAGGCATGGGCCTGTCGGGCTTCGGCGCGCACTCCAACGATGCCGAATATGTGCAGATCAACAGCATCGTGCCGCGGCTTTATCTGGCCACGCGCATGATCATGGACCTGTCCACGGGTAAGCTGAAATAGCGGCCGCCTTAAAGTGGACGCCGATGCAAAGCATCGGCGTTATGAGGACGGCGGCCGAAGGCCGCCTATGCCACCCTCTCCCACATCCGCCTTCGCCAAGGCTTCGGCGGATATGAGGGGAGAGGGGCCGCCTGCCCTCTCCGCCAGCCGAAACCGCAGCGTGAACTCCGCGCCGCCACCGGGAAGGTTCTCCACCGCCACCGTCGCGTCATGGTCCTCCGCCACGCCGCGCACGATCGAGAGCCCCAGACCGGCGCCGTCGCTGCGCTGGCGGTCGGCGCGCCAGAAGCGCTGGAAGATCAGCTCGCGCTCGGCGTCCGCGATGCCGGGACCGCAATCGCGCACGCGCACTACACCGTCGTCACCGACCTCGACATCGACGGACGTATCCTTTGCGGTGAACTTGATGGCGTTTTCGGCGAGGTTGAAGATCGCGCGCTGAAGCATCTCGGAATTGCCGTGGACCATCACCGGCGCGTCGGTGCCCCTGAGTGCGATGTCCTTGTGCTGGGCGAGCGCGAACGGCGCGATCGCGCCGACCACCTCGGTGCAGACGGCGCGCAGGTCGGCGGTCTCGCCGGGATCGAGCACCAGCGTGTCGAGCTCGGCGATCTCCAGCAGCTGGGCGACGATGCGGCTCATGCCCTCGATGTCGGCATGCAGCGCCTGCCTTGCCTCGCGGTCGCCGAGCGTCTCGATCCGCGTGCGCAGGATCGCAAGCGGCGTGCGCAATTGATGCGCGGCATCCGCGGTGAACTGGCGTTGCACGCGAAAGCCGTCCTCGAGGCGATCGAGCGCCTGGTTCACGGCGGTGACGAGCGGCATGATCTCGCGCGGGATCTGCTCCGTCGGCAGGCGGATGTCGGTGCGCGCCGGGCCGATATTGCTGGCCTCCTCCGAGGCCTTCCACAGCGGCGCGACCGCACGGCGGAAGATGATGATGTCGGTCGCGAGCAGGATCAGCAGGATCGGGATGGTGATCCACCCGACCCGCCGGAAGAAGTTCGAGATGATGTCGTCGATGATGACGTCGCGGTGCGAAAGATCCTCGGCGACGCGGATGCGCACCGTCCTGCCCTCGATCACGCGGCTCACACCGGCACCGGAAATCGTCTCGGACAAGCGCGGCGGGGCGGTATCGCCGGTCTTTCGCCGCGACGAGAACAGCACGCGTCCCTCGGAATCGCGAATGTCGTACTGGTAGCGGCCATAGGCTTCCGAATAGAGGCCCTTCAGACTGTCGGGCAGATTGAAGGTCAACGTGCCGTCCGCCTGCGGGACGATGCGCTCGGCGAGCACCTCGGCCTGGGCGCGCATGGCATCGCGATGCAGCTGGTCGACCTCCGAGTTGAGCAGCCAGAACAGCACCAGCGGCAGGAAGATCGCGACCACCGCGACCGCCACGATGTGCAGGAACACGATGCGCGAGATCAGCGATTTGAACGTCGGCCTGGTGAATGACCGGGCGGCGGACACGCTATTTCTCCTCGGCCATGAGATAGCCGACGCCGCGGATGGTGTGGATCACGACCTTGGCGCCGTGTTCGGTGAGCTGCTTGCGCAGCCGCGAGACGTAGACCTCGACGGCGTTGGAGGCGACCTCGCCTTCGAGGCCGAAGATGTGATCCTCGACGTTCTTCTTCGGCACCACCCGCCCCTGCCGGCGCAGCAGGATCTCGAGCACCGAGGCCTCGCGCGCGGAGATGATCCGCGGCTGGTCGTCGATGAAGATCTGGCGGCTCTCGGTGTCGTAGACGAGGTTGGCCAATCGCAGCGAGCGGCCGAGCAGCTGGCCCGGCCGGCGCAGGATCGCCTCCAGCCGCGCCACCAGTTCCTCCATCGCGAACGGCTTTGCGAGATAGTCGTCGGCGCCGCTGCGCAGGCCGTTGACGCGATCCTGCAAGCCGCCGCGCGCGGTCAGCACCAGCACCGGCAGCGGCTCCATCTGCCGGCGCAGCTCGCGCAGCACCGACAGGCCGTCGCCGTCGGGAAGGCCGAGGTCGAGGATCATCGCGGCATAGCTGACGCTGCCGACCGCCTCGCGCGCCTCGGCCGCGCTGCTCACGATGTCGCTCTCGTAGCCGGCCGCCGACAGCCCAGCGGCCACCAGCCGCGACAGCTCGGCATTGTCTTCGACGATCAGAAGGCGCATCTCAGTCCCGCCGGATGTTCCGGTGTCATCTCACGGCCAAGGTTACGGCCAGGGCCGCATCATCGCTCTCTTCCACCATTCCGGACGCCTCGGCCAGCGAAAAAACACGCGGCGGGCCTTCCTGTCAGGCTCACGTAAGCCGATCAGATGTGTCCTGATAAAGCCGCGATGCCGGCCGGTGGAGCGCAACGAGACGGCATTGCCGCTTACAGGCCTCCGACGGTCATCCACCACACACCGGGTAGGATCGGATTCCAAACCCGAGCCCACCGCCGGTGAGCGCCTGATCCCGATGATATGGATCAGTTACTATCCAGGACTTGTTTGCTAATTTGCCGGATATGGGCAAATTTCTGTTCCAGGACGGAGGGACGAGCTTCATGAGCAGGCCGGTCAAGACTGAAGGCGAACTGATCGCAATGGCGAGGGCCGAGTTGAAGGTCCACGCCGACTGCCCCGATGGAATGGCGATTTCCATCGTTCGCGATGGCACCTCCTGGGAGTTTCGCGCCGACGCGGATCAGGCCACGTCCGATCGACCCGGCTACCCCGAATGTGTCGCCATGCTGGTCCAGATCGGCGATCACCTCAGCAAGCAGTATGACATCGGGGATTAGACCGACCTCGACGCTTCGAACATGCGCGTAGCGACTTCAGAACGCGCGCTCGATCACCAGCGTCAGACCAGCTGCGAATCCCATCACGACAAGCAGCGGAACTGCCGTTTCAAAGAACGGCAGCGCCATCCATCGGTGCGACTGCCCGTGGCTGATCCTGACCTGGCTCTCAAAACGCGGCACGGACCCCGGCTCCGCGACCATCGCCTGCTTCAGCTGATTTGTCCTGACGCATCAGGCTGTTGGCAGCATCCACGGAGCCTCTTGCCATGTCCCCTCGTCTATTGAGCATGGGGTCGTTTTTCATGTTTTGAGTCTGTCACCTCCAGAGCTGCGACCGCAACGCCCCGCAGCCTTCGCTCCGGGGCGCTGCATGCGACAGAAGTCGCGATCAGCTCTGCGACCGCCGCGCCATGAAGATGTCGTAGCCGACTTCCGCGACCTGGAACCAGGCGTAGCCATCGCCGGTGAACTTGGCGAGAGAGTCGTGGACCTTCTTGAAGTTGGCGTTGGTCGCACCGACTTCGGCGTGCAGCTCCTTGGCGGCCTTGTAGCAGGCCTCCATGATCGGCGGCGAGAAGGCGTGCAGCTTGGCGCCGTTGGCGAGCAGCTTCTTCAATGCGAGCGGATTGGCTGTGTCGTAGCGTGCCATCATGTAATTGTTGGCGTAATGGCCGGCCTGCTCCAGCACGCTTTGATAGTACTTCGGCAGCGCATTCCACTTGTCGAGATTGACGAAGGCCAGCAGCATCGGCCCGCCCTCCCACCAGCCGGGATAGTAGTAGTGCGGCGCGATCTTGTAGAAGCCCAGCTTCTCGTCGTCATAGGGACCGACCCATTCGGCGGCGTCGATGGTGCCCTTCTCCAGCGCCGGATAGATGTCGCCGCCGGCGAGCTGCTGCGGCACCACGCCGAGCTTCTGGAGCACGCGGCCGGCAAAGCCGCCGATGCGGAATTTCATGCCCTTGAGATCCTCGGGCGTGTTGACCTCTTTCCTGAACCAGCCGCCCATCTGGCAGCCGGTGTTGCCCGCAAGCAGCGAGACGACGTTGTAGCTCTTGTAGAACTCGTTGAGGACCTCCCGTCCCCCGCCCTGCATGTACCAGGCCTGGTTGATGCGCATGTTGGGCCCGAACGGCACCGCCGAGCCGAAGGTGAAGGTCGGGTCCTTGCCGAAATAATAGTACGAGGCGGTGTGGCCAATCTCGCAGGTGGCGTTCTGCACGGCGTCGAGTACCTGGAGGCCCGGCACGATCTCGCCGGCCGCGAAGATCTGGATCTGGAATTTGTTGTCGGTGGCTTCCGCAACCATCTTGCACATCATCTCGGCACCGCCAAAGAGCGTGTCGAGCGATTTCGGCCAGCTCGTCGGCATGCGCCATTTGATTTCCGGCATCGACTGCGCGATCGCGGGAGCGGCGAGCGTGGCGGCGCCGGCCGCACCAAGTCCTGTGACCTTGATGAAGTCTCTTCTCTTCATGATTTCCTGCCCTGATGGATCTGATTGTGAAGCCTTCTTGCCGAGGCTTGGGGCCAGCATGACGCAAGGCCCAACGGAATTCCATCGTCATCGCACTGCGGCAGAGAAAAAGCCTGGCCTCCTCCGGAGGCGCGAGTCTTGCGGCGTGCGACTTAAGGCGTAGCGCTTGGATCATCAGCCGCGGGTGCGCGAGCGGAGGGCGCGTCAGCAGATTTTCTGGAAGCGCGGCCGCCAGCGCGGCAGCGCGACCGGCGGCAGCACGTAGCTCTTGCCCTCGGCCGAGATCGTCAGCGGCTGCCCGGAGTCCAGAAGATCGAAGAGGCGATTTTCCAGCGCGCGCCATTTGTCTTCGGCAAGCCCGGGATAGCCGAGGTCCGGCTGGTTGAACATTGTTGTGTCCGGCGGGAAGGACTCGGGACCGGCGTAGTTGAAGCCGGCAAAATCCATCTGCGTCTTGCCGTTGGCGATCGTGATCGAGGCCTTGGTGTGGTCCTGTTTCGGCGCTTCCCCCGGATAAACCGCATCCATCTCGAAATGCGCGCCGCAGCCGATGCGAAATACTGTCTTGCCCCTGGTGTCGTAATAGCCGAGGTACGGCCGATCCTGGCGATCGATCTCGAATTTCCAGGCACCCTTCCAAATATCTTTCGACATACCGCCGGCCGCCGATGCCGCGGACCACCCGAGCCACGTTACAGCGACAACGATTCCAAGCAGCCTTGCATGCGTCATCATGGCAAGCCCCCAACGCGATCCGCGATCGTCACTCCAGGGATCATCGGACAAATTTCGGATTCTGCGATGATCGCTTTCTGGCACTGTTTTGCCCGACGAATCAAGCGGCTTCGCAGAGCGCAGCCAGTGCCGCGAATGCAATGCGGCGGGGCCAAGCTGCGCTCGCAATGACGGGGGGCCGATGCGGCGCGCCAAATGACGATGTCGTTCCGGTCGCCGTCGGGCAAATCGCCCCGTCGGCACCGGCTGCTCCATGATTGCTCTGTCCCGCTGATTTGCCCCGCCCCGTCAAACTGTTGGCAGCATCCACCGAGCAAGGCGCCCCGGCCCCACTTCTACTGTGCATGGGGTTGTCTTAGACATTTTTTGTTTCTGACCCTGGATGCACCAGCAAAGAAAAAGCCCGGCCTCGTCTGGAGGCCGGGCTTTCCGATCTTGCGACTTTTTCGAAGATCAGCCGCGGGTGCGCGAGCGGATCATGAAGCTGTCGTAGGTGTACTCGGCAACCTGCCACCACAGATATTCATCGGAGCGGTAGGCCTGCATGGCGTCGATTGACTTCTTGAAGTCGGCGTTCTTGGCCGAGATCTCGCCCCACAGCTCGTTGGTCGCCTTGAGGCAGGCTTCGAGGACCTCGTTGGTGAAGGGACGAAGCTGCGTGCCGCCGGCCACCAGACGCTTCAGCGCCGACGGGTTCTGCATGTCGTAACGCGCGGCCATCCAGCTGTTGGCATTGGCCATCGCGTTGGTGAGGATCGCCTGGTAGTTCTTCGGCAGCGAATTCCACTTGTCCAGGTTGGTGAAGGCATGGACGGTCGGGCCGCCTTCCCAGAAGCCAGGATAGTAGTAGTACTTGGCGACCTTGGCGAAGCCGAGCTTCTCGTCATCATAAGGGCCGACCCATTCGGCGGCGTCGATGGTGCCCTTCTCCAGCGCCGGATAGATGTCGCCGCCGGCGAGCTGCTGCGGCACGACGCCGACTTTCTGAAGCACCTGGCCGGCGATGCCGCCGATGCGGAATTTCAGGCCGGAGAGATCGGCAACCGTCTTGATCTCCTTGCGGAACCAGCCGCCCATCTGGGTGCCGGTGTTGCCGCAGGGGTGGCCAATCACGTTCGACTTCTTGAAGAACTCGTTGGCGAGCTCGTTGCCGCCGCCCTGGTACAGCCACGAATTCTGCTGGCGCGCGTTGAGGCCGAAAGGCACCGAGGCGAAGATCGCGAAGGTCGGATCCTTGCCGACATAGTAGTACGACACGGTGTGGCACATCTCGACCGTGCCGTTCGAGGTCGCATCGAGCGCCTGGAGGCCGGGGACGATTTCGCCGGCCGCGAACACCTGGATCTGGAATTTGTTGTCGGTCATTTCGGCGACGTACTTCGCCACCTGCTCGGCACCGCCATAGATCGTATCGAGCGACTTCGGGAAGCTCGAGGTCAGGCGCCACTTGATCTCGGGCGATGATTGAGCGATCGCCGGCGAGGCCACCGCGGCTGTCGCCGCCGCGCCTGCTGCCGACACTTTCAGGAAATCACGACGCTTCATTTTCAGGTCTCTCCTTGCTGGGGCGTTCCCCCGAACTTCCTCTTTGCCGCCGCTCATTCCGGCGACGCGCTTGGGCCGCGTCGAACCGATGGGGCTTGACTGCCGTGGGCGTTTAACACGGAAGCCCCGCCTGCGGAACGCGACATTGGCATGACGGGGCTCTACGAAAGTCGCATGTCCCCAATGGATTGGCGTCGTCCCGCTCAGGCCGCCGCGATGGCGCCCTTGAGCTGGTCCCGAACCTGGCCCGCAATGGCGCGGTAGATCGCCGCATGGGGGCCGTCCGGCTCGCTGTCGACGACGGGATTGCCGGCGTCCGAGGTAGCGCGAATCGCCATGTGCAGCGGGATCTCGCCCAGGAACGGGACTCCGAGCTTCTCGGCCTCGTGGCGCGCCCCGCCATGGCCGAAGATGTCGGATTTCGTGCCGCAATGCGGGCACTGGAAGTAGCTCATGTTCTCGACGATGCCGAGCACGGGCACGTTGACCTTGCGGAACATCGCAAGCCCCCGCCGCGCGTCGATCAGCGACAGGTCCTGCGGGGTCGAGACGATCACGGCGCCCTTCAGCGGCACGTTCTGCGCCAGCGTCAGCTGGGCATCGCCGGTGCCCGGCGGCATGTCGACGACGAGCACGTCGAGGCTACCCCATGCGACGTCGCGCAGCATCTGCGTGACCGCCGACATCACCATCGGACCGCGCCAGATCATCGCGGTCTCTTCCTCCACCAGGAAGCCAATCGACATGATCGCGAGGCCGAAGCGCCGGAGCGGAATCATCTTGCGCTCGCCATCCAGCTCCGGCTTGTCGCGCAGGCCCGTCAGCCGCGGCACCGAGGGGCCGTAGATGTCGGCATCCAGAAGCCCGACCTTGAGGCCGAGATCCCGCAGGCCCAGCGCCAGATTGAGCGCGGTGGTGGACTTGCCGACGCCGCCCTTGCCCGAGGCGACCGCGATCACGGCGGCGACGCCCGGAATCTCCGATTGCCGCGCCATCGGCGACCCACCGCCCTGCGGCGGCTTGTGGGCATGGACCGGCTGCACGCCCGGCGTGCCGCGGCTTGGCGTGGGCGGCGGCGGAGGTGCAGAGCCCGGCTTGCGCTCGGCGGTCAGCGCCACCATCACGGTGGTGGCGCCGGGAATGGCGCGCACGGCGGCCTCGGCCTCGGCCCGGACGGCCTCCCAGGCCCGCGCCTCCGCGGCATCGACATTGATCGAGAAGAACACCTTGCCGTCCGAGGCGCTGATCGCGCTCAGCACATTGGCATTGGGAAGCGCGACCCCGCGCGGCGATTTGATCCGGGCGAGGCTGTCGAGAACCTGTTGCTGCGTCACGCTCAAAGCGCATCTCCTTGAGTCCAGGATGTGCCCCATTAGAGCGGAAACGCCCAAAAGGCTACTGCCTGCCGATATCGTCAGCCATCTCGGCGGGCGCCGCCCCCTGCTCCAGGGCAGCCTCGTAATTCAGCTCGATCATCACCCCGTTGGGGTCGTGCACGAAGATCTGCCAGAGGTCGCCGCCGGGCACCTGGCGGGAGTCGAATTTCATCCCTTTGGACGTCAGCCGCTGCTTCATGCCGTCAAAACCGCGGCTGACGAAGGCGACGTGGTGGACAACGCCGGAATCCGGCTTTTGTGGCTCCGAGGTCGGAGAAATATCGACGAGGTGCACCACCGGCTTGCCCTCGCTGTACATCCAGGCACCCGGGAAGGCGAAATTCGGCCGGGCGCCTTTTTCCAGGCCCAGCACATCCTCGTAGAAGCGCACCGTCTCGGCCAGATTACGGGTCCGGATGTTGAAATGATCGAGGACGCCAACGCTCACGCCGCCCATGCTTTCGCTCCCTTTTTTTGAAGTCCTTTAGTCCCGCCATCCTAGCACAGGGGGCCGCCAAACGAAGCCGTTGCCCTCTGCCCTCAAGGGTTTATGGTGCGCCCCGATCCGCCCTCACGGCGGAACCCGGCGCGCCCCGCCCGGCAAGAACCGTAAAACCCAAACTACGGACAAGGTACCACACATGGCTAAAGTCGCTTTCCTCGGTCTCGGCGTGATGGGCTTCCCCATGGCCGGACACCTCGTGAAAAAAGGGGGCCATGAGGTCACCGTCTACAACCGCACCGCGGCCAAGGCGAAGGAATGGGCGGACAAGTTCGGCGGCAAGACCGCGGCGACCCCGAAGGCCGCCGCCGAGGGCCAGGATTTCGTGATGTGCTGCGTCGGCAACGACAATGACCTGCGCGCGGTCACGATCGGCTCCGACGGTGCCTTCGCCGGCATGAAGAAGGGTGCGACTTTCGTCGACCACACCACCGCCTCCGCCGAAGTCGCGCGCGAGCTCGACGCGGCCGCCACCAAGGCCGGCTTCAAGTTCATCGACGCCCCGGTCTCCGGCGGCCAGGCCGGTGCCGAGAACGGCGTGCTGACGGTGATGTGCGGCGGCGCCGAGGACGCCTATGCCGGCGCTGAGCCGGTGATCTCGGGCGCCTATGCGCGGATGTGCAAACTGCTCGGGCCCGCCGGCTCCGGCCAGCTGACCAAGATGGTCAACCAGATCTGCATCGCCGGCCTCGTGCAAGGCCTCTCCGAGGGTATTCACTTCGCCAAGAAGAGTGGCCTCGACGTCGCCGCGGTAATCGAGACCATCTCCAAGGGGGCGGCGCAGTCGTGGCAGATGGAGAACCGCTACAAGACCATGAACGAGGGCAAGTACGATTTCGGCTTCGCGGTCGAATGGATGCGCAAGGACCTATCGATCTCGCTGGCCGAAGCCCGCCGCAACGGCGCCACCCTGCCGGTGACAGCGCTGGTCGACCAGTTCTACGCCGAAGTCGAGAAGATGGGCGGCAAGCGTTGGGATACGTCCAGCCTGCTCGCGCGCCTCAACCGCTGACGCCTGACCATCTGAAACGACCTTGCTGATCGCGATCGCCGCCATCTTCATCCTCGCCTATGCGGCGATCGCGCTCGAACACCCGCTTCGCGTCAACAAGAGCGCCTCCGCGCTGCTCGGTGCGGGCCTGCTCTGGAGTGTCTACGCGATCGCGACGGGCGACCACGCGCTGGTCGGCCGCCAGCTCGACGAGTCCGTCGGCTCCACCGCGCAGATCGTTTTCTTCCTGATCGGCGCCATGACCATCGTCGAGGTGATCGACGCCCATGACGGTTTCGAGGTCATCACCTCGCTGATCCGCACCACGAGCCAGGTGGCGCTGATCTGGCTGATCGGCTTCGTGACGTTCTTCCTGAGCGCGATCCTGGACAATCTGACGACCACCATCGTCATGATCTCGCTAATCCAGAAGCTGATCGCCCGTCGCGACGACCGCCTGCTGTTCGCCTCCCTCATCGTCATTGCCGCCAATGCCGGCGGCGCCTGGACCGTGATCGGCGACGTCACCACGACCATGCTCTGGATCGGCGGGCAGATCTCGCCGCTGAGGATCATGAGTGCGGTGTTCCTGCCCTCGCTCCTCAATCTGCTCGTGCCGCTCGCCTTCATCAGCTTCTCGCTCAAGGGCAAGACCATCGCGCCGCCGTCGAAGGACACCGGGCTGCTGGCTGTCGACCGGTTCGAGCGCAACCTGATGTTCTATCTCGGGCTCGGCACCCTGATCGCGGTGCCGGTGTTCAAGGCGGTGACGCATCTGGCGCCCTTCATGGGCATCCTGTTCGGGCTCGGCGTGCTCTGGCTGGTCGGCGAGATCGTGCACCGGCACAAGGACGAGCATGTGCGCCAGCCCCTCACGCTGGTGCATGCGCTGGGACGGATCGACATGACCTCGATCGTGTTCTTCGTCGGCATCCTGCTCGCGGTCGCCTGCCTCGACCATGCCGGCCTGCTCTCGATGCTGGCCAAATGGCTCGACGCCACGCTCGGCCGACAGGACGTCATCGTCGTCGTGCTCGGCCTGCTCAGCGCCATCATCGACAACGTGCCGCTGGTCGCCGCGACCATGGGCATGTACGACCTCGCGCATTATCCGCCGGACAGCTTCATCTGGGAGTTCATCGCCTATTGCGCCGGCACCGGCGGCTCGATCCTGATCATCGGCTCGGCCGCGGGCGTTGCCGCGATGGGGCTCGAGCGGATCGAGTTCCTCTGGTACGCCCGCCGCATCGCCGGCCCCGCGCTCGCCGGCTATCTGGCGGGTGCGGTGGTGTACATCGCGCAGCACGCGGCGCTGCATTGAGCGGTTCGGACCGGCTCCAGATTAACGCCCGGTTAACGTAATTCTTTAGCTCCTTAAGTCAGCTCTTAAGGATTTCTTGCCAGAGATAGACAATGCAGAAGGCCCGCGTCCGGCGTGGGCAGGAATCGTGTTGCTTGATGAGTAACCCCGCTGAAAAGCCTGAGGTTGTCCAGCTTCCGGCCGAGCCGGTAAGCGCTCCATCGGCGAGCAGCCGAAGGGCTGCGGCGCAGCGGGTGCGCGAGGCGCGCGATAAGTTAACGTCGACCAGTGGAACCCGGCCGGCTTTTGACGCCGAGATGCTGCGCCAATATGCCCAGACGCGGCTGTCGGCCTCCTATGTCGTGATGCTGCTGGTGGTTGCGACCGGCGTGCTGTTCGGACTGTGGATGCAGCCGATCCCGGCC
Source organism: Bradyrhizobium sp. CCBAU 45394 (assembly GCF_028128655.1). NCBI lineage: Bacteria > Pseudomonadati > Pseudomonadota > Alphaproteobacteria > Hyphomicrobiales > Nitrobacteraceae > Bradyrhizobium > Bradyrhizobium sp. CCBAU 45394. The sequence goes on along the minus strand of NZ_LBIX01000170.1, from coordinate 187,614 downwards.
GCGGCCTGGACCGCCGGCATGCTCTGCATCCACGGCGCGATGATCCGCAGCTGCCGCCGGTTCCTGACCGAGCCCGCCTCGCCCGCCGCGACGCGCGCGTGGCGAACACGCTTCGTCGTGCTCGACCTGCTCTACGGCCTGTGCTGGATGGCGATCCTGATCCATCCCGTGCTCGACATGGTCACGGAAACGCTGATGATGTTCCTGATGCTGCTGGTGATCGCAGTATCGAGCATGCTCGCCGCCAATCTGCCGATCGCCGCCCTTGCCGCCACCGCACCGGTCGCAGTCGCCATGGCGCTGAGCTTTGCGGTGACCGGCTCGCTGGACAATTACATCCTGGCCGCACTCGCGCTCGCCGCCGAAGGCTATTTCGTGCTGCTGGCGCATCGCCTGCATTCCTCGACCTTCGCCACGCTCGAGGCGCGCGCCGAGAAGGACGCGCTGATCGGCGAACTCGAGCAGGCCAAGGCGATCTCGGACGAAGCGCGCCACCGCGCCGAATCCGCCAATGTCGCCAAGTCGCGCTTCCTCGCGCAGATGAGCCACGAGCTGCGCACGCCGCTGAACGCGATCCTCGGCTTCTCCGAGGTGATGAAGAGCGAGATTTTTGGCGCGCATGCCGTGCCGGTCTACAAGGAGTACTCGGCGGACATCCATAATTCCGGCGTGCACCTGCTCAACCTCATCAACGAGATTCTCGATCTGTCCCGGATCGAGGCCGGCCGTTACGAGCTGAACGAGGAAGCCGTGTCGCTGGTCGGCATCGTCGCCGACTGCCACCATCTGATGAAGCTGCGCGCTTCCAGCCGCGGCATCACCATCCACGAGGTATTCGAGCAGGCCATGCCGCGGCTTTGGGCCGACGAGCGCGCGATCCGCCAGGTCGTGCTCAACCTGCTCTCCAACTCGATCAAGTTCACGCCGCAGGGCGGCGAGATCTGGCTCAAGGCCGGCTGGACAGCTTCGGGCGGACAATATCTCTCGGTGAGGGATACCGGCTCCGGCATCCCCGAGGACGAGATTCCGGTCGTGCTCGCTTCCTTCGGCCAGGGCTCCAACTCGATCAAGTCGGCCGAACAGGGCGCAGGGCTGGGCCTGCCGATCGCAAAGAACCTGATCGACCTGCATGGCGGCACGTTCACGCTGAAATCGAAGCTGCGCATCGGCACCGAGGTGATCGTCACCTTCCCGCCGGAGCGCGTGATGAGCGCGCTGGCGCCGCTGTCAGATGATTCTCCGCCGCTCCAGCCGGAGGGCTCCCTCGCGCCTGACGAGAAGCGCCGGCCGCGCCACAAGCCGATCATGAGCGCAGGCACGGGCTCTTAACGATATGCTTGCAGAAATGCCCGACCATCCCTCACTATGCCGAAATGAGCAAAGAAACGCCGTGCGTCGCCGTCTGCATGATCGATCCCAAGACCAAGCTGTGCTTCGGCTGCGGCCGCACCTTGCCGGAGATCGCGCGCTGGCACGCCATGGAAAGCGCGGAACGGCTCTCGGTCATGGCGCTGCTGCCGGCACGCATGGCGGAAGCTGGACTTGCGCCGATCGCGGGATCGCGGAAACACGCCTGACCGGCCGGCGCGCATATGGAGGTGCGCAATGATCCGCTTCCTGCTCGTTCTCGTCATGCTTGCCGGCACCGCCGGTGCCGTCGTCGCCTATGGCGATCCCGATCAGATCGCGCGCGCGAGCAACAAGGTCTCGCACATCTTCCGCACCCAGACCGTCACACCGGCACCCGCCGTGCAGATCCAGCGCGGCCAGGGCGGTGAATTCGCGCTGCGCGCGAAGATCAACGGCGTCGCCGCACCGATGGTGATCGACACCGGTGCGACCTCCGTGGTGCTGACCTGGGAAACCGCAAAGGCGATCGGGCTGCCGCTCGAGATGCTCGAATATGACGTCGATCTCGAAACCGCGGGCGGCCACACCAAGGCGGCCCGGCTCACGCTCGACCGTCTTGCCGTCGGCCACCTCGTCGAGAAATCGGTGCCGGCCCTCGTCGTGCAGCGCGGGCAGATGAAGACCAATCTGCTCGGCATGAGCTTCCTCGACCGCCTGGAGAGCTGGGGCGTGCGCGCCGACAAGCTGATGCTCACCGGCTATCCGGAGCTCCAGGGCAGCCCCCGCCGCGCGCGGATGGCGGTCGACTAGAGCGCCGACGCGAGCCCCCGCTCGCCAGCCGACAGGCTCGATCGCGCGGGCTGTGACCCATCCAGACCACGACTTCAGTTGGCGCACCGCGAAAGCGCCGCGGCGTGGCATTTGCGCTATTTACAAACCGCCTAGTCGGTTTATAACAATCGCAGTCCCGGATCGGGGTTGGACAGGCGCTGCTCCCGAAGGGACGCGGCCAAGTGGGAGATTGTGATTGATGACTGCAAGAGCCGCGTTACGCCGCACGATGTGCGCCCTGCCCTTTGCGGCTGTGTTCGCCGCAGGCAGCGCCTGCGCTGCCGACCTGTCGCCGCGCTATGCAGCGCCCGCATCCGCCTATACGGCACCGCAGCCGGTGTATTCGTGGACGGGCCTCTATGCGGGCTTCAACGCCGGCTATGCCGAGAGCGGCGACGACGCCTTCAACAATCTCGCTGGCGCGACTGGCGGCAAGGTCAAGGGCGCCGTCGGCGGCGTGCAGATCGGCTACAACTACCAGCTCTCGCCGATGTTCGTGGTCGGCATCGAGAACGACTTCGAAGGCGGAGACATCAAGAACCACGACGCGCTCAACAGCGCCGCGGTCAGCCTGCCCTGGTACATGACCGGCCGCGCCCGCGCCGGCATCGCGACGATGGATTCACGCCTGCTGTTCTTCGGGACCGCCGGCCTTGCCGCCGGCGAATTCAAGGACGGTCCGATCAACAGGATGAAGATGGGCTGGACAGCGGGTGGCGGCGTCGAATGGGCGTTCCTGCCGAAATGGTCGGCCAAGGCCGAATATCTCTACACCGAGTTCAAGCACGACGACCTGCCGGACTGGAACGCCGCGAAATTCCACACCTTCCGCGTCGGCGTGAATTATCACTTCGACCTGTTACGTTGAGGCCGATCGACGAAGAGCCGGATGTTGCGATCCGGCTCTTCACGTCGCGGCAGTCAGGCGGCCGCCTCCGCCGGCGCACGCACACCGACGCGCGCGATCGCATCGCGCAGCACCTCGAGACCGGCGCCCGGCTTTACCCCCTGCTCGGCAAGATGGCGGCGGAAGGCCCGCGCGCCGGGCACGGCGTGGAATGCACCGACGAAATGCCGTGTGATGGCGTGCAGCCGCGTACCGCGCGCGAGCTGCGCCTCGATATAGGGCATCATCGCTTCGAGCGCGTCCTGCATGGTCGCATGCGGCGCCGCCTCGCCGAAGATATCGGAATCGACGGAGAGCAGCCGCCATGGCTCCTGATAGGCGGCGCGGCCGAGCATCACGCCATCGACGTGTTCGAGATGCGCCTTCGCCTCGTCGATGCCTGGGATGCCGCCATTGATGATGACGGGCACATCGGGCATCGCGCGCTTGAGCCGATAGACGCGCTCGTAGTCGAGCGGCGGAATATCGCGGTTCTCCTTCGGTGACAGGCCGTTGAGCCAGGCTTTCCGGGCATGCACGATCAGCGCATCGCAGCCCGCTGCGACCACCGCGCGCGCGAGCGTATCGAGCGCCACCTCCGGGTCCTGGGCGTCGATCCCGATGCGGCACTTCACCGTGACGGGCGCCGCAACTGCGCGCTTCATCGCATCGACGCACCTCGCCACCAGCTCCGGCTCCGCCATGAGACAGGCGCCAAAGCGGCCATCCTTCACGCGATCGGACGGACAGCCGACATTGAGATTGATCTCGTCATAGCCGAACGCCTCGCCGATGCGCGCGGCCTGCGCGAGCTCGCGCGGATCCGAGCCGCCAAGCTGAAGCGCCACCGGATTTTCGCACGCATCGAACCCGAGCAGCCGCTCCCGGTCGCCATGAATGACGGCGCCGGTGGTCAGCATCTCCGTATAGAGCAGCGCCCGCCGCGTGAGATGACGGTGGAACACCCGACAATGCCGGTCGGTCCAATCCATCATGGGGGCGACGGAAAATTTCCAGCGCAAGTCATTCATTTCATTTATCTATTCTGTCTCCACCCAATCCCATAACGGATTGGACCGATTGGGAAATCCAGCGCGACCCACCTTTGATATATTTTGCTTCTTTCCAGAATCATATCCCCCGTTGGAAGCCAAAACGCCCAATCTGCATTCTCGGTGCACACATTGTGCACACGAAAGCCCGAGTGCACACGAACGGCGGCGTTCACTCAGTCGCCTCGGAAAATTGGCGCTTTGTCGCTGGAGCCATTCCTCTCTCCATTCTCACCGCAACACGAGCGACACAAAGAAAACGCCAAGAGCGACGCACATTCAACCGAAACCAAGAAGCAGCTTTGGCAAGGAAATCAGCGTTGATCCAACGCTACGAGGGGTACGTCAGATGCGCCACAACGTGAGCGCAATTCAGGAAATGCCTCAATAGAGCGTGAGGGACATGGGACCGACGGGAAATAGCTCTCTACTCGGCACGTAAGAGAATGCCGTGCCCGAGGGACACGGCAAGTTTCAGGGAGGGTGAACCGGAAGACTCCCGGTGCATACGTGAGGCATGGCCTCGGCCGAGCGTCCGCCGGGGCGCGATCGAAAAAAGTCAACGGCCGTGCGCGGCCGCGGTCACCATTTCAACGCGGCCGTGCGCACTGGATGATCCCAGAGCGCTGTGGTCTCAGTGTCGAGCAGGCTTACGGTGAGCGAACACCCGGCCATGTCCAGCGAGGTGACGAAGCTGCCGACCAGCGAGCGGGCAATGCGCAGCCCACGCTTCTCGAGCATCCGGCGCGCCGCATTGTACATCAGATAGAGCTCGATCGTCGGCGTTCCGCCAAATCCGTTGACGAGCAAGAGGGCTTCGGCCCCGTCGCGCGCGTTGAGATCCTGCGCGATCGCCGTCGTCATCTCGTCCGCGATCGCGTCGGCCCGCTCCAGTTTGACCCGGCGACGTCCGGGTTCACCGTGAATGCCGACACCAACCTCCATCTCGTCCTCGCCGAGCGAGAACGTCGGCGTGCCTGCGGCAGGCACCGTGCAGCTCGTCAGCGCCACCCCCATCGAGCGCGTGCGCGCGTTGACGCGCTCGCCGAGCGCAACGCAGCCCTCAAGATCGGCGCCCTTTTCGGCGGCCGCGCCGACGATCTTCTCGACGATCAGCGTGCCGGCCACACCGCGGCGCCCGATGCTGTGTGTCGAGTTCTCGACCGCGACGTCATCATCCGTCACGATGGTGGCCGCGCGGCCCTCGGCGATCTCGGCTGCCATCTCGAAGTTCATGCGGTCGCCCGCGTAATTCTTCACGATGAACAGCACGCCGGCATCCCCCGCAACCGCCTGGGCGGCCTCGACGATCTGGTCCGGTGTTGGCGACGTGAAGACCTGTCCCGGACAGGCGGCGTCGAGCATGCCATAGCCGACGAAGCCGGCATGCAGCGGCTCATGCCCGCTGCCGCCACCTGAAACGAGTGCAACCTTCTTCGGGTTCAACTCACGGCGCCGCACGAATTTCCGTTCCGGCCCCAGCGCGACGAGATCGGCATGCGCGGCCGCAAGTCCGTCGAGGCTCTCCGCAAGCACGCCGTCGACCGAATTGATGAACTTCTTCATTGTCTCCTCCCCGCTTCTTCCCTTTGGCCTCACGCCTTATTTTTCCCGCATGATGGCAATCAAGCGCCGCGCAAATTCCTGGAGCAGCGCATCGAGCTCGGCGTTCCGCTTCGCACTGCCGAGATCTGGCAAATGCAGCGTCAAGGTCCGCTCATGCGATCCTTCGGTCAGTCGGCCGATCCGGCGCGGATGCGCGCGTGCATAGGCGCGAAGAAAGGCGGCCTTCGCCTGCGGAGGGAAGTGGCAGACATCGAAGATCGTATTGAGATGTTGCACGGGTATCGGCACCGGATAGGCGGGATTGCTGATTTGGCTGACGAAGCTGCGGTTCTTCCCAATGGCATGCGCCAGACGCAGCCGCATGCCCGAGGGGCGGCTCTCCAGCACTTCCTTGAAGATGCGCTTGTAAACTGCAACAGCGCCGGCTTCTGCCGGCTCATCGATCGCCGTGTCAGCCAAGGCCCCCTCCGCTGCTCAGCCGGTCGATCGTCTGCTTGATCTGCGCGAGCGCCGATGCATTCACAGATAGCTCGCGCAAGCCGCAATTCAGCAATGCGGGGAGGCAGCGCGGATCGCTCGCCATGTCGCCGCACAGACTGACGCTGATCGCGGCGCGCCGCCCATACTCGGCGGTCCGCGCAATCAATTCGAGCACCGCCGGATGCAGCGGGTCCATCAAGGGGGCGAGCGCTCCATTGGAACGATCGCAGGCAAGGACATATTGCGCGAGATCGTTCGAGCCGATCGAGAAGAAGGCGGCCTTGAAGCTCGTAACAGCCAGGGCCGCCGCCGGGACTTCGACCATGATTCCCAGCTCGGGAAGCATCGCGGCAATGCCGTCGGCCTGCAAGCGCTGCACGGCATCGGCGAACAGCTTCCGCCCCGCCTCGAGCTCGTCCGCCGATGTGACCATCGGAAACATAACCTTGAGGTTTCCGCGCACGGCGACCCGTGCCAGCGCGCGGAGCTGAATGGCAAAGATCTCGGGCCGGGCCAGGCAAAGCCGCAAGCCCCGAACTCCGAGGAAGGGATTGGATTCGCCCTCCAGCGTAAAGCCGGCGACCGGCTTGTCGCCGCCCGCGTCAAACGTGCGAATGGTGACCGGGCGCCGGTCGGCCCAACGCAGCACCGCATCGTAAGCCTGAAACTGTGTCTCCTCATCGGGCAAACCGCCCCTCTCCGTCAGCAGAAACTCGGTGCGCATCAGGCCGATCCCATCGGCATATTGCGCGTCGGGATGATCGAGGTCGTCGACGCGCTGGATGTTGATAAACAGCTTGATCCGCTCGCCGCGCCATGATGCGGTGGGCCGCCGCAGGATCGCACGGGCGGACGCCCTGCTCTTGCGATGGCTTTCGCGCCGCTTCTCGAACAGGCGAACCTGCTCCGCGCTGGGATCGAGCTCGAGCGTCGCGCCTTCACCATCGAGCAGCGCGGTGGCTCCGACGTCCGGAATGGCGCCAAGCTGCACGACCATGGGAATGCCCCGCGCGCGCGCCAGCATCGCGACGTGGCTCGTGGGACTGCCACGCAAGAGCGCCAGACCGCCGCCGCCGGACCAGTCGATCTCCAGGAATCGCGAGGGCGGCAGATCGTCGGCGCAGACGACGGCGCCGCTCGGAATCTCCAGCGCCGGGCCCCCATCGCCCCGCAAAATGTTGATCACGCGGTCGCGCAGGTCCGCAAGGTCCGAAGAGCGCGCCTTCAAATATTCGTCCGCGGCTGAATTGTAGTCCGCGATCTGCGCGTCGAGCGCCGAACGCCATACGACATCCGCCGGATCGCCATCGCCTATCGATGCGAAGATCGCTTGGATGAAATCCTCATCCTCCAGCAGCGCGACCTGGAATTCGAGAATCTGTGCAGCCTCGCCGCCGGCGATCCTGGCGAGATCCGCGATCTGCCCGCTTGCCGCGTCAATTGCAGCGCGAAGGGCAAGCGCTTCTTCAGCCAGGTTGCCCGCGACACGCTCGCCGTTCGTAGCGGCGTCGACCCGGACGAACGGACCATGGGCAAAGCCGATCGAGGCGGTTCTGCCGCGGTAGGCAAGTCCTGTCGCGCCACCCTGCATGCTGCTAAGCCCCGTCCGGAAAATCGGTTGCGATCAGGACGACCAGCGCCGCAACGGCGGCTTCCGCGTCACTGCCGGACGCCTTGATCTCGATCGTGCTGCCGTGGGCCGCACGCATCGCCATGATCTTGACCACGCTCTTGGCATTGATCCACTCGGCCGCGCCTGCGACCCGCACGGCAATCTGGGCCTGGAACTTCTTGGCGAGCTTGGTCAGCTTGACCGCGGGGCGCGCGTGCATGCCAACCGCGTGCACCAGCCGCACATTTCCGGTGAAAATCTGTCCGTCCGCTTTGTCCAGCATGCTCATCTTCCATCATCGCTTCGCCGACGCGTCAGTCGGCTGAGAGTTCCTCGGCCACGGCCTTGACCTGGGCCAGTGAGCTGCCGCCTGCGGCCTCGGTTGCCGCCATCACGGCGCCCTCGACGATCGGCGCGTTGCATACGACAACGAGATCGCGCCGCGTAGGCTCCAGCATCTCGACCGCCATTTCGCTGTTGGTTTCGGCACCGCCGAGGTCGACGAGGATTGCGACGCCCTTGGCAGACCAGGCATCATTAATGGCGTCGATGATCAGGGAGACGCTGGTGCCCAATCCGCCGTCGGGATTGCCGCCGCAAAAAGCCACCTTGACCTCGCTGCCGACCATCTGCCGCACCATGTCGGCGGTGCCCTTGGCGATGTCCTTCGAATGCGAGACGATCACGATACCCACAGTGTCGGTCATTGTTGTCCCTCCAGGCTCGCGCAGACCGCTTGCACTAGAACGCAACTCGAGCGGGCGCCGGGATCGACGTGTCCAATGCTGCGCGATCCAAGGAATGACGCCCGCCCCTTGGTGGCCTGCATCGGCGCGGTCCGCTCGACCGCCTCGGCAGCGGTGGTCCGGACGCGCGCGATCAGATCCGGCTGGCCGGCCGCCGTCTTCAGCGTCTCCAGGACGGGAACAAGCACGTCGAGCATCGTCTTCTCGCCGGCCTGCGAACGGCCACGCGCGCTGACTGCATTCACACCGCTGCCGAAAACGTCCGCGAGGTCGTCCGGCAAGTGTTTGTCGTGCGAGAGCGCTTCGCCGGCGGCGAGGAAGAAGCTCCCGTAAAGCGGCCCGGACGCGCCGCCGACAGTCATCACCAGGGTCTTGCCGATCATCTTCAGCGCCTCGTCGAGCGGTTGCGCGGAGATTACATCGAGCTTGCCCAGAACCGCTTCGAATCCGCGCTTCATGTTGATTCCGTGGTCACCATCGCCGATCGCCTGATCCAGGCTTGTCAGCTCCGGCGCACTGGCGATGACCTGCTCTGCGGCCACCTTGATCAACGACTTGAACGTCCCGGGTTGCAGCGACATCGACTTGATCCTCTAGTGAATCATCGCGGGGATGCGTCGCCCCGCGCGATCGAAACAGAGCGGATGTACCAGGTGCAATTCGACCTCCTGACCCGCCTCTAGCGGCTGCTGATGCGGATCCGCAAGCGTCACCAGCATTTCGCCCTTATAGTCCAGGTGAACGTGATTCTGCTCGCCGAGGTGCTCGACCCGGTGGACGCGGCCGACCATCCGTCCGCCATTGCGCGCACCGACCTTCAGATGCTCGGTACGGATGCCGACGGTCTCCGTTTCCGGCGGCACCGACACGTCCGACAAGAGACGTGCCGGAAGGAAATTGATCTGCGGCGTGCCGAGACGCGAGGCGACATAGGGGCTGGAGGGGCTTTCGTAGATCTCCCGCGGCGTGCCGAGCTGAAGGAGTTGGCCATCCCTGATCACGCCGATCCGGGAGGCCATGGTCATAGCCTCGACCTGGTCGTGGGTCACGTAAAGGATAGTCGCGCCAAGCTCGATCTGGATCCGCTTGAGCTCCAGACGCAGCTCCGACCGGAGCTTCGCATCCAGCGATGAGAGCGGCTCGTCCATCAGGTAGATCGAAGGATCGCGGACCAGTGCGCGGCCGATGGCGACCCGCTGCATCTCACCACCGGACAGGCGGGTGGCACGATTGTTCAGCTTGCTTGCGATATGCAACAGCTCCGCCGTCTGTTCAACGCGCTTGCGGATGACGGGCTCGGGCACGCGCCGCGCGGGCGAGCGCAGCGGGAACGCCAGGTTGTCATAGACCGTGAGATGCGGATACAGCGAGTACTGCTGGAAGACGAAGGCGATATCGCGGGATCCCGGCGGATCATGCGTGACGTCGCGGCCGTCGATCATGACTGAGCCGGCGTCGGGAGTCTCGAGCCCGGTGATCAGCCGCAGCGTCGTGGTCTTGCCAGCGCCACTCGGTCCTAGCAGGACCAGGAATTCCCCGTCATTGATCGCCAGCGAGAGCTCGCGCACCGCCTCTATTGTGCCGAAGCGCTTGCTGATGTTGCGCAGAATGACGTCAGCCATGGCGCGGGCTCCCCTCATTGGCGGTCCGGATCGCAAGGCCGCTGCCGACATCGAACAGCGCCAGCCGTTCGGAGTGGAATTCGAGACCCACCGTCTCGCCGATCCGTACTGACGCGCTCGAGGGCAACCGCGCCGCGACACGGCCATGCGCGGTGTCGACGGTGACGATCTGCGTGGTGCCTAGATATTCCGCGCCGAACACCTCGCCGCGAACGGGCGCCGTGTCGGTGAAGCGGATATGCTCCGGACGCACCCCGAGCGCCAGCGGTGCGCTCGCGCGATCCTCGCGGATCTCTGGGATCGAGACATTGACACTGTGAAAGGCGACGGCCCGATCGCCGGAGCGTAAGCCCGCCTCAAAGCGCAAAAAGTTCATGGGCGGCGAGCCGATAAAGTCAGCCACGAACATGCTCGCGGGCCGGTCATAGACCTCCTGCGGCGAGCCGATCTGCTCGACGCGTCCCTTGTTCATAACGGCGATCTGATCCGCCATCGACATCGCCTCGAGCTGGTCATGCGTCACGTAGACCGTGGTCGCACCGATGCGATCGTGCAGGTCGCGAAGCTCGCCACACATCAGATGACGAAACTCGGCATCGAGCGCCCCCAACGGCTCGTCCATCAGAAAGGCCTTCGGCCGCCTGACCATGGCGCGCCCAAGCGCGACGCGCTGGCGGTCGCCGCCCGACAGTTTCGATGTCTTGCTCGACAAGAGATGCTCGATTCGCAGCAGCCGCGCCGTCTCCTGCACCCGCGCGCGGATGTCGTGCCGGCCCATGCCCTGGCACTTCAGGGGAAAGCTGATGTTCTCCGCAACATTCATGTGCGGATAAAGCGCGAAGAGCTGGAAGACGAAGGCGATATCGCGGGCCGCCGCACGACGGAACGTCACGTCCTCGCCATCGAGAAGGATCTTGCCCTCGGTCGGCAATTCGAGGCCCGCGATCATGCGCAACGTAGTCGTCTTGCCACACCCGGACGGACCCAGCATGGCAAAGAAGGTGCCGTCGTCGATGGTGAAGTTCGAGCCTTCCACGGCCGTGAACTGATCGAACGACTTGCGCAGATTTTCGACGCGGATCTGTGCCATGCTGCCGCCCTATTCCGGAAAATGGCTGACGATGACGTAGCCGAGCGTGCCGGCGAGGATCGTCATGAAGGAATAGCTGTAGAGATCGATCGACCAGGGCTGCACCAGCATGATGATGCCGCCCCCGATCAGGATCATCGCGCCGGTCTCCCACGGCCCGCGACGGAACCAGCGGGACATTCCACTCCCTTTGGCAACCACAGAACCGCTCATTTTCGCACAGCTCCGAAGGTGATGCCGCGCAACAGGTGCTTGCGCAACAACACGGTGAACAGGACGATTGGAACGACGAACAGCGTGGTCGCGGCAGCGACGGCCGGCCAGTCCTGCCCGCCCTCGCCGATGATGAAGGGAATGAAGGGCGGCATGGTCTGCGCCTCGCCGCTGGTCAGCAGAACCGCGAAGGCATATTCGTTCCACGAGAAGATCAGACAGAAGATTGCGGTTGCCGCGATTCCCGTGACGGCCTGCGGCAACACGACCTTGCGCAACGCCTGCAGCCGCGTGTAGCCGTCGACAAGAGCGGCCTCCTCGTATTCGCGCGGGATCTCATCGATGAACCCCTTGAGCAGCCAGACCGCGAGCGAGACGTTCACGGCGGTGTAGAGCAGGATCATGCCGAGCCTGGTGTCGGTCAGGTTGAGCTGCCGGTACATCAGATAGATTGGGATCGCGACTGCGACCGGCGGCATCATGCGCGTCGACAGGATGAAGAACAGCAGGTCGTCCGCCAGCGGAATCCGGAAGCGCGAGAAGGCGTAGGCCGCGAGGGTGCCGAGAAAGACGGCCAGGAACGTCGAGCCGAACCCGATGATCAGCGAGTTGACGAAGCGCGGCACGACCTTCGATGGTCCGGCAATGACCATGTCCCGCTGGCGCACGAGCTTGTCGTACCACGTCTCCGGCGGCGGCAGCTTGGCGATGAAGTCCGGCATCTGGCGGGTGCGCACGGTGAAAAGGTTCACATAGCCTTCGAGGGTCGGCTCGAAGAGCACCTTGGGCGGATAGGCGATGGCGTCGCTCTGCGACTTGAATGCGGTAGCGACGATCCAGAGTAGCGGCAGGATCGTGATCACGGCATAGAGAATGACGAGGCCACCTGCCACGGCCTTCGAACGCGGCGAGGCTTCGACGATGGAATGAGCGGTGGACTTGGCCAGGACTGATTTGGCGAGTGCAGCGGTCATCGTTGCTTCACCTTGTTGAGCGCTTTGACGTAGATGTTGGCGGCACCGAACACGGTCACGAACAGGATGATGGCGAGCGCAGAGGAATAGCCGGTGCGCCATTTCTCGAATGCCGCGCGCTTCAGCGTGATCGACACGAGCTCCGTGGTCGATCCCGGGCCTCCCGACGTCAGGAGGTTGACCATGTCGAACATCTTGAAGTTCTCGATCGCGCGGAACAGCACGGCGAGCATCAGGAACGGCACCGTCATCGGCAGCGTGATCGACCAGAATTGCCGCCAGGGCGAGGCGCGATCGACTTCGGCCGCCTCATAGATGTAGTCGGGAATGGAGCGCAGCCCGGCGAGGCAGATCAGCATGACGTAAGGCGCCCACATCCAGGTGTCGACCAGCACGATGGTCCAGGGCGCGAGCGAGACCTGCCCGGTCATGCTGAACGAGCTCGGCGGCACCCCCGTGAACAGGCTGATCACGTAGTTGAACGGGCCGATCTGCGGCTGCAGCAGCAGCGTCCAGAAGTTGCCGACCACCGCAGGCGACAACATCATCGGCAGCAGGATGATCGTGGTCCAGAAGCTGTGACCGCGAAACTGGCGGTTGATCAACAGCGCCAGGCCATACCCGATGACCACCTGTAGTGCCACCGACCAGATCACGAATTGCGCGGTGGTCTGGAGCCGGAACCAGACGTCCTCGTCGGTGAGGATGTCGGTGAAATTGTCGAGCCCGACGAACCGCAGCGGAAGATAGGACATGCTGAGGTTGAGGCTGGTGAAGGACAGCCGGATCATCCACACCAGCGGAAAGATGTTGATCGCCAGCAACAGCGCGATCGTCGGCGCAACGAACAGCCACGCAATGGTGCGGTCCGACAAGCCGCGGACTCGCCGCGTGGCGCGAGATTTGGCGGGCTCGCTCATGCCGGCAATCGTAGCATCATCAGGTTGAAGGATCGTCGTCATCTGGTCCATCGGCTGGCTGGTTCGGTTTCCCCGGGATGCACCCCGGGGAAACCGGTTCAGTTGATGCGAGTGCCGTGTCTATTGCGACGCGACCTGCTTGCCCTGCTCCTTGAAGACCTTGGTCCAATCCTTGACCAGGAGATCGAGCGCCTGCTGCGCGGTGCCCTTGTCGGCGACGACGTAGTCATGCACACGCTTCTGCATGTCGAGCAGCAGTTGCGCGTAGGACGGCTCGGCCCAGAAGTCCTTGACGATGCCCATCGACTCCAGGAATTGCGGCGCGAACGCCGCGCTCTTCGGGAAGTCGGGCGCATCGACCACCGCCTTCAGCGCCGAGTAGCCGCCGAGCTGCCACCATTTCTGCTGCACGGCGGGCTGCGCGAACCATTTGATGTAGGCGAGCGCGTCGTCCTTGTGCTCGGAAGTCGCGACCACCGAGATGCCCTGTCCGCCGAGCTGGGTGAAGTGTCCATTGGGGCCGGCCGGGTTGACGAAGAAGCCGATCTTGTCGCCGCCGACATTCGGATCCTTGTAGAGGCCGGGGAAGAAGGCGAACCAGTTCATCTGCATCGCCACCTGGCCGGACTTGAAGGCGTCGAGCCCCTCCTGCATGTAGGCATTGGTCATGCCCGGCGCGGTGCAGCACTTGTAGAGCTCCTTGTAGAACTCAAGCCCCTTGGCCGCGTCGGCCGAATTGACGACGCCCTGCATCTGATACGGCTTCTTTGGATTGTCGTAGCTGAAGCCGTAATTGTAGAGCACATTGGTCACGCCCATGGTGATGCCCTCCGAGCCGCGCTCGGTGAAGATGTAGGCGCCATAGACTTTCTTGCCGTCGATCTCGCGGCCCTGGAAGAACTCCGCGATCTGCTTCAACTCGTCGTAGGTTTTCGGCGGCGCCAGGTCGCGGCCGCACTTGGCCTTGAACGCGGACTGAATTTCAGGCCGGGAGAACCAATCCTTGCGGTAGGTCCAGCCCACAGCATCGGCCATGGCCGGCAACGCCCAATAGTTCGGCGAGTTCTTCGGCCACTGCGAATAGCCCACGACCGTCGCCGGGACGAAGTCGTCCATCGAAATCTTCTCCTTGTCGAAGAAATCGTTGAGCTTGACGTACCACTTGTTCTCGGCGGCTCCGCCGATCCACTGGCTGTCGCCGATGATCAGGTCGCAGAGCTTGCCGTGGGAATTGAGTTCGTTGAGGAAGCGATCGGCATAGCTCGTCCATGGGACGAACTCGTACTTCATCTCGATGCCGGATTGCTTGGTGAAGTCCTTGCCGAGCTCGACCAGCGCGTTGGCCGGATCCCATGCCGCCCAGCACAGTGTGAGCTGCTTGTTCTGTGCTGCGGCTTCGCTTGTACCAAGTGCCCCCAGCAGCACGACCCCGAGCACCGCGGTCGCCGCTGAGCCGTCTAGCCATTTAGATCTTCGCATATCCGTTTCCTCTCTCGTTGAAGCATCTGACCGCTCAGCGCGCGCCCTGCCGGAGCGACGCCAAGACCCTGAAACCGAGTTTGAGGAGCGATGGGTAAGGAACGAGACAGCCGTTTCCGGAAGCGGTCCGGAAGGGTTGGGCTCCTCCCACACATCAACTCGATGCGTGATGTTTAGTCTTTTATACTACTAAACGTATTACTAAACGCGCGAGATCGTCAAGCCGATTTCTGGAGGACACCGAAAAGATTCACGATCTCCGGAAAATATACCGCAATGCAACAGATCGCGCGCCATCCTTTGACCGGAGGGCAGAAGCTTAGCTCGACAAACATGTTTACTATTTTCATTTTTACTGAACGTCTAAATGCGCTACGGCGAGCGAGAGCGGCGCGCCGTGCGAATTTGAATTAAGACTGGCCCGCGAAAGAACCAAGGTGGGGCGGCTGGACCGAGCAGTCGCCGGGAGCGAATGATCCTTGACCGAAAACGAACACTCGCCTCGACAGCGCGTGACCATCTTGCGAACGGAATCTTAGGCTGGCGTAGAAGCTCGAGGGCCATAGTAGCGAGGGCGCCTCGACCCCCGACACCAACTTTCCTTACCCTTACGCTGAAACAGCAGCCCCTATCCACTGGCGACACCGGCTGGCTCGCCCGTCATACCAACAAACGAGATTGGCCTCTCGGTCGCTGGTGAATGCACTGCTCTCGTCGATTCGACCGCGTTGAGCCCCGACGCCCAAATCACGACGCAGACCTACCGCGCAGCTTTGCCATTGCTAGATTTTTCTTGATCTCCCGGTGCACACGTCGTGCACACGCCGCCTTCTAACCGATTGAAAAAGTTGCACTCTCGCTCCAATCCATTATGGGGAAGTTTGAGCTAAGTCCGGCAATTAACACCCGGCCTAGAGTTGGTTGACGACAACTTCGTCAAAGCCGCGATCCTCAAGGCGACGTTCGGTCTGCCTAACGCGTTCGGACGGAAGGAATCGATTATCCCCATTGGTGCGAGCTCGACCACGACCGATCGGCATGTGGCGGCATCGCGCCTTTGTTCTCGCGGACCGGATCGTTGCGCTTTCGGATCGCGCGGCGCTTCAAGACCGCAGCGCCCACCCATAAGGGTACATGTCGAAGCAGATTGCCGTCACGCCGCGACTTCGATCGGTGGCCGCGCGCCGGTCATGAAGGCGACCGCATCCGACATCGTATAGGCCTTGGGATCGATCACTGTGAGCCGCCGACCGAGCCGATGGATATGGATGCGATCGGCGATCTCGAACACGTGCGGCATGTTGTGGCTGATGAGGATGACCGAAACACCTCGCCTTCGCACATCGAGGATCAGTTCCAGCACACGACGCGATTCCTTGACCCCGAGTGCCGCAGTCGGCTCGTCCATGATCACGACGCGCGAGCCGAAAGCCGCAGCCCTTGCCACCGCGACGCCCTGGCGCTGACCGCCTGACAATGTCTCTACGCGCTGGTTGATGCTCTGCACAGTCATAAGACCAAGCTCGGTGAGCTTCTCGCGAGCGATGCGCTGCATGGCGTTGCGATCGAGCATGCGGCAGATCGTGCCGAGCGGACCCGCCCGGCGCAATTCGCGGCCGAGGAACATGTTGTCGGCGATCGACAGGCTCGGCGACAGTGCAAGCGTTTGATAGACCGTCTCAATGCCGGCGGCCTGAGCGTCGAGTGGCGAACGGAACGCGACCGGCTTGCCGGCGAGCCTGATCTCGCCGGCGTCCGGAACGAGTGCGCCCGAGAGCGCGCGGATCAGCGATGACTTTCCGGCACCATTGTCTCCGATCACAGCCAGGATTTCGCCCGGATAGAGATCAAAGTCGGCCTGATCGAGCGCCGTCACGCGGCCATAGCGCTTGTTCAAGCCGCGTGCCTGCAGCAGCGGTGTTGCCCCGGGAACGTTCGGTCCTGCGCTCATGCTGACACCTTGCGAATCCATTGATCGAGCGCCACCGCGGTGATGATCAGCCAGCCGACGGCGAATTCCTGCCAGAGTACGTCGACATCGGACAAGGCAAGCCCGTTGCGGAATACGCCAACGATGAGGGCGCCGATCAGCGTACCGATAATCGAACCACGCCCGCCGAACAGGCTGGCACCACCGACGACCACCGCCGTGATGCTGTCCAAATTGGCCGTCTGGCCGGCCTGCGGGCTGATCGACCCGATGCGCCCGATCAATGCCCACGCACCGAGCGCGCAAATCACGCCGGCGATCACATAGACGCTGAAGAGGATGCGGTCGGTTCGGATGCCGGCAAGCCGCGCTGCGTCGGGATCGTCGCCCACCGCATAGAGATGGCGCCCGAAGGCTGTGCGATTCAGCACGAACCAGATAAATGCCACGAGTCCGAGCATGAAGAATGAGCCGTAAGTGAAACGTGCGCCACGGATGTTCACCGGCGTCCCCAATGCCTGCAGCAGCGGGGCGATTTTCGCGACCTCCTGCGAACGGATGGTCTCGGACGCCGAATACCAAAGATTGAGCGCGAAGAAGATCGACCATGTCCCAAGCGTGACGATGAAGGGCGGCAGCTTGAGCCGGGTCACGAGCGCACCGTTGAGCACGCCACAGCCGGCACCCGCGGCGACGCCGACAACCAGCGCGGCCGGAGCTGGCAGCCCCATGGTGACCGCGAGCTTGCCCATGATCACGGAGCACAGCACCATGATGGCCCCAACCGACAAATCAATTCCAGCTGCGATCACGATCAACGTCTGCGCCGCCCCGATCACGCCAATGATCGTAACCTGCTGGGTGATCAGCGACAGGTTGAACATCGAGAGAAAACGCGGGCCGACGGTGATGCCGAACACGGCAACACTGAGCAGGAGCACAATTGCCGGCACGGCCGTCGGATTGGCGTGCAGGAAGTGCTGAAGCTTCTGCAGCGGCGATCTTGCACGGACTTCGAATTCGGCCACGCGGCTCTCGCCCTTGTCGAGCACAAGCTCGAAGGCCTGGGCAACCGGGCGGCTACTGTCGATATCAGTCATGGCCGTTTTCCTCGTCGCATGTGGAGACCTGCCAATCTCGGGCGAGCTTCGCCGGCGGTATCTGGCGCCCGGATCGCAGGCGCCAGTCCTTGCCATCGGCTACAAGTCAAGAGTGGGATCAGCCCCAGCACTTCTTCAAGGCGGCGGCGCTGTCGATCGACGGCATCTCGCCGGCCGGCTTGTCGGTAACGAGCTCGACACCGGTGTTGACGAAGTCCAGGCCCGGCGACGCCTTCGGCTTGCCGCCGCCAGAAGCGTACGCCTTCACTGCTTCAACACCTTTCGCCGCCATCAGCAGCGGGAACTGCATGGAGGTGGCACCGATGACGCCGTCCTTCACGTTGCGCACGCCGGGGCAACCGCCGTCGACCGAAACGATCAGCACGTCCTTGTCGCGGCCGACCGAGCGCAAGGCCTCGTAGGCTCCCGCTGCCGCAGGCTCGTTGATGGTATAGACGAGCGAGATGCCGGGATCCTTCTGCAGCAAATTCTCCATCGCCTTACGGCCGCCTTCCTCGCTGCCGAGCGTCACATCATGGCCAACGATGCGCGCATCTTTCTCGTCGCCGATCTTGGCGGGGTTGCCGAGATCAATGCCGAAGCCTTTCAGAAAACCCTGATCGCGGGCGACATCGACCGAGATCTGGTTCACGTTCAGGTCCAGTAGCGCGATCTTCGCCGATGCCGCCTTGGCGCCGAGCGTCTTGGCGGCCCAATGGCCGATCATTTGACCCGCCAGGAAATTGTCGGTGGCAAACGTCGCATCCGCTGCATTCGCCGGATCGAGCGGGGTGTCGAGGGCAATGACCAAAATGCCCGCGGCCCGTGCCTTCTCGACGGCCGGAACGATCGCGCGGGAGTCGTTCGGTGTGATCAGGATACCTTTGGCACCGGCGGCGATCAGGTTCTCAATGGCCGCTACCTGGCTCTCATTGTCGCCATCGACCTTTCCGGCAAAGGATCGCAGCTCAGCATCGTTTGCCTTGGCCGCCTCTTCGGCGCCAGCCTTCATCTTCACGAAGAACGGATTGGTGTTGGTCTTGGTGATCAGCCCGACGATCGGCTTATCGGCAGCGAAGCTACTGGTGCTGCCCAAAGCCAGCGCGAACGCTGTGAATAGTCCGAGTGACTGACGCATCTATTCCCTCCCGTTGGATCGTTTTGTCCGCCTCGCGGTTTCGACCGCATGTTTCCGATCCTAGAGAGCCGCAGACGACCCTGTCAATTAATAAATCATTCCGGTTTATTAATTGACACATGCTGCCGATTGCCTCCATTGTAGCGGCCGATAGCTGGGGATGGGCCGGTAGGACTGTCGCGATGACAGATCCCCGGAGCCTGCGGAGCCGAGGATGGAAGAAACAGCACCGCTTGCGGGCGCTACGGTGGCTTTGCCCGGCGACAGCCGCGGCACCACCCAGACGGGCGTGAGACTGTACAACGAGCGCCTGATCCTTTCCCTTATTCGGCGCCATCGCAGTCTCGGCAAGGTCGAGATCGCGCGCCTCACTGGCCTTTCGACTCAAACCACGACTGTGATCATCAATCGGCTGGAAGCCGACGGGCTGCTGCTTGCGGGCGAACCGCAGCGAGGCCGCATCGGGCAGCCCTCGGTCCCCTATTCGCTCAACCCGGACGGCGCTTTTGGGCTTGGGCTCATGATCGGCCGGCGCAGCTCCGATCTGGTGTTGATGGACTTCACCGCCGGCATCCGCGCCAGACGACGTATGATCTATTCCTTCCCGGCTCCCGAAGAGATCATGGCATTTGCGGAACGCGAGATGCCGGGTCTTCTCGCCGAATTGCTCGAAGCCCAGCACGGCAGGATCAGCGGCATTGGCGTCGCAATGCCATTTGAGTTGTGGAACTGGGAAGCCGATCTGCAGACACCACCCGGCGCTCTCGGCAAGTGGCGCGACTTCAACGTTGCCGCTGAACTGTCGCGCCGCTTCGCCCCTTGGCCGGTCTGCGTCTGCAACGACGCGACCGCTGCATGCGCGGCTGAACTCACCTTCGGTGCCGGCGCGGCGTATCGGGATTTCGCGTACTTCTACATTGGCGCCTTCATCGGCGGCGGCATTGTTCTGAACGGCAGCCTCTTCCCTGGTCGCAGCGGCAATGCCGGCGCTCTCGGCTCCTTGCCGATCATGCGACGGGAGGAAAACGGAGAGACAAGCCTTCAGCAGCTGATCCGCACCGCGTCCATCTATCAGCTCGAGCGCCGACTGATCGCCGCCGGTCGACGTGGCACTGATATCTGGCTCTCGCCCGACGACTGGTCGAGCTTTGAGGAGCCACTCGATGCGTGGCTTGCTGCGGCAGCCGAGGCCCTGGCGCAGGCCATCGCCGCATTGCTGTCCGTGATCGACTTCGAAGCCATCATCATCGACGGGGCCTTTCCGCTCGACGTGCGCCGTCGCCTCGTCGAGCGCACAAACGAGTATTGGGCCCGCATGGACAGGCAAGGTCTCACCGACACTGTGGTGGTGGAAGGCTCGATCGGGCGTGATGCACGCGCGATTGGCGGCGCGGCCTTGCCGTTGCTCGCGGCGTTCGCTCGCGATCACGACGTCCTCTTTAAGGATTGAGCATGGTCGACGGCATGGCTCTCCGTTTCGAGCGCACTACCGTGCCTGGCGCGGATCCCTCTTCCCGCGGGTGTCGAACCGCCTTGGGGTTTGTCGTGATGAACAAGGGTGGCGCATCGTGATTCTTGTCTGTGGCGAAGCCCTGATTGATCTATTTGTGAGGGCGTCCGGCGGGTCGGACATGTCGACTCATGCCGTTGCCGGTGGCTCTCCCTTCAATGTTGCTGTTGGCCTCGCCCGGCTCGGTGTTCGCACGGCCTTCCTGGGTGGCATCTCGCGCGATCACTTCGGCGCGTTCCTCGTGGACAGGCTGGCTCGCGAAGGCGTGGATGGTCGCTTTCTCGTGCGCACCGACCGGCCGTCCACGATTTCGATCGTAGCGACCGCCGACGATGGTCAACCGAACTACGCCTTCCATGGCGACAGTGCGGCAGATCGTTCGCTTCAGCTTGCCCACCTGCCCGGCACGCTGCCGGACGATATTCAGGCTCTGACCTTTGGCTCGTATTCGATGGCCGTCGAGCCGGTCGGCACCACGTTTGCCGCGCTCGCCCAGCGCGAGCGCGGGCGCCGCGTCATCAGCGTCGATCCGAACGTCCGGCCGGCCGTCGTCGGCGATATGCAAGGCTGGGCCGTCGCCGCGGAACGCTTTTACCGGACGGCCACAATGATCAAGGCGAGTGACGAGGATGTTCGCGTTGCGTGGGGTGGTCGCCTCTCGATTGCCGATGCCGCCGCCTACTGGCTCGAGTGCGGCGCGCACCTGGTGGTGGTGACCGAGGGAGCGAAGGGAGCAACCGCCTTTTCGGCCGCTGGCAGCGTCTCGGTGCCCGGCCGATCCGCGATCGTG
This sequence comes from Bradyrhizobium sp. CCBAU 45394, assembly GCF_028128655.1. NCBI lineage: Bacteria > Pseudomonadati > Pseudomonadota > Alphaproteobacteria > Hyphomicrobiales > Nitrobacteraceae > Bradyrhizobium > Bradyrhizobium sp. CCBAU 45394. The sequence continues at coordinate 166,325 of NZ_LBIX01000170.1, read as the reverse complement.
CGTGACACTGTGGGCGCCGGCGACACATTCCACGCCGCGCTGCTTGCGCAGCTTGCAAGAACCGGCAGGCTCCATCCTGGGGCCATCGCGATGCTCGACCTGTCAGAAATCCGCGAGTTGCTCGCTTACGGAACGGCCGCCGCCGCCGTCACGGTTTCCCGCGATGGTGCCGACCTGCCGGCTGCCGCCGACATCGATTGGAGCACGCAGCCATGCTTGACAGAGTGACGGAAGCAATGCGGCACATCAGCAGGGATCGAATCGAGAAGGGCTCGAGTATGACAAGCCGCGTGATTCCCGTCGCTCCCTTCGTCCTGACCGTTTTCGGAGCGACGGGCGATCTGGCGGGCCGCAAGCTGTTGCCGGCGCTATTTCGTCGCGATTTTGCGGGCCAGCTACCAGATGAAGCGACCATCTTCGGCGTCGCGCGCGGTGCGATGTCGCGGGATGACTTCCTCGCCATAGTGCGAGCGGCAATCACGAAATATGTGCCGGCATCGGAAACCGCGGGACCCGAACTCGATCGCTTCCTGGCCCGTATCTCCTACATTGCTGCCGATGCAGAAGGTGAGAATGGCTGGACCGAACTCGCAGCCGCCCTATCGGCCTACGCCGAACGCATTCAAGTCCATTATCTGGCGACGGCACCGCATCTGTTCGGACCGATCTGCGAAAGGCTAGGTCACTACGGTCTTTCAAAAGGCGATTCCCGCATCGTTATCGAGAAGCCCATCGGCAAGGATCTCGAATCCGCAATCCGGTTCAATCGAGCCGTCGGCATGATCTTTCCGGAGGAACGCGTCTACCGGATTGATCACTATCTCGGCAAGGAGACGGTCCAAAATCTGATGGCACTACGGTTCGCCAACGCATTGTTCGAGCCGTTGTGGAATGCCGCTCACATCGATCATGTGCAGATTACGGTTGCCGAATCCATTGGCGTGGAGGAACGTGGCACCTATTACGACAAGTCCGGCGCCCTGCGCGACATGGTTCAGAACCATCTTCTGCAGCTGCTGTGTCTGGTGGCGATGGAGCCGCCACATTCGCTCGACGCCGATGCGGTACGCGATGAGAAGCTCAAGATCCTGAAATCGCTCGAACGGATCGACGAAACAAACGCGGCATTCCTGACCGTGCCGGGTCAATACCGCGCTGGCGCATGCAACGGCGTCGCGGTTCCGGGCTATGCAGAAGAGATCACCGATCGCCCAAGCTCGACCGAGACTTTCGTTGCGCTCAAGGCGGCCGTTGCGAGCTGGCGCTGGACCGGCGTTCCCTTCTATCTGCGCACCGGAAAGCGACTGCAGCAACGCAGTTCCGAGATCGTCGTGACCTTCAGGAAAGTTCCGCATTCGATCTTCAATTCGGATTCGGGAAAGGCTGTGCAGACGCGGCTCGTGATCCGCCTGCAGCCCGACGAGGGAATCAAGCTCTGGCTCATGATTAAGGAGCCCGGACCGGGCGGCATGCGGTTGCAATATGTCCCCCTCGACATGAGTTTTGCGGAAGCATTCAACGTCTCGGTCCCGGACGCTTATGAACGGCTCTTGATGGATGTGGTCCGCGGAGACGCGACCTTGTTTATGCGCCGGGACGAAGTCGAGGCGGCATGGCGCTGGATTGACCCGATCCGTCAGGCGTGGAGCCAGATGAATGAAATCCCGCGCCCCTATGTCGCCGGCAGTTGGGGCCCCTCCGCCGCCGTCGCACTGATCGAACGCGACGGCCGAACATGGATGGAGGACGGTCCGTGACCACCGAGCAGCGCATCGCCGATACTCAATCCGAGAACAGGAGGCTTGTATGACGATCGAGGCAAAGGTCAATGCGCGGATCGCCGAAGTGACGGATCGCATCGCTCGGCGCAGTCACGACGGCCGAGCGCGCTATCTCGACCGCATTGCGAACGCGGCGAGTACGCCTTTGCGGCGACGCCTGGGATGCGCCAACCAGGCCCACGCCTTCGCGGCTTGCGGGGGGCACGACAAGAAGCTGATGCAGGATGGCCACGTTCCCAGCGTCGGAATTGTCACGGCCTACAACGATATGCTCTCGGCGCATCAGCCCTACGAGCGTTTCCCCGAACTCATCCGACAGAGCGCGCGTGCAGCGGGTGGTGTTGCCCAGGTCGCAGGCGGCGTTCCCGCGATGTGCGACGGCATCACTCAAGGCGAAGCGGGAATGGAGCTCTCGCTGTTCTCGCGCGAGGTCATCGCGCTGTCCACCGCGATCGCGCTGTCGCATCAAACCTTCGACGCCGCGGTGTTTCTCGGCATTTGCGACAAGATCGTGCCGGGCCTCGTTATCGGCGCGCTCTCGTTCGGGCATTTGCCCGCGATCTTCATTCCATCCGGTCCGATGACCTCGGGCCTGGCCAACGACGCAAAAGCGAAAATCCGACAGGCTTACTCGGAAGGAAAACTCGGTCGCGAAGCTCTGCTGGAAGCGGAGGCGCAGGCCTATCACGGCGCGGGGACCTGCACCTTTTACGGGACCGCCAATACCAATCAGATGCTGATGGAGATCATGGGCCTACAGCTACCGGGTTCATCTTTCGTGAACCCGAACACACCATTGCGCGATGCGCTCACTTGTGCGGCGACCGAGCGAGCATTGGACATCACCTCGCTCGGCAATCAATACATCCCGATTGGCCGCGTGCTCGACGAGCGCGCTTTTGTCAACGGCATAGTCGGACTGCATGCCACCGGAGGTTCGACCAATCTGACGCTGCATCTGGTTGCCATGGGCGCGGCGGCCGGCCTCACCCTGACCTGGGACGATTTCGCCGACCTCGCGCAGGTGACGCCACTGATCGCGCGCATCTATCCCAACGGCTCCGCAGACGTGAACCATTTTCACGCCGCCGGCGGGATGAGCTTTTTGATCCGGGAATTGCTCGCTGCCGGGCTGCTGCACCGCGACGTCTTGACCGTTTGCGGCGCCGGACTCGATGCGTATCTGCAAGAGCCGCTACTCGATGCCGAGGGCACGTTGACGTGGCGAGACGGACCGGCTGGAAGCGGCGATTCTGGCGTGCTTCGTCGGATCGCTGACCCGTTCCAAGCAACTGGCGGCCTTCAGCTTCTGAAGGGCAATCTCGGGCGCGCGGTCGTCAAGACATCTGCGGTCGTACCGCAGCGCCATTTGATCGAAGCGCCGGCTCGCGTCTTCCATTCCCAGGAGGACCTACAACGCACCTTCGCCGCGGGTGAGCTCGCGGGTGATGTGGTCGCGGTGGTACGCTTCCAGGGGCCGAAGTCGAACGGCATGCCGGAGCTGCACAAGCTGATGCCGCTCCTTGGCGTGCTTCAGGATCGCGGGTTCAAAGTCGCGCTTGTCACAGATGGGCGGCTTTCGGGCGCCTCCGGTAAGGTTCCCGCGGCCATTCACGTCACTCCTGAAGCAGCTGACGGCGGTGGGATTGCACGAATTCGCGATGGCGACGTCATTCGGCTTGACGCCGTCACCGGTCGGCTTGACGTGCTCGTCGACCCGAGCGAGTGGGCCGCGCGAGCCTGCGCGCAAGCCGATCTCTCCACGGGCCATGTAGGGATTGGCCGCGAACTCTTCGGCTTCTTCCGTGAACGGGTCAGTTGCGCAGATAGCGGCGCAAGCGTTTTTGCGGGGTAAATGCAAAGAGCGGTGAGCGTGGCGCGTCGGCAGTTACGTCATCCGAACCCAGGCGCCTTTGCATGTCGGCAGCATCGATGAACTTCACGCCTGCTAGGCCATCCTCAACAGATGGGAAGATCACCTCAGGATCTGGCTTTTGGTCGGCCTCCGCCGCGTGGATGGCGCGCGCCGTTTCAGCATAGATGGTCGCGAAACCTTCAAGGTAAAGGGGACACGGGTGACTCGCCCCGCCTCGCCCGAGGCGCCGGCGCCGCCCCGGGTCAGGAGCTGCTTCGGCCGACCGTAGGGCGTGAACCAGGGCGTGGGTGCCGATGTCGCCGATGCACCCGCCGGCGCCGGACCGGACCGGATCCGTGCGCCACGCTGCCTGTTTATGGCAGCTTGCCTCCAATCGCTCGGTCAGCCAATCCTGGAGATATTCAGCCTGGACCATATGGACGCCGGTGCCGCGACGTCGGATAGTCCAATCAATCCAAGAAGCTCTGATCGCGTCAAGGGAGGCTGCATGCTGAAATCGATCGACCCTCTTCTCAATGCAGATGTACTCTATGCCCTGCGGTCCATGGGGCATGGCGACGATCTCGTCCTCTGCGACACCAATTTCCCCGCCGACTCCGTGGCCCGCCAGACCGTCCTGGGCCGGCTGTTGCGCATCGACAATGTCAGCGCCGGACGCGCCGCGCGCGCGATCATGTCGGTGCTGCCGCTCGACAGTTTTGTCGACAAGCCGGCGTCACGCATGGAGATCGTCGGCCGGCCCGGCGAAATTCCCGAGGTGCAGCGCGAAGTGCAGGCCGCAATCGATGCAGCGGAAGGACGCTCGTTTCCTATGGGATCGGTCGAGCGATTTGCCTTCTATGAACTCGCGAAGAAATCCTATTGCGTGATTCAGACCGGCGAACGGCGCTTCTACGGCTGTTTTATCTTCAAGAAGGGCGTCATTCCGCCCGACGCCTGAGTGAGCGCCAGCGCTGCGCGACACCGACAAAATTATGACACCCGGACGATGTCACTGTTCCGGGACTGGTCGAGTCACGCTTGCCGAGATCGACGCTGCACGTCGTCTCGCCTGACGATCCATTTTGCAGCGCGGCATCATCGACCGATGTCTTCGTCGTTCACGTCGGCATCGTACACGGCTTCAAGCTTGCTTTCGTTGACTTTGGAATGCGCCGTTGCATACTCGACGCGGCCTCGCACCCCATCACGACGACACCGAAGTCCGCGAGCGCAACAGCCTCGATGTGCTCCGGCGCTTCAGACTTCACATCAAGAAGGTCAAAAGGGAGGGTATCGCGGTGAAACAGCAAGATCATGATCGGCATTCCGCAATGCAGCCGAACCGGCGCACTGTGCTGAAAGGTGCGGCAAGCGCCGCAGCGTTGGGCACGAGCGGCGCGCTCGGCACGTTCTCGGAGCTCGCGCTTGCGCAAGCCAATCTGCGCGCGCAGATCACCCAAATCCCGGGCGTCGGCAAAGGTGCGCCGACGGATGCCGACTGGCAGAAAGTCGGTGAGCTCTGCCTCGGCCCGACCAAGGCGAGCATCAAGGAAGGCGAGTTCAAGGGCGTTGAGCTCTCCTTCATGGGGCTCAACAATCAGAACCTGCACAACCTCCTCTTCCGCGGCTTCCTCAAGCCATGGGAGGCCTATACGGGTGCAAAAATCTCCTGGATCGATCTCGCGCAGGCAGACTACAATCCACGATTGCAGCAGGCGATCGCGACCGGCACGGTCGACTTCGACATTCTGGAGATGGGCGCGCCGTTCGAGGGCGACGTCTGTGGCAAGGGACTGGCCTCGGAGATGCCGGACTGGGTCAAGAAGCAGATCGATGTTGACGATTATGTCGATTACCTGAAGCCGCCGGTCGGGACCTGGAACGGCAAGACTTATCGCGTCACCATCGACGGCGACTGCCACAACTTCAACTACCGCACCGACGTCTTCTCCGACGCAGCCCTCGCCAAGGCCTGGAAAGATGCGGGCAATTCGACCGAATGGGGCGTGCCAAAGACCTGGCAGCAGGTGCAGGCAGTGACGAAATTCCTAAAGGGCAAGAAGATCAAGAACCAGAACGCGTTCGGCTATCTCGACGCGCCAAAGCCCTGGGGCGGGTTCGGCTTCTATTTCCTCGGCAGCCGCGCCTCGGCCTATGCCAAGCATCCCGACGACAAGGCCTGGCTGTTCGACATCGACACGATGAAGCCGCGCATTAACAATCCGGCCTGGGTCCGCGCCATCCAGGACGTGATCGACGCGCTGCCGTTCGAGCCGGCCGACCAGCTCAACGCCGATCCGAACACGACCGGCTTCCAGCAATTCCTAGCCGGCATCGGCTCGATGATCCCCTGGTGGGGCGACATCGGCCAGGTCGCGAAGGCGAGCGACACCTCCGTCATCGGCGATGTTGTCGGCTTCGACATCCTGCCGGGCTCGGACGATGTCTACAATTCCAAGACCGGGCAATGGGACAAGCTTGCGAGCGGTCCGAACCATGCACCGAACTGCGCCTATCTCGGCTGGGGCGTCTATGTGATGGCCCGAGTTAATGGCGACGAGAAGAAGCACAAGGCGGCGTGGAGCGCGGCCGCGCATCTCGGCGGCAAGGACCTGTCGCTCTGGATGGTGATGTATCCTTCGGGCTTCCAGGCTCACCGCAGCAGCCACTTCCAGTACGACGAATGGGTGGCGGCGGGCTACGACCGCAAATACATCACCTCCTACCTGAACTCGCAGCTCGCCTCCTACAATCATCCAAACCGCGCCGTGGAGCCGCGCATCCCCGGCATCTTCCAGTACTACAGCATCGCGGAAGACGAGCTCACCAAGATCTTCGCCGGCAAGGTTGACGCGCAGACAGGCGCGAACAACATCGCCGCCGCCTGGGAGAAACTGACCGACCAGATCGGTCGCGAGCGGCAGATCGGGCTCTACAAGGCCTCTCTCGGCGTGTAGCGGCGCTTGCGCGAAGCCATCCAGCCTCGGCTGGCGCCTCCGGCGCCAGCCGAAAACTTGCCCGGCGACAGAACCGGCACAGAATGCGGCTCATCTCGATGCAGAATTCCGTACCCGTGAGCGACGACCTGCACCACCAGCCAGCGACTAAGCGCGCACCCGGCAGCAGGAAGGTCGCCGGCCGCGCGCTTGTCCTGGCGGCGTCGCTCGGCTTCCTGCTTGTCCTCCTCATTCAGGTCTTGCACACGACCGGCATGATGACCGCCGGATTTTCCGATTGGCGACCGATCCTCATCGCCTATCTCGTCTGGGCCGTCGCATTTGGCGTCGGACAAGTTCTGACCCGTGGCGAGCGTGGCCAGCGCGCGCTGTTCCTGCTGCCGGCGGTGTTCTTCACCGTCGCCGTCGTGATCTTCCCGACGGTCTTCGGGATCTATATCGCCTCGCTCGACTGGAATCTGAGCTCGATCGAAGGCCCGCGCTTCAGCGGCTTCGACAATGTCAGGGGCATGCTGAACGACACCTATTACTGGAATGCGCTCGGCAACATGGTCTTTTATGCCGTCGCGGTGCTCGGCGAATACGCAATCGCGTTCGGGCTGGCGCTCCTGCTCAGCGCCGAGATCCGGGCGCGAAAATTCTTCCGCGTGGTCTTCCTGCTGCCGATGATGCTCAGCCCTGTCGCGGTGAGCTGGATGATCGGCAAGTCTCTTTTAGAGTATCGTTTCGGACCTGCTGCGACGCTGGCGCGCTATCTCGGATGGGAAGATCCAGCGTTCTTCGCCTCGCCGTGGATGGCGCGCTTCAGTATCCAGGCGATGGACGCATGGGTGTCGATCCCCTTCATCATGATCATCCTGCTCGCAGGCCTCCAGGCGATGCCGAAGGAGGTGCAGGAGGCGGCTAAGGTCGACGGCGCGAATGGCTGGCAATCATTCTGGCACGTCACATTCCCGATCATGCTACCGGTCAGCATCACCGTCCTGATCATCCGCATCATTTTCAAGCTCAAGCTCGCCGATATCGTGATCAACGTCACCGCGGGAGGCCCGGGAGGGGCAACCGACACGGTGTCGAGCTTCATCTATCGCGTCTACCGCGACCGCTCGAATGTCGGATACGGCACCGCGCTCGCTATGGTTTACCTGCTTATGATCATCGTGATCCTGACCGTCCTGCAACGCCTGTCCAAGCGCTGGACGCAGAAGGTCGTCTAGAGCGCGGGAAGTCACTTCCAAACGGAGTTGCTCAATTTGGCCCTGGCATCAAAGCCCATCCGGAGGCATCCGGCGCCCCCAAGAGCAAAGCGGGTGCTGAGCCGCATGCTGGTCTACGCTGCACTCCTGTTCTGGACGTTCATCTGCCTGTTCCCAATCTATTGGACCGTCACGACGTCGTTCAAATCGGCAGTCGATGTGACGCAAGCCCACCTGGTTCCCTGGGTCGATTTTCAGCCGGACTGGAAGGGATGGCGCTCGCTCGGCCTGTCGCCAGATACACTATTCGGGACCTCGACGGCCCGCTCCGAATTCGTGAATCGCTTCGTCAACAGCATCATCACTTCCGTCGGTGCATCCCTGCTTGCACTGATCCTCGGATCTCTGGCGGCCTACGGCCTGAGCCGCTTCCGCTACAAGTTCGCCTGGATGCGCAACGATGACATCCTGTTCTTCTTCATGTCCCAGTTGATCCTGCCGCCGGTCGTGCTCGCGCTGCCGTTCCTCGTCCTCTACAAGGCATTGGCCCTACTCGACACGCGACTTGGCCTTGTCTTGCTCTACACGCTGACCGTGCTGCCAATCGTCATCTGGATCATGCGCGATCAGTTCAATGCGATTCCGATCGAGCTCGACGAAGCTGCCTTCGTGGACGGCCTGTCGATCTGGGGCGCCTTCCTGAGGATCATTCTGCCGCTCGCTGTTCCCGGAATGATGGCCGCATTCATCCTCTCGCTGGTGCTGTGCTGGAACGAATACTTCTTCGCGGCGCTGTTGACGAGCACCGACGCGAAGACACTCCCCGTTATGGTGGCGAGCCAGACTGGCTCGCAGGGCATCAATTGGTGGTCGATGGCGGCGCTGTCTACGGCGGCGATCGCTCCGCTCGTCCTGGTCGGCATTTTCCTCGAGCGCTACATCGTCAGCGGCTTGACTACGGGAGCCGGAAAGTAGCCGGAGGCCAAGTCAGGGCCTAATCGCGTTGCGAACTCGATCGGGGCGATAAGAACGGCTGGGTGCTACAGAAACGCGGTTACCGCGCAGGAAGTCGCAGAAGATCGTAGTTTGGCGGACATTCTTGGTTTTGGTACCGAAGGAACGCCACTGACCCGCGCTATAAAGTTTGTTCGTTCTAAGTTGGATCAGCTGAGCTCCTCGAATGTGTGCCGTACACCGGAGAAGGGGCCCATCGGCCCCCGCCGTCATCCCTTCCCTCCGAATTCTGGTCGAGCGCCGCCAACTGAAGGCGGCCCCCTTGCTCCAAAACGCCAGCTCACACTGGCTGTGACGAGATTTTTCTTGATCTCCCGGTGCACATGTCGTGCACACGTTACTTTCTAAGCGATTGAAACCTTTGAACTCTCGCTCCAATCCATCATGGGGAAGTTTGAACTAGGTCCAGCCAACAAAAGCTAGCTCGGGACATGAACCGCTGCATGCGGGCTTTGTCGGCCTCGGCATGCTCACGGCCCGCCAAACGGCTTTGGTCTCTCCAGCGGGACGAAAGCGCTCAGATGGGCTGGGTATGTCGACGCGCCGCCACCTATGGTCGTGCCGGTGCTGATGCTCAAGTAGACGTCCTTCACCCCCTTGGGCGTTTCCAGCAGGATCCAGTTCTTGCTCACGTCGCCTATGCCGATAGTCGTAAAGCGCATCGACCTGCCGAACTGCGAACAGGAGATTGGCTTTTCAGTCGTAAACGAATTCCAGGGGCCATGCAGGGTACCCGATCTACCGCCGGTCTTCGGAAGGCTTAAGCCAAAGCCCAGGCCGACCGCCGCATAGACGTAGGTGCACTTCAAATTGTTTTCCGTGTCCCATATGGAGAACAAGGCGCTGGCAAACGCAATCCCGGCTCCAGCCCTGCCCTTCACGATGCGCTTGATGGCCGCTCTCGCGGCGAACGAGATCGAACCGTCGACCTCAAGCAGCATGGCTATCTTGAAATTTCGACTGACTTTTGGCTTCGGCGGAACGGGTCGCGGCAAGTCTGGCTTTATGATCGGTTCGAAATAGACCTTCGGGAGCACCCAAAGGACCACTGATCTATCGCTGTCTTCGTCCAGCCTGTGATTTGCCGTCTGCGTATTGCCGATGGCGTGCGTCTGCATTTGCTCCGGGTGGATGCCCATCTCGGACAGAGACCGCGCGACTGTAATCACGCGGTTGGCCGACGTCGTCATATTCCAATCGGCCGCACCGATCCGGCTTGCGGAGCCCGTCATCCAGATCTGACCGGCGTCATCCTCCAGTAGGGGTACCACTTTGTTCTTCAGAAATTCGGAATGCTCTTTCTTCAAGCCCCGAAACTGGTAGCCGGCAAAGTCATCGAAATCGAAATTCCAGAGCCGCGCGTGCAGAACCCCCACTCCTGAAAAATCCAGATCGACGTCAACCCTGCCCGGACCAGTTTTGTGAAACATGTCTCTTCGACCTGCAGTGAACAGATAGCAACTCGTCGGCGATCGGCCGGACGGCGCAGGACCGCCTTGTTTTTAGTGCGGGCAAGAGAAGAGAAGTTCATGAAATCGGTAGCTACAACGAAGGTTGTGATCTTCTTCCCATTTCGATCTGGCGCCGAAGCAGTGTGCGCTGTGCAACGGGACATCATTGTCGCGATCGGAGCAGTGACGACCTAGGAGGGGTCGCGGTAGGACAGGCCGTGGAACTCGTACAGCACGACGACTTCGCGGAATTTCCCTAGACCTCGAAGCCTACCCGACCGCTGTCAAAGCGACAGCGCATCTAGATAGTACTTTTGCCGGCTTGCTCTGCGTCTGCCTGATCCCCATCAAAAACAAAGCGAAACGGTAGGCGTCGCCCAGCAGCCGCAGCGCAATATCGCGGAAGCACTTGGTGTGCTCGTTGGTGATTTGGCATTGCGTGTCAATTGCGGATGGCTTTGCGCAAAGCAGGCGAAGTGGTCACCGGTTCTGTGATCGCAATCATGGACTCGCGCGCTAAACGTCTGAGCTGGAGCGACGAGGTTCTCGCGAACAGGAACCTGGCGTCGTCTCCTCGATCTACTCTCACTAAGGCTGTCGCTGCCATGCGCGAAACGCAGTCATTCAGTTGCTTTTCGATTTCCGAGAAGGGGCTCGCCAAGGGCTCCGCCTACGAGGCCCGGCGCGATGGAACTTGCCGCCTCGACGTCGGGCCGGGAGCACACGACTGCGTCGATTGCCACAATGTGATCGTTTGGCTGAATTCAGTGGAGACCGCCTCGCGCAGAGGACGTTCGGACCGTTTCGCGCGGACGCGCGACCTGCAGGACGACGGAGGCGACGACTTCTGCGGTCGGCCAACGACTTATCCACCAAATCGCTTGACCAGCTTTGAGCCCTTGGCTGCATCGATCTGCTGGCCAGTCAAGTGGGAGCCGGCGCTCAATCCTATCGTCATGAGGTTCTTGACGCGCTGCGCCGCCTGCTTCTCATTGGAATAATCGATCTCGACGTGATCAAGGCTCATCAGATGACCAAGCTCGTGAGCCCAGGCGCGTCCATTGGCGTGGTCATTGCCATACCACTGGACGAAGCTTGCCGGCTCGGGTTCGCTATTGGGGTATGAGCCTCCGCCAGCGGACAGATTTTCGATCGAATTGACGAGGTAGATGTGGATGGCATTGTCCGGATCGTGCCGAGAGGTAAGAACACCCAGCAATCGCTGATCATTGCTGCGTGCGCTCTTTGCCATGTCGAGCGGCTTCTCCATCAAGCAATCGCTGATCACGAACGCGATCTTGCCCTTTGACCAGATTGTATTGACCACGTCGAGCGCCTTCTTGGCCGTGTCGCTGCTCCATTGCCTGGGCTCAACGACCCCTCTCTCGGCAAATGGCGTGATGTAAATCCTCAAGGGAATAGGCATTAGCTTCTCCGAAGTTCGGAATTTGCGATTGTATCTCCGCGCGCTGTCCTCCGCAATTCGGAGGACTGATTTCATTTCGACTCTACCGAAGGAACAATGTCCGGGGGACATGACCCGATGGAGATTCACCGCGCCGGCTACACCGACATCCAAGAAGACGCCGATCTCGTGTTTCACCGTCGGGCACCGGCAGTATAGATAGGGCGAGCCGGCTATTTGCCGCGGGCTACCGCGTCTGTTTGCTTATCGACGCCCAGTTTGCTCGACGCGTCGGATCAGGCGACGTCGGGCTCGATGTGGCTCAAGCTCGTCATTGGATCGTCCTGCGCGCGGGAACTTGAAAATGACGGTCTTCATTTGGGGAGATGAAGAGTACAAAGGCCTCAAGAACGTCCTCTCTCACGGAGGATCAGCTCCTGGAGAACTTCTACGGCTTCGTGGTCGCCAAGCCATAGCTCGATGGACGAGTCGAATTCTTCGCAAAGTCCATCACTGCCCGAAGCCGAACTGACGGCCTTGCTCCGCGCTGTTGACCTGATTGCAAGCTGCGACCGAGACGGTCGATCCGCGAGCCCGTCCTTGGACTTCACGTCCGCTCGATCGCCGTCAGCGGAACTTTCGTTTGAACCACGTCAGAGCCTTCTGGTGCGCTGCCGCGTGCAGGCCAGCAAGAATATAATAACTGTTTTACATCAACATCTTATACCGAGATCGCACGACAGCACAACATTGGCGGGCGCCCATCATCCACATGAATCGGCGCACAACGCCCGGCCGCAATAATCCTCCGCACCTTTTGAACGCCTCCGCATTTCAAAACAACACATAGGAATGGATCGGGCTCGAGATCGGTACTGTATGCAGACAGGCAGCCGCCAGTAGCGTACGAATTCAGGAATTATTTCTTACGCGGCCGTCCTCGCGACGTCACCATTCTACGGGCATAGGTTGGGTGTTCGCCATGAGATTGTACAGGCACCTCCGGGTTTGTCTTCTTCTCGCCGCTTCGCTGTTCCTGGCCTCTCAGCCAGCCTGGGCGACAAAGCGCGTGGCTTTGGTGGTCGGCAATTCCAGCTATCAAAACGCCCCACTGCTTCCAAACCCGGCCAATGACGCTGCGGCCATCGCCGCGACCTTGAAGGGCGCAGGTTTCGATGTGGTTGACTCAAGGCTCAACCTCGCCGCGACCGACATGCGGCGGGCCCTGAGAGAATTCGCCGATCAGGCCCGCAATGCCGACATTGCCTTGGTGTACTATGCTGGCCACGGTATCGAGATCGACGGGACCAACTATCTGATCCCGACAGACGCCAGACTCGAGCGTGACACGGATATCTATGACGAAGCATTCTCGCTCGACCGTGTCCTGCTGGCGATCGAGCCTGCGAGGCAGCTGCGCGTTGTGATCGTCGACGCGTGCCGCAACAATCCGTTTGCCGACTCAATGAAGCGTACAGTTGCCTCGCGATCAATCAGCCGCGGGCTGGCCAGGGTCGAACCCGCCGTCTCCAACACACTGATCGCGTTTGCGGCGAAAGCCGGACTAACCGCACTCGATGGCAACAGCAAGAATAGTCCGTACGCCACGGCTCTCGTGAAGTATATTGCAAAGCCGGGGCTCGACTTGCGCAGGGCTTTCGGCTTCGTCCGCGACGATGTCTTGCAAGCCACGGGCAACCGACAGGAGCCCTATGTCTACGGCTCGCTGGGCGGCGAAGACGTTGCACTTGTTCCGGCTGCCAAGGCCGAGGAGCCGATACAAGCAGCCAACCCCCAGTCGGAAATTCGTCGCGATTACGAATTGGCCTTGCAGCTCCGCAACAAGCCCGCTCTGAACGCGTTCCTGACCCAGCATCCAGACGGATACTACTCAAATCTGGCCAAGCTGCAGCTTAATCAGCTCGAGGCCGAGGACGCACGCGTCGCGGCGACGGCGAAAGCGCAGCAGGCCGAGCAGCAACAAGCTCGCCTGATGTCCCAGGGCGCCCAGCGTGCCGAACAGGAGAAGGCGGCCGCGGATCTGAAGGCTGCGGAAGAGGCCCGGATTGCCGCCGAGAGGACGAAGCAAGCGGCGCAGGAGCAGGCCACCGAGGCGGAACGGAAACGGACTGCATCCGAATCTACAATCGTCGCTGCACTCTCCGGGAATAAGCCGGCCGTTGAGAGTACCGTCGCGGATAACCCTACGGCCGCTGCGCCCGGTGAGGACAGCAAGACGCCCAAGCTTGCGGCACTGAGCGACGAGCCGCGCCAGACCGATATCGCAAGAGCCGATATCGCCAAGTCCGTACAAGGCGAATTGAGCCGCGTCGGCTGCTTCGCCGGCCCCGTCGATGGCCAATGGAATGCGGCCTCGCAGCGCTCGTTGGCTCTCTTCAACCGGCACGCAGGCACCAAACTGGACGTCAAGCTTGCAAGTCTGGATGCTCTTGACGCGATCAAGCTTAGGCCATCGCGGGTCTGCCCGCTGATCTGCGATCGCGGCTACAGGCCCGACGGCGACCAGTGCAGTAGGATCACCTGTGCCGAGGGTTCGTTCCTCAACGACGACAATGAATGCGAGAAGCGACGCGGGAAGAAACCGGTTGCGAAGCGCAACACGGACGAGCGTCCGTCACGTGCGGATCGTTCGGCCCGCGAGAGACCGGAGCCAACAGCCGACGTTCCGCGGCGGCAAGCAACTGTGAAGAACAGCGGCGGCGGCAGTGGTCAGATCGTTTGTGATCAATCTCTGTGCCGTCAGGTCAGTCGCGGCTGCCACCTCGAATACCGCGGCGGGGGCGGCCCCGGGGGCAACGTAGGTAATGTCGAGTCCTGCCGCTAGCAACGCGCAAGGCTGCCACGGCGTCATGGAAGGCCAGGAGGCCGCGCGGATTTTGGTGTCGAGAATGTGTGACGGGCAGCAGAGCTTAACACCAAGTCAGCCAGGTCCTTGCCTGGATTGGCCGAAGCGGAGCGACCTGCGTGGTTGCGTGTGAGCTTGAGCAAAAGGACGCCAATGCCTTTCCGGGGGTGACGCTCTTCACGAAGCGGCAGGCACCCGGCATGAAGCCGACGGCGGTTTATCTTCCGCCAAAGCACCCAACAGCTGCCACCAAGTTCGATGTCGTGATCTGGCTTCACGGCTTCTATGTCAAAAACCATGAATTCCTATTCCACAACGATCCAGCGCGGCTGCGCGAACAGGTCCGGGATTCCGGCAAGGACGTGGTGCTTATCGCGCCGTTCCTGGGCTACGAATATGCCGTTGGCGACACCTTTGCCGGAAACTACAGCGTGTCTGACCTAGCAACCGCGAGCTGGGGCGAACGCTATCTCGAGGAGGTCCTTGGAGCTCTTGCCAGGTTCCTGGGTCTCTCCTCGACGTCCATTCCTCAGCTCCAGATCGGCAAGCTCATCATCGCATGCCACTCCGGCGGCGGTAACGGCATGCGCAATCTCGTCGGGAACCTTGGAAAGTATCAGGGCAAGCTGACGGCCTGTTGGGGATTTGACTGCCTCTACGGTGCCAATGCGCGGCCCGACGATGCGACCTTCTGGTATCAGTGGTTGTCTGGACAGAGCGGCCGCGCGCTCGAGATCGTGTATGGTCCATCAACTCTCCCGCAATCGGTGAAGCTGGACCTGATCGGGCGCGGGCTGGCGACGGCCGATGGCAATCAAGCGCAGCCACAACGCCCTGCTCTCAAGAACCTTAGCGTAAGGGTCGGTCATTACGACCTGTTCCCGGCATTTGGCCAGATGGTCAGGGTCAACGACCTGGACCCGGCTTACGTGGATCGCTTCATGATACCGCAGGTCGCTGACCAGCCGCGTCTGCACCACAAGCCGGCGCCACAGCACGGGGAATTCCTTCAGGGCGCGATTTCCAATGTTCGCAGCGCTTTTCCCTTTCCAAAGGACATTCATTACATGATCGCCCGGGGTGGCTTCTTCAGTCGGCTGAGCAAGCTTTAGCCTTCACAGGCCTTGGCCTTGCCGGGCTCACTTGATGGAATAGGATTTGACGTCGAACGACCAATTATTCGTCACCAGCTTTCCGCTGCCGTTGTCCGGCACGCGCAGCTCACTGGTCCAGGCCGTTAGATAGCTCAACGCCTCGGCCTGATCTTGTAGCTTGCGCGGCAAGTCCGGCAAATCGAGCAACTGCACCCGCCGCTCGCTCAGGATGGCGATCATCACTGCTGACCCAGTCGGCGGTGAGACGACATATTCAAAACCACGCTGCCGAGCCGCCGGGGTTGGAACGACAAATTCGACGCCGGGCTTGACGAGATTGATGTCGCGTCCGTCCGACTGCGCCAATAGCTCGGGAGTCGGAAAGATCTGGGACATTCGCCCTTCCGCGTCGACGTCGACGAGAATGAGATATCCCGGCTTCCTCGCGGTGACGCCGAACGTGACCTTGCCGCCGAGGTTGACGGTCTGACCCGGCAGGATCTGAAGGGACACACTCGCGGTATTGGCCTGCCTGCGCGCCGCTTGTACGGGCCAAAGCCAGGGTGCATACGTCGTGCCGACATTCAGCGATGCCGACGGCAACGGTGCTGCGGACGAAGCTCCGCTACCCGCCAGCAGCAGCAGGAATGCGAGCCATGGTCGCTCCCGGCGGATCGGCTGCGATGACGGCATGGCCTGCTCTCCCTAAAAGTCAGGGAGCACTGAAGAAGCCGATCGAGGCGATCCGCGCGTCCGCAGGCAAGTACCG
The DNA here is from genome assembly GCF_028128655.1 of Bradyrhizobium sp. CCBAU 45394. Classification (NCBI taxonomy): domain Bacteria; kingdom Pseudomonadati; phylum Pseudomonadota; class Alphaproteobacteria; order Hyphomicrobiales; family Nitrobacteraceae; genus Bradyrhizobium; species Bradyrhizobium sp. CCBAU 45394. Next base: position 149,934 of record NZ_LBIX01000170.1, on the reverse strand, counting down.
CTCGAGGCTCTTGATCACCTGCCCCGAAGCGCGGCGCCGGTTGAGCTGCATCAGGACTGTCTCAAGATCGACCATGCGTTGCTGCGAGGTCACTGCAACGATCTGTTCCGCGCCGAACGGCTCGCCGACCCTGAGCGGTAGGCGCAAACTCGCCGATCGGGCCAGTGCCGCATCGGAACCCACCGGATACAACAATTGGATGGTGCCATCGCCAGACACATTGAACAGCAACACCGCTCTTGACCCCACATCAGACAGATCAACTTCGACAGTCTGGCCAGCACGCTGTTGGCGATCGTCCGGCCAGATGCGCATGATCTGCGGCGACCGGGTCGCAATGCGCTTCAGTTCACGAATTGCCGCTGTCCGGTCAACGACCGTCGGCAGGCTGGCAACGTCGATCCCGTAGGCGACTACGTCGCCCCACGCGATCACGTCGTGCGACACGGGATCCCAGATCAGGTCGGGATTGTCCGTCGGTTGAACAGCCTGCACGGGAACATCCTTTGGCACCACGCTCGCAAAATAGTTCGTCTTGCCGTCGAGCGCCGCCAGCCGGATTGGCGCAGCGAGACGGAGGGGGGCCGGCGCGTCGCCGGTCGGAAGTTCCTTGGTCGCCGCCGCGGCAAGGGTGGGAATGTTTGGTGCCTTGGCCGTGACAGCCGGCGGCGCGGGCGCTTGTCCCTCGACGGGCGCCCCGGATCCGGCCGGGCCGGAGGCCGCTCTCGCGGCCGGCCCCTGAATCAGCACGACACCGCGCGTCAATTCGAAGGCGATGTCGGTATCCGGCGTCTGAGGCGGCGATGATATGGTCACGATGTTCTGGCGCTGGTCCGAGAGCTGATAGACCACCTGTCGAACATTGCTGAAGAGCTCCTTGAGCGTCACCTTCCCATCGTGATTGATGTCCGCGCTACCCTCCACCGCCCGTGCGACCGCATAGCTGAGAGCCCCGCGCAAGCCATCGATGCCAGGGATGCGGACTTCCGGCGCCTTGGTGTAGCGGTCCACCGCAGCCAGGAACGCCGTGTGGTCAAGATCGAGTTCTGACTTCGGATCGTTGCTGTCCGACACCGGCTTCAGTTCGTCAACCAGCAATGTGTAACGCGGCACCTGCCGGAAGCTCATCTCAGCGGCACGTGGATCGATATCGCGCACCATACCGCCGCCGTGGCAGGTATCAGCCACGAAGATCACCTTCGCTCCGCGAAGCTCGAACTGCCGGATGAAATGGTTGAACTCACTGCCCAGAACACGTTCAATGGACCCGGTTGGCGTGGTTTCAAAGCCTGGCAGCAGGAACACGTTTTCCATCCCGTCCGGCTCCGAGCCCTTGACGCGCTCCGGCTCCTGGGTTCCATGACCTGCGATCGACAGAAAGATGAGGTCGTTGTTCTTGGTCCGCTCCACCAGTGAACTGATCTCGCGCAAGATGCTTGCCCTGTCGGCCTGTGCGTTAGTCAGTACGACGACGTCGCCAACCCCCATGCTCTTCAAGCTGGTCACGATGTCAGTGGCGTCGGCGACCGCGCCCTTCAATTTCCGCACGTGCTGATAGTCATCGATCCCGATCACGAGCGCGCGCACCGCCGCCCCGTCCGGATTGCTGATCGACAATCCCCCTGTCGCATGCGCGTGCGGGGATATCAGCCCGATCAACGCAGCGAGCCCGATGGTGGCGCATAGCCGCTTGATCCCGCAATCAAGTTCCCTGGGCATCCGCATCGTGATCCACCTCGACATCCTTCCTATCCATTCTGTAGCGCCAGCGACACACCGGGTTCAGCGCCTTTTGCTCGCCGTCTTGCGGCCCGGCTGCGGTTCGGCCTCTTGATAGGCGCTCGCTGAGACTGTCGCCTGGTCATCCGCGAACGCCCGAAAGCGGACCGGAACGTAGCCACGCGAAAGCAGGCTCGCCAACGGGTAGACGTTGCGGCAGACGCGGCCGTTGCAGCCACCGGTCGAGGATTCCATCACCTCGGCCTTGCGATCGGGCGTGAACCGCAGGAACAACATCACGTGCGAGCCCGGCTTGTTCAGCGCATCGCCGGGCCTCAGGTCCCAGGGATTTGCCACGGGGGCTGCGATCGCAGGAATAGCGGCAGTCGTGTAGTGGACAGAAAGTCCCCACGCGGCGCTGACGAATGCCGAACAGTCGACGCCAGCCACATCCGGCCTTGGCGCGTTGCGAGTGCACACATTGCCAGCCAGCGTTCCGCTGTCGATCCGCTGCCGGAAGTTCGCGAGCGAACCGTGGCAGCCCCAGCAATAGGGCACACCGCGCACCTCCTGGTTCACTTTGCCCTGCAGATACCACGGCCGCCGAATACGACTGAAGCCGCTGCATTGGCTGTCGGGATCGCTGCCGTAGTTCGACTGCGTCAGCTTCCACTGGATGCCCTCGAATGCAAACGCGGTCTCGATAGCCTGCTGGCGATTGGAAGGTCTCACAGCGGCCGACGCGTCGAATTTGACGCCGGATTGCGGTGCTGGCGCGGCTGCCGTTCGCGACGGCCGCACGTCGATAATGGAAGCGTTGGTCAGCGGCCGGAAGCCGACGCCAACCACTTCAATTCCGTCCGGCTTGGTCCGGAGGAAATAGACATCGCCATCGCCCGAAACCGTGACGAACCGCCGGGTCAGCGGCGTATTTTCCAAAGGAAGCTCATAGATTCCCTCGAGACGGCCGTTCGCAGCATAGCGTGCGACGAACGTGGAGGCGTTCTTTCCCGATGGCGGAACGTCCTCGGCAAGCACGTAGAAGCGGTCGCCGTTGTCGATCTCAAGAAACTCCACCGTTCCGAGCTGGTTGCGCACCCGCAGGCTTAGCTGTCCGATCGTCTCGTTGGTGACCATGGTCTGGATCTCGACCCTTACGCTGGCATTGCCCTTGTCCGGAACGATATCGGCGATCACCGAGCCCTTACTTCGAGAAGCCACATATTGCCGGTCGGGCTGCCGCGTCGTCTTGACGATGGCCGCGCGGGTATTCTGGTCGAGCAAGTCGGCCGCGCTGCCGGGCGCCTGCGATCCCATCTGGGCGAAAGCGGAGACGGCGACCTGATCGTCCGCGCTACGGCTCGAGACCTCCTCAAGCTGGATCACGTCACCACCGATTCCGCGCGTGGACTGCCCTGGCGCCGCCTTCAGCGTCCGTACGCCGCCGTCCCAAACCATGATGTCGTCGTTCTGGACCACGAGATCAGTCGGCTGGACGTCTTTCGGCATCTTGAGGACGTCAGGATCTGAGTTCGGCTGTTTCGGGTCAAACTGCAGGATGCGACCGTTGACCTGATCGAGCACAAACAGGTTGCCCTGCCCGTCGGCGCTGAGTGCTTGTGGTCCCGCGAGTTCCACGTCCTCGCTGGCCGGAACGATGCCGACCATGGAAGCAGCCAAACCGCTGGCAAAGCTGCGGACGACAGTATCGTCGGCATGCGCATTGGTTCCGAAAATGCCAGCGCCAACGATGAAGACCCAGATCCAACGATTTGGACGAAGCATGTTCGCCTCAATGTACCCCGAACCGATCGCCGCGTCGGATCGACTAATCCGAGATGCCGTTAATGCTGCGCGTCAATTAGTGGTGCGCAATCTCAATCAAGTTCAATTCTATCACTTGACGGTGATAGTCCGAATTCTCTTCAGCTTGCGGTGCAAAACATGGCCCGGAATAGATTTGAGAAGGTGAGCGAAGTTCAGCCCGACGCGATCACGCTGCTCCTGAAACGCGACAATGACGGCGCCTCCGGATCAATCGTGCTGCCGGCCGCCGCGAGCCGGGGACGGCTGACCACCGACCAGATCAGCGCGCAATTGCCGGCGCAGGATGCTTTTCGCGGCGCGATCCGGCTGGCAAACGACGTAAAGCTGGCGCTGGTGGTGTGCGATCCAGACGGGGTCTGGAAGTCCGAGTGGGGCGATCTTTATCAGCCGATCGATTGACCCGCATCGGATGGAACCAGCATATGTTGCGACGCCGCATGGAGACTAGCTTGCCGAACGGAGCCTGCATCCGACCGTCGTTCCGGATACGGGCCTTGATGGCCGCGCTGCTGGTTGCGACGGGCTGGCCGGCACGCGCCAACGACTCGGCTGCGGAATTGTCGATCGGCGGGCTCCAGTTCGTACGCACCAATGACGTGGCCATGGAGAGCGAGAACCTTAGTATCGGGCTCGACAGAATCAGTGTTCGCTACCAATTCGCCAACGTCACTGCCAAGCCGGTCACGCTTACTGTTGCCTTTCCGCTGCCCGACATCGACCTGTCGGAGGCTGAGAACATTGCGCTACCTTCAAATGATCCGATCAACTTCGTCGACTTCGAGACCAGGGTCGACGGCAGCCCGGCGCCGCTGACCGTCGATCAGCGCGCCATGGTTGGCAACAGGGATGTCAGTGCCCTGCTCCGCGAACTCAAGCTACCGCTGCTGCCGATTGGTGGCCGCGAGATCCGGCTGAGCGACCTGCCCGCGGCGACTCGGACCCGGCTCGTGGACGACGGACTTATGATGCCTGCCGGAATGAGCGACAACGGTCGCCAGCAGTATGCGCCAGGCTGGGTTATCAAGACCTCGGCTGTGCGCCAGCAGGTGTTTCCGCCCATGCGCACCGTCACGGTCGAACACCGGTACCGGCCGAGCGTCGGCTCCAGTCCTGACACCATCCTGCGCCCGAGCCTACGCCGCAGCAGCGCACTGGGTCAGCAAGTCGCCCGTTACCGGAAAGAATACTGCGTCCAGGATACGTTCCTCGCCGAGATCGACAAGCGCGCGGGCAGTAACCAGATCAACAGCGCGAACCTGCAGGAGAGGCGCATATCATACGTGCTCAAGACCGGCGCGAATTGGGCCGGGCCGATCCGGTCGTTCAAGCTGACTATCGACCCAGGCGGCAACGACCGCTTGGTGAGCTTCTGTCCTGGGCGGCTCAAGGCATCGTCTGCTACCGGAAATACGCTTGAATATACGGCAAACGACTTCAAGCCGGATGCCGACCTGAAAATCCTGGTGATCGGAACATTCTGAGCGTGCCGGTCAATTGGTGAGCAGCACGTAACGCGCGGCCGCGATGATGGTCACCTTGTTGCGCTGAGCCTCGCTCAGCGCCTGGAGGAAGAACGTATCGGCAGCTATCGGTCGCGGCTGGCGCAATGAGTCCAGAACCTGCGGAACCGCCACGACCAACAGCAATTGCGGACCGCTCGCGCGCGCTGTCGGGAGCGTAAACGAAAGCGAGTCGATGCCCGGCTTCAGAAGATAAGACAGGCTCTGGACTTCGCCGCGATCCGACACCATGAGCAGCTCGACCACGCGGTTGGCAAAGTTCTCAATGGTCCCATTGAGGGCTTCACCACCCTTCAGCTCTGTCGCTGACAGGGTGATGCGTGGCATTCGCGCCTGATCGCTCCCGACCTGACTCAAGAACCTGACGGCTGGGCATTGCGCCTGGGTCACTTGCCTGACGCCGATCGAAGCCTCGAAACCCTGCTCACGCCGAAACGCTTTGTCGAAGGTGTCGAATGGGGCGGTCGAGGCACCGAACCCTTCGATGACAGCGGCATTTGGGCTCACGGCAATCGGCAAGACAAAGAAGCAGTCACCGCCAGAATACTGGGCCACGTATTTGCGGATGCGCTCAGCTCGCCCCGCCCCATCGAGTGCCGGAGACGGCGTCGCCGTCGGCTGCGCAGACAACTTCTCCGGCTCTTGGCGCCCGGGCTGTGGTCCAGCGGGCTCGACCTTCGGCGGCGCCATTGTTCCGGCGAGTTTTGGAGGTGGTGGCAAGACCGCGGTGCCGGGCGCTGACCAGACCAGCTTGTAGAAGGCATATCCACCACCGCCGACCAGCAGTAACAGAGCCGCCACGCCGGCCCCCAGCCAGCGGCCGCGCGGACTCCGCGCGGTCGACGGCATCCTGTCCTGCGGCACCGGCGCCGCGCCTTCCGGCCGCCGCAGCGGATCGAAACCATATAACGGCGCGGCCGGCGTCTGCACCAAACCGGTCGGCTTCCAGCTGGCGACCTCTCCCATGGTCGGGCGCAATGCCGGATCAGGCTGCAGCATCCGCTCCAGCAAAGGCCGGATGCGCATATCCACCGCACCGAGATCGGGAACACGCCGGCGCTTCTCCACCAGTTGAAACTGGCTGCCACCCATGTCGAGCTTCTGTCCGGTCAGCGCGTGAAACAGCACAAGACCGAGGCTGTAGACATCGGATTTCGCGGTCACGTCATTGCCGTACAACCCTACCTGTTCCGGCGATGCGTAGTTGTCCTTGCCAGCGAAGCCCGAGCCGATGATGGTCTTGTCACCCATCTGGGTCGACCGGGCTATGCCGAAGTCGATGATCTTAGCCCGCCTGACGTCGTCGAGCGGAACAATGATGTTGTCCGGAGAAACGTCGCGATGGATGATGCCGTGCTCATGGGCAGCCTCCAGTCCCGATGCGACGCGCAGCATCAGCTTGATCAGCGCCTCGAAAGTCAACGGTCCATCGTCGAGCATGTTCGAGAGCGAGCGGCCATTCACGAACTCCATCGCGAGATACGGTCGCTGCAGCACCGGCTCCACCGTAAACAGGAAGTAGCGAACGATCGCGTCATGCGGAAGATTGTGGAGCGCCGCGGCCTCTCGACGGAACAGCGCGAGCGCCGCCTCGTTATCGACCATGTCGGGCAATAGCATTTTCACGGCAACAGGCGATCCAGTTTGGATCTCTCGGCATTTGTAGACCTCACCCATGCCGCCCGCGCCGATCACCGCTTCGATCTCGTAGATACCGTTGAGACGGGTGCCGGGGGGCACGCCCTGATAGGACGGTCGGAACGGATCGTTCGGGGTCATGGTTGCGGCTCGCGATCAAGCGGAGATCTTGTCGCCTCCTGAGATCGTGGCGTCAGCAGTCGCACGATCACAATCGTTACGTTGTCAAGCCCGCCACGATCAAGAGCCAGCGCGAGCATGTCATCGCAAGCTGCCTGGGCGCGTCGCGTAGCCGCGTGCTGCAGGATCTCGTCGTCCCGCACGTGCCTGGTCAGGCCATCGCTGCAGATCACGAAGACATCCTCCGGCTCGGCCGGGCCTGTTACCACCTCAAATTCCGGATCATCGGCGACACCGACGGCGCGAGTAATGGCATTGCTCAGCCAATCATTCACGTCTTCGCGCGACAGCGCACCTTCGGCGATCAGTTCCTCCAGTTCGCTGTGATCATGCGACACTTGGCTAATTGCGCCGCGACTGATCAAGTAAACCCGGCTGTCACCCGCCCATATGCAGGCATAGTAGCTATCGCGAACGAGCAGAACCGCCGCTGTAGTCCCGACGGTGGCACCCTGTCGTTCACGACTAAGCGCCAGTATCTGCCGGTTTGCGCTGAATAGCCGCTCCTCGCATTCCGCCAGCAGGTCTGCGGCTGATTCTGGCGTGCCGATCGCGTCAAGCGACTGCACTACAATGCGACTGGCGAGATCGCCGGCCTCGTGACCACCCATACCGTCGGCGACGGCCCACAGGCCAACGTCGGTTCGTACCAAACATGAATCCTCGTTCCGCTCCCGCACCCTTCCGGCATGGGTAATGCTACCAACATCGAACAAGGATGGGGTATGCACCATCGTGCGTCATCCATTCCCGGATGCCGCGAGGCCGGGATCACCGGTCAGCAGCGTAATGTAGTGAAACGGATCTGGTAATCCTCGGCAACTCAGCGCCATTGGCGGAAAGCCTTCCCCTCCGGCGGTCCACCAGAAGCTAGCCGCGGCGTAGACCTGTGGGTTGGCGGCGCAAAGTGCTGCAAACGCCCCCGCGAAGGCGTCGACCGCCGAAGCCCTCCCCATTGCCGCAGTACCAAGCGACGTGATCGGCGGACCGCTGGCGATGGTCTCCTGCAGTCGTGGCACCGCAAGCCGGTCCAGTCCATCGGAGATCTGCTCGAAGGTCGCGGCCCGATCCAGGGTCGAAAGCAGGAACGCCTCCACTTGCCCGAACCATTCGTCCTGCGGATCAATGCTCGGCGGCGGCAGCGAGACGGCCTCGCCGGTCACCGCATGCAGGGTCAAGGGATAGTATCGCCCCACCCCGTCGAGCGAGGGCATAATCGCCCCCGCCACCGTCGTTCCGCAGATTGCGGCACCGAGCCAAAACCGCCAGACCGGCGCGGTCAGAAAGGCCTGCTGCCATCCTGGGCCAAGCTGGTGGCGACTTGCTGACAGCGCAGCCTGTACCCACGGCTCCCAAGCTTCCAGGAAGCTGCGCGGAGTTGCGATCGCGATGAAGTCACGCTTCGCGCCGATTTTGCCGAATAACCCGCAACGCATGGTCATATCCCGGTCGGGCAACGAAACTCACGCAGCACTGACAGATTCAGCGGGTTGCGCAACGATCCAGTCGAAATTTGATAGCTGAGCTCGCGCCCGGCGACGATGAAAGTCGCGCTGGCCGTTTCCGCTTTCACCACTAACGAGCCAGCCTCCAGCATCCGAAACAACGACCAGGGACCAATGCGCTCAAGCACGGATGGCGGGCCGGTGTCGTTGCTGACTGAAATTGCAGTTCGCGGCGCGGGGCCCGGCCATAGGACGGTCGTTGGCGAGTTGCTCTGTGGCTGTGGCGGTGGCGGTGGCGTAGGTTGCGGACCGCCGAACAAGGATGAGGTCGCTGGACCAGGTGTGGTTGGGCTTGTAATTGTGGTGCCGCCGATCTCGGTCTTGACGGTCACGCCTGGCCCGGCTGCCCCAGGCGGCCGGATCGCGAACGATACCGCCGGCAAACCGCCGCCGGTCTGGAAGAAGGCGTCGCGGATATAGGCCGCATTTTGGAATTGCTTGAGCGTATCCGGCGAGAACGACCGACCAACGGGGCTCTCCTTTCGCCAAACCCAGTCCGATCGCGACGTGTCGGCATAAGGTGCCAGATACTGGGTGAAGAACTTGTCCATAACGCCGTTCGGACTGAACAATTTGGCAAAATCCGCCAGCGGGACTTCCTGGCTGCTGCTGCGGATAAACGGGTAGCGGTTGGTCACGGTCTGTTGGCAGACCGGCGTGACCTGATCGCGCAACGTTTGAAGGATTTGCCCGGCGGTTGAAGCCGCAATGCTGCCTTCGAACTCCGCGGCTGCTGCTCGCAGCATGTCGGAGAATGGCGGCGGCATGCGCGAGGCATTGTTGCGGAGCGCTGCGACCTGGGTCTGAAGCGCAGCTGTGGCCTGTGCGGTCAGTTGGGGATTCTCGATGATCAGCGTCAGGTTCTGCGCGATGTCGTTCAGGTTCGCGACGGTCGAGTCGATCGGCCGGCGGGTGCTCTCGCCTTCGAGCGCCGCGTGGTAAGGTTTGAACTGCGCCTCGATCATCGCGCCAGGCGGTCCATCCTGGGCATTCGTGAAGAGTGCTGGCGCCGGTGCGGCGGCGGCTGCCGAAGCGCTCGCCGGCTTCGCCCGTTCCTTGGTTAGCACCGTCTCGTCGCGCACCGATTCCAGAATTTGCCGCATCGGCGAGGTCGGCGCCGAAAGCGCCCGCAGCACCTCATATTTCGGCTTGTCGGCGAGCAGCTTCTTCAGGCGCAGGCTCCCGAGCGCCGTTCGCCAGGTCGTCACGAAATCGTTGGAATAGATGCTGAGCAGATCGCCGGCCAGATTGTCGTACTGCTGGTCGATGGCCGACTGCTGGCCGGCATCCCCTAGAACCCATCGCTCCCGCTTCATCCGCTCAGACAATCCGGACAGCCGGGCAACGAACTTCTGATGGAAGCCATTATACGTGAAGAACTCGGGTACCCGCACGGCGTCCAAAGGCTGCCCCGTCGTGGTTTCGAACACGACACCCATGTCGGGTCCGCCATGGCGGCTGGCGATCCAGTCGCCAGCGGTCGATGCGCGAGCCTCCGACTTCAGAAACTCGTAGGCACGTTGCGACACGCTCAGGCGCGCCAAGGAGCTCTGGGCCTGCTTGATCAACCGGCCGTCGAGTTCGACCAGCGGCTGCTGTTCGGTCTCGAGGTCGAACATTGCCACGAGGTTCTCGTCGAGCAGACGCCGCCCTTCCGCGTTGGTGGCGCCAGGATAGAGGTTGTCCGCCCAGTCACGTTGCATCCAGGAGCGGATCAACTCGCGGTCCGGCGACTGCAGGCCGCCGACCATCAGATAGACCTTGAGCGCCTCGTAGACAAAGGCAGGCTCGTTTATGCGCGCATTGAGCTGCTCCTCCAGGCGATACAGCAGCCGCGGCCGGAACATGCGCTCAAGCGCCGTATGATAGGCCGCCTTCGAGGGCGACAACAGCCGGGCGTGCTGACTGAGCCCGTAGCGAGCCGACAGAGGCACCGACTCGCCGCGCGATCCGTAGCCTGCCGGGGCGTTGCGCAGCCGGTAGAGTAGCGGCAGCACCTTGTCTAGATCATGATCAGCAATCAGCGTCTGTTTGATAATTGGTGCGCCGGCGGCTGCATACTCGCTATCGGCCTGCAGGCTTTGCTCAATCAAATCGGAGTTCCGCTTGTAGCTCGTCAGCCAGGCTGCGATCAGTCCGATCGAGACCAGGCCGATCAATGACAGGGCCGCGGTTTTCAGGATTAGCGCGCGGCGCACCGCGGCACGGTCGGTCGAGACCCAGTCGGCTTCGCCGATGATGACTTTGGAAATCAGATCGGCGAGGAAAAAGCTCTTGCCCGTGCCCGAATAGGATCCGGAACCGACCTCCTCAGCGCCGAACGTACGTGCCAGCGACCCGATCAATTGGTCGATCGGCGTGCCCTGCTGCGTACCCGAGGTAAAGTAGAAACCGCGCAGGTTCGCGTTCACGTGATAGCGCGTCGGCTCGAAGATCAGGTTGAGGAAATCGTGGATCTGCGGCTTGAGCCGCGCCATCTGTGCCGGAAAGCCGAACAATTGCACGCGGTGCTGGGGCGTCGGCTCGTCCTGCAGACGGTCGAGCGTCTCCTCGCTCAGGCGCTCCAGCAGACGGTCGAACTCGACCGGGATCTGCCCCACCAGATTCTGGGTCTTGTCGGCGGTCTGGAACGTGGCCCCCCAGACCTGGCGGCGGCCGGCATCCCCGAGATAGGCGAAATACTCGGTGAAGCCGGCAACGAGATCGGCTTTGGTAAATAGCGCGTAGACCGGGAAGCTGACCTTGAGCCTCTGATGCAGCTCGAGCAGGCGCATCCTGATGGCATCGGCGTGAAGTGCGAGCTCCTGCTTCGGCAGCGTTAGAATGTCTTCGATACTGATGGCGACAAGGACGCCGTTGATCGGCTGGCGTGATCGACTTTTCTTCAGGATGTCCAGGAACGCCAGCCAGCTGTCCTTGTCGGCCTTGCTATTGGAGTCCTGGGTGGTGTAGCGGCCGGCGGTATCGATCAGCACCGCCTCCTCGGTAAACCACCAATCGCAGTAGCGGGTACCGCCGACCCCCGCGATCGCCGCGGGCGTCGCCCCGGGCGCGAGCGGAAATTTGAGCCCGGAATTGACCAGCGCCGTGGTCTTGCCGGCGCCGGGCGGACCGATGATGACGTACCACGGCAGATCGTAGAGAAAGCCCGATTTGTTGCCGCTGGCGGTCTTCAGCGTCGCGAGCGCATCCTTCATGCGCTCCTTGAGTACCGGTTCATCGCTGACGGGCTGGTCCGCACCAGCGATGCCATCGGCAATCTCCTTGGCACCCTTGCGCCGCCTGAACAGTTTGAGGCCAACGATGCCTGCGACGATCGTGGTGAGCAGCAGAATAGCGATCTGCCGGACGATATGGTTCTCCAGCGGCCGCCAATCGCCGAACGCAATGAAGGGACCGGCGAAATAGATCACCGCTCCGAGCGAGCTGAGCCCGACCCCGTAGAGAACGATGCGAAGAATGTCCTTGGCAAGCATCTAACCGTACCTGTCGCAAACCACCTGACCCGGTGGAATCTGCCTATTCGCTGCGTTCGATAAAGATCTCGACGCGCCGGTTCTTAGCGCGTCCCTCGGGTGTCGTGTTGCTGGCGATTGGCGCATCTGCTCCTTTGCCCTCGACGTCGACGCGCGAACCATCGGTCAAGCCAGGCTTCAGTGCCGCGGCAACCGCCTTGGCGCGCTCGACCGACAACTCGAAATTTGTCGGGAAGCGGACTGTGCGGATCGGCGAACTGTCGGTATGGCCGACGACCCGGATCCGTCCCGGCTCCTTGTCGAGGGTTGCTGCGACGCGGAGTGCGATCGGCTTGAAACCGTCGAGGATGGTCGCCTGGCCCGATGCAAACAAGGCCAGATCGCAGACCCTGATCACGATGAAACTGGGGGTCTGGTCCGCGGTCATGGCACAGGCTGTGTTCTCCTTCGCGAGCGCGTTGCGGATGCGTTGCAACTGGGTGATGCGATCCGGTGGCGGCGGAGGCGGAGGTGGCGGCGGTGGTGCAACGACCTGGCGCTTGAGCTCGATCGGGCCGGCCGGATGGAGCGCGAGCGCCACCTCGGCAGCATTCTCTGCCCGGCCAGCGAGGAGCGTCCGCAGGACGAAATAGGACCCGGTCAGCAGCGCGGCGACGACGGCCGCCACGAGCCAGACCGGAACACGCAAACGCTGCCGGCGCCCCGCCAGCGCCTGCCCGCGCCAGTTGGGCGACAGGTCGGTCATCGTCTTCGGCCGGACCCGGCGCAGCAATTCATAGAGGTTACGCTGGATCAGCTGCAGGTTCGCAAGTCCGCCCCCTGACGTCCGGTGAATGCCCTGAAAACCAAGCGCCAAGCAGGCGTGCTGAAGTTCGAGGACCGGATAATTGACCAGTGGATCAATCTTCAAATGGTCGAGGATCTCAAAGAAACGGACGCCGCCGACACGCTCGCCGAAGAAGCGGCTCAGCATCGAGTATTGCGTCCAGACGTGACGCTCCTCGGTCGGGATGTGCTGCACGATATCGTCGGCAGTGGCACACAGGATATATTTCGCTGTGTTGGCCTGGTGCTCGGAAATGCCCGCTGAACGGATGTCCTTCTCAAAGAATTTGATAGCGTCTGCGACCTGCTCCATCAGGCTCGCGAATGACGCGCGCATGAGCGCCACCCGCAACCGACCGAGCAGTTGCAGCAATGGGCCCGCAGCGCGCATCACTGGATTGGCATTTGGCGCGACGAGATCGTCGACGCGCAACGGCGGCCCTGCCGGCAGCATGGGTTGCGGCACCTGGCCTTGCGCGGGTGTCGAGATCCATTCCTCGGTTGGATGGCTGGCCGGCGCGGAGGCGTAGTTCGAGCCCTGTGGAACGGGCGAAAAGGACGATGGTGGCGTTGGCGCGCCGGGAGAAGGTACGGGTGACGGCGAATAGGCCGGACGTGCTGCAGGCCCCTCGCCCGGCGGAGGCTGAGAGGTCGGCGCCGGCGGCAACTTCCCGCCGGGGTTGGGACGGATGATCGTCCGTTCGCCCCGACCGAAAGGATTGACCGGCTTGTCCCTGTCGCTCATGGCCTGTCTTCCAGGATAGCCCAAAGATACAGCTCAAGCTCCGGCCAGTCGCCGGAGAAGTGCATTCCGATCGAGGCCGCCGTGCTGAACTCGGGCCACAGCGGCGACTTGCGGTCGAGATAGAAATAGACGTGATCCGTGATGGCCCGGATATGCGGCGGTGGCGTCGGCAAATGCACCAAGGTCAGGCCCGGCAAGTTTGCGTGCACGATCTCGTTCATCTTGGTGTTCGGCCCAACCTTGAACAGGTGCGGGAAATCGTTCTGGATCTCCACGAGTGGCCGCCGTGCGGCAACCTCCAGCACCAGGGTCGCATTTCGGAATAGCGCTCGATCGCGGATCGGCGATACGAACGCATTCTGCGCGCGCTCGATGATCTCCAGACGGATCGCCCGCCGGCCCAGCCGCGCGCTCAAGAAGTCCTGGATGTCGCTCACCAATGGTGTGAAGACGTTCTCGAGATCGTCATGATCGTACGCCGGATAGTTGCGCGCCCGCCGTTCCGCCGTGGAAAAAGTCGCAAGTTCACCCGCGAACCTCAGCAATTCCTCGTACAGGCGCTCGGGGTGCACGCTGCCGGAGCGTTGGAAATGAGTCAGCACGGGAATGGTACGGTTCAGCACTTGCAGGACCAGATAGTCGACGCTCTGCAACCCACCGCCGGATGACGGATCGACCGCATAACGCGCCAGCTCGTCGAGTTTGGTCTCAACCCAGCCGATGATGCGGTTGAGCCAACCATCGATGATCGGATGCGCGGCGCAGACCAGCATCGGCGGCACGAACTTGTCGTCGAACAGGATGTTCTTGTCGCGCACTTCCAGAATGCGCGCGATGCCGAGGCCCATGTATCCGGGCTTGCTGGTCTTGCGCAGTTCGAACGACAAGCGCGGATAAGCGATGTCGATCTCTTCCTCGATGCGTAGCGCCGAGGTCGAGTCAATGAAGGTTTCCGAAGTACGAACATAACGACTGGCGCTGTCGGTGCGGTCCTCGTCGACCTCGCGGGTGTTTGGTGCCGCGACAGGCATCATCAGCCAGACGATCTGGCCTGCGGCCGTGTCCGGCACATCGATCGCTTCGGGAATTGGGCTGTCCGCAGGGATATCGAACGGCGTACCGTCCGGCATAACGCCGGACGCATTGCGCACCGCGAACTTGCTTTGTTCGGTAAGATCCTTATCGATCTCCAGCTGGGCAAAGCCCCAGGGGTATGGTGTCGTGTAGCGAACGCGCTTTTCCAGCAAGTGTTCGATGTAGCGGTCGTTCTGCTGCAGATGATGCGGCCGCAGAAACAGACCTTCCGACCAGAAAACCTTGCTGTACCAAGACATTCCTACATCCACTTAGAAAATGTCGGCGACCGCATGGTCGCCGACAGCTTACTTTGAACCGGGCTTGTCGCCGCGGTCGTAATAGTCCGAGAAGTGCAACATAAAGATTTCGATCGGCGCGCTGTTATCGCGGCCAAGATGCGCCTTCCAGCGCGTCAAGAACTCGTCCCAGAGTTTGCCCTTGTTCGTGCCGAGCCAGGAGCTTGCGCCACGCTGAAGCTCGAGCTCGCGCGCCATCAGCGTCGGATCTATGTCCGCAATCAGCTCATGGACAGCGTGCTGCATCGCCATATAGGTCTTCAACTGATGTGATTTGAGATCACTGAAGCCCTGTGCAAAGGCGCGCTGTGCGTCGAGGTAGCTACGCGTCGGCGGGCCAAAGAGAATGCGCATCGCCTCTTCCGCGGTCGGCGAGAATTTCAGCGGATTATTTTCGAGGGCTTGGACGGTGGTCTGGCTGGTGCTGCGGGTCAGCTGTTTGGCTTGGGTTCGCGCTTGCAGCAGCGCCATGAGATTATCCACGGTCATACGCAAGATGATGCCAAGCTGTTCGGCGAGTTCGGCGTCGGACTTGTTGGCAAAGAAATTGTCCGGCAATCCTGCAGCGCGCGCCACCAGTCGCGCGAACTCGGTACCGCCGACTGGCTTGGCCGTGACAGCCCCCTCGCCTGCTGCTTGCGTCTGGCGCGGCGTCGCAACCTCTTGGTGTGATAGCGATGCCGGCGGCTGTGCACCGGCTGGTTCATCATCGATCCACACCGACGGCCGGCGGGGGGTCGGCTTGACTGGGGGGCGCTCGACTTGCGGTTTCGGCGCGGTGACCGGACCCGCTGCCCAGTTCATGTCGTCGTCCTGCACGGACGGTTGGTACGGAGACGTCGGCGATGACGGTCGAAATGGGTCTACACCCGGCGCCGGGACGCTCGCCGCCCAGTCCAGGAACCCCGGATTGACGGGCCGCGCAGCCTCGCGTGGCTTCTTCAACAGGTGCGGATCGATCGGCGGCGGAACGTCACGATCGGCCGTCCAAAGCTCTCCGTAATCGGCATGCTGCTGGACCGAGGGTTCGTGCAGTTGCGCCTCATGGTTTGGGCTGCGCCCGCCAGGCTCATCCTCCAGCGAAACTCCGATGATGTAGTGACCGATCGTCAGTCGGTCGCCGTCGCGCAAGCGGTGCGGCCCCCGCATGCGCTGGTCGGCACCATTGAGAAAGGTGCCGTTGGTCGAGACGTCGTGCAGCCAATAGCCGCCATCGCGAAAGTGCACTTCGCAGTGCTTTCCGGAAATCGTCCGCGCCGGATCCGGCAGCGTCCAGTCGAGGTGACGATCCCGGCCAATATCGACCGAGCGCCTGCCGGTGACCGTAAACGACACAGGTCCGCCGTCCGGAAGGTTCGGTTCGTTCTCGATATTAAAGCGAAGCACCATCACATCGTCTCGTTAGCGCGGAGGGCGCGGTTCGCCGCGTGCCAATTGAATACCATCCTCCAGGCATGACGTCATTATCTGGTCCCGGGAGTCACGGGGGAGCCGGCAGAGGCCAATCAGCAGCGCTGCACGCACCGCCCGTGCGGCCTGATCTGGCTTGGCTTCCACGGGCGCAAATTCCGGGGGAACCACGCTTCCACCGGACCAGCCGGCCGCCAGCGCCAGCCATGTCGCTGGCTGCTCAGGATCGTTGGCATTGCCGACGGCCAGCGCCTTGTTCCGGGACTGCTCGTCCGGTTGCCGGACCCAGGTCTCCACAACATTCAGCGACCTGCTGTCGTAGGCGTCGAAATGGTCGAACATCCGTCGCAGAGAGCGGCATCCCCAGGCGATCGCCACGCGCCTGGGAAGCAGATAGGCGCAGTAAGATACGGCCTGGTACCAGTTGCGGGCATCGGCGGCCTCCTGAAGGAAATCCAGCGAAGGCTTGTCGGCATCGGCTTTGCCGACATCATAACGCGCCAAGGGATAGGCTTGAAACAGATCCCGTACCGTGCCGAACCGAACCTGCCCCATGACCGTCAGCCGACAAGAGTTGGAGTGCCGTGCGCGACCAGCGGACCGCCGGCTGCAAGCGCCATGCCGGCCTGCGCTGTCATGGCGATCGTCGGCGCGTTGATGACGATGCCCGCCGGGCTCAGGATAATCTGGCTGGGACCAACCTGTAGGGTGATATTGGCATTGGCCGTGAGCGTGATGCTGATGCCCGCTTTGACAGACTGGTCCATGGCCAGCGTGATGTGCTGACCGCCCAATTCGATATCGAGCTTATCATTGCCTTTCTTGAGCGTGGTCTTGCGGGTGTCGCCGCCGAATGCAGCTTCGCCGATGGTCCGTGTCTCGGTGTCGCGGACCGTCACGTCGTGGTCCTTCTCAGCATGCACCGTGATCTTCTCGGATCCCTTCTTGTCCTCGAAGTTCCACTCGTTGAAGCCGCCACCACCTTTGGTGGAGTCGGACTTCAATCCTGCAACCGTCTTCTTCGACGGCAAATCATAGGGCAGCTTGTATTCGTCGTTGTACACGGTGCCGATCACCAGGGGCCGGTCCGGATCCCCCTCCAGGAATTCGACAACCACTTCCTGTCCGACGCGCGGGATGATCTGGCCGCCCCAGCGCTTGCCAGACCAAACCTGAGCCACGCGCAACCGGCACGACCGCTTCTTCTTCCGATCCCAGAAAAAGCGGACATAGATTTCGCCCAGCGATTCAACGTCGATTTCCTCGTTCGAATTATCGTCTTTGGTCACCACCTTGGCCGTTTGGATGCCGTTAATCCTTGGCTTCGGCGTCATCATCAGCGCTCGAAACGGCCGATCGCTTGGCAGAAACTCATAGCTACCGAAATAGACATGTTGCCCGGCGTCGCCGGGACCGCCGGTGCGGTAAGATTCGAGCGAGAACGAGTGCGTGGCTCGCACCACGAGATATTCCACGTTCTGCGAGTCCTTGGAGTGCTTTTCGAGCTTCGTCAGCCCACCGGGGAACAGGTTGACCGCGTCACCATTGCCGCGACGCCGCCGGTCCATCGCCTGCTCCGCCTGGAGCTGGATCTTCGCGTAGCGCTCGCCGTCGGACTTTTCCTTGAACTTCCCGGGATAGTCGTAATACTCCATCTCCGACCGAGTGTAATGCTCGGAGCCCTTGGCATCGCTGATCAACTGAGCGTTTGGCTTCTGGTAGTTGTAGTCGTTGAGTTCGATCTTGCCGGTGCGAAACCGGCGCTCCGACACCCATTCATAGATGTGTTGCTCGCCTCGACGATCGGCACCCGTCAGCGGGATGTAGGGAATCGTAGCAAGACCTTTGATCGGGCTGTGCGACGATTTGGAGTCCGCCAACACCAGCGTGTGTTTGCCGCCCTCATGCTTGAAGAAGTAGGAGATGCCGTGCTGCTCCATCAGCCGGCACACGAAATTCATGTCGGTCTCGCGGTACTGAACGCAGTATTCGAGCTTCGGACAGGAACCCTCTTCGGTCAGTTTGGATTCATAGTCGGTGAAGCCACGTTCGTTGAATACTTCTTTGATGATGTCGGGCGCCTTCTTGTCCTGAAAGATCCGGCAATCAGTTGTCCGCGACAACAGCCATAGCCAGGGCCTCAGAACGATCCGGTAGCTGAAATAGTCGTTCTTCACCCCGAGCCATTGGGCCTCCGTCAGAATGCCACTGAACTCGCGCTCCTTTTCATGCAGCTTTATGGTCAGCGTACACTGCTGACCGATGGCACGATCGAAGTCGAGGTCGGCATCCTCACTGAGACACTCGATGCGATACTCGAACAGTTCGCTGAGACCTTCCGAGCCTTCGAACCCGGCAAAAACCAGAACGTCCTTGCCAAGAGGCGTCTTGAGTTCGCAGAGGCGGGTATCCTGAGTAAGCTGGCCCATGTGGGCTTAAACTCCCTCCTTCGATCGAATGACCCGCTGCGAAGAGCTGATCAGACGCTATGCAAGAACCACGGAAATCCTGCCCGCCCCCGGCAGTGCCGGCAGGTCCGCCCCAGGGCTGGTCCGGACGTTCCACAACAGCGGTCCAAGGAACCGCCCCGGTCATCAAGTAGTCGGCTCCAAGAGCTTGCCGGTTCACGCGAAAATGGCATGATCTTCGGGAATGAACCAACACCAGCAGGCATCTGACCCATGGATATAGACTCGGATCATGGATCCCCCCGCGATCCGGCAGTCGCCACGGGCTCGGCAGCGGGGCCGTGACCGAGCAGATGGACGATCGTCGTATGCTTGATGTCGCCTCCCTGACGCACCCCATTGCCGCTGACGATCCCTGCGGGCCGGATCTCGACGCCATCGGAGACATCCAGTATCTGAACTTCTTCGCAGGTGCGGAATCGCTGCTGCCGATGTCGTTCTTCGAGGTCGTCAATGCCAACGGAGAGCGTGGACGCTTCGATCCAAAGGCAGTCGATTTTGCCGGCCAATTCGCCGCCGCGCAGCCCCTCCTGGAGCGTACCCGCGATCTGCGCCTAAACCTGCTACTGGCCAAGTTTTCAATCCTCAACCGCGATCTCGACGGCTTTCTCTGCTGCCTGAAGGCGACCAACTTGCTGCTGCGCGAGCAGTGGGAGGCGGTGCATCCGAAGGGCGAGGACGGCGACTACGCACTTCGCGCCGTCACGGTCGAGGCAATCGACGTGTTCCCGACCGTGATCAACCCGCTCCAGTTCCTTCCCCTGATCGAGAACCGCAGACACGGCAACCTCAACTACCGTGCTTATCAGGTTGCCATGGGCGAAATTCCCGCCGGCGACGCCGACGCCGACGGACCTGATCTGGCGGCCATCGAGCGCATCGTCAGCGAGACGGATCTCGACACTCTCAAGGCAACCAGCGCGCGGTGCTCCGCGGTCGCGGCTGAAATCGCGGGTATCAAACAAACCTGGCACGAGAAGTTGAACGCGGGGCAACCGATCAGCCTCGACAGGCTCTCCGGCCTGGTTAACGGCATGGCTGCCTGGCTTGCGGGCCTTGTCGCGTTGCGCGATCCGGCCGCGATCGCTGCAACCGCGGAAGATCTCGGTCCTGTCGATACACAGGCGCCGTCAGACACGAGCGGGGTGGTGACTTCATCCGCACAGGCATCTGCAGCGCTTGCAGCGGCGGCCGACTATTTTGCCCGAATGGAACCATCCAGCCCGGCACTGTTGCTGGTGCGTCAAGCGCAGGAGATGGTGGGCAAGTCATTCATTGAAGTTATGCGGATGCTGGTGCCTGCGCACGTGGAGAGCGCTGCGATCAACATCGGGCGCGACAAGGTCTTCGACCTGCCGATCGAACGGATGGCGGAACTCGCTACCTCGCTCTCATCGACGGCAGAGAGCAGCGCTCAAGATATTGTATTTTCAATAGAAACCAGGGCGCAGGCCTTAGGCCTGCTGACGAAGGTGGCGTCGTTTTTCCGAACCGCGGAGCCGTCCAGCCCCATCCCCTTTTTGGTCGATCGCGCGCGCGACCTCGCGCAACGAGATTTTCTCAGCCTTTTGAATGATGTTCTTCCTGAGGGAGCCCTTAAAACAATCGACAGATCGCATTGAACCCAGCTTTCGCTCGAGGGCACTAATTGGACACAAGGATGTTTGCCGACCGCAGCAACTTGAAGCGCTCTAGCCAATCTGCGTCGCGCAAATTCGATGTCTTTTTCGATGTCTAATGCGATTTCGTAGTGAGGGAACCATGGCTACAGACAGCGGTCAAAAATTCATTCGGCGAAACCGCGCACCACGCGTGCACATCACATACGAAGATCCTTACGACGCCGAGCGGCTGATCGAACTGCCGTTCGTCATGGGCGTCCTCTCCGACCTCTCCGGCAATAACCCTGGCGTCGAGAAGACGAAGGTCGAGGAGCGCAAGTTCCTCGAGTTCGACATGGACAATTTCGACAACCGCATGGCGGCAATCCAGCCCGGCGTGACGGCGCGTGTCGCCAATCGCCTCAGCGATGGATCCGACGAAAAGATCTCGGTCAACTTGCGCTTCAACAAGATGGCAGACTTCACGCCGGTGGCCGTCGCCCGCCAGGTGCCGGCTACTGCCAAGCTGCTCGAGGCGCGCGAACAACTCGCCAACCTGCTGCGCTACATGGATGGCAAGGTGGCCGCCGAGGACCAACTCAAGAAACTTCTCGCCGATCCTCAACTGATGGCGGCGCTTCGGGAACGCGCGACAAGCCAGTCGACCGAACCTGGCACCGAGAGCTAAGGAAGGAATGGGGACCATGGCAAAAGAAGCTGTTCACAAAGAGAGCACCACCCAGGTCAAGACCGTCGAAGCTGACGAGTTTGCCACTCTGCTGAAGCAAAGCTTCAAACCGCGCACTGAACGCGCAGCGACCGAAGTCGAAAACGCGGTATCCACGCTCGTTCAAGAGGCGTTGAAGGACTCGAGCGTCATCAAGTCGGACGTCCTCGACACCATCGAGGAGATGATCGCGCGGATCGACCAGAAGCTGACCGCGCAAATGAACGAAATTCTTCACACACCTGAGTTCCAGTCAATCGAAAGTGCTTGGCGCGGCCTCCACTACCTCGTCTTCAATTCCGAGACCGACGCCAACCTCAAGATCCGGGTGATGAACGTCTCCAAGAACGAGTTGTATCGGAATCTGCGGCTTTACCCCGATGCGCGCTGGGACCAGAGTCCCCTGTTCAAGCAGATCTACGAGTATGAATTCGGCCAGCTGGGCGGCGAGCCGTTTGGCTGCCTGATCGGCGACTACTATTTCAGCCACCTCCCAACCGACGTACAATTGCTCCGCGACCTCAGCAAGATCGCCGGCGCCGCGCACGCTCCCTTCTTCAGCGGCGCCGAGCCGACGCTGATGGGAATGGACTCTTGGACCGAGCTGTCCAACCCTCGCGACATCGGTAAGGTGTTCGACACGCCGGAGTATGCCGCATGGAAGGGGCTGCGCGATCAGGACGACTCGCGCTATCTCGGCCTGTGCATGCCCCGCGCGCTCGGCCGCCTCCCCTACGGCGCGAAATCGGAGCCCGTGGAAGAGTTCGCCTTCGAAGAGGAGACGGACGGACACACCGGCGATAAATACGGCTGGATCAACGCCGCCTACGCAATGGCGGTCAACATCAACCGCGCCTTCAAGGAATTTGGCTGGTGCACGCGGATCCGCGGCGTGCAGTCCGGTGGCGAAGTCATCAACCTGCCGACGCACACATTCCCGACCGATGACGGCGGCGTCGACCTGAAATGCCCGACCGAGATCGCCATCAGTGATCGCCGCGAGCACGAACTTGCAAAGGCGGGCCTCATCCCGCTGATCCATCGCAAGAACACCGACAAGGCCGCCTTCATCGGCGCCCAGTCACTCTACAAGCCGAAGAAGTACTTCGGCGAAAAGGGCGTGGATGCCACCGCGTCCGACAACTTGTCGTCACGACTACCTTACATGTTCGCAGTGTCCCGCTTTGCCCACTATCTGAAGTGCATGGTTCGCGACAAGATCGGATCCATGAAGGAGAAGGATGAGTTGACGATCTGGCTGCAAACCTGGATCAACGAATACGTTGATGCCAACCCAGCCCTCTCGTCAGAAGCTCAGAAAGCGCGCAAGCCACTGGCCGCTGCGAAGGTTGAAGTCATCGCAAACGAGGAGAATCCGGGATATTACAACGCGCGCTTCTTTCTTCGTCCACACTTTCAGTTGGAGGCGATGGACGTCGGCCTCAGCCTGGTTTCACGCCTACCCGGCCCCGCTTCCTGATGCCGCAACATCGCAACCGTAACCACGCAGAAATTTGAGAGGACTACGCTATGGCTGTCGACATCTTCTTGAAACTCGATCCGATCAAGGGCGAGTCGCTGGACGACAAGCACAAGGACGAAATCGATATTTTGAGCTGGTCTTTCGGCGAAAGCCAGTCAGGCACTTTCCACAGCGGTTCGGGCGGCGGCGCCGGCAAGGTCAGCGTCCAGGATCTCCACTTTACGCACTTCGTCGACAAGGCCACGCCGGAGCTTTTCAAGGTCTGCGCGAACGGCAAGCACATTGATACAGCGATCCTCACGGTCCGCAAGGCGGGCGAAAATCCGCTGGAGTATCTCAAGATCGAGATGAAGCACATCCTAGTCACCAGCGTATCGACGGGCGGATCGCACGGTGAAGATCGCCTCACCGAAAACGTGAGTCTGAACTTCGCGAAGGTCAAGATGACCTACAAGACCCAGACAGAAAAAGGCGGCGCTGGAGCTGCGCCGGTGTTTGGCTGGGACGTTCCCGCCAACAAGGAATGGGCCTGATTGTCGGCCCTACCTGGCGCCGGTTGCGATAAGCGCGAACCGGCGCCAGGCGATGCGATTGCGGTCGCAAGTCTCGACTTGACCGGTTGCGGGCCCGACCGCCTGCTGAGGCGACATCATCCCGGAGACCAGCTATTGCTCCGCGAAACAGCATAGCGAGCCGGACATCTTGGGGACAGTCAATGACCATTGCTCCAAAGAGGGATCGGCTCTCTCCCCCATTAATGCTGGCCTTTCGCTCCGCTCATGAAGCACGCGATGCGCGCAAGAAGCTCAATCTGCGCGATGAGTTCGGTGAGCGGATCATTGCCGGGCGGCGCAGCGCAGGCCGCTTTCCGATCTCGGAAACGTTGTTGCGGCGGGAGGTCTCCCATGACCTTGAAACGCTCCTCAATACCATTGCTCTGGAATCGACCTTGGATCTGAGCGGGCGGGATAGCGTTCGAACCTCGATCCTGAACTACGGCTTCCCCGATATCGCCCACCGTTCGATCGACGAGGTCACGGACGACGAACTCACCGGCGCCCTGCGCGAGACTCTGACGACGTACGAGCCAAGACTCGATCGCAAGACGATCCGGGTCCGTCGCGACGGCTCGGTCGGTCCTGAGCAGCTGAAGCTGCGCTTCATCGTTCACGCCGACCTCAAGGCTGAGCCGCTCAACGTCCCCGTGGAATTTGTCGCCGACGTCGACCTCGACAGCGGCGACATCCAAATCAATCGACTTTAGCATGAATCGCGAATTCCTCGATTTCTACAATCGTGAACTGTCATTGCTGTACGAGCAGGCAGGAGATTTCGCCGAAGAATATCCTGGCATCGCAGAGCGCCTCGGCGGCCTCATCCGGGACCGATCGGACCCGATGATCACGGGACTATTGGAAGGCGCCGCGTTTCTTGCCGCCCGCGTTCAGCTCAAGCTCAAGCACGAATTCCCGGAATTCACTGCAAACCTGCTTGAGCAGCTGGTACCGAACTATCTTGCGCCCACACCGTCGGCGATGCTCGTCGCGGCACGGCCACCCTACGCTGACCCAGCGCTGCGCGACGGCAAGAAGATTGTACGCGGCGCCTATTTCGACGCGACCTACCGCGAGAGAGAACGAAGTCTTTCCTGCCGGTTTCGACTTTGCCGCGACATCGTGCTCTGGCCGTTCGACGTCACCAGCGCAGAGTATTTCTCCACAGCGGGCACTCTGCAGGCGCTCGGGATCCCGGTCGGAGGCGACGTCATCGCGGGGCTGAAGCTGTCGCTGACCCATCGTACCGCAGCCCGGCTCGACGAGGAACTATCGGACGCAGAGGCCCGAGCCAAGCCGGAAACCTGGTTCGCAGGCTGCCGCGTGAGCGAACTTCCGATCTACCTCTCAGGCGCGGAATCCGACGCCATCGCGCTCTACGAGCAATTGATCTCGAATTGCAAAGGAGTCTACTTCCGGCATCTCGACGACTTCGGCGATCCGGTGGTGACTCGTGCGCCCCATGATTGCGTGCAGCAAATTGGCTTCGACGAAAACGAGTCGCTGTTCCCTAACGACAATCGGATCTTTCGCGGTTCGGAGCTGCTGCGAGAATATTTCATGTTTCCACGCAAGTTCCTCGGCATAAACCTGACGGGACTACGCAGCGTGATGTCGCGACTGCGCAGCAAATCGATCGATATTGTCTTCGCTTTCGATGAACACAATTCGCGGCTGGCTGCCTCGGTGCGCCCCGAGACCTTCAGGCTCTATACTGCACCGGCGATCAATCTGTTCGAGAAAACGAGCGATCGCATTCCTGTCAAGTCGAATACTTACGAGTACCATGTGGTGCCAGATCGCAGCCGCTATCTGGAATACGAACCGCACCAGGTGCTCGAGGTCTACGCGCACCTGCCGGCAGAGAAGGATAAACGGCCCGTGCGCCCGCTCTATTCGGCCGCCGTCGACCGGACCAGCGGATCGGTCGACGGGCTCTATTTCACCGTCCGCCGCTTACCCCGGCGCCGCACAGTAGAGGAGAAGACATACGGTACTTCCTCAGACTACACCGGGACGGACATGTTCCTGTCGCTGCTTGAGCCCGGCGAATTGAGTGGCGGAGGCTCCGTCGCCGAACTGAGCGTCCGGGCTCTGTGCTCCAATCGCCATCTCACCGAGCACTTGCCGGTCGGCCAGGGCGGCGCCGACTTTCGGCTGCTGGACGATACCTCCCTTGATCTGATGTGTGTCGCTGGTCCCACGCCACCGCGTGAGCCGGTGGTTGCCCAACTGCGCAGCCGCAGCGAAATCGCCAACAGTGGGATTGTCAGCTGGCGGCTGATCAACATGCTCAGCCTCAACTATCTTGGCCTCGTCGAACGCGGTGGCGGCAAGAACGCCGGAGCGCTGCGCGAGATGCTGGCCTTGTTCGCCGATCAGTTCGACGACGCCACGGAGCGCAAGATCCGCGGCGTGCGCAGCATAGAAAGCCGACCTGTCGTGCGGCGCGTGCGCGAGCGCACGGGTAGCGGCGCAGCACGGGGCCTGGAGATTACCGTTACGCTCGACGAGAAGGCATTTGAGGGCAGCGGCGTGTTTTTGCTCGGGGCAATACTGGAGCGCTTCTTCGCCGACTATTCGGGCTTCAACACCTTCACTCAGACGGTCATCTCGACGCCGGAGCGCGGCGAGATCATGCGGTGGCCACCGCGCATGGGCACGCGGAGACCGCTATGACGCTGATCGACCAGATGAAGGCCGAGCCCTGGCGCTTCGATTTCTTCCATACGTTACGCCAGTTCGAGCGCGCCAACCCGGATCGACCGCGGATCGGCGACAGTGCCGCGCGTCGCGACGAATATATCGACCTCGGCCAGGTGCCTTATCTGGAGTTCCCCGCCTCGAACCTCGCGGCGGTGGACGACCAGGGTGCCCGGCTCAGGATACTCGTCAAATTTCTCGGCCTCCTGGGCCCGCAGGGCGCCCTGCCCCTTGCCACCACCGATGAAAGCCTCAGCTGGTGGCTGATGCGGGATGACGCCTTCCCCCGCTTTCTCGACCTCCTCAACGGACGCTTCCTGCAACTCTTCTTTCGTGCCTGGGCCGACGCGCGCCCGATCGCGCAGCATGACCGCCCGGCGGACGATCGCTTCATTGCCTATGTCGGCTCCTTCGCCGGCTTGGGCTCCGATGTTTTCGCCGATCGCGATGCGGTTCCGGACATGGCGAAGCTCAGCTTCGCTGGACTGGTCGCGCCCAGGGCGAAGTGTGCATCACGGTTGACGCGGTTCCTGCAAGGACTGTTCGACGTCAAAGTCGAGATCGACGAATTCGTCGGCACCTGGCTCTCATTCGACCCAAGTCACTGCAGCCGGCTCGGCGGAACGCATGCGAGGCTCGGCCAGGACGCCCTTCTCGGCTCGCGTGTGTTCAGCGTCGAGGACAAGATCAGAGTTCGGGTCTTTGTCAGAACTTTTGCTCAGTACGAACAATTCCTGCCGACCGAAACACCCAACCTGTCGGCGCCTCTGGCCGACGCCGTTTTCTTCTATATCGGCGACGAATTGGAATGGGAGGTCGAGCTCGCCATTCCGGCGGGAGAGGTCGTCCCGGTCAGGCTTGGACAGAGTGGGCGACTTGGATGGACCACCTGGGTCTCGCCGAACTGGGCCTCCACGGAAGAATATCGCCGCGATGCCCGCTTTCAGCTCGGCGAACGATTGAGAGCCCGCCGGAGTGCCACAGCCAATGCCGCGGCGATTTGAACCTATCCATCGCGCTGATCGCCTAATGCTATGGAATTTGAGGCAATTTCCGCATGATGGCACGCATCCGCGGAGGAATTGAGCAGGAGGAGCCGCCGTGACCGACATCAGCATTGAAGCTGTAACGGGCAAGCTGAACCGGGCCGGCTATGATGCCTTCTTACAGGCCCTGCGCCACGCAAAGAGCGCCGGCAATCGCAACGTCGAGCTTGCGCACTGGCTGTTTCATATCCTGCAGCAGGAACGCAACGATCTCAGCCTCTCGGTCGATCATTACAAGCTCGACCGCGCACGCTTGTTGTCGGACCTTGCCGGCGTGATCAATGGCTTTCGTAAGAACGAAACCGACATGCCGGGCGTCGCCAATTCGGTCATCGATCTGCTCGATCGGGGCTGGCATTATGCCACGCTCTTCTTTGGCGAGACCCAGATCCGCACCGGTCATCTGCTTGTGGCAGGCCTGAAATCGAACGATATTCGTCGCACGCTGAACAACCTCTCGCAGGAATTTTCCAAGGTCAACGTCGATGCACTGGCCGCGGAGCGTCGCGCCGTCTGGGCCGGCTCCGACGAGGAGACCATGCGACCGATGGACGGTTCGGGCCTGGTCGGCGCCGTCACGGAAGGCGCGGCCCAAGCGGGTCCCAAGGGGACGACGCCGCTCGACCGGTTCTCCCAGGATCTCACCGCCAAGGCCAAATCGGGCGAGATGGATCCGATCCTTGGTCGGGACGAAGAAATCCGCCAACTGATCGACGTGTTGATGCGTCGGCGGCAGAACAATCCAATCCTCACCGGCGAGGCTGGCGTCGGCAAGACCGCAGTTGTCGAGGGCTTCGCCCAGCGTATCGCCGCCGGCGACGTGCCGCCACCGCTCCGCGGTGTAAGGCTTTGTGCGCTCGACATCGGCCTGATGCAGGCCGGTGCCTCCATGAAGGGCGAGTTTGAGCAGCGCTTGCGGTCGGTGATCGACGAGGTCCAGAGCTCACCCACCCCCATCATCCTGTTCATCGATGAAGCCCACACACTGATCGGCGCCGGCGGCGCGGCCGGCACCGGTGATGCAGCCAATCTCCTGAAACCTCCCCTTGCGCGTGGCACGCTGCGCACGATCGCCGCCACCACGTGGGCAGAATATCGCCAGTATATCGAGAAAGATCCCGCGCTCACACGACGCTTCCAGCCGATCCAGATCGATGAACCCGATGTGGAAACCTGCTGCATCATGCTGCGCGGACTCCTCGGTCCGATGGAGAAGCACCACGGCGTTCGCATCTCGGATGCCGCGATCGTCGCAGCGGTCAACCTGTCCCACCGCTACATTCCTTCACGGCAGTTGCCCGACAAGGCGGTCAGCCTGCTTGATACCGCCTCGGCGCGCGTGGCGATCAGCCAGAGCGCGACTCCGGCCCTGATCGAGGATGCACGCGTTGCGATTGCCGCCCGTGAAGCTGAGCGATCAGCACTCGTCAGCGACAGCGATCTTGGGATTGAGGACGACGAGCGCATCGTAGCGATCGACAACGACATCGCAGCATTGAAGGACAAGCTGACGAACCTCGAAGCCGATTGGGCCGCAGAGCAGGAGCTCGTCAAGGACATCCGGAGCATTCGGGAGATCCTGTCCGAACCCATGGAAGGCGACGATCCGGCTGCCAGGCGCGCGGAGCTGCGCGGCAAGTTCGACACGCTTGAGAGCATCAATCCGGAAAAGCGGATGGTCTATGCCTATGTGGACCAGCAGTCGGTGGCGTCCGTTGTCTCTGACTGGACTGGCATCCCGGTCGGCCGGATGATGCGCGACGAGATCGAAACCGTGCTGAAACTACCGGAGATCCTCAACCGCCGCGTCGTCGGCCAGTCTCATGGGCTGACGATGATCGCCAAGCGAATCGAGACCAGCCGCGCCAAACTGGACAACCCGTCGAAGCCGATCGGCGTGTTCATGCTGGCTGGTCCATCCGGCGTGGGCAAGACTGAAACCGCCCTGGCGCTTGCCGAGACCCTCTACGGCGGCGAGCAGAACATGATCACGATCAACATGTCGGAGTTCCAGGAAGCGCACACCGTCTCGACCTTGAAGGGAGCGCCTCCCGGCTATGTCGGCTATGGAGAAGGTGGACGCCTCACCGAGGCTGTCCGGCGCAAGCCCTATAGCGTCATCCTGCTCGACGAGGTCGAGAAAGCTCATCCCGACGTCCACGAGATCTTCTTCCAGGTGTTCGACAAGGGAACCATGGAGGACGGCAACGGGCGGCGGATCGACTTCAAGAACACGTTGATCATCCTGACCACCAACGTCGGCACCGATCTGATCATGGGCCTCTCGCGAGATCCAAAGTATCGTAGCGAACCGGAAGAGCTCGCCAAGATGCTGAGGCCGGAATTGCTGAAGGTGTTTCCGGCAGCGCTGCTCGGACGCATCGTCTCGATACCGTACTTCCCGCTATCCGACGAAATGCTCGCCGGGATCGCTCGGTTGCAGCTCGACCGGATCGGACGACGCCTCCGTGACAACCATAACGCGGCATTCAGCTACGATGACGCGGTCGTGGAGCACATTGTGTCACGTTGCAACGACCCGGACTCCGGCGGGCGAATGATTGACAACATCATCACCAACACCCTGCTCCCGGAGCTGTCACGCGAATTCCTCAGCAAGTCGCTTGCCAAGGAAGAAGTCAAGCAAGCGCGGGTCTCGATCGAGAACGACAAGTTCGCATATTCGTGGAATTGAGGACGATGAACATTCAAACCGAGCATCGCCACCCGAGCGCCGGTCCCACGCCATACGACGAGGTCTACTACCCTGGCCACGTCTACGGGCTCACCCATCCGAACCATCTCGCTACCATTGCTGCCGTCTACGGCATGCAGGCGGCTCCGGTCGAGCGTTGCCGGGTGCTCGAGCTTGGCTGCGGCGTTGGCGGCAACCTGTTGCCGATGGCCTTTCAATATCCAAACAGCGAATTCGTCGGTGTCGACCTGAGCGGCGTGACGATCGAGCGCGGCCAGCGAAATATCGCCACATTGGGCCTCAGCAATATCAAGCTCCTGCACTGCGACATCATGGATGTCGACGAAAGCTTCGGGCAATACGACTACATCATAGCGCACGGCGTGTATTCCTGGGTTCCGCCGGCGGTGCGCGAGAAGATGATGATGATCTTCAAGCAGAACATGGCTCCGCGCGGGGTCTGCTACGTCAGCTACAACGCGCACCCGTTCTCGCATCTTCGCGACCTGGTCCGCGACATGATGCGGTATCACACCCGCCGTCTCACCGACATGAAGGAGAAGGTAGGAC
This sequence comes from Bradyrhizobium sp. CCBAU 45394, assembly GCF_028128655.1. NCBI lineage: Bacteria > Pseudomonadati > Pseudomonadota > Alphaproteobacteria > Hyphomicrobiales > Nitrobacteraceae > Bradyrhizobium > Bradyrhizobium sp. CCBAU 45394. The sequence continues at coordinate 119,869 of NZ_LBIX01000170.1, read as the reverse complement.
AGGCCCGCGCGATCTTGAAGTTCCTGAGCGACGGCTCGAAGGCCAACTCGGTGCACGGCGCAGTTATGCGCGACCAGTACAACCGCGTCCTCAAGTCCCCCGACGAGCTCTTATTTCACGACGATCTCGATGATGGCGCCGAGGCCTTCCTGCTGCATGAGGTTGCCGAAGACGCAAGCCGCCACGGCTTGCAATATCTGAGCGACGCTGATTTCTCGCGACGCTATCTTGCCGGCTATTCCGAGGAGGTTCGCGCGACGCTGCAGCGTTTCCCGGAGAGCGAGTTCATGGCGCGCGATCAATATCAGGACTTCATCGACGGCAACGGCTTTCGGCGCACATTGCTCTGCCACGACAGCATTTCGCTATCCCGCCAGATCGACCTCGATTTCGTCACCAGGTTCCATTTGCTGAGCACGACCAACCCGGTTGACCCCGACGCCTGCGTGACCGACGATTCCGCGATGGAATTCGAGAACCAGGACGGCAGCAGGGTCACGGTAACCAATCCGCTCTTGAAGGCTGCGTATCTATGTCTCGGCCGGTCCTGGCCGCGCGCATTATCATTTGGCGAGCTGCTCGATGGCGCCCGCGCGCTGCTGGGCGGCCGGCACACGGATGATGCCGAAAAGGTGCTGACGGAGGCAATGTTCATCCTGGCTTGCAGCGGCGAGGTCTCTTTCCTGCTGTCGCGCCCATTTCTGTTGAAGGAAGCTACCGAGCATCCGCAGGCGAGCCTGCTCGCACGAAGACAAGCGCAAACAGGTCCGCTCGTCACCAACCTCCTCCACCAGACGGTACAGTTGGAGGACGACCGGACCAGGGATTTTCTGCAATTGCTCGACGGTGCGCGGACCATCGACCAGATCACGGCCGAAATGACCGAAAAATTCGGCCCGACCATCCAGTTGGACCAGAAGGATAGTGCCGGGAAGCCTGCCGATCCGTTGTTGCTGTCAACGCGAGAAAGTGTTCAACGCTCGCTTGCGATGGTCGGCAAGCTGGGCCTGCTGGTCGCATGACGCGCTCAAGTGCGTCGGCTCCGTTGGCGATGAACGGCAGGAGTTGGAAGCTCCTGCCATTTCCTGAAATGGATGCGGCCCCCGTCAGCCGTCGTGGGTATATTGCTGGCCGAGGAGCCATCCCGTGAGAATACCGCCGGGTCCGCCGGCATAGACCGGATCGAGGCCAACACCTGCACGCAGCATCTTCCATTCATGCTCGCCGACCCAGGGAATCCCGGGATCGCCCTTCTGATACTGGGATAGCAGCGTTCGGGCGACCTCTGCGGCATTGGCGTAGATCGGCCCGTTGGCCCAGCGAGGGCGGGGCAGGCCTGTCATGCGGCAATAGAGCGCCGTGCAGACGTACGCAGACGCCTCTTCCGCATTGGCATCAAGGCCGGTACGCAACAGATCATATGCCGCATGCAGGCTTTCGTGGACGATATAGGCCTCGTCCAGCCGCCCCGTCGCCGACACGACCTCCAGCGTGTTCGCCGCAACCGCTGTGCCGTCCGCCCTGGTTCTCGCGACATCGTTGTATTGCGCAGCAACGCCTGCCGCGAGATCCGTCGGAGGTCTGACGGTGACCTGCCCCAACCGGATAGCGCGAGCGACGTGATGGAACGTTTGCGGCGCAATCGTCACATGGCTGCCGCGGATCGGGAACCGGAACCGCATGCGTGCGACCGCCGGGCCATTGAGTACGTCCAACACCCTGCTTCGCAGTGACATTTGATCGTCCTCGTTGTTCACACTACCCCACGGATGGTGGTCGCCGTTTCCGATCGGCGGGTTCAAACAGTCACTGCGCTGGCGCGACAGGAATTCGAATGACCTGGGCCGGGCGGCAGCTTGATCGAACGAGCCGGCATTGAACCCGAGCCCGTTCGGGTGAGACCAATCTGAGGGGAGGATTGGCTCGGAGGGCGTTCTATGACGACGACTGATCCGACGACGACCGACACTTACCGGAAGATCGCGGCGCGACTGACCATGCTTCGGCCGCAGATCGATTTAAAGAATTACTTTGCCGGCCCCAACCCGGATGTGCGCCTTTATGACGAGAAGCCCTACATCCGACACCAACTCGAGAAGTATGGTGTCGCTGCCGCGACGACCACGCTCGACGGCTTCACCTTCTTGCCCAAGGACTGGGAAGAGCTGATCAAGAAGCTGCGCATTGCCAAGACGACAGACGGATTCGACGCCTTCGCCGAAGGGAAAAGCCCGGAGAAAGCGTCGCATTGGGCCCTCGATCTGTCGATGGCGGCAACGATCGGCAAGGGGTTCCGGGAGATCTGGCGCCCAAAGCTGTCCGACAAGCCACTCTCAACGCGGGATCTCCCGGGCCGGCACGGCTTCGGGCTCGGACGCGACCGCGGACAATGGAGCGATGCCTACAGCTCGCAATTCGGCAAAGACCCGCAGCCCCAGGACATCACCTCGCTGCATTTCGCAGTAGCACCCGATCGGGTGAACGTGCACATCGACGAAACGGGCTTCGTGTTCGAGGGCGTGGACGGTGCGCTTACGGTCGGGCCAAACTTCGTGCATCACGCCGGCAATGAACTGTTCTGGAAGAGCAACAAGCATATACCGCAATGGGCCGCAGAGCACATCGATCTGATCCTGCCGAACAGCGCGAACGACTTTTCGCGCGTGGGCATTTCGGTCGACATGTACCAACGCAAAGACTTGCGCGTTACGGTCACCGGCTCCTGCGGAATTTTCGGTGGTTTCGAGTGCTCGGGAACGGTGAGCATCAGCGGAACGCATGATCTGCTCGGTTCGAAGTCGAAAGGCAGGCGCTAAAGCGGACATTGCTCGTTCGGCATTGCTCCGTGTCTACGCCTCCAAGCTACGAATGAGGCTCCTCGATTGCCACTGCCAGTTCGTGGCCCGGATGAATGGAACTATCGAACCGCCTCGAGGTAGCGGCGACCAAGATATTGGTGGCGAGAACGCGTAGTTCCGCAGGAACCAGCAGGGGAGGTCTCACAATGCCGAACCAGGAAAGGCCCTTGAAACCTGTCGTCGAAAGCTATGTACCGCCAGCAGGAATCCGGCATGCGGTGACGGCAGGCGAGACCTGGATATCCCTCGCCAAGCGGATCGGCATCGACCCCTGGGACCTCATCGAGTTCAATTTTCCGGGCATCAAGCTCGTCAAACAGCGCGATTTCCAACAAGCCACACGGCAGGTGAACTGGTACCTGGCCGAGTATGTAGGCTGCCGCGCGATGTCGCCCGACCGGCAGAATTTTGCGTTTTCATCCGGTACGACCGGCGGGAAAGGTGGATGGCGAGGGGGATTCATCTATCTGCCGCCAGGTACGCCGCCTCCCCCACCGATTGCGCCCACTCCACCGGTTGCGCCCACCCCAGCGGCTCCGACCCCGCCGGAATGTGGAGGAAGCCGACCCGACTTCGCGCGCGTCCTAGACGTCAGCGAACGGGATTTCGCGCGCAACGTCTTTGGCCCGACGTTGCCGCCATGGGAGACCATCGCGATTACCAATGGCCTGGGAGCAGGCGGAAGACCGTGGACGAACGATGGACCATTCTTTAGAGGAAGCAATCCCATGGTGCCGAGCATGCGGTATGCCATCAATCTTGGCAATGTCGCGTTCAGTAACCTGGCATCGCCTAGCCCCACCTTCGGCCTCTTGTGCGACGACTTCGGTCGCATTTGCGACCTCTTCGTGCACGAAATGACCCACGTGTGGCAGGCGTTCAACGATTCAAACTGGACAATGGCACGCTCCTTCTGGGCGCAGACGGTCGGTGCCGGCTACGACTACACGCCCGGGGATAGCTGGGACTCATACAACGTCGAACAACAGGCACACATCGTCGAAGATTGGCACAAGTACAAGATTAGTTCTCCGATGCTTGCCGAAGAACGGTATCCGTATGTCCGGCTCGTGATCCGCTCTGGACGCCTCACTTTTCCTCGCGGGCTGGATCTGGTGGCATTGAAAAAGGACCTTCAAGATCTGCGCACAAGGCACCTGGACTAGAATCCGCAGCAACGGAGTGGTCGGGAGTCTACTTAATGATGCACCAACACACCGAGAATTCGACGCGGTGCGGTAGCGCATTCTTCCTCTCGAGAGCGCTTTTCCGACTTGTCCAGCGTGCTGGTCAGCTTCGCAGCGCAAGCACACGGAGAAGAATTGCGCGGCCGCCATGCGACAGGCGATCGTGAAACAGTTCGGAGAGCCGGTCTCCACGCTTCCGCACCGAGAACCTCTTCCGGAGCTCATGGGCGCGAGACAGCGAGCAATAGAGAAAATCACGACGTAGCCGGCGCAGGCGGCTGCCATAACCTCTAACATCGGTGCTCGCGTAGGCCTCCATCAGGGTGCGTATCAAATAGTCATCGCTCGGATCAACGTAAGCTTCGTGGGAAACGCTCGATGATCGCATGGATACAGGTTCATCGCTCGACAGAAATAAGTTCCTGCGGATCAGCCCATCCGACACGCCGGTCGCCTCTTTAGCGAACTTTCCATAGTTCACAAAAGGCAGCGCAGCGAGTTGCCGGCGCAGACTTTCGAGCGTCGCCGACGGGATCCGGACGCCATTGCCCGCGCTGGTGTCGAGCTTGTTGGCGCGCACCGTGGCGTAGAGGTCGCACCAGAATTTGTCCCAGGGGGCGGTGCCGTTGCGGTTAGACGACGGATTCCTGCGAACGCTATATGTCGTTTGAGTGAGGTAGGCCGCCAGTTCGCCCATGTGGCGCGTAACAGCGCCGTCAGGATCATAGACGTCGGTCATGGCGTGCACGCATTCATGCAGGAGCAGCGCCCGATCGCTATCATTTGCGGGAGGCGACTTCTTCTGCGTCAACAGAATATCCGTGGCCTGATCGTAGAAAGCGAGATCCTGAGTGCCGCCCTTCACCAATATATTACCGGCACGAATGTGATCGCGAACTGTCATCAAGTATTCGCCCTTGATATGGATCTTGTCGACGTAAAACTCGATGCCAAGCGCAACCGAGTCACTGAGTGTGTCCAGGACGTCCCTTCGGTCAGTGGCATGACCTACCTTCCTTGCGTGGTTGAGCAATAGTCGTCCGGCTAGGCACCGGCAAAAGAAACGGCAGGTTACTCCTAACTGGACTTCGGTCGGTGTAGTCGGGAAGATTTGCCAGGATCTCCTTCACGTGCGGCCCGCATGCAGCCGGGAGCATATTTTCGATCTAAGCCATTCATTTTACTAAGATATTTCCGCTCAGATCGGTCCTTTGTGTTGTTGGACCGATTGAGAAATCTGGTTTGACCAAGTTTCCGCTGTTTGGCTCTTCTAGGACCACATGTGCATGAATTGGAAGCGGAAATCGCTTCTTCGGATTATCAGCGCACACGTCGCGTGCGCGGGAGCGGGAGTGCACACGTCACTCGTATGGCGTATGTCAGAGATCCTTGAGAGCGATGGGCTTCGTTATACTCATGCAGCTATGGGAGTATAATTCGCATCCTTATGCTGCGCCCATTCAATCGCGGGCCATTCATTAACCGGCCAAACCCGGATTTCCGCCTCCTATTTGACGGCTGGCACGCGAATGCTAATGAAACACCGTCATGCGCCGAATGAATACGAACGAACTCGAAAGGCAGGCAAAGGGGGTGGCCGCCCTGATGCGCATGCTTGCCAATGAGCATCGGCTGCTCATCGTCTGCAAGCTCGTCGAATATGGCGAAATCAGCGCGAGCGCGCTTGCCGAGGATGTCGGCCTTTCCGCTTCGGCCCTATCGCAGCACCTTGCAAAGCTGAAGACAGAGCGCATCGTCGCCTGTCGGCGCGATGGTCAGACGATGTGGTACCGTGTCGCAGACCGGAGGATCGAAGAGCTGTTTTCAACGCTGCACAGGCTCTTCTGCAAGACACCAAAACGGTGACCTGTGATTTGCTACATCCGCTTCTGCCCAGCTTCCACAGATTCGATCCACCAGAAGAACAGTCCGGCGCCGACTGCAAGAGCGGCGAACCAAATGATGTCCGGGATGTTCGTCACGTCCGGAAGGCGGACTTTGCCGAGCGCCCAAACGTTGAGCACGTGCGCTTTCAGCCAATCGAAACTCAGCGCGTAAAGGATAGCACCGGCAACCATGCCGAGCGCGCCGACCAAGGCATGGATGCTGCCGGTGGCGATGGCGCCGAGCGCCGTTCCCGGGCAATAGCCATAGACCACCATGCCGATACCGAACAAAGCGGCGCCGAGCGCGATCGCCAGCATGTTGGCATCCTTCACGTAGTACTTCGTGTTGCCGGTATCGACGAGCAGCAGCACGCCGATGCCGCCGACGACGATCGCCGTGCCCATCACCTTCAGCACAGTAAAATCGCGCAGGCGAAACTGGTTCTCGATCACATTACAGTTCGTCACCTTGCCACGCTGCAGCAGGAAGCCGAAGGCAGCGCCCATTAGCACGGGGCCAAGGATTGTCATCATCGCGGTCATCTCGATTCCCTTCACCGTTTGCGGAACATGAGCGCGGAGATACCGAGTCCTGTGGCGAACATCACCGCCAGGAACAGCCAGCTCGACACCGCGAGCTGCAAACCGCCGGAAATGCCATGTCCGCTGGTACAGCCGCCGGCAAGCCGTGCGCCGTACATGATCACGATGCCGCCGAGGAACGCGCCGACAAAGCGCTTGGCGATCGATGGTCCGAACCGCTCCTTCCAGACTTCCGGCACGAGCTCGAGCCGCCACGTGCCCGACATCACTGCGGAGAGGAATGCGCCGAGCGGGATGCCGACGAGGAACCAGACGCCGTAGTCCCACTTCAGCGGCGTGCTCTTCCAGTAGGAATTCTGCGCCACAGCCTCCGGCCCGATCACCGGGACGGCGAACAGCGAGGCGACGCGCGAATAGGCGGTGGTGACGCCGAGCGGATCGCCGAACACTGCGAAGGCGATCCAGCTCAACAGCCCGATCCCGGCGCCGACGAGATAGGGCGACCAGTCGATGCGCGCAGTGCGCGGCGCTTCGCGAACGTAGCTTTCCGTGATGGTGGTCATGTGCGTTTCCCCGAGGGCGGCGCGCCCGCATTGTTGCGGCGCAATCGGCCCGCATTTGCGAAAATCATATTCAAAAAATGTAATTTAGCAAACCGTAAAATATCTGATCACGCGCCCGCTGCGGGCGAGCCAGCGGCCTGCTGCGGTTGTGGCGTACCGGCACGGTCGACGAAGAGGTCGGTGAGCCCAGCCCCGAGCCACATGCCGCCGAGCACGAGCCAGGCGGTGAGCGCGAATATCGAGGCGCCGGTCACGCCCGCGCCGACCGCGCAGCCGCCGGCGAGCATCGCGCCGAAACCCATCAGCACCGCGCCGAGCAGATAGCGCCGCATGCCGAGCCCGTCGAAAAACCCCTCGAGCTTCAGCTCATGCGCGCTTGCCGCAGCGACGAACGAGCCGAGAAACACGCCGGGAATGATGCCGAGGTCGAAGCCGAGCCGGATCTGCGAGCTGTTCAAGACCAGCATCAGCAATTCGGCCGACGGTCCGCTGAAGGTGAGGCTTTTCAGCGTCACCGGTGCGAAGGAGGCCTGCGACAGCTGGTAGGTGAAGAGCCAGCCGGCGACGACGGCTACGCCCGTCGCCAGCGCGGCGAAGATCAGCCGGCGCGGCAAATGGCTGCGAAAGGCGAAGGTGAGCCCCGCGATCAGCCATAGTCCACCGAAAGCGAGCTTCTCGGGCGTACCGCCGCCGAACGCCGCCATGATGTCGCGCGACGGCCCGCCGTCGACAAGCCACAGATTGGTCACCCACTCGCGCGCAGGCGACAGCAGGCCGCGATAAGAAGCCTGCGCCGTCACCGCAAACACCAGGCCCGACAGCAGCGCCCTGAGATTGCCATTGGCCGAGAGCACGAGCAGCCGGCTGGCACAGCCGCGGGCCAGGATCATGCCGCAGCCGAACATCATGCCGCCCACGAGCGCACCGGAGATGCTGCCCTGCTGCGCGAGCTGGCGCGCCTCGGAGACGTCGAGCAGACCGAGCGCGACAAAGGCCTGCGTGCCCACCAGCGCCGCGGCAAAGGTCAGGAGCCAGACCGCAAGGCGCGGGCCGCCCTCGCCGCGGGAGAACTCGACGGCGGCGGCGCGCAGGCAGAAGCGGCTGCGCTGGGCGAAGAATCCAAAGACGCCGCCGACCAGAAGGCCGCCGAGCCATGACAGGCGGTCTTCCCCCAGGAGATCGATGAGTGTCGTCAGCACGGCCGCCTCAGTGTTCCTTTGAGGTCTGCCAAGTCTATCGCTCGCTGCGGTCGCGCCGTATGAGCCAAATCAAGGCCCGGCCGCATCGGCGCCACGCCTGCTCAGGGCCGCAGATAGGCATATCCCTGCTGTTGCAGCTCGGCGAGCCGCACCACGCCGCCCTTCTCGGCTACCACGAAGCCGGGCGTGAGGTCGTCGAGCTTGACCCCCTGCGCCTTCATGGTGTTGGCGCAGGCATCAAATCCGACGCCAGCGTCGGCGAGCTTCTTCATCATCGCAACGGTGTGATCTTCGGCGGCGAGCGCGTGGAAGGCGCGAAGCGCGGGCCCTCCTTACGGTCGGACAATCGTCCAGTTCTTTTCCGCAAGATTCATCAGTGCGGCAACACCAACCCGGGTGACGCTGATGCCCTCGATCAGCGGCGGTCGCCTGCCTTCCTTCACCGCAAGCGTCTCCAGGGTATTGCCGCAGGCGATGAAGCTCACATTGGGCATCGATTTCAGGAAATTCAACAGGCGCTCCTTCACCGGCGAGCGGTCGTCGAGCAGCATGTCGAGGCCGCCATTGAAGGCAACCACCACGATCTCGACGTCGTCGCCCTGCCCGGAATAATGCCGCGAGACGTTCGCCGCAACATCGAGGACGGCGCGCATCTTGGCCGGGTCGTCGTCGCTGATCTGCAGCGCGAGCCGGTGCGGTTCGGTCGCCCGGGACGGAGCGGCCGGACTTGTCATGATGAAGGCGGCAGCGAACAAACTGCGAAGCAACCCACGGCGGCTCGCCCGGCCGCGGATCATTCCACGCCCCGCGACTTTCCGTCCTTGGTATCCTCAGGGGTCACGTCGATGACGGCAGCGCGCGCGGTGATCTTCACCGGCTCGATGCAATCCCTCATGCAGGGGTCCATCTGCCAGAACGATTTCTCGCTCGTCGCCCGATCGTCCATCACAAAGCCCTGCTCGTTCGGCATCTTGATCGTGGCAAGGTTCTTGTTGGTCAGCTCGAAATTCTGGTCGGTGACAACGTCGTTCAGGTACAGGACGTAGGCGACCAGCGCATAATACTCGTTGACCGAGAGCGACTCCGCATTGCCGTAAGGCATGGCGTGACGGACGTAGTCGAACACGGTCGAAGCGTAGGGCCAGTACGAGCCCACCGTCTTGACCGGATTGTCTGATGTCAGCGAACCCTTGCCGCCCGCCAGCACTGGCCAGCGGCCGTTACCCTCGCCGAACTCGCCGTGGCAGGTCGAGCAGTTGTCCATGAAGAGCTTCTCGCCCTGGGCGACCGTGCCCTTGCCCTCCGGCAGGCCCTGACCATCGGGCCGCACGTCGATATCCCAGCCGCGGATTTCCGCCGCGGTCGGCGCGCGGCCGATGTGATAGCGCGGACCGGCTTTGGCATCGGTCTTCTGCTGCGCGAGCGCGGGCGCGCACATTGCGCAAATGAGCAGTGCCGCGGCAGCAAACTTAAGCGACTTCGACATTCTCGACCTCACCATTGGCCTGCACATGCCAGGTCTGGATGCCATTGTTGTGATAGATGGAGTTGACGCCACGGATCTTGCGCAACTCGGCCTTGCTCGGTTGCACGTAGCCGGTCTCGTCCTGCACGCGCGATTGCAGCAGCAGCGGCTCACCGTTCCAGTCGAACTCGTAGTAGAAGCGCGCCAGTGCCTTGTCGAGCACGGGGCCGTCGAGCCGTGCCGGCCACCAGTTGCGGCCGCCATCGAGCGACACGTCGACGCGCCTGACCTTGCCGTTTCCGCTCCAGGCCAGCCCGGAGACGATGGTGAAGCCCTTGCCGTGCCTGATCGGCGCCTGCGGACTAGGGCTCGTGATCACCGACTTGGCGTCCATCGACCAGGTGAACCGACGTGCCTTTCCGTTGGGCATCAAGTCGGTATATTTCGACGTCTCCTCGCGGGTGTGCCAGGGCTGATCGCCGACCTTGATGCGGCGCAGCCACTTGACCCAGAGATTGCCCTGCCAGCCCGGTACCACGAGCCGCATCGGATAGCCCTGCTCGGGATAGAGCGCCTCGCCGTTCATCTTGTATGCGATGATGCAGTCGTCGAGCGCCTTCTCGATCGGCAGGCTGCGATCCATCGCGGCCGCATCGGCGCCCTCGACCAGCAGCCACTTGCCGTTGGTCTTGACCCCTGCTTCTTCGAGCAGCGTACGCAGCGACACGCCGGTGTACTGCACGCAATGGATCATGCCGTGGGTGAACTGACAGCCATTGAGCTGCGCGCCGCGCCACTCCATGCCGGAATTTGCTGCGCATTCCATGAAGTGAATGCGGTTGACGCGCGGATAGCGCTTCAACTCCTCAAGCGTGAGGATCAGCGGACGCTCGACGAGCCCATGGATCATCAGGCGATGATCGGCCGGATCAATCTCGGCGATGCCGCCATGATGCCGCTCGAAGCAGAGGCCGTTCGGCGTGATGATGCCTTCGAGCTCGTGCAGCGGGGTGAAGCTCACCGAGGACTCGCGCGAGGCGGTCAGCCATTCGACGTCGCGCCGGATGACATCCTTCTCGAACTTCGAAGGCCTGCCGTAGGGGCGCACGGCGACGCCCTCGCCGAGCGACTTGGTCCATTCCGGGACGTTGGGAGGCTGGTTCGCCGGATTGCCGCCGCCGGCCAAGGCGGGCTTCGCGAGCACCGACGCCGCAACGCCGGCGCCAGCGGCCAGGAAACTGCGTCGGGATTGCTGGGGACTGTCCATCTTCGACATCGCTTCTCACGCTCCCGTCACTTTGACAGCTCTGTTGGGTTCGAGGCGAACCGTCTTCTGTCGGGTCAGATAATTGGCCACGACCTCCCAGATCGGCGGCCCTTCGGTCCCTTCGTTGACGCTGGCCCAACCTGCGACCTGATATTCCCTCGCGGGATCGATCGGCGCACCGGTCTTGAGCAGCTGCATATCCGAGATGCGGCTGCCTTGCGGCTTCGCGATATCGATCGCATAGGACAGACCGCCGATGCGCACCATGTCGCCACCCTGCTGATAGTAGGGATCGACGTTGAAGAGATTGTCGGCGACGTCCTCGATGATCTCCTTCAACCGCGAACCCGTCATGCCCATGCGATAGACCGCCGGATAGGTGATCGCGGTCGCGTTGGTGACGTCCTCGAAGGTGATGTCCTGTCCCGGCAGCACGCTTGTGCCCCAGCGGAAGCCCGGCGAGAGCGCGATCTCGGCGTCGCGCTCCTGCAACAGGGCCTGGCAGATCAGGTCGTCGAAGGTGCCGTTGAAATTGCCTCGCCTGTAAAGCAGCGAATCCGTCTTGCCGAGCACCTTCGATAGCTCGGGCGCGAAGGGCTTGCGTACCTCGGCGATCTTCGCGGCCATCTCGGCATCCGCCGCGATCACATCGGAGAACAGCGGAATGAGCTTGAAGCTGTAGGCCTTGACCTCGCCGTCGCGGACGTCGAGGTCGAGCCGCGACACGAACTTGCCGGACGAGCCCGACGCGATCAGCAGGGTCTTGCCGACCTTGACCGCTTCGGGCAGCGCGTCATGGGTGTGGCCGGTCAGGATGACGTCGATGCCCTTGACGCGGGGGGCCAGCTTGCGGTCGACGTCGAAGCCGTTGTGCGAGAGCAGCACGACGAGCTGCGCCCCGTCCTTGCGCGCTTTGTCGACCTGGGCCTGCACGTCCTCCTCGCGGACTCCGAACGACCAGTTCGGGATCATCCAGCGCGGATTGGCGACCGGGGTGTAAGGGAACGCCTGGCCCAGCACCGCGATCTTGACGCCACCGCGCTCGATCATAGTCGAAGGCTCGAACGCCGCCTCGTTCCACTCGGTATCGCGGATGTTGAGGCCGAGGAAGGGGAAGCCGAGCCCCTCGATCGCCTGCTTGACCCGCTCGGTGCCGTAGGTGAATTCCCAATGTCCGGTCATGGCGTCGGGCTTGAGCAGGGCCATGCAGTCGATCATGTCCTGGCCCCGCGTCTTCAGCGAAGACCACGAGCCCTGCCAGGTATCGCCGCCGTCGAGCAGCGCGACCTTGTCGCCGCGCTCGGCGCGGATCGCCTTGATCACGGTGGCGGCCCGATCGAGCCCGCCGATCTTGCCGTAGGTCTTGGCCAGCGCCTCGAAATCCTCCGACGTCAGTGCGTACGCGGCCGAAGAACCGGGTGCGATGCCGAAGCGGGCGAGAAACTCCTTGGCCGTCACGTGCGGCGGCAGCCCCTTCGCCTCGCCGACGCCGAGATTGGTCGAAGGCTCGCGGAAGTAAAGCGGCATGAGCTGGCCGTGGATGTCGGTCACATGCACCAGCGTGACGTTACCGAGCGGCTCGAAGGCCAGCAATTCCTTCTGGGTCAGGCGCTGCTGGGCGAACGCCCGGGTCAGGCTCGAACCGGTACTGGTCGCCAGTGTCGCCGTTGCTGCAGCAACCTGGATGAACTCGCGACGAGAGATCATGCGCAATGCTCCTGCAGGCTCATCGTTTCAATTGCGCACCGAGGGCGTCTCGACCGGCAGCCCGATGCCGCGCCAGGCGACATAGAGCTCAAGCGCGAGAAACTCGTCGGAGAGCGGCTTGAACGGCTCGGCGCGTACATCGAACATGCAGCCTTCGAAGCGCTCATGCAGCGGCACCAGGCGCTGGTCGCGCAACCGATAGGTCGGAAAGCCGTTGGTCTGGCCCTGGCTGAGAAAATCGGCGCGCATGAATTTTCCGTTGTTGCGCTCGTGGCACGACTCGCAGGCCAAATCGAGCTGGCCGTAGCGCGTGTAATAGATCTGCTTGCCGCGCTCGAACCAGGGCGACATCGGACCGTCGGTCTTCACCGCCACCGGCATACCGTGCGATTGGTATCGCACGAAGGTGGTCATGTCGGTCAGTTCCTGGGACTTGAATTTCCAGGGCTCCGCCTTCATGTGCTCGGTGCGGCAGATGTTGATGCGCTGCTCGAGATTGACCGGCCTCTTCCGCTTGTCGTCCCATTTCGGTATGGCGGCTCCGACGCCCTTCATGCTCGTTTCGGCCTCGCCGTGACAGCTCATGCATGACTTCCCTTCGCTGCCCTCCGCCCTCTTCCAGACGTCGGCGGCACGCTCCACCGCCAGAAAGCCGGGGTTCTCCAGGTCGTCGTCCTGCAGCGCCCGCGTTTCCTTGCTGCGGAACTGGTAGCCGGAGACAATCGTCTTGAAGACGTGTCCAGGCGGCGCGGAGATGCCTTTGCGTTCGGTCTCCTGCGCGAAAGCACGCGTCGCAAGCGATGCGACCGCGACGATCGCAACGGCGAGTCCAACGTATCGCGAAAGCATCCGCTGTCTCCCTCGAAGCTCTCCGGCATTACGCCTTGAGCGCGATCTTCTCTTCGGCCGTGATCACCGAGCCGTCGTCATCGGTCCAGGAGAACTTGAAGGTCCCGGCTTCCTCCACCTTCGCATCGAACTGGATGTAGGGGTTGGCCGAGATCGCTGGCTCGAGCGCGCAGGCGAAGACCGGCTTGCCGTTGAATTCGCAAGCAAACCTGTTGATGATCCTGCGCGGGATGGGCTTGCCTTGCGCGTCCTTGCGCTGGCCCGATTCCATGACGTGCGAGACCAGGGTCTTGATCTGGATGACCTCGCCCTTGGCCGCCTCCTTGGGAAGCTTGATGCGTGGTTTGTCTGCCATTGCTCTCTCCTTGCGCCCTAGCCGCCGCAGCCGCCGATCGTTACCTTCACGGTCTTCTGCTCCGTGAACAGCGCGCCGTCGCTCATCTTCGCGATCGCAACCACGTTCTGCGTGGCCGCGAGCCGGATCCGGATCGAGGCCTCCGCCTTGCCCGAGACCGGTGTGAACATCAGCGTCGCGACGCCGGCGTTCGGATTGCCGTCGGCGAGAATCATGACTTCCTTGACGTATGATTCCGTGGTCATCGGGCTCTCGACCGTGAGCGACAGCGGCACGGTATTGCCATTCTCCGCGATCTCCGGCAGGTCGAGCGCGATCTTGCCCTTGACCGGCTGCTTGCCGCCGGTGAACTTCTCGATCCACTTCGCGGCGTCATTGCTCACTTCGGCATCGGCCGTCATCGGCATCAGGGTCAGCATGACGAAGCCACCCCCGAGCGCGAATGCCTGCCGTCGATTGATGGCTTTCATTCCAGATCCTCCTCGCCGTCAGTTGAGCGTTTTGAGATAAGCGACCACGTCCTCGACCTGCGCGGCCGACAGAATCGACTTGCCGACGAACTCCGGGCGCACACGGCTCAAGCCGTCGCTTTTGAAGAACGCCGGCATGACCGTGTCGGTGAAGATGCGCTTGGGATCGGCGACGATGAGGCGCAACTGTGCCTCGCTGTAGCGGCCGGCGACGCCGTCGAGCGACGGGCCGAACTCGCCGTGGAATTCCTCGGATTTCAGGCTGGTGACCTGGTGGCAGGCGAGGCAATTGCCCAGCGTGCGCGTCAGGAACACCTTCTTGCCGGCATCGGGATTGCCGGGTGCGCCGGTCAGCGATTTGGGCAGAGCGTCATTGACGACGTCGAGCTTGATCGGCTCCTGCGCGCAGGCGCTTCCGGCCGAAAGACATAGCGCAAACGCAGCCGCGAGCGAGCGCCGCATGTTCCCTACCCTTGATGGCGAGGTGACGCCCGCCTCGTTTGCGATGGACTCACAATCCATCAAATTCAGTTATTATGATATGTTCATATAAGAAGCTGCGTCAAGACAAATTCGCAGGGCCGGTGTCAACTAGCCGTTTGTGGTAAGAAAATCCCGGAACGAGCCGCGCTCGTAAGCCCGCTCCCGCACGAAGCGAAACATCGCCAGGAAATGCTGCGGCTTGAGATAGCCGGGTGCCCGCGCCACCTCCCGCGCCATCGGCTCCTTTGCCTCAATGCCGTTGGACGATGGAGGAAAGAACTGGAATGTCGGGGTGAACCTGATCCCGTATTTCTGGGCCAGATCCTTCTCGGACAATTCCTGGCGATCGAAATCCGTAACCTTGCGGGAGCCGATCAGATTGAGTTGCAACACCTCGAAATTGTCGCGAATGTAGGTCGTGATCGCCGCATCGGCAAAGTTTACCAGATGCGTCTCACGGCAATAGGGGCAGCCGCGCAGCTCCCACATGATCGCAAGGCGCTTGCCGCCGGCGGCAGCGCCTTCGAGGTCCTCGCGCAGATCGAGGAAGCTCTGCAGAAACCAGGGCTCGTGATAGAGCCCATCTTCTCCAAGCGCCGGCTCAGCGGCCGCCTCGCCGCGGCGGGCGACAAGAGCCGCGCCCGATGCTAATGCGAGAAAGCCGCGTCGCGTCAGCCAGCCGGGCGACGTCAGGGATTTGTGCTTTGGAAGGATCTTGCGCATCGGTCACTTTCATTATGATATTCATATCTACGAATGTGACAAGGATTTCCGATCTTGCGCTGCATCATCGCCCGGTTGGCATGGCTGACGTCGAGCGCGCTCATTCTCGGCGCGGAGGCCGGCAAACCCACGGATTTCGTATCGGTGGTGGGGCCGATCATGGATAATCTGCGCAGCGCGGCGAGCTATGCGCGCACCGGAAGCATCGCGCTGGCACAGATGGAGACCGACGCGGCGGCGGCCACGTGGAAACGGCTTGAGCCAAACGCGTCCGGTCCCCTGCCCGCTTATGCTCCGGCCGCACTGGCGGAATTTCTTGGTGACGGCGGTGAACGGCTCGCGGCCGCAACGCGCGCGCTGGACGGCGGCGACAATGTCGCCGCCGGTCGCGAACTGCTTGCGCTGCGCAGGTCCTTTCATGAACTCAGGCGTCGTTCGGGCCTCTACGATCTCGGCGACTGCGTATTCGAGATCGCGCCGGCCATGGAAAAGCTACGGGTGGCGGCCACGCGGTATGGCCAGCAGCCGGCGCAGGCATACGCCGAGGAAACCGTTGCCGCCGCAAGCGCATTCCGCGATCGTCTGCAGCGCTGCAACGAATGGGCAAGCACCGAGATCGCCGGACAAGGCGAGTTCCGCCGCCTCATAGACGGCGCGATCGCGAGCAGTGGAGAGATCGCCCATGCAGCGATGGCCGGCGAAGGGCCGCTCGTGCATCGTTACCTGATCGAACTGCAGTCCTATGCCCAACTGCTCGATTTCCGCTACGGCTAGCTCAGCCGATGGTGGTCAGCCCCGGAAAACGCTCCAGCAGCCACTCTGAAACCGCCGGCATTAGACCGGTCAAGAACATCAGGCCGGTCGCGACTAGAAAGACGCCCATCGTCTTCTCGACCAGGCCAAGATGCCGGCGCGCGCGGCCAAGCGCGACAATGAACCTACCGGTGAACGCGGCCGCGATCAGGAACGGAATGCCGGTCCCGATTGAATAGGCGAAAAGCAGCAGGGCTCCTCGTCCAGTCGTGTCCTCCGAGCCTGCCATCAGCAGGACAGCGGCGAGAATGGGGCCTGCGCAGGGCGTCCAGCCGAACGCGAACGCCAGGCCCATGACGAAGGCCCCCGCCACCCCGGCCGGCCGGTTGTCGACCTGCACCGTCGCACTGCGATAGAGCAGCGGAATCCTCAGCACACCTAGAAAATGCAGGCCCATGACGATGATCAGGCCGCCGGCGACGATGCCGAGCGTTGAGAGATGCGCGGAGATGAGGCGTCCCGCGAGCGAGGCGGTCGAGCCGAGCGCGACGAAAACCAGCGAGAAGCCCGCCACGAAAGCGAGTGCGGAGACCAGGATGCGCGGCCGCAGGTCGGGCTTGCCACCGGAGAGATCGTTGACCGAGACGCCGGCCATGTAGCAGAGAAAGGGCGGGACCAGGGGCAGGATACAGGGCGACAGAAACGACAACAGCCCCGCGACGAAGGCCGCCCCCAGCGTGACGTCCAAGGTCATTGCGTCTCATCCCTAGAACATATGCGAATTTAATGATATAAAGCGCCAAGGAAGTCCAGAGGTCCGTTACGCAGGATGAACAGAATCATCGCCTGGCTCGCAGTCATTGTCGCGCTCGCGCTGTCCGCAACGGGATCGCGCGCGGCCGAGCTCGTCATGTTCGAACGGGCCGGCTGCGTATGGTGCGCACGCTTCAATGCCGAGATCGCGCCGATCTATGGCAAGACCGAGGAAAGCCAGACCGCGCCGCTGCGCCGGGTCGACCTGAATAGGCCCCTGCCCGCCGACCTCGCCGGAATCGATCCCGGCGCCTTCACGCCGACCTTCGTCGTGGTAAAAGAGGGCCGTGAGATCGGGCGCATTCGCGGTTATCCGGGGGATGCCTTCTTCTTCGGCCTCTTGGACCGGATCCTGTCCAGCACAGGATCCGAACCGGGCAGGTCGTGACCGCTCTCAAGGATTTTACTCAGGGGAATTTGAGACGATGCCGCTGCCAAAGCTGAAGGAGATCGAGGGCTCCGCCGAGCTCGAGCAGATGATGGAGAAGGCACGCGAGGCGAGCGACATGCTCAAGGCGCTATCGCACGAGTCCCGCTTGCTGCTGCTCTGCATCCTCGCCGAGGGCGAGAAATCGGTGACCGAGCTCGAGCAGTTCCTCGGCGAACGGCAGTCAACCGTCTCCCAGCAGCTCGCGCGGCTCAGACTCGATCGGCTGGTCACCACCCGCCGCGACGGCAAGGCGATCTACTACAGCCTCGCCAACGAGGACGTCCGCAAGATTCTCACCGCCGTCTACGACGTGTTCTGCGAGCCGGTGCGGCGGCGCCGCCGGTAATTTTCCGTTCTGGATTTTCGCGCCTTCCCGGCGCAGACTGTCTAACAAGCAGAACGAACATCTCCGGGAGGAATGCTGGGCCCTTCGACCATAGCGTTTGCATGCGGGCTTGCCGCCGGTGCCGTGCTCGGCGTTTCCGGCCGTGCGGGCCGCTTCTGCACGCTCGCAATGCTCGAGGATGCGTTCTTCGGATCGGATTTTCGCCGGCTCAGATCCTTTGCTCTGGCCGCGGCGGTCGCCCTGCTTACGACCCAAGCGCTGGCCGAGTTCGGCATCGTAGACCTGTCGCGATCGATCTATCTCACAGCATCGATCGGCCTGGGCGGCGCGATCATCGGCGGGTTGATGTTCGGCGTCGGCATGGCGCTGGTCGGCACCTGCGGTTTCGGCACGTTGGTGCGCATCGGCGGTGGCGATCTGCGTGCCATCGTGGTCTTTCTCGTGCTCGGCCTGTCCGCGCTCGCGACTATGCGCGGCATCACCGGCATGCTCCGCGTGAAGCTGATCGAGCCATTGTCGGTGCGCCTCGCCGAAGGCAACAACCAGACTCTGACTTCACTGCTCGGGGCCGGCAGCACGACGCATGCAATCCTCGTCGTGTCGATTGCCGCCGCGCTCGCTTTCTGGGCACTCGCGGATGGCCGGCTGATCCGGTCGCCGCGACTATTGGTTTCCGGTCTTGCCGTCGGCGCCGCGATTGCGTTCGGATGGTTCGCGACGGGGTGGCTCGCGGATGACGAATTCGATCCCGCGCGCGTCTCCTCGCTCACCTTCGTTGCCCCGCTTGGCGACACTATCCTTTACATTGCCACCTTTTCCGGCGCGCGGTTGAACTTTGGCATCGGCTCGGTCGCCGGCGTCGTCGCCGGCTCGTTTGCGGCCGCCATGCTCGGGCGCGGCTTTCGCTGGGAGGCTTGCGACGACGCCCGTGAATTGAAGCGTCACATGAGCGGCGCGCTTCTGATGGGGATAGGCGGGATCATGTCAATGGGATGCACCATTGGCCAGGGATTGACCGCATTCTCAACACTCGCTCTCTCGGCGCCGATCACAATGCTGGCGATTGCCGTCGGAGCGCGGCTCGGGCTTGAGTTCACGATGACGGGCGAGTGGCTGCCAGCAGTGCGCAAGCTGTTCGGCGTCTCGACGTAGTGGAAAACCACCGCTTCTGCACGGAAACATTTTCCGCCCTACTCAACTCTCGCGAACGTCCGCGGCGAGATGAAAAGCGGCAGACGCGTACGCATTCACCCCGAATAAAAACCGTCGCCGTCAACGGGAGCCGTGTCGATCAAGCTCATCGATGGGAGCCGGAAACAATTCCCGGATTGATGCCGACGACGTTCAACCCGCACTGACTTCCCAAACGACCGACACGCTCCCACTGATTGGTACTGCGTCCAGAGTACATTGACCAGGCCGACATGCTGGCTTGTCCGACGTTCATGGCGATCGGCGTCATCATGTGGAGACGAAATTCGGCTTCGTAGCGAGGGGCCGTCGCCGCGGCAGATCGGCAGCGCGCCAGCTTCTCTCTCGGATATCACTCCTTGGTGGCGCCAGCAGCGTGCGTCGGGCCGCGCTCTACCCCACGATTACCAGCGCGAGCAGGCCGGAGCCGAGCAAAGCGACGCCCGCGAGCGTAACCGCCAAGAAAGCAAGAGATGTGAATTCCTCACGCATGGATGTGTGGCCAAGGATTCACCATGCTCCGACCATCACAAGAGTGGCGATGCTCAAAGCCGAGCAGCACAGAATGATGACTGGCGCGACTAAATCTTGGTGAGATCGCATTGCTGGCTCTCCCAGTTAGAAGGCTTGGAGATAGTAGCTCGGCAATGTGTTTCCCTGACTTCGAGGTTGCTGGAAAGTGGTTTCAATCCGATGTCATTTGTTTCGTCTTCGCGCGGGCGAATGAAGTCTCCTCACGGGTTCGCGAACGCGAAACGGAACCAGAGACCGATTCTCCCAATCTCGGATCAAACCTCAGGATGACGCCTCGTCCGGGTTGATTTTTGACAGACACAGTTGTTCCGAGGCCTCGATCTGGCGTACGCATCTTTAGGGTGAACCGTCGTGCGCGGCCCCGCGCCCAGGGCTGGCGCGACTGAGACCATCTGCGGATGTCCCGGTTCGATGCTGCTGCCCTTTTCCTCAATTGACACAGGGCTCGCTTATCGGCACGGTTTACGTCCATATCCATGCTGGAATGATTTGCAGATCCGGCGGCGTCGGCCCGCAAACGCGCAGCGTGCAACACGACCGCCTCATTTGATGCTCCGGGCGGAACAACCGCTGAAGTTGGTAGATGGCTCCATCGAGAACGGATACGGGCCGGCTTAATCACCAGATGGAGGATGATCCGTCCCGCCCTCATCCGCACGCCACCGCTTATCCCCCGGCTGACGATCACGTCGCCGAGGACCGAGGGCCGCAGCCACGCACCGATCACGGCAACAGTGCGCCCATAATTCACCCGTCTCACGAGGCCACCGCCTTGTCGTCCGCGCACTTCGGTTCCGGGCAGGAGGAGTCCGGACGTGTGACAGCGATCGCGAATTGGATGCAGCGAGGACGCCGCATCTGGCGCGGGCACCTTCAACGCGATCAACTTCCCGAGGCGACCGGAGGCTCGATGGGAAACATCGAGCGCTGGTTGCTCGCGTTGCTGAGCGTTCTCGTCATCGTGAGTTGCGTCTGCGCGACCATTGTCTTGATGCAGGCCACGGCGCTCAAAGCGGAGATCGCCACGCTGCAACGCGAAATCATCGCGCTCAAGCTACGCGTAGCCAGGCTCGATCAGATCGCAAGCGCCAATGAGGCCCGCGACAAGCCAAGCACCGAAGCACCCAAGCCGCCGGCCGAGAATCGCCCCGACCAGACTGCTCTCGTCCTGTCGCGCGAAGAGATTCAGCTGATCCGCGACTACATCAAGCCCGCCCCGGTTGCGGGCTCCGCGACCGAACAGATCAAAGTCGGCGATCCCGTCACGGGAGAAACAATCCCGTTCCCCTCTCCGATCACGGAGAAGGTCCGCAAACTACTCGGCGCGAGATTTACCATCCGCAACGGCGTGATCGTCATCACCCGAATCGGCAGCCGTCACGCTGATGTTGTGATCGGGCCCAATTGATGAGAGGCCGCTCACGCCACGTGCAGCCTCCCAAAGCACGTTAGCGTGCATATCCGACCAGCATCCGCCCTTTGCTGGTAGTTATTCCACCTATGGCTGATTATTCGGCGGCCTTTCAATGAACCGACGGCTACCATTGAGAAGCTCAAGGTTATTGGCGATAACCGGGTTACCCGGATCTAGCGAATAGGCCTTTTCAAACTTCCGTCGCGCCGCACTCAGATTGCCGCGCAGCATGTACGAATAACCCTGATCATTCAGGATCTGAACGGTCTCGCCCCCGAGCCGAATCGCCTGGGCATAGGCCTGATCAGCCAGGTCAAAACGACGCAGGCGGTCATAGCTTGCCGCGAGCCCAACCCAGGCCGTCACGTCCTTCGGCGATTTCTCGACGGCGTCCTTGAAATAGCGCTGGGAGATCCCGTAACTGCCGCGGTTGAAATGCTCCAGCCCCAGCCGCACGGGCTCGTCCGAAGGATAATATTTGACGTCGGTCGGCTCCTGCACGGGGTCTCCGCCCGGCGGCTCCACGGGAGCGACGATCGCCGCGTCTCTCAGCGTGGTCTCACACCCCGCAAGGCCGGTCGCCAACCAGCAACAGGTCAGCATAAAGATGATGCGCCGCATAAATCTTGTCCCCGCCCGGCCCATCGGAATCACTGAAATATCATCGTTGAATTACCCAAAGCTCAGGCCCCTTGGCCCCTTTACCTGCTCGGTGCGCCGCCGACCGGCACTGATACGCCGGCAGACGATCCAGCCCCCAATCCTTCTATATTGATGTTCTGCGTCGGCGTCGTCCGCACGCCCATTTGCCTCGTCGCATCGCTGATGTCGGGAAGCTGATCCACCGGCTGCTGTGTCTTGCCATAGCGTGTGACGGCGGCACCGACGCGCCGAGCGTCATACGCGATCCTGCGGTCACCGACGTATCGCGGCCACGGATGGATCGTGTGCGTGACGGCGTTGACCTGCTTGGCATCGCCGGCGGTCATCGTGATGGTATCGGAACGCTGGAAGTAGCGGTCCATCTCGTCATGACCGGCGAGGCCGTAACATCCCCCGAGCAGCAAGGGCGCGAACAGAACCAGATACCTTATGGTCATCTCTCGCTCCTAGTTGAGGGTCTTTACGACCGGCTGGTCGACAACGGCGGCCGGGGGTGGAACGGGCGTCCGGAGCTCAGGAGCGATGATGTGGCCGTACGGGCCCTTCACGTCGCCGCCGGAATTGACGTAATCGTTGTAGCGCTTGCGGACTTCCATCTGGCCATTGAGGAAGAAGTCGACGTCATTGGCCGGAAGACGGGAGTCGAGCGGAGATGCCAGTTGCTGACCGGGCGCCGCCGGCGCAACCAGGCGCGGCGTGACGATGATGACGAGATCCGTTTCCTCCTGCTGGTACGATTTGCTGCCGAACAAGCTTCCAATCACGGGCACCGACCCGATCCAAGGCAATTGCGAAACGTCCTGGCGATTGCGGGTCTGCAGCAGGCCGGCGATGGCGAAACTCTGGCCGTCGCGCAATTCGACCGTCGTCCGCGCATCGCGGCGAGTCAAAGCAGGAACTGTCGTCCCCTGAATGGTCACCGCATTGGAAAAATCAAGCTCGCTGACCGACGGCTCCACCCGAAGGTTGATCACGCCGCGCGAAAGAACGGTGGGCACGAAGGCCAGTTCAACGCCGAACTTCTTGTAGTCGATGGTGACAGTGGGAAAACCGGTCGTCGTCGTGTTCGGAATCGGCACTGGAAATTCACCGCCAGCCAGGAAGCGGGCGGCATCCCCGGAAAGCGTGGTCAAATTCGGCTCCGCGAGCCGGCGAACCAATCCTTTCGTTTCCAATGCGGAGATCAGCAAGTCCACCGAGCCGCCGCCAGAGGTTCGAACGATGCTGGTCAACAAACTTCCAAACGGGACAGGAGCTATACCGCCCGCGGTACCCAAGAGCGTTCCCGCCGTTCCGAGTATCGGAAGACTGCCGGTAGGAGAAGCACCAACAGGCGTACCGCCAGTATTACTAAGGGGGTTTTGGACCGTATTAATACCACCGATCGGCTGCCGGCCCGTCGCGCTAGTTGCACCACCAAGCCCCGTATTCCCGACATTGGTCCCGTTGGCATTCGCCGCATAAAGGTTCACGCCCAGGTTACGACCGGCCTGCCGGTTGACCTCGAGAAAGCGCACCTCCAGCATCACCTGCTGCGGCGCCGCGACGCTCATCGCGTTGACGACGACGCCCCCTTTCGCAACGGTGCTGGTGGCGATCGCCATGGCCCGCTCAGCCGCAACCGCGTCGGTGGCGGTGCCGCTGAGCACCACCTGGCCCTCGGAGGCCGAGACGCGAACGCCCTGCATGCCGGTGCTGGACCGGATGTTCTGCTGCAGATTCCCGGTATCGATCACGACCTCGACGTCGAGGATCCCGATCTGTTTCATCGACGAGTCGAACAGGATGACGTTGGTAGTGCCGGTCTGCTTGCCCTGGACGTAGATCAGGTGATCGCTCAGCGACTTCACGTCGACGATGTCAGGCGAGCCCGCGACAATCGTTGCAAAAGGCGAGTCGACCCTGAAGGTGCGTGACTTGTTGACGACCACCTTGACCCGCTGGACGTCGTTCATTTCGCTGACGAAGACGCCGCCGCCGGAGGAGCCCCGCCGATCCGCAGCCGCGGCGCTGTCAACGGAATTGAACAGGGCAAGCGTGGCGCCAAGAGCCATCACGCCCAAGGCGGGAAGCCCCCCTACAGTCTTACCTGAAACGCGACCGCCACCCATTCGAGTCCCCCCACCGCGATCCGCGGCAATCCCCCGCAAATCTACGTGCTCGACGCCCCTAACAGCTCCCCTCCGCGCACCACGTCGCAGAGTTTACATTCCATCCGATTACAAATCGTTATTTCGTATTTCCAAGATCACATCCCTCATTCGGCCTCCTTGCAAGAAGAGAGGCTTACCGCACTGCGGCAACAGCTGAGAAAACTCCCCGATGTTGCCAGCCTGCACCACTTTTTCCCGTTTGCTTGGAACCCTCCTGCTGCACAAGCGCGCAGGCGTCCCGCCGGCGCCCCGCTTTGGCGAGTTCCTTGGCAATTTTCGGAAGATCCGTTCGGACAACCGCGACTCACGACTTCCTCTTGCCGAAATCCAGACGCGTTCTGGAATGGTTGCCTGGTTCCACTAAAAGGGAATTGTGGTGGACGCGCTCGGCGCGTTCAACGCCGTGCCCCAGATCGGCATCAGCATGTTGAAACTCGGCTGCGATGCCGTAACCGTCAGTGCGGAGGCTCCGGTCGTCGTGTTCAGCGTCGGCGCGAGACCGCCGCGATACAGGAACGGCGCCGCGTTCTGCTTGCCGGTTGGGGACAGGGGATCGCCGGTGCAGGACGGCGACTGAGGCGGGCTTTGAAGCAAGGCAGGCGTGTAGCAGTTGATCATGACCGCCCGGGCGCCGGCGCTCGCGAGCGTCCGCAAAGACTGCATCGTGATTGCATAGCGTCCAAGATCGAAGATGGCGAAGATCAATGTGAAGAACGACACGAAGACGAGGATAAATTCGAAGGCCGCGAAGCCGCGATTGTCGAGCTTCCTCATCATTGCACCAACGCGACAACTTGAGTGTGAACGATGGTGGCCGGATCACACCCCTGCGTGCTCAGGTAGCCGCCACCGCTCATGTCGAGCGTTTTCGCGATCACTTGTGAACAAGTCGTATTGGTACTGGCAGTCGTTCCGGCCCAGCTAACGTCGACGTGGGGGAAGTACACGGTCCCGCCCAGGCTAACCAGACCATTACCGTTTATGGTGACCTTATTGCTGGTCTTGTCCGGAGCCTGATCATCAATCAGGACGCCATTCAGATCCGACGAGAAACTGTTGGTCGCAGGTGCGGAGAGGTCAACTGTGCCCCCGGTGATGGAAAGCTTCGTGTCTCCGAGCAGTACGAGGGTTACGCCTGTCCCTTTCAGTTGTCCGCCGGTCATCTTTATAGTTGCGTTGTAGAAGAAATATGTTCCCGGGTCCAAAACGTACTTATCCCCGTTCGACACCGTGAAGTTACCGTAAGCTCCACTCCCCGCGCTATTCGGCGCGCAATGCTTCCACCCATCCGCCTGAACAGGACATACCGGGTTTGTATTGCCAGTCCTGCTGTTGAACGATTTGGTGTCCAGTTTGCTGAGCGGATTGTTTGCGTACGGCATGAAATAATTGTGCGGCACGCTGACATTGCTACAGGAGCCTGAGGGGGTGCAGCCACTTGCACCATAAACGGCCCATCCCGAACCGGTGAAGGACGGAGTGCTGGCAAGTTGAACACTGGTGTCCGACATTATCGCGCAGCCAGTTCCGTTGTTGCTGAGGTTACCAGCAAGCTTGAGCGCGCCTGAGTCAGGTCCAAGCGCCAAGGCGCACACCTTGGTCGGCTGCTGGACCAGCGCAATGGCTTGGGAGGGGATGTTGACGGTCGTCAAACCCAGCACTGCCGCCAGGTAGGCGGGCTGTTGCTGGCTGACCCTGGCGCGAACGGCGTTGCCGACGCCCGCGGCCGGCGTTGTGAACGTACCGGCATTGTAATCGCCGATATCGATCTGCACTGCCCGCGAGATTCTGCTCGGAAGGCTCGTCGCACAATTGGTGCCCGGATAGGCGGTGTCGCCAGCGTTGCAGAACGCGTTCTGTGCCGCGAATTGCTTGCCGCGATAATCCACTGATTGTGCATCGCAGGCCGCATTGGCAATATTGCATGAAAGCCGCAAGGCGCCCGAGTAGGCGGCCGCGTCGGCGGCGTTCTGCGTGTGCTGCTTGGTGACGTACCACGATCCCGCCTCGGCCCCGAGTGCGACCACGCCGATGAGCGGCACAAGGGCGATGACTGTTACGAATGCGACCGAGCCTCGTCTGGAACGGAGCAGATTACGCATGGAAGCACCTACTGGAAGCGTTCAGAGGAAGGCAACGTGTACGTACAACTGTTCGGGCACAGCACCGATCTCAAGACAATCGGCGCCAAAGTGACCGTCGTCGAAAATGTAATGTACTTGGGAGACGCAATATTGCCTGGCGAGCAGGTCGCGCCTGCGTCACCGCATTTGACCTGGATGTTGCCGATCGTATAACCGGCGACTGTCGTCTGTAGCCCCGGCCTCCAGGTCACCGTGCCGTCGGGGCCGAGCGGATTGTAGTACTGGACATATTGCCCGAAGCTGCGCAACGCCGACCAGGCAGAGATAAACCGGAAGCTGGCAGCGGCCACGTCGGCGAGCGGCATGAGCAGGAACGACACCAAGAAAATGTAGACGATGATTGTCTCGAACGCGACGGCGCCGCGTTGATCCGTGATAAAAGGCTTTTTACGACACGCGCGCCTGCCTCGATCGTTACTCGCCACTTCCGATCGCCGAGTCCGGGCAGCGATTTGGACGATCTCCATGACAATTCGGCCACGCATAGCCACTCACCAAATATAAGGGACCACTCGCCAACGCGACGCTTCGTAGCTGGAATACTCCGGGCAAGTGCGGCGAAGCAGGTCCTCCTCGTAAAGAATTCGGCATACCTGGATGCTGATATGCAGGACCAGCACGATCACCGTGACCGGTGTCAGGTATTGCAGCACGACGCCCAGCACCACGATTTCTTCTGCGGCATAGAGCGGGTGCTTGATCCATCGATACGGACCGGTCTGCACCACCGAACGCGCCTGTGGCACCAGACTGAACGATCGACCTAGATGCCGGATAGTGACAAGCATCATGATCGTGCCGACCAGCACGCAGGCTGTCGATGCCAGGTTTGGCAGCGTTTCCTCGGTCTTGCCCAGGAAGCTGATGGTCCATGGCAAATAGCTGCCGACGAACGCCGCTATTCTTGGAAGCAGGCCATCTGCGTGCGCCTTTGCCGGCGAGCGGGTCATGATCAACAGCGCCAGGAGCACGTAGAAAATGCCGAGGCAAAAGCCCGACAGAAGCGATGGCCATGGATCGGCAAGCGACGACCCAACCTTGATGGCGACGCAAAGTGCCAGCAGCATGAACCACAGGCTGCCGAACAGTTGCATGATCCGATCGTAAGAACAGTTCTTCGACAGGGCGACTGTGCTCATGGCTACTTCCCGAAGCTGGCGAACGAACGCACGAGGTGCAGAATGGGACTTCCTCCCATGATGACGAACATGGCCGGAAGCAGGAACAGCACCATCGGGATGGTCAGCTTGGCGCCCAACTTGTGCGCCCTTTCTTCGAGCTTGGTCATACGTTCCCGCCGCAGGTCGACGGCGATACTGCGTAGCGCCTGGCTCAACGGCGTTCCGTATTGCAGGCTTTGGCTGATCATTGTGCCGAACCGGCGAAGCCCCTCTGAGGTAGCTGCCAAATTATCGAATGCGTCGATGCGATTCGGCAGCATCCGCAGATCCTCAAGGAGACGGTGCAACACCCAGGCCATGGCGGGATTGGACGGTTTCATCTCTTCCGCGACACGTCCCAGCCCGCCCTCCATGCCCATTCCCGCTTCGCTGCATACAACCAGCAAATCAATCATGTCCGGCGTGCCTTGCCGAATGGCAGCATCAAAACGCCGTTTCATCACCGACAGAATCAAGCGCGGCCCCATAATTCCGACCACCACGCCCATGAGCGTGAAGATCACCACATCGGCAAGTGCCCTTCCCGAAAGCTTCGCAAGAAGCAACGCAATCACCGGGAACAGGAACATGCTGACGACCTTGACGCCGATCCAGGTCGGCAAGGTTCGATGATGATTGAAACCGGATGAGTGAAGGATCGTTCGCAGCTGATCCAGATTCTCCTCGGCGTAGAAGCGCCGATACCGCATGCCGAGCCATGAAAACCAACCGGTCACGTCCTGGAAGGGTGCTGACCGGTAAGGCATGCCCAGCACGGCGTTTGACACCCGTGTATCCAATGCACGGACGTGCATCTCGCGGATGATCAACACACAGGTCGCCGTCCCAGCTGCCAACGCGAGAGCCACCAAACTGAGACTAAAGGTCATAGTTCTGTTTCCCGTCTGACCATCCAACTTATCACCAGGTGCCCGACAAGCACTGAGGCCGCTGCGTAAGCAAGGAGCTTGTTTCCAGTCGGATCAGAGAACAATAGATCGACATTCTGCGGATTGGCCGTGTAGAGCACCCCACCCGCAATCACGGGCGAGATTGCGAGTGCTCGTGAGGAAAAGATCACCTCTCCTGCCAGTGCCTTGGCGCGAGCCGCCAGCGCAACACGCTGACTCACGGTGTCTCCCAGCGTCTGCAAGGTTTCGGCCAAGCTGCCGCCTGACTTCAACTGGACTGCGAGTGTCACCGCAAACATCGCATACTCCGCCACTTGCGATCGCTGATAGACTGCTTCGACGGCCTCCTCCGGAGCTCTCCCCAGATTCATTTCGCTGCATACGATGGCAAACTGCCCAGCCGTTGGTTGCGGCATCTCGCGCGCGATGGTGCGAAATGCTTCATGCACAGGCAGACCCGATCGAACCGTACCTGTCACCAGCTGGATCGCGTCAGGCAGCTGTCGAAAAAGTTGAACGGCGAAGCGACGTTGCTGCCATCCGAACAGACCTCGCACGACCACCAAGGCAGCAATTGCAGCTACGACAGACGCGTAGAGAATGGAGAATCCCAGCTGGCCGTTAGCATAAAAGATTGCGGCTACCGTGATGGCGGCGGCAACTAGCACATACGCCGGATGCCAGGCGTGAACCATCTCGGGCCTGTAATTGGCTAGGCGGCGGAGAAACAGAGGCCCGGCTCCGGTCTCCGACCGGCGAATGGATGGCAGGTTGGCCGGATGGGAGGGCGGTAGAGCTATCGCCAGTTGGCGCTGCATGCGTCGTTCTCGACCATCGAGCCACAACGAACTGACTGCCGCGCACATCGCGAGTGCCAGAACAGCGAAGATCACCGACTCCGATATCATATTTCCCTCACGGCCTCGGCCCAAGCGCGATCAAGCCCGAAATAGACAAGACGGCTTTTGAATTTCGGGACTGCCAGGGTGGACCTGTAGGTGCCCGATATCCGCCCGTGCTCATCCTCTTCGTGGTACTCGAAGGCTGCGATGTCATTGGTGGTGATCACGTCCCCTTCCAGGCCTATCACCTCGCTGATCTGAATAATGCGACGCTGTCCATCGCGCATGCGTTCGACTTGCACGATGATATCCAGCGCAGCGACGATCTGGGTTCGGATGGCCCGCGACGGCAGATTGACCTGTCCCATCTGCACCATGTTCTCGATGCGGGTCAGGGCATCGCGGGCGCTGTTGGCATGGACCGTGGAGATCGAACCATCATGGCCGGTGTTCATTGCTTGCAGCATGTCAAACGCTTCAGCACCGCGGACCTCACCCACGACGATCCGGTCAGGACGCATGCGCAGGGCATTCCACAAGAGATCGCGTTGTGTCACCAGCCCCGTGCCTTCGAGGCTGGGAGGCCGGGTCTCGAGGCTGATCACGTGCGGCTGCTGAAGCTGCAACTCGGCCGCATCCTCGATGGTGACGACGCGTTCGCTGTGATCGATGAACTGGCTCATGGCGTTGAGCAGCGTCGTTTTGCCGGACCCGGTGCCGCCCGAGACCAGAACATTGAGCCGAGATCGGGCGGCAATCTCCAGCAATTGTGCGACGGCCGCGGTCATTGAGCCGTTTTCGACCATCCCGGCGAGGTCCAGACGGCGGCTTGGAAATTTTCGGATCGAAATGCAGGGGCTATGGATCGCCAGCGGCGGAAAGATGATGTTCACCCGGCTGCCGTCCGGCAAGCGGCAATCCACCATCGGACTGGATTCATCGATGCGCCGACCAACTTGCGCGGCGATTTTCTGCGCCACCGATGCAATGTGATCATTGTCGCGGAATCGCACCGCGACCCGCTCCAGCTTGCCGGCTCGTTCGACATAAACGTTGCTCGGTCCGTTGATCATGATGTCGTTGATCGATTGATCGAGCAGAAGCGGACGCAGCGGCCCGTAGCCGGTCATGTCGTCCGCAATCTCATCCGCCAGTTGAAGCTGTTCACGACCCGAAAGCTCGAGCCGTTCTTCGTTGGCGATTCCATGGATGATTTCCTCGATCTGCCGCCGAAGGACATCGCGCGAAACAGTCGCGGCCACCGCTGGCTCAATCTGCTCGATGACCCGCTCGCGGAGCGACGCCGACATCAGGGGCTGCGGAAGCGAAGGTTCGTGCCTGGGCCCGGATGCAGGCAAGCTCGGCATCGACGCAGGCAACGGCGTCAATGCGGGCAAACGAGCTGGCGTATCGTCGTCGCGCCTACCAAAGATCTTCATAGTCCGAGCAGCCTCCTCAGCCGTCCCTTTCGCTCGACGCCGAGCCCCGTGATCTCCCGTACGATCGGGGCGAGGTGACGTCGCAGTCCTGATACGTGCTTCAGCGCTGGAATTCCGAGATTGACCGCCTGGGTCATTCCCTTTCCGAGATCGGGAACCACCATGTCCGGCTCTGCGCCCAGAGCCTTGACAATCGTAGCCCTGGGAAGGCCCCCGGGCCGACCGGCGCGGTTGAGCAAGGTGAAGACCCGATCCTTCCCGGCGATGTTGGTGACGGCGGCGCGCAGTGCATGGGCATTGCGAAGTCCGGTTACCTCGGCTTCCAGCAGCACCAGCACGTGACGAGAAAGAGTGATCACCGGATGGATGGACGGCGGAAACGGGACCGGTACATCGACAACGATGTAATTGAACCGCTGGCGGAGCAGGCCCAACACGTGCCTCACGCCCGCTTCAGTGATGTCGAGCTGCGCATCCAACTCCTCATCGGCGGAAATCAGGCAAACCCGCTCGTTGACCTCGATTGCGGCGCGCTCGAGGAACAACGTGTCCGCCCGCATCGGGTTCTCCAATGCGATGCGCAGCCCTGGTCCGGGCTGAACACCCAACATCACCGCCGTTTCGCCGCCTTGCAGATGAAGGTCGAGCAGCGCGACCTTGGCCTTGGTAGTCTCGGCAAGCTGCAGCGCGAGATTGATGGCGATACTCGTTGCGCCGGCACCACCCTGCGCACCACAGATCGAGATCACATGTCCGCCACGATCGACCGAACCGTGCGTCGCGTCGCCAAGCAGCTTCGGGCGGAGCTGGTCCAGCACCATGTCCCGCGTGAGCGGCCTCGGCAGGTACTCGGTCAAGCCGAGCTCCATAAGCTCGCGGTAGAAGGTGATCTCCCTGCTCTCACCGATCAGAGCCACCCGGACATCGGGTGGGCAGACGCTGGCCAGCTTTGCCAGTTCGGCAAATGGATCATCGATTCCACTGATGTCCGCCACCAACGCGAATAACTCGGTGTCGGTTTCGAGCATCCGTATCGCATTGCGGATCGTGCCACGCCTGATCGATATGTTGCTGCCTTCGAGGCCCTTGCGCAGAGCCGCAGCACTAAGCTCGTCGTTTACAAAACAGACGATCCGGTTGCGTGCGACTACAGATGTAGCTTCTTCAGGCGAACTGACGACTGCAATGTTAACGCTCATCAACGTTTCTCCAGCAACTTGCCTGCCTGAACCACCATCGTCGCACCCCGGCGGGAAACTTCCGACCCATCGCAGTTGACGATGGTGGCGCTGTCGCCCGTGTCCTGTTTCCTGACTGAGTATTGCTTTGTCTGTCCGCCGGAATGAACGACTATCGCTGCAGTCCGGCCGGCAATTGCATTCTGGCGGGCGATTTCCGGCGACACATCGCAGCTGGACATGGCGCCAGTGTCCACCGTATCCCACTGCTCGACGGCTGCCCGTACAGCCAGGGAGAGCGTTCCGATCTGCTTTGCGACCGTGACCTTCTTGACCTGGTCTGGCGCAAGCTCCAACGACACAGTTTGCGCTTGCTTGCCGGCCACCGAGGTTATGGTTCGCCCGCCCTGCACAATCTCCTGATCAATCGCAATGACCCGAACATTTGCCAGAACAGTCTCGCTCATGGCCCGACGCGCGGGATCTGCCTTCTCGAACACCTGGGTCAACAAGACATCGACATAATCGCCCGGCCTGATCAGCCCCGAGACGCCGGACTCCTCGTCCACTTTGATGCTGATTGCACGGCTATCCGGTGCCAGGACGCTGGCCAGGAAACCCCGATCTCGCGGTCGCAATACGTCCTGCAAGGTGATCGGACTGCCAACGTCGACGAACTTGCGAACCAGAGAGCCGGGAAGTCCGGCCTTCGAGTCGGGCGTTTCCAGAATCGCCCCTGCCGGAAGACGTTCAGGCGGCACCGAGCGTACGACGAAGTCTTCTTCGCGGGCCAATGTGCCTTTCGACAGCGGACGTGCCGCAACAAAATACCCGACAGTCGAAGGAGGCGCCGGCGCCGGCCCCTGCTCGGTGACCGCTACCGGAACCTGCTTCGGCAGGTTCATGTTGTAGGCAATCAGCCCGAACGCAGTGGTTGCGAGCAACAGCACCAGGATGATCGAGAGGCGCAACGCGGATGACATGTCAAAATCCTTTGCTCAAGATGGTCCAGATGCCACCGCACGCTATGGCTACGCCGTAAGGCAGGGGAGCGTGTCGCACGTGGCGCCACCGCTCGATCGCATAGACGCGGCGTGCGAACGACGATCCGACCGGCGCCAGCTTCGGATGTGGCAGGACGCGCATCATCAGATGCACGAGGGCAAGAACGCCGCCGGCCAACGTGGTTGTCGTCAACAACTGCATCACGCCTGTCGGCGGCAGACCAATCGACAAAGCAGCCAGCAATTTGACGTCGCCGCCGCCAATCCATCCGCGCTGGTAAATCGTGAACAGCAGCAAGAACAGGATCGTCGTGGCAACCAGGGATTCGACGAGCTGCATCGGGCCGGCAAGTTGACCGGCGATCCCAAGGAGCGCCAGGACCAAGCAGATGTCATTGCGGATCAAGCGGGTCGCGACATCGAGCGTTGCGACATACAGCAACAACAGGATTTCCAGTATCGAGGCTATGTAAGAAATCCAGCTCATGAAAATGCATGCCGGAAAGAGGAGGAAGGCACGGCAAAAATACGGAGCGCATTCAAGAGGGGGACACGTTCCGATGCCCCCCTCTGGCGTCAGATGGCCGTATCAAACAGCCGCAGCGAAGGCGTCGGTGATGGCGGTGATCCCGGTCGTCAGTGCCGCGCCGATCTTGCCAGTAGCTCCACCACCGAACACAGCCGAGACTGCGCCGATGATGCAAACTGCGACGATAATGTACTCGAACGACACCACGCCGTCCTGGTCCGTGCGCAGACGCTTCAACGCTTCTCTCGTCTCAATATAGTACGTCAACATAGGAGGATCCCTTCCTTGGAGATGACAGACATCGGAATGATCGTTGGCGAAAAACCCCTGCGCCAACTGGATTCTTTTATAATGTTCGCTCGGAGGGTTTCGCGTGCTCCATAGAGGGGTGATGCGGAGCATAAGGGGTACTCCTCGCTCGATTAACCATTTCGCCGAGTGGCCGGCGTTCGGTCGACGCGCGACAACGCGCTGGCGCTTGCCGATCGCTCAGCCGTCGTGGGCCTGACGATGCACGGCGTTGTCGATCGCAGAGAGAGCGTTGAGGAGTTGAACGCAATCGCGGACTGAGGGCGCTATTCAGCCGCCAATGTCGGTGCGCTCTATTTTATCGGCCGAATCCAGCCATTCCCGACCTTGGATAGCGGACAGCACCGAGATGACCAATCGCCGGCACTTCACACGAAGCACGGACAGCAGCTAGCGTACGCATTGGCGGACGTAATAGCCGTTGACCCGTATCCACTGGCAGGGGCTTGGCCGAGGCTCCTTGATGATGGTGTAGCCGTGGTAGTCGATGTTGGTTGGTGCGGTCAGGCCACGCCAGAACACTGCATTCGCGCTGGACGAGCTCAGGGTCACCGCTGCCCAGAGACAGGCCAGGGCGACACAGGATGGAAAGAGTGTTCGCATCAGCGTCTTCCGGTTTGGAATTGTTACCGTAGCTCGCTTATCCTGACTGGCCCCAAAGACGCTCGCAAGTCCGATCGCGACATGACGCATGATGCGATCCGGTCTTGCGCAAGACCGGCGACAGTACCATTTCAAAACCGCCTCATCTCATCGTAATCGTGATTGCGCTGAGATTGGCGGCGAATTCCATGCCCGCCTTGGGACCTTGCAGCACGATCGTGACGCCCTTTTCGTTGCGCAGGTGAGCGCCGTTGATGCCGCCGACGAGGGCGGCTCCGCCGCCGACGGAGGTGTAGGTGCCGGCGAAATCGCGCACCTCTCTGATGCCTGACGCCCGCCCCGCTAGTCGCCCGACGGTTGCGCCGGCGGTGATGCCGAAGCTCAGGCCCGACACCCTGAAGGGATAGACGCGCCCTCGATAGGTCAGTACCCCGCTGCCGGCGCCACCGCCGATCAGCAATCCCGCCTTCACGATTTTTACCTCGACGTGACCAGTGGCTTGCGCATGTGACGGCGTGGCGGGAATGATGAACGCGAGCAACGCGATTGCTGCCAGGTGCCGGGCAATCCAACGCAGCCACGCTCGCCTGCTGCTCTCAGGGTTTTGCGGCATCGACCTTCTTCCAGGTCTGGTCCGGATCGAACAGCGTCGTGCGCTGGGCGATAGATTCGGTGCGCTCTCCCAAATCCTTCTGGTAGACGGTACCAGCGTGATTGACCAGGAAGGTCATGACGCCGGAATTGCCGTATTCGGCTGGCCAGGCGATCAGGGCGAAGCCACCGATCATCTTGCCCTTGACGACGTAGTTGAGAGCACCGCCGGGCGCATCCGCCCCTTGCCCCTTCAAGATACGGAAATAGTATCCATGATATGGGCTCGGCTCTACACTTCCGGCCTTATAGCCTTCGGCCGAGGCTTCCGCCGCCAGTGCACCGAGTGGGCTCGGGTCGCTATCGTCGCGCCAGAACAGGCCGTCCTTCTTGCCCGGGCTGCTGACGATGCGTTGCGCGTAGACGCCCACGCCCTCGCCGCGATCCTTGTCGGCATATTCATTCTGGGCATCGACATAGGCGAGCGCAGTCTGGATCGCGTCGAGCTCGTTGCGGCCGATGCGACGATAGAGAACCTCGATCCGTCCCTCGGCCGTGTCGAATTCCCAGCCGCTCTTTGCATTGACGAGTGGAATTGGGAACGGGAAGTCGTCCGGCCCCAGCATCAGCGTGGCCTTCTTGTTGCCTTCCGCCTTGATCGAATGCTTGGCATCATACATCGACGTGAAGCGCTGGCGTATGTCTGCATCGGCAACCTCGTCGCCGGACGAAACGATGTCGTCGGCTGCCCGGCCGAGCACCTTGAGAATATCGCCCGGACCTTTCTTGACTGCAGCGGCAAGAGCTGCCGCTGCATCCTCGGGCGTGGGAAAGGATTGCTGCGCGGGCGCCGTCGAACTCAGCAGTACCAGCGCCATGATGCCCGGCAACGCCGCGCGATGAAGTGACTTCAGAACATTCATGGCGCGACCTCCGCAGGGATCCTCGCGCCGCGGGCGAGCCAATCGCTGTAGGTACGGAATTTCAATCCGAGCTTCTCGTAGTGGACAAGCAGATAACCGTCGTTGCCGCGGGTGACTGCAAACGGGTTCACGCGTTCAACCTCCTGCGCCATGACACCGACATAGGCCTTGTGGCTGCCGAGATAGCTGAAGCGGTAATAGCCGAGGCCGTTGGCGAGATAGCCGAGCAAGACGACGTCGTGCTTCAGCGCAATGTCGGAGCGCCGGCCGCCGCCGCCTCCCCGTCCACCGCCGCCGCCTCCTCGGAAGCCGCCTCCGGCGGACATGCCGCCACCGCCACGCCCGGCGAAGCTCGCACCACCGCCGCCGCGGGGCATGCTCGCCATGCTCGACCGCCCGCGGGCGGAGGCCGCTGCAGCCGCCCGGCCGGAGGAAACGTTCATGGCACCGCCGCGGCTGCCTCCACCACCGCGTTTGGCAGACGCTGCGCGGTTGCCGGCACCAGCGCCGCCGCGGTTGGCGGCCTTGGCGCGGTCACCACCACCCTTGGCTCGATCGCCTCCGCCCTTCGCACTCCCCTTGGCGCGGTCCGCAGCGCCGGCGCGATCGCCGCCACCGGGCCGGTCCCGCGTACCCGCGCGGTCGCCGGTGCGGTCACCCGCTCGATCTCCTGCACGATCAGCGGCACCGGCGCCCGGACGATCCTTGAGTACCTGCTGGCCGTCGCGGCCGCGAAAATCCATCCGGTCCGCGGCGCCTGCCTTCAGATTGTTGTTGCCAAAACGCTGCTGAACATTGGTGTTGTTGTAACGCACGCCCTGGCGGTGCGCCGGATTGTGCTGCCAGCCATTTCCGATGTTGGTGGTCCGGTGATTGACATAGACGTTGCGATTGCCCCAGTTGCAGCCGCCGCCCCAGTAATTGCCCCAGCGTCCGATCGCCCAGGCGGTCCCAAAAGCGAGCCCCCCCGCGATCACGCCTGCGCCGATATAGGACGGATACCCGAAGTAATAAGGTGGGTAGT
This sequence comes from Bradyrhizobium sp. CCBAU 45394, assembly GCF_028128655.1. Lineage (NCBI taxonomy): Bacteria > Pseudomonadati > Pseudomonadota > Alphaproteobacteria > Hyphomicrobiales > Nitrobacteraceae > Bradyrhizobium > Bradyrhizobium sp. CCBAU 45394. The sequence goes on along the minus strand of NZ_LBIX01000170.1, from coordinate 83,360 downwards.
CCGCGTAGGGCCAGGCCCCGTAAACGGTGGCCGGCTCGTAGTACGGCACGTACATCGTTCCCGGCTCGGCCGGCTCGATGACGACCACCTGCTTGTTTTCCTGCGTCTGAACACTGACCTTCTGCTGTTTGGTCGTAACGAGCTTCTTGTTGTCATAGGCCTTGGTGCGCAATCGCTGGATCGCATCCATCACGTCCGGCTGCTGCGCGAGCACGGCATCACCCAGGCTCTTGGTCCAATCGAGCTTGTCACTCATCATCGTCAGAACGTCCGCCGTGCTGGCGAGCGCCTTGACGCTGTCGTCCCAGGCCTGCTTCTCGACCTCGGTCTTGAGCGCATCGCCCTTCAGCGACTTGTGTTCTTTGAGCCAGCGATCGGCCTGCACCACTTCCAGCGGATAGGTCGACGCGGCCAGCACATTGGCCAGCAGCTCGTCAGGATAGAGCGCGATCGGCGCCACCAGTGCTTCGAGCTGCTCGGGCTTCAGGAGCTCGGCGCTTGGCGGAGCCTGGCTTGCCGCTTGCGGCTGAGCGGTTGGAGCAGCAGGTTTGTCGGCCGTCTGCGCCGAGGCGACGGACGGGATGGCCATCAACAGCGCAAGCGCGATCACGGTCCTGGCACAGCGAAGCATCACATCCTCCATCGGAGTCACAATTTGGAGGATCGGTCCGCGGCCCGACCGTTCTTTGACAAAGATCAAGGGAAATGGCTGCGTCCCGGCTGCGCTAATCGTGCTGCTGCAACGCGAAAGCCTGGCGCGCGATCGGGAGCTTGATCTTGAACAGCGTCCCGCCGGAGGGCGCGTTCGCGGCGGAAATCGTGCCGTGGTGCGCCTCGACGATGGTGCGGGCTATGGCCAGGCCCATGCCCATGCCCTGCGGCTTGGTGGTGAAAAATGGATTGAAAATGCTCTTGAGATCATCCGTCGCAATGCCGGCGCCGGTGTCGCCAACCCGGATCTCCGCCCAAGCACCGGAAACGTTCGTCGTTACGTTGATTTCGCGTTTGCCTGTCTGAATTTCGGACATCGCGTCCAAGGCGTTGACAACGAGATTGAGAACAACCTGTTGCAGGTGAATCGGATCGCCCCGGACACGAAGTTCGGCCGTCGCCGGAAGGTAGTTCAACACGACGCCGCGTCCCTTGGCCACATCTGCGACGAACCCGATGACATCCCGCACGGTATTGTTTAGTTCAATGTCTCGAATTTCAAAGGGCGTTTTTTTCAGCATGCTGCGCAGCCGTCGAATCACTTCGCTTGCCCGCTGATCGTCGCGCCTGATGTCGGCCAGGATGGCTCTGAGTTCATCGAGGTTCGGCGAAGCGCTCTTCAGCATGAGCTCCGCCGTCTCGGCGTTGGTCAGGATCGAGCCGAGCGGCTGGTTCAGCTCGTGCGCGATGGAGGTCGTCATCTCCCCGGCGGCCGCATAGCGGCTGAGATGCGCGAGCTCCGCCAGGCGCTGCCGCGACTCGACGTCCGCCAGACGGCGCCGGCGACGTTCGTGGAGTAGCCCGCTGATCAGCCCGGCCTGGACTAGGAACGCTGCTGCGATCATTGCCATTTGCCAACGATATCTTTCCCAGAGCCCCCGCTCGCGAAATAGAACCTCGCTTCCCGTCGGCAAATCGCTCTCGCTGATGCCCCAACGCTCCATCTCGCGCCAGTCGTATCTCGGCGCGGCAAATCCGATCGGTTCGATCTTGATGTCGCCCGGCTTTTCGCCCGCGAAGATGCGAAGCGCCGCGCTGACAGTCGCCTTGCTGGACTCGGATATCGAGTGCATCGGGCCGCCGACGGTCTCGCGGCCAAAAAATGCCTCCTGATATGAGAAGATCGGCGCGTTGGCGACCGCGTGCAGCCGGCGCAATGCTAGATCACCTTCGTGGGCGACGCCGACACCATCGACCGACATCAGTTGCCAGAACAGCACCGTATGTGGAGGCAGCGTGGAGGCTCGCTTCAATATCTCCTCAAACGACAGGTCTGCGTACCAGATTAATTCGAACCGGTCCTCGAAGGGCTTAGCCTCCCGTTTGACTTCGTCGAGCCAGAACTTCTCCAGCGGCGAGGCGCCAATGACGACGGCAACGGTCCGGGTTTCCGGCAACACCTGAAGAATGCTGCCGAAGAATGCTGTGAAGTCGTTGCGAACCGGAATGACGACATCGTTTTGGGTCAGTGCCCCCCGGTTCACCAGCCGCTGCTCGACCGCCGTCATCACCAGCGGTGTATCCGGGAAGAGCTGCTCGCGATATTTCTGAACGAACCGCGCCGCCGGCGCTCCGAGGCTCATCACGAGGTCGGGCGGACTGGCCCGGTAAAGCGAACGCAGATAATCGACGAACGGCGCCTCCGGTCCGGGACTGTTGAACCGCGCTGAGAGAAGCGTGTGCTCTTGGATGTCCAGCGCAAACGAGGATTGCTGTTCGAACTCGGCCTTGATGCTCCGGGCATATTCGCTCCAAGGACGAAAATCCCGGCCGAAGGAATGGAGCAGCAGGAGCCGTTTTGGCTCGTTGCGATCGGCGGCAAGGGCCGCCGGCACCATTGCGCCCCAGACCAGCAAACACAGACTGAACCGTGCAACGATGATCGGCCAGCTTGACTTGATCGGGGCCATGGCGATGCGCCCGCTCATGCTTTCTCCACGAGAGTAACCGCCTCCCGGCCACACTCTAGCGCAAATCGTGCAGGCGCCAATCTTCCTCGCGCCATCGCATCAGCAGCGCGTTGTGACCCGGGCGTAGGCGTCCACGACCTGCACGCAGGACGAGCCATAATAGGCTCCCGCCGCACCCGCCGCTGCGCCAACAGCCACCGCCAGTCGGGTCGTTCGACGGGCCACTCCGGCATAGCTCATGGGGGTCAGCGGCCGCCCTACTCTTGCCTGCGCCTCTGAGAAGAGGGCGCCGTCAGCGAGACGGTTTGTCCCATTCATGGACAATCCCGCGGCAAGGGCGAGTGCCGCGGACGCGCAAACGATGAATTTGCGCGACTGGGTCATTTCTTCGCTCCTGACGGTGTGCCCAGTGTAATTTCGTCGAAATCGGCCATGGCAGCGGAGTCAAGGTCGACCTTGCTGGCGCCCGCGGGGGGCTCGCCGCATCAATGTCCGCTCAGAACGAGCGTCTTGATCGGCAGCAGCAGCGCCTGGATACGTAGCAGCAGCGCGTGCACAAGGCCGACGCCATCGACCACATGCAGCGCGATCTTGCGGAAGGTGCCTGTGTCCTTTGCGCTGATCTCCTCGTGATTGCTGGTATAGGCGTTGACAATGCAGCTGCTGCCCGCCGTCACGCCGTCAAGGCCGCCGTTGTAGAGCGGCTCGAGATAAACCAGGATGGTGCCGGGCCGCGCGATGTTCTGCGGATCGATCAACTGTTCGCCGGAGCGGAACTGTCCGGCCGCGATGTAGTCCTGCACCGTCGTCACAACCATCGGGATGATCACCCAGGGCTTCGAAATGCAGGTGGCTTCGGCGAGCATGCCTTCCTTCATCACCTGCGCCTCGATCTGGCCGAAGCCCGCCTGTAGGGCCCCGCGGCCGGCGCCTTCCGGGATCAGCACGCCGGCCGGCCGCATCAACTGGTTGACGACGTCGCCGGTGCGGACCAGGAACTGCTCGACACGGCCGTCTACGCCGGCGCGAACGACGGTTTTGTCGAGATCGACCTGGGCCTGAGCCAACGCCGCTTCGGCGCTCGCCTTCTGCGCCGGAATGAGCGTCGAGACCTGCAAGGCCGCCGATTGCTTTACGGCTGTCGCCGCGTCAACGCCGGCCTGGCGCTGATCGACCAGCACCTGAAGCTTCTCGATGTCGCGCTGCGGCACGATGCCGGGATTGCGGCGCTGAAGGTCGGACTTGGTGTCGAGCTCATCCCTGGCTTGCTGATAATTGGCTTTGGCCTCCTGGATCTGAGCTTCGGCCCTGACCACGTCGGATTGCGCCGCCAACATGGACGCGTCGACCTCGGCGACCTTGCGCGCGGCGGTCTCGAACGCGGCCCGCTGCCTGGAGCTGTCGAGCGTAAACAGCACGTCACCCTGCTTCACCGGTTCGCTGAAACCAACCTTGACCTCGGCCACCCGCCCCGCCCCTTCGGGCAGGATCGGCACGGTGCGGAAATAGAGCGCGGCCGACGTAGTGGAAGGATGGAAGTAGAAGATCATGGTGATGAGCGACACCGTCAGCATCAGGCAGCCCGTGATGCCCCATCTCAGCTCGTACCAGATTGAGAAGAAGGTGATCTCCTTGCCGAAGCGCTTGCCCTGGGCATAGCGGCGGTAGAGATAGTCGGGCAGGATCGTGAGGAGAGAGCAGAACATGAGCTCAAACATGGCTGTGCTCCTTCTCCTTCGCGGGACCGGATTTCCCCGTCGGCGGTATACCGGCCCCGGCGTCCGATCGGGACTCGGCCACCACGTCGCCTGCTTCGCCCGGCGTTGCGTCAGCAATCCTCTCAACGGAGCCGGCAATGCTGCGCAGCGGCGTGCCGAAATCGGGGAGATCAATCAGCGCAAGCAACAGGCCCGCCACCCAGAAGATATGCATATGGGTAAAGAGCGAGATCAGGCCGAGCACGGCTACGAATTCGAATTGCAGCTTCTGTGACTTGTGTGCCATCCGCTCGGGCAGGCTGTGCAGTTTCCAATAAAGCGTGCCAACCCAGAGCACGGTACCGATCAGGAAGATGCCCATCACGACCATCAGCGTGTCCACCCCGCTTCCCGGCGCGAGATAGAACGGCAGATGATGCGGGGCCATCGGATGAAGCTGCTCGCTCAACGGTCTCTCCCTTTCGGCCCGCGTGTTCACGTCAATGCGGCGAATGCAGTGTCGGTACCGGGTCTCGCAATTGCTTGATCTGAATCAACGGACCTGGAGCGGCCCTACCTAGCCTCGCCTGAAAGCCGACGCGCAACAGCCCAACAGGAGCCGCCCGCCATGCCCGGCATCGATGACCTCATCCCCAGTGCCACGCAGATCCGCAAGGAAGCAGCCGTCAAGGAGGCCGAGAAGGCGGACGAATATGCGCGGCTTGCCGCCGCCGCCGAAGCCGAGAAGCGGGCCCTGATTGAACGCCTCAGCAAGCCTTCTGGCAAGACCGAAGAGGAGAAGGTCAAGCTCGCCTCGACCATCATCCAGCGTGCGGTGCGAAATGGCTTGACCGAGGTTCAGGTCTATCGCTTCCCCAACACGCTATGCACCGACAAGGGCCGCGCCATCAATCAGATGGAGAAGGGCTGGGAAAGCACGTTGACCGGCATCCCGAAGGAAATCTTCCAACTCTGGACCGACCATCTGAAGCCACGCGGCTATCGCATCGCCTACCAGATCATCGATTTTCCCGGCGGCGTGCCGGGGGACATCGGCATCACGATTTCCTGGGGTGATTGAGCGCGGGGCCGCCAGCCGAGACCTGACGGCGAAAGGGCGAGCATGGCCAAGGACAAGCCTGCCGAGCGGATGAAGCGCAAGGACTACGAGAAGGAATTGGAGAAGCTCCAGGTCGAGCTGTGTCATCTCCAGGACTATGTCCGAGCGAACAAGCTACGGGTCATCATCCTGTTCGAAGGCCGCGACGCCGCCGGCAAGGGCGGTACGATCAAGGCCATCACCGAAAAAGTCAGCCCGCGCGTGTTCCGCGTGGTTGCATTGCCGGCGCCATCCGACCGAGAGAAGACGCAGCTCTTCTTCCAGCGCTACATGCAGCAGTTTCCCGCCGGCGGCGAGATCGTGATCTTCGACCGGAGCTGGTACAACCGCGCCGGCGTCGAGTATGTGATGGGGTTCTGTACGCCCGCCGAGCACGAGCGCTTTCTCTCGCTCTGTCCGCAGATGGAGAAATACGTCATCGACGGCGGCATCATCCTGATCAAGATCTGGCTGGAAGTGGGGATGGACGAGCAGGAGCGCCGTTTCAGGGCCCGCATCGACGATCCGGTGCGGCAATGGAAGTTGAGCCCGATGGATCTGGAATCCTATCGGCGCTGGTACGACTATTCGCGGGCCCGCGACCTGATGCTCAGGAAGACGAGCACCAAGCACGCGCCATGGTACATCATCCGCTCCGACGACAAACGCCGCGCAAGGCTGAATTGTATCGCACATGTGCTGAAGTCAATTCCCTGCAAGCGCATCAAGAAGGACAAGGTCAAATTGCCGAGGCGCTCGGACAAGGGCCGCTACAATGACCAGGCAAGCTTGCGCGGGATGAATTTCGTCGCTGAACGATATTGACGAGGATCGGGCCGCGCGATGATGCGGCCCGATCGCTCGACGCCGGAACCCTCACCGCTGACGGACCACCGTCCCGACCGTCAGCAGCGCGTTCTCAGTATCGATACTGGTTAGGATACTGCGGACAGACCCAATTGCCGTAGGTGTCCTGATAACAGCCATTGTTGTAGTTGTTGTTGTAGTATCCATAGGCTCCGATTGCGGCGGCCCCGGCGGCGGCACCGTAGGCTGCGCCGCGGTAGCCGTACCGGGGATAACCGGCGACCGGGCGGCCTGGCCGACCGGCAACGGGGTAACCTGGACGGCCCGGACGACCGGCGATCGGATGGCTCGGTCGCGGGCCTCCGACGCGATAGCCGCGCCCGCCACCGCCGTGGATCCGTCCGGCGTGAACCGCGCCGCCACGATAGCCGCCACCGTGAAAGCCCCCGGCCCGCATGCCTCCTCCACCGCCGCGATAACCGCCACCACCGCCACCACGACGGGCGTAGGCATCATCGGGGATGAGAGTAGCGGTGAGAAGAACGAACGCCGCAACAGCTGCGAGAAGATAACGAAGCATGGCTAGTCCTCCCTCGATATTAGGGTGCCGTGATCCGCCCTTCGACGATGCCTCGCGAAATCGCGGACGGCACCCAATGGCAATATGTCCGGCGACTCCCTGGCTCGACCTCGATCAGGAGGGACGCCGCCCCTCGACCGCGCGCATCGCGCCGCGCTGAGGCGGCCCGATCGCTCCGCGTCTATTTCAAACGTATGGTCACACCACCCACGGCAGCTGACACTTCGGCGCCGACCTTCGGACCGCTGAGCTGCAGGATCACGCCGTTGGCATTCTGCAGTTGAACGGCTCCCGCACCCGCCGCAATGGCGCCGCCTGCTCCGCCCACCGCGTAGGAGCCCTCGATGGATGCCGGTCCCCTCAAATTGAGGGCGCGGCCAACCAGCTTGGTGGTCGAGGCGCCGATCGTGAAGCCGACGCTCATGCCGGATACGGTAAAGGGATATTTCTTACCCCGAAGGAGCAGAACACCTTCGCCACCGCCGACGCCGACGATGAAGCCACCCTTGGTGAAGACGACTGCCACCTGCCCGGTCTCGGCATGCGTCGGCGTGCTGGAACCGAGGGCTCCGGAAAGGAGAGTGGCGAGCGCGGCGCAAGCGGCAAGTCTTTTCATGTCTGTTGTCCCTTGAATGAAGATGCCGCGCTATTGCGCCAGGATCATCGCGAAGTAACCGAATACCGTGAGCAGGATGCCCGAGACGGCGTAACCGACCGGGAAGCCAATCCAGGGCACTGAGCTCTGGATCTCGACCGCAGCCTCGCGACACGGCCCCGAATGCGAACGAGCACCGGCGACGCCGCCCATCAGCACGGCCGGGTTGATCTTGAAAACGTGGAAGCCGATCGCCCAGACGATGAAAGGCGGGATCGTACAGGCGATAAATCCGACGATGAAGATCTTCAGCGCCACCGCGCCCGTAAGCTGGGCCAGCAAGCCCGCGCCTGCATTAACGCCGACAATGGCGACGAAGACGACGAGGCCGAGGTCCTCGAGCACATTCCGCGCCGCATTCGGCGTGTTGCCAAAGAAGCGCAACCGGGAGACCAAGGAGGAGACGATCACGCCTGACAGCAGGAGGCCGCCGGCATTGCCGAGGCCGATCTTGGCGCCGAAGGCCGGAAACTCGATCATGCCGATCAAGAAGCCGATGATCATGCCGACGGCGAGCGTCAGGAGGTCGGTCGAGGTGTTGGTCCGCGCAATGCGCCCCCACATCTCGCCGAGCTCGTTGACGGCGGACTTCAGGCCGACCACCGAGACGATATCCATCCGCTGGAGCTCGGTCTTCAGACCGGCCGGGATTGCAACGCCACCACGCTCGACCTTGGTGACCTGCAACTGCCCAGCGATCGCCGTCTCGCGGAAGGATTCGAAGGTCCGTCCGACCATGTTCTTGTTGGTGATGAGAATGTCCGCCTGATCCATGGGAATGCCCAGCACCTTGGCATCCGCAACCTCCGGCCCGATCAAGCCCATCTTGTCGGTCAGATGCTCGGTCGAGCCGCCGAGCGCGACGACGTCGCCCTTCTGCAGCACGAGGTCGGGATCGGCTCCCAACAATTCGCCGCCACGCGCCACGTTGACGATGCGGTACTCGGGATTGACCTTGCGGAATTTGGCGATGCTCGTGCCGAATTGCGCCGAGTTTTCGAGCCGGTAGGCGCGCAGTCCGAACTGCCGATAGCCAGTGAGGCCTCCGCCCTCGAGATCCTTGACGCCAAAATCCTGCTCGTACTTCTTGGCTGCGGCCTTGGCGTCGACACCCCACCAGCGCGGCAGATACTTGCAGATCAGGATGATTCCGACGGTGCCCCAGATGTAGGTGATGCCATAGGACAGCGCGATCATGCCGGACGCCTCTTCGGGCTTCATGCCCTCAGGCAGCTTGACCACACCGGAGGTGATCGCCTGTTCGGCCGAACCGATCGCGGCCGACATGGTCTGAGAACCCGCCAGCATGCCGCCGGCCGCTCCGGTCGGCAATGCGAACAATTTCGCTCCCAGCACGACAAGCGTCAGTCCGATCACGCTCGACACCACCGCCAGAATGCAGAATTTGAGCCCGTCACCCTTCAGACTGTTGATGAAGGACGGTCCCACCCGCAGGCCGACTCCATACATGAAGAGATAGTAGAAAAGGCTCTTGGCGAAATTGTTCAACTCGAGCTTGACGCCGTAAGTCGAGGCCCATACCGACAGTCCCGCGCCGACCACGATGGCGCCGGCGACCATGCCGAGGCCGTAACCCTTGATGCTCGCCCGCCCGATGTAGACTGCGACGCCGACGACGAAGAACAGCAGCAGATACGGATTCTGCTGCAGGAAGGTAAAAAAGCCCTGCATGTTCGTCCCCTGTTTATGAGGCGGCCTTCAACTTCGGCTGCGCGCCGGGCTTGGGCCTGCCGATCTTCGCCAAGGCTTCGGTCCGCACGAGCTTCAGGCCTTCCTTGGCGTCATAGCCATGGATTTCCTTCACATCGAGCTTGCGCATGAAGTCGATGGTTTCCTGGGTGATGACCTGACCCGGCACCATGATCGGGAAGCCCGGAGGATAAGGAATCACGAAACTAGCGGAGACCAGGTCGGGACCGGCCTTCAGGCGCCGGTCGATCTCGGGATCGGCGAGCCGGATGTACTCGCATCCTGCCGCGTCATAGGCCGCGTAGAAGCCACTGCGGATATCACCTTCGTTGGTTTTGGCGCCGGCATCGCCGCGGAAACTCTGGTGGAAATGCGAGAAGTTCGGCAAGTCGGGCACGTCGGTCATCAGGCTCTTCACCCGCGCCTCGAAGGTCTTCTTCGCATTGGCTCCGCCTTGGGTCAGGCCACGGTCGACCTCACCGGCGATCTCCGCCAGCACCCTGACAAGATGTGCCACGTCGCTGCGCGTGTTGTTGATGTTGGACTGGAGCAGCACCGAGTTGCGCGAGGTCTTGTTGACCTGGATGTTGTGGTCGTTCGCGAGGATGCCCTTGAACTGCGTGCCGTCGAAGCCGGCCGTGCCGCACACCAGCGTCATGCGGGTTGGATCGAGGCAAAACTCGTCATCGTCCAGGCTCTTCAGGGCACTCGCCCAGTTCGTTCCGGCCGCCAAATAGTCGGTAAACCCGCTTTGCCGGTATTGTGCCGGCACCATGGCGTCGGCACCGAGGATACGGAAATATCTCGAGATGAGCGGATTGGTGTTGACTGCCTGTCGGATGGCGAGCGCGATCTCGATCGCATTGGCCACGAGACCGTAACCCTCGAGCTCCATCTGGCGCCGCGAGACGTCCAGGCTCGCGATCAGCTGCTGGTTCGGACTGGTGGAGGCGTGCGTGAACACGGCTTCCTTGAACTGCTGCTCCACCGTGTGGAATTCGACGTCCTTGACCGCCAGCATCGAGCCCTGCCGGATCGCCGACATCGACTTGTGGGTCGAATTGGTCTGGTACACGCGAAGACGAATCTGGCGCGGATCGGGGATCAGCCGGGTCTTGAGCAGCACCTGGTCCGACGGATTCTTGCCGAGCTCGGCCTGCTGCGCCTCGTAGGCCGTAACCGATTTCGGGTCGTGCATCCAGGCTTCGATCTCGCTAGCGGCGCCCATCGCGGTGCGCCGTCGCAGGAACGGCGAGAAGCGCGCGAAGCCGAACCAGGCCTCGTCCCACAGGAAAATCAGGTCGGGCTTGATGGCGAGGCACTCCTCCATCACCCGGCGGGTATTGTAGATATGACCGTCGAAGGTGCAGTTGGTCAGATCCAGCAGCTTGACGCGGTCGAGCCGGCCGTCGGCCTTGGCGCTCAACAAAGCCTGCTTGATGGTCTTCAGCGGCACGGCGCCGTACATCGAATATTCCGTCATCGGGAAGGCTTCGACATAGAGTGGCTGCGCGCCGGCCAGCACCATCCCGTAGTGATGCGATTTGTGGCAATTGCGATCGACGATGGCGATGTCGCCCGGTCCGATCAGCGCCTGCACCGCCATCTTGTTCGACGTCGAGGTGCCGTTGGTCACGAAGAACACGCGATCGGCGCCAAGTGCGCGTGCGGCCTTGTCCTGCGCCTTCTTGATGTTGCCGGTCGGCTCCAACAGGCTGTCCAGGCCGCCGGTGGTCGCGCTGCTTTCGGCCAGGAACAGGTTCAGGCCGTAGAACTCGCCCATGTCTCGGATCCAGTCCGACTTGAAGACCGATTTGCCGCGCGCGATCGGCAGCGCATGGAACGTTCCGATCGGACGCTGTGCATATTTCTTGAGATTGTCGAAGAACGGCGTGTCATAGCGATCCTGCACCCCTTCAAGGATCGAGAGATGCAGTTCGAGCAGCTCCTCGACCGAATAGAAGATCCGGCGGACGACGTCGGCCTCGGGATTTCCGGCCATCTCCTCGACATTGCGATTGGACATCAGGTAGAGGTCGAGCTCGGGGCGGACCCGCTTGATGATATGGGCGAGCCGCAGCGCCGAGGCATCGGACTCGTCTTTCAATCCGGCCGACGCGGTCATCGCGCGGAGTACGGGCGCGTCATGGCGCGAGCGCAGTGCAAAGCCTTCGTTGATGACGACGGCTGCAAGATTGGGGTTCAGCATAGCGGCGCAAAAAGCGTCTTCGAGGCTGCCGACGATAACCGGTTCATAGGCAAACTGATCAACCGGACGCCGAAGCTTGCGCCATTCGTTGGCGAGCGCGGGCCAACTTCCGGACGTGAGGCCGGTGACGATCAACGTCTCGAAATAGGGACGGCGCGCCGCGTGCGGACCGAACATCTGCGGCACCAGATCGGGCGTCTCGCCGTTGCCTTCGTCATTCGTATTCCAGTCGCCCGCATGCTGACGGAACGATCTCGTCGTCAGAGCCTGCGCCAACCGTGTTGCGAGCGCCAGCGAAGTCGCCGCATCACCAGTCGTGGCTGCCTCCCGCAAGGCTGCCATGAGCTGCAAGCCAGGATAGCCGTGAAATTCCTCCGTCACGGAGAGATCGGCCAGCGCAGCGTCATACTTCGCACGGTCTCCGCCACGGGACCATGCTTTGGCCGCGTCGACCAGATCGCGCCAATTGTCCGCCCGTCCGCCGGGCCCGGAGAAGAACTGATCGATGCGCTGCTGCGCAGGCTTGGCGTCCTTGGGCATGTCTCTCCCCATCCTTGGCTCTTGAGGCGAAGGTGATGGCGGATCGTGGGTATCGCGCGGGAGAGCTCCATTGATCCAAGTCAACGGTCGCGCATGAAATCAGTCGGCCTGCGAGCAGCGTGCACGCTTCGCGATGCAACACGGACGCGCGACTGAACGAAAGTCGCGCCGGAGATCGGCAAATGTCCCGGGCGCTATCTGGCCTGGTTGTCGCCGAGCACGTTGTCGAGCGAGCGCAACCATTGCCCGCTGTCGGTCCTCTCGGCGAGCCCCTCGGCGCGCAGCAAATCGCGCAATTGCGCATGCGCGCCGGCGATGCAGAACGCGACATGGCGTGACGCAAGTTCGTCGTGGAGATTCCGGAGCATATGCGCGCCGGCCAGATCGATGTAGGGCGACGCCGAGAGGTCGCAGGCAACGAGCCTGACATCCGACGACCTCTGGAGCGCATTCAGAACGACGTCCAGGATCATCTCGGCATTAATATAGAGCAGCGAGGCTTCGGGGCGGAACGCGATGATTCCAACCAGCGGCTCCACGTCCTCGTGCCTGGCGCTGTCGGAATACCGGCCGCTGCCCGGGAGCCTGCCGAGAAATGCCACATTCGGCTGTGACGCGCGCGCCAGCAGCAGGAAGATGGAGGCGATCGACGCCAGCAGGACACCTTGCAGGATGCCGAGCAGCAGGACGGATACCAATGCGATCACCGCCGCGTAGAAATCGATGCGGCTGACGCGCCACATCCGCGCCAACGTACGGATGTCGACGAGCCGGTACACGGCGGCAAAGACGATGGCGGCCAGCACCGCCTTGGGCAGATTGGTCAGTAGCCCTGTGAAGAACAAGAGACACAGCGCCAGCGTCCCAGAGCAAATGACCAGCGCCAACGGTGTGCGGGCACCCGCGCTGTCATTGACGGCGGATTGCGACAACCCGCCAGCCACAGGATAGCCATGACCTAAGGCCGTAGCGAGATTGGCCGCACCGAGGCCCAAGAACTCCTGCCTGACGTCAAGGCTGTCACCATGCTTGGCGGCGAAGCTCCGAGCCGCCGAAACACCCTCTATGTAGGCGAGCAGCACACATCCGGCGGCAAGCGGAAAGAGATCGTCGAACTCCAGCAGGCCGAACGTGGGCAAGCCAGGCACCGGCAGGCCCTGGGGGATTCTTCCCGTCACGGGCACGCCGAGAGCCGGCAGACCGAGCGCGGTTGCCACCGCGATCGCCAGCGCCACAACCGCGATCCCGACCGGCCTACCGGGGAGCAGCCGCTCGCCGGTCAGCAGAAGCAGGAATGCCACCAGACCGACGGCGAGCACCAGCGGATTCACGTCACCGAGCTGCCCGGCGAGCTCAATGCCGCGTTCGAAGAAGTCATGGCCGCCACCGGCAACACCGAACAGGCTCGGCAGCTGGCTCATGATGATGGTGAGCCCGGCGCCAGCCTTGAAGCCGACGAGAATGCTGTCGCTGACCAGACGGACGAGGACGCTGAGCTTGCACAGCCAGGCGATGAGGCACAACACCGCGACCGCGAAGGCAGCAAGACTTGCAATTTGCCCATAACGCACCGGATCGCCCGCGGCGAGCGGCCCTACCGTGCCCACGATCATCAGCGAGATTGCCGAAGTCGGGCCGACCGCAAGCTGGCGCGACGAGCCCAACAAGGCGTAACCGAAGCCGCCGAGCATGTAGCCGTAGATCCCGACCTGCGGCGGCAGCCCGGCCAGCGCGGCGTAGGCCAGCGATACCGGAATTGCGTAAGCGGCAAGCGTGACGCCGGCGACAGCATCCGATGGCAACCACGACCTGCGATAGGTCGCAAGCCAGCTCGACGGCGGAAAGTACCGCAACCAGCTCCCCTGCAGCCCAGACGGGGCGCTCATGCGCGGGCCTCGCTGCGATCCACCTCGCAGCGCAGCAACACGATCAGCAAGGCGATCACGGGCATGCCGAGCGCCAGGTTCGGAAAGGACTTTGTCGCGAAGGCCCCGACCGCCGCTCCCACGCCGAACATGACGCACAGCGCTGCAAACATGCCCGAGCGGCGAAGCGGTGCCGGCGGACCTCCGCCGACGACCGCCGCAAACGCACCCTCGATCGCCTGACGCATGTTGCCGGTGATCATCACCGAACTGTAGACCACGCCTTCGACCTTGGTGAAAATTGCGGTCTGCATCGCCGCGACGAAGGAAATGCCCAGCGTGCCGGCAAGATCGGGCAGCCGGTTGTGCAGGATTCCGATTGCGATCAGAAGCACGATCTCGATCAGCGTGCTGATGACGCTGGCCCGATCTCCCGTCGCGTTGCGCAGCCATACCGCAACCATGACACCGATCGCAAATGACAGGATCGGCGGCACGAAATGAAGCGCGGCGGCCCAATTACCCACCGAACCATAGACCCAGAGCAGGACCAGATTGGCGGTCTGGGCATTCGCCATGACGCCGTGGATCATCCAGGTGTAGGCGTCGAGATAGCCGCCGGCGAAGGCGAGCAGCAGCGCGACCTCAAGCGTCTCATCGCGCCGCAACGATCCGCTCGCAGCTAGATCCACAGTGCTCATGGTGCGGATTTCGGATGTCGCAGATCCTGCATCCGCCAAAAGACGCCGCAGCAATGACGGCTTGGGCTTGATCTAAATCAAGCAGTCGCCTGGTTCCCGGGAGCGAATTCTACGGCAATCATTGCGCCTGGGAATTTGCCATCATGGACACTGTCAGGTGGATCATTTCCACCGCTCCGGAGATCTTCCTGCTGCTTGCGGTTGCCATCGGCACCATGCTTGGACGCGTCAAGATCCACGGCTTCGCGATCGGCACCACGGCCTGCATCCTGATCGTGTCCGTCCTGATCGGACAACTCGGCACCTTTACGTTCCCCGCGCTGCTGAGGATCGTGCTGTTCAGTCTCTTCGTATTCACGATCGGTTACAAATCCGGACCGGAGTTTTTCGCCTCGTTGAGTGTCCGCACCCTGGCCCAGGTTGCCATGGCGCTCGTGCTCGGCGGGACTGGTCTCGTGATCGTGCTGGCCTTTGCGTTCGCCTTCAAGCTCGATCCCGGCACGGCATCCGGGCTTGCGGCTGGCGCGCTGACGCAGTCTTCCGTGATCGGCACGGCCTCGGGCGCGCTGGCGCAGCTCGGATTGCCGAAGACCGTGCTGGAGCAACAGGAAGCGAATATCGCAGCGGGATATGCCGTCACCTATGTGCTCGGCTACATTCTGACACTGCTCTACGTCCCCTTCGCGGCGCCGAAACTGATGGGGGTCAATCTCAAGGACGAGGCGAAAAAGCTGGAGGTCGAGCTTTCAGGTGGCGCGCCGCCGAAGACCGAGAACCTATCCTATCGCAAGTTCCAGGCTCGCGCCTATCGCGTCACGGCTGCGGCCGGCCGAACCGTCAAGGCGATCGAGGAGGACATCGGCAGCCGCACGGTGATCGAACGGATCGTGCGCCAGGGCGCCGATATCGAACCGCGTCTGGACACCGTGCTCGAGGCTGGCGACGACATCGTCATCGCCGGTCGAACTGCCGCCATTGTCGCCGCCAAGCCGATCATCGGCACCGAGATCGATGCCGACGAGATCCTGAAGGCGATCCCCGGCAATGTGCTTGACGTGCTGGTGGACAACCGCAACCTCCACGGCCGATCCATCCGGGATGTGGCCGATCGCATCGGCGGCGATGCACGCGGTGTGTTTTTGCGCGCCCTGACGCGGCATGGGCGCGAAGCCCCGCTGAGCGCGGACACGCGTGTCTATGTCGGTGACGTCATGACGCTGGTCGGCAGCACCCGCAACATCGAGCGCGCGGCGAAGCAGGTCGGGCAGATCGTGCGCTCCGGCGACCGTACTGACATTGCCTTCCTTGCGGCGGGTATTGCCGCCGGGCTGCTGGCCGGGCTCGTCAGCTTCAAGGTCGGCGGCATCGCGCTGACGCTCGGCGGCGGTGGCGGCGCACTGATCGCGGGTCTCCTCTGTGGCTGGCTGCGCTCGCGCCGGCCGACGATGGGCGCAATGCCGCCGGCCGCGCAGCAGACGCTGAGCGATCTCGGCCTCGGTGGATTCATCGCGGCGATCGGCCTGGCCAACGGTCACGCCGCCTGGGTCGCGATCCAGGCGCACGGCCTGTTGCTGGTCGGCATGGGCCTCGTGGTCACACTGGTGCCGCTGGTCGTCGCGACGCTGTTTGCCTATCACGTCCTGCGCATGAACCCGGTCATCACCTGTGGAGCCCTCGCCGGCGCCATGACGGTCGATGCAGCCGTGACCGGGGCTTGCGAGATCGCCGAGAGCCAGACGCCGGTGCTCGGCGTTGCCGTGCCTTACGCCGTCGGCAATGTGGTTCTGACCGTGCTCGGGCCGATTATCGTAGCCTGCACCTTTGTTGGCTGAGGGAGGACGAAATGCAGCCACGGGCATGGATCCCGCCGCTACTGGTGGTCGTGCAGCTGCTTGCGTCCTCCTTGATTGCACCCTCATGGGCCGACAATGAGGCCGCGTCGCGCCGCATCCAGGAGGAAGTGTGGGCATTGCCGTTACCGTTGCCGATGTTCGCCTATGTCGTTCGACCCGTCGGCGATGGCCCGTTCCCGCTCGCAATCATGAACCACGGCGTATCGCTCGACCCTAAACAGCGCAGCTTTTTTCCACTCGTCGAGTTCCGCGACGCGGCGAAATGGTTCGCAAGGCGCGGCTACTTCGTGGTCGCTCCCGTCGGCACGGGTTACGGCGCCTCAGCCATCGATATTCCCGAACGCGGACTCTATGGACCGTTCTTTTCCAAGGTCGGCAAGTGCTCCAATCCCAATTTCCATGACGCCGGCCTCGCGGTGGCACAGGTCGACCTCTGGATCATCGATTTCCTGGCTGCCGAAAAACGCATCACACCGAAGGATGTCGTCGTTGTCGGTCAGTCTGCGGGCGGCTGGGCATCCATCGCGCTTTCCAGCATGAACCCGCCGCAGATCGGAGCGATCATCACCTTTGCCGCTGGCCGCGGTGGGCGTGTCGGCGGCAAGCCGAACAATAATTGCGCCCCGGATAAACTGGTCGAGGCGACGATGGATTTCGGTCGCACCTCCCGGGTGCCGATGCTGTGGATCTATATCGAAAATGACACGTTCTTCGGCCCCGCGTTGTCGAAGCGGATGCATGAGGCCTTCACCTCGGCCGGGGGCAAGGCGCAATACCATCTGGTTCCGCCGTTCGGCGATGAGGGGCATTTCTTCGTCGGCTCGCCGGATGCCATTCCGATCTGGTCGCCACTCGTGAGCAGATTTCTCGACGAAATCAAATAGACGACGCGCTCGATTTCCGGAGGCGACACAATGGCACGCTCACATCGTCAATCCATCCGGATGACACGCAATCACGCGACCGCGCAGTTCGCGCTTCTGCTGCTCGTCGCCACCACCACCATGCCGGCCTCCGCCGAGATTTCACCGCGGGGGCAGCGCATGGCGAATGATATCAAATACGGCGACTGGCGAAAACTATGCTTCAAGCCGGGCGGCGCCAAGACCGTGTGCCGGACCTCGATCACCGGCACGTTCGACACGGGGCAGACGGCGGTTCGGTTGGACTTGATCGAACGTGAGGGCGACCGCACGGCACGGCTCCAGATGTTCGTGCCGGTCGGCATGTTTGTCCAGGTGCCCGTCAAGCTCACGGTCGACAAAGGCAACACCTATGCCGTACCGTACACATGGTGCCTGAACAACGCCTGCATAGCCGCCGATGTGGCAAAACCCGGCCTGATAAGGGAGATGGAAACGGGCAAGACGCTCGCGCTGGAGGTTGTCGACCCCAACATGCTGTCGGTTACCGCCTCCCTGCCACTTGCTCAGTTCGCATCTGCTCACAAGGGGCCGCCGGCCCAAACGTTCGACCAGCAGATCGACGAATAGCGCGCAGCTGACTTGTCCAGCCTAGCTGCCCCAGGCTCTCTCCACACTCTCGATGAGCGAGGCCGCGGCAAAGGGCTTGGTCAAATAGGCGATGCATCCCGATGCAATTGCCGCCGCGCGGCTTTCGTGAGTGTCGTTGCCGGTGACAAAGACAATCGGAACCTGGACCTGCTGTTCCGCAAGCCAGCGTCGCAAATCAATTCCAGATTCTCCATCCAGATTGATATCCAGAATGATACAGAATGCCTGCTGAAAGTTGTCATGATTTACCAGCGCCTCGGCGGATTCGAACAGCTTTGCCTCGAAGCCGTGCTCCTGCAGCAGCCGCTTCATGCTCCTGCGCATGGAAGGGTCATCATCGACAACGAAAATGGACTTGCGGCGCTGCAAGTGGCTCAACTCCATACACGGAAAGCTTGGCAGAACACGATGGACTTGCGTGAACGCGTCAAGCGCCTCGCGGTTCTTCGTCTCCCGGGGAGCCAACACGTCGGCTTGTTGAAATACCCCTCTCAGGGAGATTTCCATTGACCTTTGGTGCAAGTCACAGGGGGAACCTGCGAATTAGTTATCGCCTAGCCGTGTGAGCCGCTCTCGGGATCCAGCATACCAAGCAGCTGCGCCGTTGAAACCAGTTCCGCGAGCGAGCTCACCTGCATCTTCTCCATCACCTGGTGTCGATGTGCTTTGACCGTGCGTTCGGTCGTTCCCAATTCATACGCGATCTGCTTGTTGATCTTCCCACGCACAATGAGGTCAAACACCTGCCGCTCGCGTGGCGTCAGCGACGCGACATGAGCGCGACGCGAATCGAGCCGGCTGCGCAGCCCGCGCGCGGTCTCCTGTTGTGACAAGGCCCGCTCGATCGCTTCAATCAGTTGCCCCGACGATACCGGCTTGGTCAAGAAATCCTCGGCGCCGGCCTTGATCGCCCGCACAGTCGTCGCGGTATCGGCGTGTCCGGTGAGAAACACGATCGGGACGGTCGATCCAAGCTCACTAAGACGTTTCTGTAGATCCGGTCCGCTCAGGCCCGGCATCTGCACATCGAGGAGGATGCAGCTCGGCAGCTCATCGCGGGGCAGATGATCGAGCAGGTCCTGCGAGGATGCATAGGTCGCGACGTCGTAGCCCGCAAGTTTAAGCCGACGCTCGATCGCTGTTCGAAACGAGGCATCGTCGTCGACCACGTGAACAAGGCCGGGCAATGGACCCTCTCTGCTTCCTGCAATCTGCTTTAACCGCTTACCTAACACCTGGATGGGCTTGAGCTCTAGCCATCCCGTTAATGCCGAAGGTTTCGCAGGCCGGAGTTTGTGGCGCGAAGCTTGATCCGACGCAGGAGCCCGCTCTTCTCATTCCGCGCATCCATCCCACCGACCTGTCCCTTGGTACAATGAACCATGAGACAATGGTGAAGAATACGGCGTTAGTCGTAAACCGACCCGAGCCGGAGTGCGACATCGGCGGCACCTCTCCTGGCGAAATATCAGCCTGGCAGACCAATTCAGCGATCAGTTGAGGAGTTGGGCCTATGTTTGTTCGCATCACGACAGACGCGTCTCCCCGCCCCAATTCGCTCAAAGACCTCGGCATGACGAGCGATTCAAATCCAATCGTCAGTTTAAACGAATTTACATATAAAAAGGGCACTGAGATCTACGGCGAGAAGGAACCTGCAGATTACGTCTACCAGGTCAAGTCTGGTGCAGTGCGAAGCTATAAACTCCTGTCGGACGGTCGCCGGCAGATCGGCGCCTTCCACCTCGCCGGAGACATTTTCGGACTTGAGAACGGCAGCGAGCATCGGTTCACCGCCGAGGCGATCGTGGATACCACCGTCCGGCTGATCAAGCGGCAAAGCCTGGAGCTGGTGGCGGAGAGCGACGCGATGGTCGCGCGCAACTTGCTCAACATGACGACCAGCAACCTGCAACACGCAGAGGACCACATGCTCCTGCTCGGCCGGAAGACGTCCTTGGAGCGCGTCGCCGCTTTCCTGCTCGAAATGGACAAGCGGCTCTCCGGGGTCAATGTCATGGCACTTCCGATGTCCCGGCGCGATATTGCCGATTACCTCGGCTTGACGCTGGAGACCGTCTCGCGGGCGATATCGCACCTTCATGATCTCGGCGTCCTCGGCTTCATCGGCAATACCCAGCGCCAGATCGTGCTGCTCAACCGGCAGCAGCTCGCCAGTCTCGACCTGCAACACTGAGCGCCTGAGAGCGGGCACTTACCTGCGTCTTGGCTGCCACAGAGTGGCCTTGTCGGCAAGCGGTAAAAGCTGCACACCACACTGGCTAGCGCCAATGTTGCAGTCGATCCATGGAACTGCCATTCGTCAGCATCAGATCACCTGCCGTCCGGCAGCCTCGTCACTCCGAGATCGTCGAGCGTCTTGCGCAAGACCTCGAACAGGACTGCGGTCGACCAGCCGAACATCAAGATGCCGTTCATCGCGGTCATCGGACCCGTCAGCCGCCACGCCTGTATGGGCGTGATGTCGCCGTAGCCCAGCGTGGTGTAGTTGACGAAGGCGAAATAGATCAGGTCGCTGCCGGCAGGCGCGGCACCGACCAAGGCATAGGCCAGCGCCCAGACCAGAACCTCCATCGTATGCGCCACCATCAGCGCCGACGCTGTTGCGACCATGACGGCCATCAGATGCAGCCGGGGCCACGCATCATGCCGCAGCCCGGCTGTGCGGGCGATGCCGATGGCTCCCACCGTCACCAGGGCGTGGATCATGATGTTGATGACGCTGACGATCGCGCCGACGATGAATTGAAGCGCCATTGTGCTCGCATGGGCAAGGCGGACGGCTGTTCATCGCCTCACGCCTGGGCTCAGTCCATTCAGTTTTTGGGCGTGAACGCGCCCGTCGCCGCCTTCATGGCCGACTCGCCCATGCTCCTGGCCTGATCGGTCAAGGCCTGCATCTGCCCCTGAAAGAATTCGGACTGGAGCTTGAGCGCGTCCTGAACGTCCTTGGCTTGAACGAGCTTGTCGCCAAAGTCGAACGTCGCGCTGGCGTTGCGCTGCATGAAACTGCAAAACTGCTTGGCCTGGTCCGCGATCGGTAGCGGCGAGGAACTGAGCCCCCGCTCCAGCAGCTCAAAATACTCCGCATTGGCCTTTCGCAACCGCACAAGCGCTTCGGTGAGCATCCCGCGGATGTTCTCGGCGGATGGATTGATCTCTGCCATGACGTTACTCCCTCTGATTATGCCGCGAGCCCCCCGAACCAGGCGCCGAAATAGCCGGCGTAGAGGGCCGGCACTTCCAGGTTCATCGAATGTCCGATGTTTGGGACGACCACGAGCCGGCAATCCGGCATCGCCTCGGCCATGGCGCGCAGGTCGGCGGGCGGGATCCAACCGTCCCTTTCCCCCCACAGCACCAGATGCGGATGCCGGATCTCCGACATACGGCGCTCCAATTCCCTGCTCTCCCGCTCCCGGGTGAGATTGACCGGCGTTCCGATCCAGATGCCTTCGGAGACGCCAAAGGTCTGCTCGATGACCCGGTCGAACAGCGCCTCGATTTCGCCGAGCCCTTCACGGAAGCGCGGGATCGCGTTCGGGGCCATGCTATCCGGCACGAACAGCGAGGACGCGGCTGTCGCCATCACGGTCCGCGTCAGCTCCTTGCTTGCCATCATCGCCCGGAAGAGGCCGATCTGGTCGTCATTGAAGGACATGCCAAGCGGCGTCACTGGATCGAGCGCAAACACCCGCCCGAACCGTTGCGGCTGCATCAACAGCATACGGGCGGCGATGATGCCACCGGTGGAGTGGGTTGCCAGATGGCAAAATCCGATGTCCAGCGCATCGAGTGCCGTCAAGATGTCGTGCGCGTGCTGCTGCATCGAATAGTTGGAATAGTCGGCAGCGGGCTTTGGCCGATCGCTTTCGCCGCAGCCGCGCCAGTCGATCCCGATCACCCGCAGCCCGCTCGGAAACATTGGTGCGGCGAGTTCGATCCAGTCCTTGCTGGCAAGATTGCCGTGGACGAAGACGACGGTGACGTCGCCTCGTCCCCACTCCCGCCAGCCCAGCTCGACGTCGCCCGCGCGCACCCTCGGCATGAACCGACCCTACTTGTTGAGACCGGCCGTCGGCGCCGCACCCGGCGGCGTCGGGGCGACCGGGATGGCCGATGCCACGGCACCCTTGATCATGCGATCGGTGCCGAGCGGCGATGAGGTGTCGACCGTTCCCTTGGTGACGAAGTCCACGACGTCAGCGGAGTATTCCACCGGATTGTCCGTATGGATGAAGTGTCCGGTCTCCGGATAGATCTTGAGCATGGGCCGGTTGCCGGCGTTGGTCATACGCGTCATGAACGGCGTGATGACGTCGCGTCCGAGATCCGTCAGCCCGTTGAATGCGGGCGTCGGGATAAACGGCTCCTTATCGCCGAACGCCAGGAAGATCGGCGCCTTGATCTGAGTGACGCGCTCGTACAGGTTCTTCGGGTCATTCTGCTGCAGTTCCGCCCCGATCGTGTAGATGTCGAAGATGAAGATGTTGCACCACTGATCGAGCTCCTTCGGATTGCCCTTGGTGAGCCCGACGCGCTGCTCGGTGTGTAAGCGGGCGTATTCACTGTCGCTGAAGAAATAGCCGCTCTTGGCCGCCGACACCGCGCCGGTGTCAGCGTCACGCTTCTTGAAGTAGAAGAAGTCGCGGATGTTCTGCTCGCTGCGGGCCTTCTCCGCGGCCAGGATACCGGTCTGGTCCCAGACCTCCTTCCACTTGTCGAAGTCGCGGCCGAGGCCCTGCTCGAACAGCGGCGCCTTCTTGTCCTTGGCGATGGTGATCTCGCGCGGATATTCCTCGAGGCCTGACGGCGCCTCGAGCGCGAGGCCTTGCACCGCGTCGGGCCAGGTCAGGGCATAACCCACCACGAACTGACCGCCGAGTGAGTGGCCGTGATAATAGGCCTTCTTGACGCCAAGCTGATTGACCACGAGGTCATAGATCACCTCGCGCATATCCTGCATGGTGCGTGCCGGACTTTTGTCGAGATTGCCGGGACCGGACATGCCGTAGTGCGGCAGGTCAGGCACGATCACGCGCAGGCCGCTGCGCAGGGCATACTGCATAACGTTGCCGTAGTGCCCACCGAACGCACCCTTGCCGTGGATGATGACGAGCACCTTCGGATCCCTGTCGGTGCCGGCATACTCATCCATGTAGCCGATCTGCCAGGTGGTGCCGCGCGCGTCCTTGGCATTGGCGTATTTGACCGGGTAGGGATAGGTCACAAAATCCTTCCAGAAGGATTTGTTCGGATCGATTTTCTCTGCAACGCCGGGTACGCGATAGTTCTTGTCAACGAATTTTTGCGCGCGATCGAGCGCCGCGACGTCGTCCATGAAGGCGACGAACTTCGGATCGTTCTTGCGCTGGTTGATGATCGGGAACACCCCGTAGTGTGCGACCGGACTCTCCTGGGCGATCAGGTCCGCGCCGGGCACGCGATCGACGGCCTTCTGCGCCAGCTTGAAGTTCAGCCAGAGATCGTTGGTGATGTGCATCACCAGCGTGCGCGCCTGGATGCGGCCGAGATAGGGATTGATGTTGTGGGTCTCGCCGACCCGGTTGCGCCAGACGAGGTCGACGGCGTCATAGAGCTTGGCGCGATTGACGACGTTCAAACCGGCTTTCTCGTTCGGGGAATCCCAGTAGAAGATCTCAGGCTGCACTGCGGCCCAGTTCTGGGTCGTGCGATAGGAAAAGTCGTAGCCCGTCATGCCCAGAATCGACCAGCCGAAGGCAACGCCCGGCACCGGATGCTTCTCCTTGGGCTGCTTGTAGTAGTCGCCCTTGGTCGCCTGCCAGACGGGATCGGACTCGATCGCAGCCGTCATCATCTGGAACGTCCAGTTGCCGACGGGGTCATCGCCGTCCGACTGCGTGGTGCCGCCGATCGGCATCAAGGCGCTCACATATTCCGGATGCATCACGCCCCAGACATAGGTCTGCGTGCCGCCCATCGAGACGCCGGCGACAAGTGCCACACGCGCAACCTTCAGCCCGTCGCGCAGCAGGCGGTAGTTGGCCTGGACCATGTCGTAGTAGCTGTACTGAGGAAACTTGATGCCGAGGCCGTCCGACGGCTTGCTGGCACCCCAGGTGCCCAGCGGATCGACCATGATGACGTAGTACTTGTCGGTATCGATTGGCCGGCTCGGACCGATGATCGGCACGCTGCCGGACAGCGGAGCACCGACGACCCACTGCTCGTACATGTCGGTGGAATCACCAGAATAGTAGGAATTGATCACGACCGCGTTGGTGATCTCGCCGGCGGCGTTGCGCCGCGCATTGCCGATCGCGATATAGGCGGTACGCAGCTTGCCGGCACCGAGTGATTCCAGGGTGACGCCGCCCTCCCCGCCATTCTCCCATTTGGAGGGATTGTTGAGGTCATACTTGCCGCCAAGACGGAAGTTGGCGATCTCGTACGTCTTTTTCAACTCGTCATGCTTCACTTGCGAGGAGCGGCGAGTGAAGGGTTGTGCAACCGCGAGCGAGGTGCCGATCAGCAGCAAGAGCAGGCTGATGACGTATCGCCGAATGGCGTATCGGCCGATCATGGCGCGTTCCTCCGGTGATTTTGATCGAACGCTAGGAGCAGGGGCGACGCATCCATTGATATAACTCAACGGAATTCCGAAACTCCGGCGGAGGATATCTGCGCACCGAATTACCAGCCGGCTCGCGCAAATGCCCTTCCTCACCCACGGTCCGTACCGGATCCGCTACGAGCTCGACGGACCCGCTGGCGCGCCGGTCTATGTGCTGGTCAACGGGCTCACGCAATATGCCGAGCTTTGGAATGCCTATCGTGAGGCCTTGGTGGCGCGCCGCTTCCGCGTCGCGACTTTCGATCTGCTCGGCCAGGGCGCCTCCGACAAGCCGGCCCTTTTCATCAGCCAGGACGACCAGGTAACCGCGCTCCACCTGTTGATCGGCGAGCTCGGCGACAGCCCCATTTTCCTCAGCGGCATCAGCTTCGGCGGGCTGATTGCGCTGCGCTACGCCATCGAGCACGGCGAACGTCTCTCCGGCCTTGCGCCGATGAGCTGCTTTGCGGAGCTGTCGCCGCAGCTCCTTCTGCTCGGCAATGCGCTGCGAACCGGGCTGATCCTCGGCGGCACCGGCTATCTCCAGGATCTCCTGCTGCCGATGAACCTGTCCGATCACTGGCTGAAGCCGCTGCTCGACAAGCTCGACAGCGTCAAGCGGCAGGGCTGGATGGTCAACGACCTGTACGCGCTTCAGAACCTGATGGAATCGTTCCTCGATTTCCAGCCATTGACGCCGCGCCTGTCCTCGATCGCCGTGCCGACAATGATCCTGAACGGCGAGTTCGACTTCCTGACGCCGCGGGCCTTGCACGAGACTCTGCGCGCCGAAATCCCGGATAGTTCGCTCGTGATCATTCCCAAGGCCTATCATGCCTTCACGCTCGAGAAGGGCGCGCTCACCGCCGACCTGCTCGCGCGCTTTGCGGACGACGTGCTGGCCGGACGCTGGCAGGGCAACAAGGCCGTCTGGATTGCGCCGGAGGAAGCCGGCGGCGAGCTCACGCCATTTCCCGCCGGCTATGATCATTTGCGGGCCATCCCGGTTCGGGCAGCGCCGCCATGAGCAGATTTCTCGGACCGCTCGATTCCGAAGGCCGCGTACCGTCACACCAGCAGACGCGCGTAGCCGCGTTCCTGATCTCGGCGCACGGCGCCTTGGCGCGGCAGTTCGCATTGGCCTTGCCCATGCGCATCGAGGCTGCCTGGCAGACCGAGTTGAACGCGCAATTCTATCGGGAGTCCGAGATAGTCTCGCTCCTGCAGCGCACGGCCTCCTGGGTGCCCGACATGGCCTTGGGCTACATGGCGGCCTCCTGGGAAACGGCCTGGTTTCCCAAGCCGATCGAGGGGATAACTAATCTACCTTTGGCCCTACCGATCGATCTTGCGACGCTGGCCCACGCCGTTCACGCAGGAATCCGCCCGGCGGCCCTGCTTCCGCTAGGCGCCAATGCCGACGATCCCTTCGTGTCGGCATTGCGCCGCATCGAATTCGAGAGCGGCCGGCTGTTGCAGGCGCAAATTCTCTTCCTGAAAGGCGAGAGCCTCGTGCCGTTTCGAGACGCCGTCAACACGGCGCTTGAGCGGCGCCACGCGGAAGTCCGAAGACTATGGGCAGAAGTCCTTGAGAGCATCGGCATCACCACCTGACGTGGGGACGATGAGAAGCCTTGACGCAGATCAAAGGAGCGCGCCGACCGCGCGCCAACATCGTCTCACCGTCGCCTTCGCTTGATCGCCTTTGCTGACTGGAGTTCCCATCATGAGGGCCGTTTCCGTCGAAGAAGCCGTTGCGATGATCCCGTCCGGTGCGAGCATCATGGTCGGCGGCTTCATGGGCGTCGGAACGCCGGAGCGCCTGCTCGACGAGGTTGTGCGACAACACAAGACCGGTCTCTCGGTCATCAGCAACGACGCGGCGACGCCCGGAAAAGGTGTCGGCAAGCTGTTCGACGCGGCTCTCGTCTCGCGCCTCATTGCGACCCATATTGGCCTCAATCCGAAGGCGCAGCAGCAAATGCTGGCCAATCAGATCGCCGTCGATCTCATCCCGCAAGGCACCTTCGCCGAGCGCATTCGCGCAGGCGGGTGCGGCCTCGGCGGCGTGCTCACACCGACAGGTGTGGGCACCCTGGTCGCCGAAGGCAAGCGCCAGATCGAGATCGACGGCAGGCCGTTCCTGCTCGAGACCGCACTGCGGGCGCAGTTCGCTCTGGTCCACGCTTTCCTCGCCGACTATCTCGGCAACCTCTCCTACGCGCTCACGGCACGCAACTTCAATCCGGTCATGGCGATGGCGGCCGACACCGTGATCGTGACAGCGGAGCACATCGTGCCCGTCGGCGTCATCGCACCCGACCACGTGCTGACACCGGCGCCGCTCGTCGACTACCTCATTACGAACCCGAACGGGTGAAACATGGACGCACAGGAGATCATCGCCCGGCGCGTCGCGCAGGAGCTTCATTCCGGCGACCTCGTGAATCTGGGGATCGGCATCCCAACGCTGGTCGCCAACTACGTTTCGCCTGATCTCAAGGTGTTCTTTCAGTCGGAAAACGGTTTGATCGGCACCGGACCAATCCCCGAGCAGGGGTTGAGCCATCCCCTGCTGACGGACGCGGGCGGGCGCCCGATCAGTGCGCTGCCAGGTGCCAGCACGTTCGACAGCGCGATGTCGTTCGGGTTGATCCGCGGCGGCCATGTCGACGTCACCGTCCTTGGCGGCCTGCAAGTCGATGCGCAGGGCCATCTCGCCAACTGGATGATCCCCGGCAAGATGGTGCCGGGCATGGGCGGGGCCATGGATCTCGTCAGCGGCGCCAGGCGGGTCATCGTCGCCATGCAGCACGCGGCAAAGGGCAAGTCCAAGATCGTCGCCAAATGCTCTCTGCCCCTGACATCGGCGCGACCGGTGCACCTGGTCGTGACCGACATGGCGGTGATCGCGTTCCCCGACGGCAGGGCCACCCTGCTGGAGACCGCGCCCGGCATCAGTGTCGGCGAGGTCATGGCGGTGACGGACGCCGAACTTGTCGTACACGACAAGATCCCGGAAATGAAGATCTGAGCAGGTGACCGACATGCGGATATTCACCGACTTCAGCGAAATCAAATCTGCCGTCGGCACCGAGATCGGCGTCAGCGACTGGGTCGAGGTGACGCAGGATCGCATCAACCAGTTTGCCGAGGCGACCTGCGACCAGCAGTGGATCCATGTCGATCAGGAGCGCGCCAGGAAGGAATCGCCCGGCGGCACCACCATCGCCCACGGCCTGTTGTCGCTTGCACTTGCACCGCTCTTCATTCGATCGGTGATGGGCCTCAAGGGCCTACGCAACACCCTGAATTATGGCGCAGACCGGATAAGATATCTGGCACCGGTGCCAGCGGGCTCGAAGCTGCGCGGTCGTGTCACCGTCGCCGAGGCCGAGGACGTTCCACCCGACGGCCTGCGCGTGAACTACCATCTCGTGATCGAGATCGAAGGCGGCAAGAAGCCGGCCTGCGTCGCCGAGCTGATCGCACTGCACTATCGCTGAGCGGCGCACGAGGCACCCGTCGTTTTCGTTCAGTCAATGATGTGATATCCACCGTCGATATAGAGCACGCCACCGGTGATCAGCTTGGCGCCGTCGAGTGCCAGAAACGCCGTGGCATTGCCGACATCGTCGATGCTGACGAGGCTGCGCGCCGGCGCCTTCGATTGAGCCTTGTCCATCAGCTCGTCGAACTCCGGGATGCCCGACGCCGCGCGGGTGGCGAGCGGTCCCGGCGAGATCGCGTGCACGCGGATGCCCTTCGGCCCCAATTCGGCGGCGGCATAGCGAACGGCTGCTTCAAGCGCCGCCTTGGCCACGCCCATGATGTTGTAGTTCTCCACGACCATCTGGCTGCCATAGTACGTCATGGTGAACATCGTGCCGCCGTTCTTCATCAGCGGCTCGGCGAGATGCGCCATGCGCAGGAACGACCAGCAGGAGACGTCCATCGTCTTCAGGAATCCGTCGCGGCCGACATCCACCACGCGGCCGTGCAGCGCCTCCTTCGGCGAGAAAGCGATCGAGTGCAGCAGGAAATCGAGCTGGCCCCATTCCTTCCCGATCCGCTCGAACACGGCCTCGGTCTGCCCCTCCACCATGACGTCGAGCGGCATGAAGATCGGTGCCTCCAGCGCCTGCGCGAGCGGTTCGACGTGCTTTTTGGCGCGGTCGTTCAGATAGGTGACGGCGAGTTCAGCCCCGAGCCCACGAAACGCCCTGGCGCATCCCCAGGCGATGGACTGGTCGTTGGCGACACCGACGATGAGGCCTTTTTTCCCCTTCAGGGCAACCTTGGTATCCGGGAACACGGGAATCATGACACCCTCTCTTGTCTGGGGTTGGTCGATGGCGTGTTGACCAGCAGCGCCAGCGTGTGCTGTGCGATCATCAGTTCCTCGTCGGTCGGCACGACATAGACGGGAATGAGACTGTCGGGACGCGATATCAGCCGCGCGTTGCGGGAATTCTCGGTCGGATCCAGCTTGACACCGAACCAACCGAGCTGCTCGCCCACTCGGGCGCGTATGCTCGCGGAATTCTCGCCGATGCCGGCGGTGAAGACGAAGGCATCCAGGCCCTGCAACGCAGCCGCAAGCATGCCGGCGTTGAGGCCGATCCGATATACGAAATAGTCGATCGCCAGTTTCGCCTTGGCATCCTGGCTGGCCTCGAGCTCCCGCATATCGTTGCTGACGCCGGACAGTCCCTTCAGTCCACAGTCGCGATAGAGGAAGTTCTGCACGTTCGATGCCGACATTCCCCTTTCCGAGATCAGATAGAGCACGACCCCGGGATCGATCTGGCCGGGGCGCGTTCCCATCGGAAGCCCGTCCAGCGCCGTGAAGCCCATGGTACTTTCGACGCTCTGTCCTCCCTTCAGCGCGCACATCGAGGCGCCGCTACCGAGATGGGCGACGATCACCCTGCCCTTCGCAACGCCGGGCGCGGTCTGCGGCAGGGTCTTCGCGATGTATTCGTAGGACAGCCCGTGAAAACCGTAGCGCCGCACGCCCTCGGCGTGAAGCTGATGCGGGATCGCATAGTGATCTGCAACTGCACTATGCGTGCGGTGAAAGGCGGTGTCGAAGCAGGCGACCTGCGGCAAGGTCGGGAAGCCCGCGAGGATCGAGCGGATCGGCGACAGGTTGTGCGGTTGATGCAGCGGTGCGAGGCTGACGAACCGTTCCAGGCGGGCGACGACGCCGTGGTCGATCAGCACCGGCCGGTCATACTCGGGACCGCCATGCACGACACGATGTCCGACGGCGATGGGGTGAATACGAAGCTCGTCCCGCAACCATTCCCCGGCGACGCCCATCGCGGCCGGAACATCGGGGACCGTCTCGATCGGGTAGGCGCGGTCGGCGAGCGGATCGCCATTCGCGCCGCTCGCCCTCAACCGTGGGCGGCTGCCGATGCCGTCCATCTGGCCCTTGAGCTGCCGCCGCAGCCTGCCCTCTCCCTCGACCGAAAAGACCTGGAACTTGACGCTCGAGGAGCCCGCGTTGACGACGAGGATCGTATCCATGATGGTCACGCAGCAACTGTCGGGGCGTGTTGACGCCGGGCATTGGCATAGAGCGACGCCACCGCGCAGGATGCCATGCGCGCCCGCGGCGAGTCCGCCCGTGACGTCAGCACGACGGGCACCCGGGCGCCGAGCACGATGCCGGCGCCGTCGGCCTTGGCAAAGTAGGCCAGATTTTTCGCCAGCATATTGCCCGATTCGAGGTCGGGAACGACGAGGATCTGAGCCCGGCCGGCGACCTCGGACTTGATGCCCTTGATGCGCGCGGCTTCGGGATCAATGGCATTGTCGAACGCGAGCGGGCCGTCGAGCACGCCGCCGGTGATCTGCCCGCGATCAGCCATCTTGCAGAGCGCGGCCGCCTCGATCGTCGAGGGAATCTTGGACGTCACGGTCTCCACCGCCGAAAGGATTGCCACCCGCGGCGTCTTGCCGAATCCGGCCTCGTTGTAGAGATCGATGGCGTTCTGGATGATGTCGCGCTTGGCGTCGAGATCGGGAAAGATGTTGATCGCGGCATCCGTCACAAGCAGGGTTTCGGCATAGGCGGGCACGTCCATCACGAACACATGGCTGATACGGCGTTCGGTGCGCAGGCCGCCGACTTTTGCGGTCACCGCGCGCATCAACTCGTCGGTGTGAAGACTGCCCTTCATGAGCATTTCGCCCTTGGCTGCGTGGATCAGCTCGACACCTTTGGCGGCTGCCTCTTCGCTATGTGCGGCGTTGACGATCTCGAAGCCGGAGATGTCGAGGCCACACCTGCGCGCGAGATCGCCGATCTTGCTCGCGGGCCCGACCAGAATCGGCCGGATGATGCCGGCCTCAGCACTCTCAACGGCGCCGCGCAGCGAGGTTTCATCGCAAGGATGCACCACGACAGTCGGAACCGGCGGCACCGCCTTTGCTGCCGCAATCAACCGGTCATACTTGCTGGGAGACTGCGTTTGCCTTCCTTCGGTTGACATGATGTCGCTCCCAATCCCTCCAGACAGACCTACGATGCCTTCGCCTTTGGATCGAAAGGGGCGACGTTCGATTCCCCTTCACCTGTATCGACGCCGAACAACGTGGCGACGCGCCGCAGGCGACTTGCGCGTTCCCCCGCGATCTCGCCGCTTGCGGAGAGCACCTCGCGTACCGCCGCGAAGGCCGCACGCCGCTGGTTGACATCCTCGGGCAACAGCTTCTGAATGGCTGCCAAGGCACCTTCCCGATCGATCAGCAGCATGAAGAACTGCTCGCGGACCAGCATCTTGAACTCCGGAAGCGTCATTCGCTGTCCACTGTAGTCGCGACGGATCCGGCGCAGCGCCTCAATGCTACGCTCGTCGACCATTCCCCGCGCCGACCCGATGTAGAGCAGACTGCGAATGGCCGCCTCGCGCAGGCCGCCCTCGCCGATCCCGGATTTCAGCTGCGCGACCCGCTTCTCCAGCATGGCGCGATGCTCGGCTGACATTTCGCGCCGGCGCGACGGCTCGGACTTCGGATCGATCCCGAGCGCAGTCTGCACCGCCGGCGAGCCATAGAGGTTGAGAAAGATCGCTTCGCTCAATGCCTCCTGTGCGTCACGCCAGCTGTCGAGTGCGTGAACGATCTGCTTGGACATCTGCTCCTGAAACGCAAGGAACGGATTGTCTTGGGCGACCGGCTTGCGATTGTCCTCGATGTCCTCCGCGGCCGACTTCACCGCCGTCATCCACGGATTTTGGCTGCTGAGCGCCTCGTACTGCAGCCGCAGGGGA
The DNA here is from genome assembly GCF_028128655.1 of Bradyrhizobium sp. CCBAU 45394. NCBI lineage: Bacteria > Pseudomonadati > Pseudomonadota > Alphaproteobacteria > Hyphomicrobiales > Nitrobacteraceae > Bradyrhizobium > Bradyrhizobium sp. CCBAU 45394. Next base: position 51,610 of record NZ_LBIX01000170.1, on the reverse strand, counting down.
TGCAGGTTGCGCATCGTCTCTGCCATCTGCGGCGTGACCAGCGTCTTGATCCAGGGCTGCACGAACTTCTGGTAGGCGGCAAGGTTAAGCTCCGAGACGCGTTTGGCGGCAGCGAAGCGCCGTTCGTCCTCGGGCGAATTGCCACCCATGGCGCGGATGTCGTCGAGCGTCCGCGCCTCGCAGCGCATCACCCACTGGCCGACCACGAGATCGGAACTCGTTGTCTCCTCGCCCTTGGCCTCGAATGTCGCCTCATAGAGCCCCGGCGGCAGCACGTCGATCAGGTCGATGTTACTCGAGAACTCAGCGTGCTCTTTCTTGGCGACGCCGCCGGATACGAAGATACCGAGATGCCCAATGCTCTTGTGGACGGTATAGACGATCGTCTGCCCATAGGCCCTGATCTCATCGACGTCCGCATAGCAATCCAGAATCCAGTCCAGCGCCTGTTGCGGCGGCGTGACGTTGTCGCCCTCCGAGCAGAACACCACGATCGGCGACTGAATATTGCGCAAATCCACCCTGCGGCCGTCGGACATCTCGATCTTGCCGGCGGCGAGATTATTGCCGATGAAGAGCTCGTCGACGATGAACTGGATTTCCTCGGCATTCAGGTTGACATGCCCGCCCCACCATCGCTCGAACTCGAGATAGCGGTTCGCCTCGGTATCGACCTTGGAATAGACGTTGTACTGCTTGGTCCACAGGGTGTTCGATGGATTCTGGTTCTCGAAGTTCTGCACCAGCCAGGCACCGTCGAACTTCCCGGCGCCGAGATCGCTGGTCAGCGCGGTGAGCCAGCTTCCACCCAAAAGGCCGCCGGAATAACGCATCGGATACTTGCCGTGCACGCCCGCCCAATAGGCAAGCGGCGCCCCCGCGACGATCAGCGGCCCGAACAGTTCCGGCCGCAGTGACGCCAGGATCATGACGGCCCAGCCGGCCTGACAATTGCCGATCACGCAAGGCTTTCCGTCCGCGTCCGGATGACGGCTGATGACCTTTTCGATGAAAATGGCTTCGGCGCGCGCGATGCGTTCGATGGTCTGACCGGGCATCGGCTCCGGCAGGAAGCCGATGAAGTAACAGGGATGCCCGGCCTTCATCGCGACGCCGATCTCGCTATCGGCCTTGAAGCCACCGATGCCCGGGCCATGGCCCGCGCGCGGATCGATCACGACAAACGGCCGTCGCTTGAGATCAATCTCCACGTCCTTGGGCGGGATGATACGGACCAGCGCGTAGTTGACCGGCTCGTCCAGCTTGCGGCCGTCCATAATCAGTTCCGCAGCGTATTGCAGGACATGCGGCGCCGTCTGTGCAACGTGCTCCCGGTATTGATCGCCGCGCTGGCGCATGATGTCCAGGAACAGCACACTCCGCTGGCTCGCGTCGACCATATATTCCACGGCCGAAGCGACAAGTCCGGACAAGGGGCCGCCCGGCAGGTTGGGATTTTCCATTGACATGTTCCGACCTCGTCGTCGCGCGACGCCATCCAAGGCGCTCCGAGGCGTCCGACATTGATTTAGGTCAACGGTCGATGGTCGCCTGCGACGCCGCGCTGGCGCGATCGGTCCTGATCCAGGCCACGGTGAGCTCCCAAGCCACCGACAGGACAATAGGTCCGATGAAAAGGCCGACTATTCCGTGGCCCAGCGTTCCGCCGATCACGCCGATCAGGATGACGAGCGCCGGCGTCGTCAGGCCGCGTCCCATCACCAACGGTTTCAGTATGTTGTCGAGAATGCTGACGATTCCGAGGAACAATGTCAGCAGCACTGCGACAGTGACATCCTTGTCGGTCCAGATCCAGATCATCACGGGGAGCATGATGATGGCTCCGCCGATCTGCACGATGGAGAGCAACAGCACCAGGAGCGCAAGCAAGCCGGCGATCGGAATGCCCGCCAACTTGAAGCCGATACCGGCTAGCAGCGCCTGAACGACGGCGATGCCGATCACACCTTGGGCTACCGCACGGATGGTCGCGCCCGCGAGATCCAGGAAGTGCTCGCTCTGCTCGGGCACGATCCGCGACAGGAAGCTCCTGCCCGCCGCCACGAGCTGCGGTCCATAGGGAAACAGGCAGCCGGCGACGACGACCGACAGCAGGAACTTGATGGTGCCCACACCGGCATCGCCCGCGATGCCAAGGAGCGTACCCGCGAACGGCTTCAGATACGGCGCAATCCGTTGCACGACCGAACGGAGATTGGTCGAGGCTTGATCCCAGAACTCGTAGAGCGGCGTTCCGATCAGCGGCCAGGTCTTGATCGCTGCGGGCGGTGAAGGGATGACCAGATCGCCCGCGGCCAGCTCACCGGCGAAGTCCCTGATCCCGTCCACCGCACCGAGACCTAGCCAAGCCGCCGGCCCGATGACAATGGCGAGATTAATCGCGGTGAGAAGCCCCGCCGCGAGTTTCGCCCTGCCTCCCAGGATTTTGGCGAGCACGAGGAAGATCGGATTGAACGCAACTGCGAGCACGAGGGCCCAGACCAGAATCGTAACGAACGGGCGGATCAGATACAAAGTCCAGAAGATCAACAGAGCGAGCAATCCGAGCCTGATCACGAGCTGGATCACGTCCTCTCCGGTGAGAAGCTGGCGAAGTGTCTTCAAGGCCGTGTCCAGATCTAGTCCAAAGGCAGCGTAGTCGGCGCTTTAGCGTTGCGATCTTGATCTGGATCAAGTACCCGAGCGGATACGGCGATCTGATCGGCTGACGTCGGGCATGATCAGGGCGAACCTGCCTGCATGGGAATCGCGGTGTATCAATCCTGGAGCGCTTCCTCTCGCCGCGCCCGGATCGTCGGCAACATGATCAGGAGGATCGCGATGGCGGCCGCGGCCAGCAGGCTCGCCGAGAGCGGCGAAGTCAGCAGCACGGTGGCGTCGCCGCGCGAGAGCACCATGGCGCGGCGGAAATTCTCCTCGATGGCCGGACCCAGAACCAGGCCCAACAGCAGCGGCGCCGCCGGAAGTTGCAGCTTGATCAGAACGTAGCCGAACACACAGAACACGGCCGCCTCGTAGACCTCGAACGTTAAGCTGTTGATGGAATAGACGCCGATCGAGCAGAACACCATGATCGCGGGAAACAGATAGCGGTAGGGAATGGTGAGCAGCTTCACCCACAGCCCGACGAGCGGAAGATTGAGGATCAGCAGCATCAGATTGCCGACCCACATCGAGACGATCAGGCCCCAGAACAGGGTCGGATTCTTCGTCATCACCTCCGGACCCGGGTGGATGTTGTGAATGTTCATGGCGCCCACCATCAGGGCCATCACGACATTGGAGGGAACCCCGAGCGTCAGCAGCGGAATGAACGAGGTCTGGGCGCCGGCGTTGTTCGCGGACTCCGGGCCTGCAACGCCCTCGATGGCGCCCTTGCCGAACTGCTCGGGATGTCGCGACAGCTTCTTCTCCAGCGTATAGGACGCGAAGGACGAGAGCACGGCGCCGCCGCCGGGCAGGACTCCCAGCAGCGTCCCCAGCGCCGTGCCGCGCAGCATCGCCGGCACCATCCGACGGAAGTCGTCGCGCGTCGGAAACAGATTGGTGATCTTCTGGGTGACCAGCGACAGCTTGTCGTCCTGCTCGAGATTCTTGACGATCTCGGCGAAGCCGAAGATGCCCATCGCCAGCGGCACGAAATCGAGACCGTCGAAGAGCTGGGGAACGCCGAAGGCAAAACGCTGGCTGCCGCTGTTCAGGTCGGTGCCGACGAGGCTCAGGAGCATGCCGAGCACGACCATGCCGATGCCCTCGATGAACGGCCCGCTCGACAGCACCGAGGCGAGGATCAGCCCCAGGATCATGAGCGCGAAGAATTCCTTCGGGCCGAACAGCAAGGCGGTCGCGGTCAGCGGGCCCGCAAGGGCCGCCAAGGCGAGCGTTGCCACGCATCCGGCGAAGAACGAGCCGATGGCAGCGGTCGCGAGCGCCACGCCGGCGCGCCCCTGCTTCGCCATCTGGTAGCCGTCAATCGTGGTCACGACCGACGAAGACTCCCCAGGCAGATTGACCACGATCGCCGTGGTCGAGCCGCCATACTGCGCGCCGTAATAGATCCCGGCGAGCATGATCAGCGCGGCGTCCGGTTGCAGCGCATAGGTGATCGGCAGCAGCATAGCGATGGTCGCGAGCGGGCCGAGGCCGGGAAGCACGCCGATCAAGGTGCCGAGCAGGCAGCCGAGGAAGGCATAGAGCAGGTTGGCGGGCTGGGCTGCCGTCGCAAAGCCAATCGCCAGATTGTGGAAGAGATCCATCGATCGGCTCGTTCAGTTGAGGAGAGACGGCCAGACGGGCAGTTGCAGCCCGAGACCGTAGACGAATACGGCCAGACACAGCGCGATGAGCACCGCAGCGTTCGTCAGCGCGCCCATCCAGGTGAACTCAGGGCTGGCCCGGCTCGACACCATGATCAGGACGAACAGGGCGCCGACCAGACCGAGCGGAAACAGCAAGGCGCCGAACAGGATCACGGATCCGGTGATCCAGGCGAGCCCCTTGATATCCCAGTTGCGCAGCGCCTGCCCGTCCGCGGTCGGCTTCATTGCACTGAGGATCACGACCAGACCGATGGCCGCGAGCACGATTGCGAGCAGGCGCGGGAAATAGCCCGGCCCCATTCGCGCGGCTGTCCCCGCGGGATAGTTCAGCGCCGCCACGAAGAAGAGGACTGCAAATGCGAGGAACAGAGCGCCGGACGCGAACGCCCTGTGATTGCGGATCGCCAATCCCTTCACTTCCGTCCTCCTCCCTCACCCGGTCCCTTGCTCTCCTCGCCGGCACCGGCCTTCGAGGAACGCTCGTCGAGGGCTTCCATCAGAACCGGTACGCCGATCGCGCAGGCATGGACGCCAAGATGTGCAGTCATCTGGAGAACCTGAAGGATCTCCCGCTGGCCGATGCCGAGCCGCAAAGCCCGCCTGATCTGCACCCGCAGTCCATGCGGATTGAGTGCCGTGAAGCATGCGTTCAATGCGAGCGAGATCAGACATTGCGAGCGCTGGTCGAGACCATCCCCGGCCTGCCCGCCCGCGAGGAGATCCAGCAAGACGGCGAAATAGCCGGGATCGCCCCGCAGCCATTGCTCGCAGAAATCGGGCCAATCCCCGAATTGCGCCACATAGGCATCCCGCAGCGCCGTCTGCTCATGCGTCAGTTCGGGATAACCGACCTGAAGCCCCGCGCTCGCCAATTCCTCGGCTAGGATGCCGATGCCGAGATTGCAGCCATCGAGCCCCTGAACCGTCGCGAGGCGAAACACGTCGATGATCTCCCGCGCCGACGCCCCCTCCTGAAGTGCAAGGCGAAGATGCAGCGCGAGGCCGGATCGGAACAGGTGCGTCGCCGATCCGTCGAGCGCGACGTAGATCAGCTCGCGCATCTTGGGCGACAGCGGTCCCTTCTCTGCGGCATAACCCGCATATTTTCCGTATGCGTCAAGAAACGCCGGATCGAGCCGCAGCAGCCCCTCCGTCCAGGGCCGCCAATAGCCCCGCGCCTTGACGTAGGCATCTTTCAGAACCTGCTGTTCCGGCGTCAGATCGGACATCGTAATGGTCCCGTCAGGCAATGTTCGTCAGGGTGATGCCGCCGTCGACGGTGAGCACCTGCGCCGAGATGAAGCCGCTCTCGTCACCGGCGAGGAAGCAGATGGCCTTGGCGATATCGTCGACCGTGCCGAGCCGCCCCAGCGGCGTTCTCGCGACGCGGCGTGCATCGAGTTCGGCGTTACGATTGCGCATCGTTCCTTCGGTCGGAATCGCCGAGGGCGCCACGGCGTTGACGCGGATGTTGCGCGCACCGAGCTCGGCTGCGGCAGCGCGCGTGATGCCCATGACGCCCGCCTTGATGCCGCTGTAGACGATGCTGTTCTTCGCCGAGATCAGGCCGGCCACCGAAGCGACGTTGACGATCGCGCCGCCGCGTTCCGCATCCATGACCTCGGCGGCGGCCTGGATACCCCACATCACCGCCTTGAAACCGATGTTGAGCATGCGTTCGACAGTCTCCGGCGCGATGTCCGCGACCGACTGATAGCGGACCCAGGCCGCGTTGTTGACGAGGATGTCGAAACGCCCCTGCTGCTCCGCCAATCCAAGCGCCGCCTGCCGCATGCCGTCGCGGCTCGACACGTCCTGCGTGACGGCTACGGCCTTGCCGCCGGCCGCCTTGATCGCGTCCACCGTGCCATCGACGAATTCCGGCTTCAGGTCGTTGACACCGACGATCGCACCGCGTCCGGCGAGCCGAAGCGCAGTCGCACGGCCGATGCCGTTTCCGGCGCCGGTGACAAGTGCGACGCGCCCCGCGAGCGTCTGATCCCTGGTCTCGGTCATGGTCGTCTCCTTCATGCTTCCGCCTCGGCGAACGGTGCAATTTCCGATACGTAACGGCGGCCGAACGTGCTGATCAGACCGCTGGCATCGCCCTGGGCCTGAAGCGTACGGATGCGGCGCAGATGGCGATGCACCGGCACATCCCATGTGAAGCCCATGCCGCCGTGAATCTGTAGCGCGCCCTCGCTGATCGAGCTGCCATAGGTCGCTGCAGCCAGGAACGCCGCATCGCGCTGGACCGGACCGCCGCCCTCGGACAGGCTGCGCGTGATCGCATGACGGATGCTTTCGAGCCCGAGCTTCTGGCGCGCCAAGGCATGGCGGATGGCCTGATTGTAGGACAGGGCGTGGCCGAACTGGCGGCGCGTCGACGCATGTTCCTGCGCGAGCGCCAGGCATGCTTCGGCCGATCCCAGGATAGCGGCGGCGCGGAGCACGTTGGCGTCCGAGTTGAGCAAATCCCATGTGCCAGCTGGCAGGACGGAGCCGATCGGGACTTCAACTTTCTGGAGCCGCACCACATGCTCCGGCACGGTCAGATCGAGGCCGGCCGCTTCCTCCACCAGAACGCCTTCGGCATCAGTCGGGATCAATGCAGCGGTGCCCGCGTTCATCCGTACCAGGATGTAGTCGACCTTCGCCGCGCAGGCCGCGCGCGCGACCATGCCGCTCAGCACCTGCAACCCGCCTTCCCGTTCGGCGAAGGCCTCACCCTGCCAGGCGACCGTCGCCAATGTCTCGCCGGAAACGATCGCGGCGGCAAGACGCGTCAGCGACGACTGCAGCAGGCGACCGACGAGGATGGTCTCCAGGAGCGGAAATCCGAGCAATCCCGCATGAGCGGCCGCGATCACCGGCACCGCAAAGCCGAGCGGCAGGGCCAGCCCCCCGACCTCCTCATCCGCGATGACGCCGAGCAGACCGTCACCGGCGAGATTTTGCGCCTGTTCGCGAACAGCCAGGCCTGCACATGCGGTCACGGCGCGTGCCGCGGTTGCGGCGAACTCGTCGGGCTGAAGTCCTTCGGCCATGATCATCACTGTCCTCTTCGAAAACTGCGCGACTACAATTGCTCACTAGGCGAGATACCCGCCGTCGACGGGCAGGATGACGCCGTTGACATAGGACGCCATCGCCGAGGCGAGAAAGATCACCGGCGCTGCGATCTCTTCGGGCTGTCCCACGCGCTTCAACGGCGTGCGCGCCATCAGGCCGGACAGCCGCGCCGGATTCCCACGGGTGCTCTCGCTCATTTCGGTCGCGATGATGCCGGGCGCGACGGCGTTGACCCGGATGCCATCGGGCGCGAGATCGCGGGCAAGCGCCTGCGTGAACAGCCTCACCGCCCCCTTGGACGATGAATAGCCAACCGTACCACCCATGCTACCGAAGGCCGCGACCGAGGCAACGTTGATGATGGTTCCCCGCGATTTGCGTAGCGCGGGAATGAACGCATGAACCACGTTGAAGGTGCCGTTGACGTTGACATCGAACACCTGCCGCCAATTCTCGTGAGCGCGCGGGCTGTCGATCGGCTCGCGGATGATGATCCCGGCGTTGTTGACGACGACGTCGGCGAGGCCAAGCTCCTCATCGACCCGCCTGGCCACCTCGCCGCAGGCCAAAGCATCAGTCACGTCGAGCGAACAGCCGATTGCCTCCTTGCCTCCGTCCCGGATCTCGCGTGCAACGGAGTCTGCCCGGTCCTGCCCCAGATCGGTCACGACGACCCTTGCCCCGGCAGCGGCCGCGCCCAACGCGATGGCGCGCCCGATCCCTTGGCCCGCTCCCGTCACCACGACGAGACGATCCTTCAACAAGCCCGCCTGCCCCCGTCCGTCGGACATCACCGGCTCCCTGTTGTTCGTGACGAGGCAATGCGCGGGAAGACCATCACTTGCCTCGCGACAGCTGGAGGATGCGATCGGCGATGATGCCGAGCTGGATCTCGGTCGTGCCGGCATAAATCGTCTCGGCGCGCGCCTGAAGGTAGATGGCTTCGAACCGGCGCCGCGCCACCGTGATCGCCGGGTTCTGCGGCAGCGATGCCTGCGAGAGCAGTTCAATCGCAAGCGCCGCAAAGCGCTGATGCGATTCGCTCCAATAGAGCTTCGCAAGGCTGCCGCGCGCTCCGATCTTGTCGCCGTTGACGAGCGCCTCGACGGCCGTCTCGACATGCGCCTTCAGCACCTCGATCTCGACGGCGACCTCGCCGAGCCTGACGGCGTAATGCCGGTCCGCGACCATTGCCGACAGCGCCGGGTCCGTCTTGCAAGCCGAAATCAGGTGGCGCAGTTCGTTCTCGAAGCGCCAGGCGCGGTACATGCGGTTGGTCGCCCGCTCGATCTCCAGCACGCGGATGGCTGCGGCCCAGCCCTCGTCCGGCGCGCCGATCGCATCGGCCTGGGCCACTTCGACGTCGTCGAAGAAGACCTCGCAGAAGCTCTCGCGTCCGTCGATCGATTTGATGGTGCGCACGCGCACGCCGTCGGCATCGAGCGGCACCGCGAACATGGCAAGGCCGCGATGACGATCCTCCAGCGGACCGGTGCGGGCGAGCACGAGACAGCGTTGCGCCCGGTACGCGCCGCTGGTCCAGATCTTCTGGCCGGTGATCTGCCAGTCGTTGCCATTTCGCGTGGCGCGAGTGCGAAGCCCGGCAAGGTCGGACCCCGCTTCGGGCTCGGAAAATCCCTGACACCAGATGTTGCGCATCTCGAGGATGGCGGGCAGGAACCGCCGTTTCTGCTCCTCGCTGCCGACGGCCAGGATGATCGGACCGGCGAGTTCCTTGCCGATCGAGTTGACGCTCTCCGGCATCGCCAGCGCGCCGATCTCCTGATTGGCGATCAAATGCTCGCGCAAGGAGCGGCCGTGCCCGCCATAGGCCTGGGGCCACGTAATGCCGGTCAGGCCGGCGCGGTACATCGCCGCCTCCCACGTCACGGACTGCTGGAGCGTGGGCGGCGCGAATGCGGCACTGTCGCCGCGGAAGCTGGCGGGCAGATTGGCATGCAGCCAGCGATGCACCGCATCGCGATAGGCCGCGCCCGCCAGGCTCTCGCTCGCGACCGGATACGTCGACACCGCTTCAACTACACTCATCGCCTGCTTCCCGCCTTCGCCATACGTGCCGTCATGTCTGGGCCGCCTGTCCGTTCTTCACTGCGACTTGAGCAGATCGCAGGCGCTCTCCGAGGCCGGCCGCCACGCATCCTCCGGCGCGATCGTGCCGGTGATCTCGTAATAATCGTAGGTGTATTTGGACTCCGACGGAGCCTTGATCCGCGCGACATAGAGCGGACGCATCACCTGGCCGTCAGCCCTGATGCTGACGTTGTTCATCTCGAAATCGTTGATCGGCGTGTTCTTCATCTGCCGCATCACGGCATCGCCGTCGTCGGAGCCGGCGGCGGCCACCGCCTTCAGATAATGCGTGATGGCGCTGTAGGTGGCCGCCTTGCCCTCGTTGAGAAGCTGACCGTTCGTCGCCTCGGCATAACGTTTGGCAAACGCTCGGCTCTCCGGCGTCATGTCCCAGTAGAACGGCGTCGTCAGCCGCACGTTCTGGAGGTCCTTGAGGCCGATGCCATGCGTCTGGCTGATCATGAGGCCGAGGGGAACGAGGAGTTGCGTCCTGGTCAGCCCGAACTCCTGGGCCTGCTTGATCGCATTGGCGAAATCCGCGCCCGAATTGGCGAGCGCAATTGCCTTGGCGGCGCTGGCCTGTGCCGTCAGCAGAAATGAGGAGAGATCCGACGAGTTGAGCGGATGCAGCACCGAGCCCACCACCTTGCCGCCACCCGCTTGGATGAACTTCGTCGCGTCCGCCTGCCAGGCCTTGCCGAAGGCATAATCGACCGTCAGGAAGAACCAGGAGTCGATGCCCTGCGCGAGCAGGGCCTTCACCGTGGCCTTCGGCTGGGCATAGGTATCGACCACCCACTGCGTGGTCATGGGCGAGCATTTGTCGTTGGTGAAGAACGATCCCGCCGTGCCGGCCAGCATGTACGGCTTCTTGCGGTTCTTCATGATGTCTTGCACCGCCAGCGCGATCGACGACGCCGAGCAGCCGACGATGGCATCGACACCTTCATTGTCGACCCACCGCAGCGCAATGGCGACGCCGACATCTGGCTTGTTCTGGTCGTCGGCGATCACGAGCTCGATCTTCTTGCCGTTGACCGCTCCACCGAAATCGCCGACCGCGAGTTTGGCGGCCGCGACCGAACCGAGGCCGCAATTGTCGGCATAGGGACCGTTCTGGTCATTCATGATACCAATCTTGACCACATCGCCCGATATGCCCTGTGCGGACACGGGCGCATGGGTCAGCAGCAAGGCAATCATGCCGAGCGCCGTGATTGTCGATCTCTTCACCGTTTCCTCCTGCTTTTACGCGTTTCCTCTGGGCCGGCTTCTGCCGGCTCTATTTGTTGGGATTCAGTGGGTTGGCGGCGCACCGCGCGGGATCAGCAACGCATCGAGGGCCACGGCTCCCTCGCCTTTGGCGCGTAAGAGCAACGGGTTGACGTCGATCTCCGCGATCGTGTCGGTATGCGCGGCGGCAAAGCGCGACAACGCGGCAACGGCCCGAGCCGCGGCGTCGAGGTCGGCGCGCGGCCGCCCACGCGCGCCGTCGAGCACCGCGAACGCCCTGAGAGATTTCAGCATCGCCATGGCCTGCGTCTCGCTGACCGGCGCCATCTGCACGGCAGAATCCTGGAGGATCTCCGCGAAGATGCCGCCGAGGCCGACCATCACCACCGGCCCGAACACCGGATCGATGTGGCTGCCCAGGATCAGCTCGGCGACGCCCTTGGCCATCGGCGCCACGATCACGCCGTCGATTGTCGCGTTGGGCGCCTTGGTGGCGACGCGGTCGAGCATCTGGGCATAGGCGCGCCGGACTTCGGCTTCCGAGCCAACGCCGACGACCACGCCGCCGACCTCCGTCTTGTGCGGCAGGTCGGGCGAGGCGATCTTTAGCACCACGGGATAACCGATCTCGGTGGCAGCGCGCGCCGCTGCATCCGCATCCTGTACCAGACGCTCGGCCAGCACCGGCACACCGGCCTCGGCAAGTGCGCGCTTGGCGCCGAGCTCGTGGCGGAATGCATCGGCTGCCAGCGGCCCCGCCTGCTCGATCGCAGCTGGCACGTCCTGCGGCCGTTTCGACACCCCCTGCAGCCGCACCAAGGCAGCGATAGTTGCGCAGCAGCCATCGAAGCTTTCCACCGTCGGAAAGCCCAGCGCGTGCAGCTCGGTCAGCGCGTCCTCCGGGCCGTCGACGCAAAGGACGATCGGACGCTGGGGGAACTGCGCGCGGATGTTGCGCAGCGTGTCCATGTAGATGGAGCGCAAGCGCGGCAGATGCAGCGAGAACGGCAGCGGCAGGATCACCGTATCGGCCCGATCGTCCGCCACGACGGCGGTCATGATCTTCTCCAGAAGATCTGGGCGGCTCGACATCTGCGCCGTGGCGTCGACCGGGTTGCGGGCCGATGCAAAGGGCACCAGCTCAAGAATCTGGCGCTGCGTCTCCTGGCCGAGTTCCGGCAGCGTCAACCCGACCGACTGCGCGGCATCCGCGAGCAACACGCCGAAGCCGCCCGACGCCGTGAGGATCGCGATGCCTGGGCCCTTCGGCAGCCGGTCCGGCAGCAGGATCGATGCCGCATGACCGAGATCGATGAGTTCGTCGATGCTGCGGACGCGCACCGCACCGCAACGGGCAAACAACGCGTCGAACACCGCGTCCGATCCTGCCATCGCCCCGGTGTGCGAGGCCGCGGCGGCCTGGCCTGCCGCGGACGTGCCGATCTTCATGGCGATGACGGGCTTGCCGGCATCGCGCGCCTCTTCAAGTGCGGAGATCAGGCGGCCGGCATCGCGGCACGCCTCGAGGCAGCACAGGATCACCTTGGTGGCGGGATCGCGCGCCATCCAGGCGATACCGTCGGCGATATCGACGTCGCACTCGTTACCTGTGGTGATGAAGCGGCTGACGCCGACGCCGCGCTCGCTGGCGAGCCGCATGGTGTAGCTGCCGAGATTGCCGCTCTGCGACACGATGCCGAGCGAGCCGGCCGCCGGCATGCTGTGCTCGAGCACGATCGAGAACGTCGCGATGCTCTTCTCGGCGACGCTGACCGCGCCAAGACAGTTCGGCCCCAGCAAGCGCATGCCGCTGTTGCGCGCGGCCAGGCGCAGCCGGTCCTGCATCGCGCGGCCCTGCTCGCCGAGCTCGGCAAAGCCCGACGAGAACACGACGACACTGCGGACGCCGCGGGCCGCGCATTGTTCCACGGCCTCGCCGGCGCGCTCCGCATCGACCGCGATGATGGCGAGATCCGGCGCCTCCGGCACTTCGGCGACGGAAGCATAGGCCTTCAGTCCCTGCACCGTCACAGCCTTCGGGTTGACCGGATAGATGCGGCCTGCATAGCCGTGGCGGCGCAACAGGTCGACCGGCCGACCGCCGATCTTGGTCGCCTCCTGCGAGGCGCCGATGATCGCGATCGAGCGCGGCGACATCAGCGCGTCGAGACCTTCTCCCGGCCGCATCTCAGCGCCCCTTGAACACCGGCGTGCGCTTCTCCAGGAACGCCATCCGCGCTTCCTTGGCGTCCTCGGTCTTGGAGAGAGCCATCGTGATGTTCTGCTCGAAGCGGTAGGCATCGCGCGGCGGCATGAGCTCGACCATGTTCGCCGCATTCTTGGCATATTCCATCGCGATCGGGCTCTTCGAGGCGATCTCGCGGGCGAGCTTCATCACCTCGGGGATCAGGTTCTCCTTGGTCGTGCAAGCCTCGATGATGCCGAGGCGATAGAGCTCGGTGGCCGGCACGCGATAGCCGGTGAAGAACATGCGGCGCATCAGGGAGCGGCCGAACAACGTGTTCAGCATGGCGGCACCGCCGGCGAGCCCGACGTTGATCTCGGGCATGCCGAAGACGGCCTCTTCGCAGGCGTAGAAGATGTCGCAGGAGGCCATCAGGCCGACACCGGCGCCGAGCGCAACGCCGTTGATCGCCGCGATGACCGGCTTGGAGCATTCGCGAATGCAATTGCCGGTCTCGCGTGTGATCCGGTTGTGGCTGTGAAACGCGCCGATCTTGGTCGGGTCCGGACGGTCCTTCAGATCCGCGCCGCTGCAGAACACCTTTCCGGCTCCGGTCAGGATCGCGACCCTGACATCGCTACGCTCGGAAATCTCGTCGAACACGCTCACGATGCGATCGCGCATGGCACGATCGAGCGCGTTCACGGGAGGACGGTTCAGCGTCACCAGCGCGATGTGATCGGACACTTCGAGGGTGACGATATCTCCTGACATGGCTTCCTCCTGGGCTTCTGCTTGTCTTGTGTTTGTCTTGCTTGCTATTCCTGACCGATCGGTCAGCGTTTTGCGCTGATAACATCAAGCGCGGCGACTTGCAATATCCTATCGATGTCCTATTGACCGACCGATCGGTCAGTTATTAGATTTCGCGACAAGCAAGAACGACCGTGAGGAGGACTCCCATGCCCAGGATCAGCCGACGCCAGGCGACAACTCTCATCGCCGGCGCCCTCGTCGCCCCGCTTGGCGCGCCTGCAATCGTGAGGGCCCGCGCGTCGCAGATCTTCATCATCGTGCCCTATGCGCCCGGCGGCTCCATCGACAGCCTGATGCGCTCGATCGCGAAGGCCATGGCGGAAACCTTGGACCAGCCCGTTCTCGTCGACAACAAGCCGGGCGCCAACGGTATCGTCGGATCGCAATATGTCGCGCGCGCGCCGAAGGACGGATCGGTCCTGCTGGCCGGCGGCACCGGGCCGATTTCGCTGAACGTGCTGCTCCGCAAGAACTTGCCCTACAAGCTCGAGGACTTCGCCTCGGTCGCCATGCTCTGCAACGGGCCGCTGTCGCTGACCGTGAACGCACGGACGCCGGCCGCCGACGTGAAGAGCTTCGTCACCTACGCCAAGGGGCGCGACAAGCCGCTGTTCTACGCCACGCTCGGTCCGGGCAGCGTCACGCATTTGTTCGGGATCATGATGGGCAAGTCGATGGGATTTGCCGTCACCGAGGTTGCCTATCGCAACAATCCGGCCTCCATCATGGAGACACTGTCAGGAGAATGCGATCTCAACTTCGCAACGCCCGCCGCCGTGATCGAGCATGCGCGCGGCGGCCAGCTTCGCATCCTCGCGGTCTCCTCGGACAAGCGCATGACGAGCTTGCCCGAGATACCGACGCTCGCCGAATCCGGCTATCCCGACCTCACCGCATCGTTCTGGACCGCGCTCCACGCCCCGGCGGGCACGCCGCGCGATGTCATCGCGCGGCTGAACGCGGCAGCCAACGCCGCGATGCAGAAGCCCGAGATCGCAAAGCAGCTCGAAACCGATGGCCTGATGGTCGATACCGGCGCACCGGAGCGGCTCGACGCCCAATTGACCAAGGACGCCGCGCTCTGGGGACCGGTGATCAAGGCGCAGAACATCGCCCTGGAATGAGGCGTTGCACGCGGTGCCACCGGTCAGCGTGATTTTCGCCGGCCGGCGCGAGGCGGCTCGGCGCCGGGAAGTTCGATCAACTCCCCGCTCCGCAGCCCGTTGAACAGCATGTCGAAGAATATCTCCGCGATCTGTTCCGGGGTTGCGGATTTGTTGGGATTGTACCAGCGATGCATCCAATTGAGCGAAGAGAGGATCAGCCGGCCGGTCATGGGAACGTCGACCTTGCGGATTTCGCCGGCGTCGATGGCTTCCTGGATCAGGCCGCGCAGAAAGTTCTCGAAACGGTCGCGGCGCGTCAGCCTCTCCTTGTGCCGCCGTCGGTCGGGATCGTTCCAGAAGGCGGTCGTGGAGGCGATCCAGGCCCAGCGATAGCGCCGGAAGTATTCCGCCGTGGCGACCATGAAAGCACGAATCTTCTGCGACGGCGGCCCGTCGGGAATGCGGTCGCGCACGAAAAGGTAGAGTTCGAGCGTCGAGCCGACCGCCACCCGCGCGTAGATCTCGTCCTTGTTGGAGAAATGATGGTACAGGAGCGACTTGGAGATGCCGCAGGCGAGCGCGATGTCGCGCATCGAAGTCCCCTCAAATCCCTTGCTGGCGAACAGCCGCCCGGCCTCGGCGAGGATCTGAAGCACGCGGTCCGAGGCCTCGGCCTGGTTCGCAACGCCATCCTTCATCGTTGACAGTTCGGTCATGAACTCCGCAATCCGTTCGTCAGCCTGGCGCCAACATGAGGGTCTTTAGAATGAAACTAGGTTTTCACGGACCGATCGGTCAAGCCCGGCGATCCCTGCGCGAGGAACCATGAGCGCGGTCCGGATCACGCGAATCGGCACGACGAAGGACCAGCTCGGCGAAAGCCCGGTCTGGGATGAGCGCCGACAGCGCCTCTTCTGGATCGACGCGCTGGCCGGATTGATCCACGCCCTCGACCCCGTCACCGGCGCGACCGAGCAATTCGGCGCGCCCGCGCCGATCGGGTCGCTGGCGTTGCGGCGTGACGGCGGCGCTGTCCTCGCACTACGCCACGGATTTGCGCGCTACGACTTCGACATGCGCGTGCTGACCGAAGGTCCGTCGATCGGGCTCGACCACCCGAAGGTGCGGCTGAACGACGGAAAGGCCGATCCCCATGGACGGTTCGTGGCAGGCACGATGCACGGCGACCGCCCCCCGGATGAGGCGCCGCTCGGCGGCCTCTACCGCCTGGACGCATCGGGAGCGCTGGAACTTCTGGAGACGGACCTCGCCGTGAGCAACGGACCGTGCTTCAGCCCCGACGGACGGACGTTCTATCTCGCCGACAGCGCAAGACGGATCATCTGGGCCTATGACTACAGCCAGGATGGCCCCCTCACGAACAAACGCGTCTTCGTCAACACGGAGGCGCAAGACTCCGGTTGCGATGGCGCGACGATCGATGCGGAGGGGTATATCTGGTCGGTCCTCGTGCGCATCGGCAAGATCGCGCGGTTTTCGCCTGACGGGACGACCGTGCGGACGATCGACATGCCGATCCGCCATCCGACCAGCGTGACGTTCGGGGGAACCGATCTCGATATTCTGTACGTGACATCGATCTCGCGCAGCCATGCTCTCGGCGATGACCGCCCGGATGCCGGCGGCTTGTTCGCCGTCGAAGGCCTTGGCGTTCGCGGACTGCCGGCGCACCGGTTTGGCCCGGCCTGAGCGGCCCCTCCGCTACTGCGCCGATCTCTTGACCTGCCTTGGCACGTTCTCGGCCATGTAGTCCACGAAGACCCTGATCTTCTCCGGCAGATAGCTGCTCTGGAGGAAGGTGGCGTAGATTCCTTCGTCGAAGGTGGAGTTCGTCACCCGGAAGCCCGGCAACAGGCGGACCAGGCGCCCGCTCTTCAGCTGTTCCGCCACGGTATAGTCGTCCAACAGGGCGATGCCGTGGCCGGCAACGGCGAGATCGCACAGCACCACACCATTGTTGCTGCCGAAGGACGACGGCACGACAATCTCGCGCAGCCTGTTCCTGCGCATGAACTTCCAGACGACGTCGTCAGGGCCCATCCAGTAGGTCAGGCAATTGTGGCGGGTGATGTCCTCCGGCTCGCGCAATTTCGGCATCCGGCCGACGTAGTCCGGCGAGGCCACGAGAATCCGCTCGCTCCGCAGCAGCCTTCGCTGCATGAGGCCTGGGTCTTTCGCCGCCTGGATCTGGAAATCGACGTCGAATTCATCTTCGCGAAGCTGGGGACGGCGCTCCGACAGGCGCAGCTCCACCTTCAGTTCCGGATAGAGCTTCTGAAAGCCCGGGATCAGCGGCGAGAGCACCCTGATGCCGAACAGCGTCCGCGAGTGCACCCGTAGCGTTCCGCGCGGCGCGGTCTGCAACGAAAGCGCTGCGGCTTCGGCATCCTCGATACCGTGCAGGACCTGCTCGGTCCGCTGGAAGAAGATCTTGCCGGCGTCGGTCAATCCGAGATGGCGCGTGCTGCGGTTCAGGAGCTGCACGCCGAGCTGCGCCTCGAGCTCGCCGATGTAGCGCGACACGGACGCCGGGGAGAGCCCGACACGGCGCCCGGCCGCGGAAAAGCTGCCCTCACGGACGGCACTGACGAACAATTCCATGGCCTGGAGGCGATTCATCGATCTTTTCAGATTCTGCAAAGGACATGCTCAGAATACGTCAATTGTTCGAAAACGCTCAAGCCCATAGCTTGCTGAGAACGGATCGCAAGAGCGACCACGATCAGGTGGAGGAAGCAACTGATGGAATTCGGCGTATTCATTCTGGCGCAGCAGCGCGGCTATCATCAGAGCTCGCAGCAGGTCATCAACAACGCCGTCGAGCAGACCGTAGCCGCCGAGCAGGCCGGCTTCGATACGGCCTGGTATGCCGAGCACCATTTCAACAATTACAGCCTCTGCCCTTCGCCGCTGATGATGGTCGCGCACTGCGCCGGCCTGACCAAGCGCATCCGGCTCGGCACCGCCGTCTGCGTGTTGCCGCTGTATCACCCGGCGCGGCTGCTCGGCGAAATCGGCTTTGCCGACACGGTCTCGAACGGGCGTCTCGATCTCGGCATCGGCTCGGGCTACCAGAAGTTCGAGTTCGACCGCTTTGGCGTGGACCTCGAACATTCGCACGCGCTGTTCGCCGAATTCTACGACGTCCTTCAAGCGGGCATGCAGCAGCGCATCTTCTCCTATACCGGCGAGCACCTGAAGATGCCGCCGACCGCCATCGCGGTGCGCACGGTGCAGAAGCCGATGCCGCCGATCTGGGTCACGTCCGGCCACGGCGAGACGCTCGGCCGCGCCATTCGCGACAACCACAATCTGTTCGTCACTGCGCTGCTGAACGGCCTCGATGCCATCAAGGCCCTGCGCGAACGCCTCGAGGGGATCGCCGCCAACGAAGGCCGCTCCATCGACGACACGCGCTTCGGCTTCCTGCGCTGCGCCTATGCCAGCGACAATGACAGCGAGATCCAGTCGTACCTGCACAATGCGCGCTTCCAGCGCCGGCTCTCCGAAAGCTTGAAGTTCCGACGCGCCCAGAGCGACGACGGCTATCTGATCAAGGAAGAGGCCGGGCCGAACGACATGAGCCTGGAGACGATGCGGGACAACCTGCCCGTCGGCAGCGTCAACCAGGTGATCGACCGCATGCTGGAAGAGATCAGCATTCTCAGACCGACCCACATCGCGCTTCAGACCCAGCTCGGCGATTTCGACCAGCGCACGATGCTGCGCCAGATCGAGCTATGGGGCAGCAGGATCATTCCCGCGATCCGGAAAGAGCTGAAATCCGGCCGTGGCAAGGTCGCAGGCGAAGCCGTTTCGGCGTAACGCAACCGGCGAGAAGCGAGCCCGGAGGTACGTCATGGGATGTCAGATGTCTCAAATGACCGATTTCCGCTCAGTCGAAGCCGCGGAGTTTCGGCTGGCCATGCGTAACCTCGCGAGCGGCGTCGCAATCGTGGCGACGGGAACAGAGACGGCGCGGCGCGGGCTGACGGTCAGCTCCGTGACCTCGCTGTGCATGGACCCGCCCTGCCTGCTCGTCGGCGTCAATTCGAGCTCCGAAACCCACACCGCCATCCTCGCCAACGGCCGCTTCGGGATCAGTCTCCTCGGCAGCGGGCAGGAAGATCTGGCGCTGCGTTTCGCCGGTGGCGCCAAGGGCATCGACCGCTTCGCGACGGCGCCGTGGGAGCAAGGCGTCCTTGACGTGCCATTGCTCGAGCCGGCGATCGGCGCGCTGGAATGCGTGCTGCACCATCACCAAATGGTCGGCACGCACGGCCTGTTCATCGGCAGGATCGTCGCCACCCGCGGCGGCAACGGCGACCCCCTGGTCAATTTTCAGGGCGCGCTACGCGCGTTGCCACAGGGCTAAATGGACTTCAGGCCCGCCGAGGCCGGGATCATCTCGCGCCGGCAGGCCAGACTCAAAGGAGCGGCACCGTGATCATCGAATGCTTCGCCGGCGGCAGCGTCCGACTGGCCGAACCGCTCGACTTCCGCAAGTTCAAGCTGGTGCTGCACGCCGGCGCATCGCCGGAAGCGTTGGCCCGCACCGGGATCACGCTTCTTGATGATCGCGATGCGCTCGTCTCGATTAACCTGGTCCCCACCCTGGACGGCCGCCCCGATGATGCAAGCTGGGATCGGCAATATGCCGAGATGGTGGCCAAGGCCCGCGAGCATGGCTGGATCGATATCGTGCGAAATGCGATCCGGGCCCACGTCGAACCAGCCCTGTAGGCCGCAGTCCTTCAGCGCGGAACGACAGCCGTCGCTTCAATCTCGACGCGTGCTGCCGGCTCGACAAGGCGCACGACCTGAACGAGCGCCATGCTCGGATAGTGGGTGCCGATCACTTCGCGATAGGCTTTGCCGAGCGCCTTGAGATTGGAGACGTATTCGTCCATGTCCACGACATACCAGGTCAGACGAACCAGATGATCCGGCCTCGCGCCGCCTTCGGCCAGGATCGCGACGATGTTTTCGAGCGCCTGGCGGACCTGCGCAACAAATCCCTCGCCAAACCGGCCTGAAACGTCCCAGCCGACGACGCCGCCGGTCACGACGAAGCGCCCGTCGGCCATCATGCCGTTCGCATATCCCTTTGGCTGCGGCCAGCCACCTGGCTGGAGCACCTGCAAACCGTTCGCCATGTCGGGCGCCGCTGCGCCCGGCTGTCTCGTCACACTCATCGGCTTCTCTCTATCGTCTCAGCGCGATTTCAGTAAATCACGCGCCACAATCAGTTTCTGAACCTCGGTCGCGCCCTCGTAGATGCGCAACGCCCGGATTTCGCGGTAGAGGCTTTCGACCACCTCACCTTTGCGCACGCCGCGTCCGCCGAACATCTGAACCGCGCGGTCGATGACGCGCTGCGCGGTCTCGGTCGCCGTCAGCTTCGCCATGGCCGCTTCGCGCGTCGTCGGAAGCTTCTGGACATCGCGGCGCCAGGCTGCGCGATAGGTCAGGAGCGCGGCAGCGTCGGTGTCGGTTGCCATGTCGCCGAGCGCGGCCTGGGTCAATTGGAGATCTCCCAGCGTCGCGCCGAACATGCGTCGGCTGCGCGCGTGCGACAGCGCCTCGTCGAGCGCCCGCCGGGCGAAGCCGAGGGCAGCGGCCGCGACCGACGCGCGAAAAATATCCAGCGTCTGCATCGCCAGCTTGAACCCGCCGCCCGGCGCGCCGAGGCGACGGCTCGCCGGGATCCGGCAATTGGCAAAGCGCAACGTCGCCAGCGGATGCGGCGCGATGACGTCGATGCGGTCGGCGATACCGAAACCAGGATCATCGGGAAAGACGACGAAAGCCGAGATGCCGCGGGCGCCCGGCGCCTCGCCCGTTCGGGCGAACAGCGTGTAGACGTCGGCAATGCCGCCGTTGGAGATCCAGGTCTTCTCGCCGTCGATGACGTAGTCGTCGCCGTCGGCGCGCGCCGCGCAGGACATCGCCGCGACATCCGATCCCGCCTCCTTCTCGGACAGCGCGAAGGCCGCAAGCCATTCGCCGGAGCGAACCTTCGGCAGCACGGCCTTGCGCAGCTCGGCCGAACCGCCGAGCGCGATCGCACCGGAGCCGAGCCCCTGCATGGCGAAGGCGAAATCGGCGAGGCCGTCGGCATAGGCGAGCGACTCGCGCGACAGGCAGATCGAGCGGGAATCGATCGTTGTCGCATCGCCGTCGGGCGCCGCGACCGCGCAATCGAGCAGGCCCGCCTCGCCCATCGCGCGCACGAGCTTGCGGCAGGCGCCATCGACATCGCGATGATCGATTGTCTCGAGCGCCCCCGACTGCACGAAGCGGTCGAGCCGCTCGCCGATCGTGTGATGGCGCGGTTCGAAAAACGGCCAGTCCAGCCAGTCGCGCTTGATGACCTTTGCCACGGCGCTCATCTGATCCCTCCTCCGCTCACTGCGCGCTAGCTGCCGCGGCGCGCGCCAGATTGCTTTCGTATTGCCCCTTGGCGGACAGATACTGCTTCGGCCAATTGACCGACGTGATGCCGATGCGCGCGGCTTCGTGCAACGTCCAGGCCGGGTCGGCCAGATGCGGCCGCGCAATGGCGCAGAGGTCGGCGCGGCCGGCCGCGAGGATCGAGTTGGCGTGATCGGCCTCGGAGATCGCGCCGACTGCAATGGTCTCGATGCCGACTTCGTTGCGGATCAGGTCGGCGAACGGCGTCTGGAACAGGCGTCCATAGATCGGCCGCTCTTCCTTCCAGACCTGCCCCGACGAACAATCGATCACGTCCGCACCCGCCTCCTTGAACATCGCGGCGAAGATCGCCGCATCGGCCGGAGTGTTGCCGCCTTCGGTCCAGTCATGGCAGGACAGGCGCACCGACATCGGCCGATCGGACGGCCACGCCGCGCGCATCGCCTTGAACACCTCGAGCGGAAAGCGCGCACGGTTCTCGTGGCTGCCGCCGTATTCGTCCGTGCGCCGGTTGGTCAGCGGCGACAGGAAGCTCGACAGCAGATAGCCGTGGGCGCAATGGAGCTCGAGCCACTCGACGCCGGCCGACGCCGCACGATGTGTCGCCGCGACGAAATCGTCGCGCACGCGGTCCATGTCGCTGCGGTCCATAGCGCGCGGCAACTGGCTGTGGGGCAGATACGGCAACGCCGACGCGGAGATCAGAGGCCATTCACCGGATTCAAGGGGTTGATCGATCCCTTCCCATGGCACTCTGGTCGCGCCCTTGCGCCCGGCATGGCCGAGCTGGATTCCGACCTTGGCGTGTCCCAGGCTGTGGATCAGGCCAACCAGTCGGCGCCACTGCGCCTCTTGCGCATCGTTCCAGAGCCCGAGGCAACCCGGCGTGATCCGCGCATCCGGCGAAACGCAGGTCATCTCGGCAAAGATCAGCGCAGCGCCACCCATGGCGCGCGCGCCGAGATGGGCGATGTGGAAGTCGTTGATGAGCCCGTCCTCAGCCGAATACATCGCCATTGGCGACACCATGATGCGGTTCGCGAGCGAAAGGCCGCGCACGCGGTGCGGCGTCAGCATCGGCGGCAGCACCCGCTCGCCGTCCTTGACAGCGATGCCCGAGCGCGCGGCGAACCAGCGCTCAAAACCTTCCAGCCAGGTGCGGTCGCGCAAACGAAGGTTTTCGTGGCTGATGCGCTGGGAGCGCGTCAGCATCGAATAGAAGAATTGCGGCGGCTCGAGCGTATCGGCATAGCGCCGGCCGACCACCTCAAACCATTCCATGGCGTTGCGCGCCGCGTTCTGGATGCGCGCCACGTCGACGCGGCGCACCTCCTCATACGCTTCCAGCACGGTTTCGATGCCGGCGCGGCCGTGACCGTGGCGATCGAACTGATTGGCGAGCTCGATGGCGTCGTCGAGCGCGAGCTTGGTGCCCGACCCGATCGCGAAATGCGCGGTGTGCGCGGCGTCTCCCATCAGCACGACATGAGACTTGCCGTTGAACACGCTCCATTTGCCGCAGATCAGGCGGCTGAAATTGAGCCAGGCCGAGCCGCGCAGATGGCGGGCGTTGGTCAGGAGCTTCGCGCCATCGAGCGTCTCGGCGAAGATCTTTTCGCAGAAATCGATCGAGGCCTGCTGATCGAGCTCGCCAAGCCCGTGGGCATTGTAGGCTTCTTCCGTGGTCTCGACGATGAAGGTCGAGGTCTCCGCGTCAAACTTGTAGATGTGCGCCTGGAACCAGCCGTGCTCGGTCCTCTGAAAATCGAACGTGAAGGCGTCGAACGCCTTCTTGGTGCCGAGCCAGATGTAACGGTTCGGCCGGATCACCATGTCGGGCTGGAATTGCTCGGCATAGCGCGCGCGGATTCTGGAATTGACGCCGTCGCAGGCGACGATCAGGTCGGCGTCGGGAAATTCGAGATCGGACTCGACGTCGCGCTCGAAGACGAGCTCGACACCCAGCGCCTCGCAGCGCCTCTGAAGAATATTGAGCAGATGCTTGCGCCCGATACCGATGAAGCCATGGCCGGTCGTGCGCTGGCGCGTGCCCTTGAAGACGAGCTCGATATCGTCCCAGTGATTGAAGGCGTCCTCGATCTCGGTCGCGCTCTCGGGGTCGGCAAGGCGCATCGCGGTCATCATGGCATCGGAGAACACGACTCCCCAGCCGAACGTATCGTAGGGCTTGTTGCGCTCGACGACCGTGATGACGTGCTCCGGATGCCGGCGCTTCATCAGCAGGCCCAGATAGAGACCCGCCGGGCCGCCGCCAATACAGACTATGCGCATGATCCCTCGCTTTCGCGCGCCGCGCCGTGTGCCTGAGCTCTCGCTCGAATTATTTTAAGCATAAAGTATTTTGTCGGCACGGGCCTTGTCAAGGTGGGTTCTGCAAGGAGTCCGGGCGACGCGCCCGGCGCCACCGCGTCGATCTTGAGATACAATGCAAAGTGGACACGGCAGAGCCGAGTCCGAGGCACCCGGGCTCAGCCTTGAATTTACTTTTGGCACGAACTATCTTGCGGGCATCCACGAGAGCTGCACCAGCTTTCATCAGGCCACCAAGCCCGGGAGATTCGATTGGCGCTCGCGAAGGAGTCCACGCCTGTTTCAGCCAGGAATGGGGCGGATCAGGAGGCCGAGTACAGGGCTCAAACGCGAGTTTGGCTCCGGCTGCTCGCCTGCACGACCTTGATCGAGGGGGAGCTGCGGCGCCGGTTCCGTGAAGAGTTCGATTTTACCATGCCCCGCTTCGATGTTCTCGCCCAGCTCGACCGCGAGCCGAGCGGACTCGTGCTGGGAGAGCTGCCCAAGCGCCTGATGGTCTCGGCCGGGAACCTCACGCCGATCGTGGACCGCCTGGTCGCGGATGGATACATCACCCGCACAGCGTCGAACCTCGACCGCCGCGTGCAGATCGTCTGTATGACGGTCGAAGGCCGCAAGACCTTCAGGCGAATGGCCAAGAGCCACGGCGCATGGCTCGCCGAGCTGCTGGCGGATTTCCCGGCGGACCGGTTCGACGGATTGATCGGCGAGCTCGACGACCTCAAGGGCGCCGTCAGGGACGCGCTGCAAAAACCCTGAGCGGACGCGACGGTCAGCGTCGCAATCTTACTCCGGCCGCCTCGCGATCCCACGTATCCGCGGTGACGCCGGCGTCACGCAGCACGCCCTTCTTGATCTTGCCGTTCTCCGTCAGCGGCATCTGGCTCAGAATGCGCACATAGCGCGGGATGGCGAAATAGGCGATCTGCCCTTCGCAATGCCCGACGATGTCGACGGGCTCCAGCGATTGGCCCGGCTCCAGCAGGATCGCAGCCGCAACCTCGTCCTCTCCCAATTCCGACGGCAGCGGGTAGATCGCGCAAGCGGCGACCGCGGGATGGGACTGGATGGTCTGCTCGACCTCCCACGAAGATACGTTCTCGCCACGCCTGCGGATCGAATCCTTCATGCGGTCAATGAAGCGATAGTGTCCGTCAGCATCCCGGACGACCCGATCGCCCGAGTGAAACCACAGATTTCGCCACGCCTCGACCGTTTTCTCCGGCATGCCGAAATAGCCGGTGGCGAAAGCAAAGGGCTCTTTTGCGCGAAGCAGCAGCTCCCCGGCCTGTCCGTCAGCAAGCGCTGAATCATTTTCGTCGACGATCCGCGCCTCGATCCCGTTGGCGAGATAGCCCATCGTCCCTGGACGATCGGATGGGATCGTTCCTGCAAACACGAAATTGGTCTCGGTCGAGCCATAGCCGTCGACCAGCGGCACGCCAAATCGCTCGAGGAACGGCGCGTGGATTTGCGGCGGCACGCCGCCGCCAAGCGCAACGCGAAGACGATGCGCCGAATCGTTCGGATTCTTCGGCTGCGCCAGAAGCATCGACGCCATCGCACCGAGCAGATAGCCGACCGTCGCATTGTGCCGTTGCGCGGCGGCCCAGAAGCCGGAGGCGGAGAACTTCGGCTCCAGCACGTAGGTGCATCCGTTCAGGAGCGCCTGGTAGAACGCATTCAGCGCGTTGGTGTGAAACAAAGGCAGCGTCGTGAACAGCACATCGCCCTCGCGAACGCCAAGCGCCCGCGCCGAATAGATGCCCCACCAGAACAGTTGCGCCTGCGGGCAGCACACACCCTTTGCAGGCCCCGTCGTGCCAGGATCGCAACGGTGTCGCCGGGGCGCACGGCGCCCGCCGGGGCCGCGGCTCCGAGAGCCGGCAATGGCAACGCGGAAAGCCCGGCATCGACCGCCCCGCCGGCAGCTCCGACGATCCAGGTCCGAGGCGGCAGCTCGACACCTGCCTCGACACTCTCGATCGCGGCAACGAACTGAGCCTCGACGACAAGGAGCGCGGGACGCGAGTTGCGGAAGATGTGGGAGAGCTGGAAGCCGCGGAGCGCTGTATTGATCGGGACCGCGATGGCCCCGAGCCACGCACAGCCAAGGTAGACCTGTAAAAACTCCGGACGGTTCGAACACATCAGCGCGACCCGATCGCCCGGCTTGATCCCCGCATTGACGAGCGCCTGGGCCGCCGCGGCCGCGATCGCCGCGGTCTGCGCAAAGGTCCAGCGCGTCTCGCCCGCGACCAGCAGGACGCGATCGCCATAGCGTTCCGCCTGCCGCGTGAGGATGGTGGAAAGGATCCGCTCCGACGGTGGAAACGACGTCACCGCGCGCGCCCAGGCCGGCGTCGCGTTCTCCCGTCCGGCCGCTGCGCCGGCGTTCGCCGGCCCCTCGTTTTCCGCCACGATCATGCGTCCGCCTCAGGGCAACAGCTTGTATTTGCCGTCCTCGATCTGGACCAGGATGCGCGAGCGATCGTCGACGCCATGCCGATCAGCCGGCGTGTAGGTGTAGACGCCCTGCGTCCCCACGACCTCCTTGGTCGTGAACAGCGCCTGACGAAGCGCGGTCCGAAATTCCGGCGAGCCGGGCTTGGCGCCGGTTGCCATCGCACGCTTGGCGGCATCGGCGAACACCAGCCAGCCGTCGAAGGAATAGGACGAGAATGAATCCGTCGGCGCCTCGCCGTTGGCCTTCTCGAAGGCCGCACGGAAATCCAGCGCAACCTTCTGAATCGGATTGCTGGCGGGAAGCTGCTCCGCCGCGGTCACCGGTCCGGTCGGACAGATGATGCCGTTGGCGGCCTTGCCGGCAAGACGGAGGAAATCGGCACTGATCATGCCGTGATTGCCGTAGAGCGGCCCCTTGTAGCCGCGCTCGGACAGCGCGATGACCGGCAGCGCACCGGGCGTTCCCGTTCCACCCAGCATGATCGCATCGGGACGCGCGGCGATCGCGCGCAGCACCTGGGCCGTGACCGAAGAGTCCGAACGCGCGTAGCGCTCATTGGCGATCACCTTGATGTCCGCCGACTTGGCGGCCTGCACCAGGGAATCGTAGAAGAGGTCACCTAACGCGTCGGAGAAGCCGATGAAGGCGACGCTCTTCAATCCCTTCGCCTTCATGTTGTCGACGATGCCCTGCAACAGCAGCGGCGTCGGTTGCGGCGTCTGCACGACCCAGGGACCGCCCTCGCCCGGCGGCACCGGCGCGATCGGGGACACCGCGATCATCGGAATCTTCATCTCGATAGCCGCAGTCGCCATTGCGAGCGTCTGGGGCGCACCGGACGTGCCAATGAGGACATCGACTTTTTCCTGCTCGACGAGTTTGCGGGCATTGCGCGCCGACGACGTCGGATCGGAGCCGTCATCGAGCTGGATGACCCGCACCTTCTCGCCGCCGATCTCACCGACATAGGCCTGGCCCGCCGCGATCCCCTTCGCGTTCGGAATGCCGATCGAGGATACCGGTCCGCTGAGACCGGTGACGAAGCCGACGAGAATATCGGCTTGCGCAATGTGCGGGACGGCAAGAAGCAACGCAGTGGAGGCCAGCAGACTCTTGATCAAGTTCATGGCACCTGTCCTTCGTGAGAATGTCTTGTTCCGATTGGCAAGCGCCATGGATTCAGTTCAGGTTGACGAAACCAGCGCGATGACGCGAAGCGGACTGCCGGAGCCGTTCTGGATCTTCAGCGGCGAGGCGACGATGACAGCCCCGGTGGCCGGAAGCTGATCCAGGTTGCACAGGCATTGCAGGCCGTAGCGACCCGCGCCGTGCAGGAAGTGATGCGCCGGATAAGGCGGCTCGAAATGGCCGGCCTGCCCTGCATCCGTGCCGATGGTCTCGGTGCCAAATCCGATGACGCCGCGCTCCTCCACCAGCCACTTCATGACATCAGGGTTCGGGCCCGGCGTGTGCGCGCCGTCATCCCTGAGATTGGAATAGTCGCGCCAACCCTTCTTCGACCAGTCGGTCCGCAGCAGCGCCCAGTTCCGCTCGGGGATCCGGCCGTGCTTGGCTTCCCAGGCTTCCACGAGCGGGACGGTCAGCAGGAAATCGGGATCCTGCGCCGCCTGCGCGGAGCAGTCGATGACGCAGGCCGGCGCGATCATGTCCTTGGCCGGCATCGTGTCGACGGCATTGTTCGGCAGGCTCTTGCCGGTGAACCAGTGAATCGGCGCGTCGAAATGCGTGCCGGTGTGCTCGCCGAACGTGACATTGTTCCAATACCAGGCCGGGCCGCGACCGTCGTATCGCGAGATTTCCTGGATGCGGACCGGCGCCGCCTGGCCGAACTCCGGCGGCAGCACGATGACCGGAAAGTCCGGACTGAGCGTGAAAGTCAGATCGACGACGCGCACCGCGCCGGAAGAAATCGCACCCGCCAGCTCCAGGAGATTGTTGCTCTGCATCGTCACGTCCTCCGGCTTGGTTGAAATCTCGATGTCACCTGTCGAGCTCGCGCTCGAGCGCTTTCGGATTGGCCGCGAGACGTTGCCGTATCTCTTCGGCGACATCTCCGACATACATCTCCTCGAGCCCGCCTCTCAGCCCCGATACGATCGCCTGCGCGATGGCGCGCGGCGCGACCTTCGGCGGCGGCACGGTCTGGAACCATTCGGTGTCGACAGGCCCGGTGAACAGATTCATCACCTTGACGCCGCCGGGCCTGAGCTCGGCACGAAGGCAGTGCGAGAGCGACAGGCACGCCGCTTGCGAGGCCGAGTAGGCGCCAAAGGCAGGCCAGTTCGCCAGCGCATAGACCGAGAGAATGTTGACCCACGCGGCGCTGTTATTGATGCCATCGGCTCCCCGCATCCGCATGCCGGGGCCAAAGGCCTGCGCGAGGTTGATGAAGCCGAGATAGGCCTGGTCGATCTCGTCCCGTGCGATGCTCGTGCCCCTGCGGTCGAGCAGGCCGCCCGGCCGCACATATTCCGTCGTGTTGACGAGGATATCGACCTTGCCGCCGATGTCGGCGGCGAGATCAGCTGCGGATTTCTCGTCGGCCGCATCAAGGGTCACGATTTCGATCCCGTCCTGACCGCGCAGCAGATTCTCGCCGGCGAAAGGCCGCCATGGTTCGGCAACACCGACAAAGACCGTCTTGGCGCCTGCCGCCTTCAATGCGGCGACGGCTTCCTGGCCGATCACGCTGCGGCCGTTGGTCACGAGCACGCGCCGGAATTTCGGATCGGCCGTCATTTCCCGCCACTGCTTGTCGTCTGCCATGTTGGGAGTCTCCCCCTCGGGATGGGCAAAAGCCACCGCTTGGCCGCTCTTGTCGAGTTGAAACGACATGCGGACGGGCGCGCCCTCCGCGGCGTCGGCATGGAGATGTGCGACGATCGTCGGACCGCAGTCCATCTTGACGAGGCCGATGCGCCAGGGCGCCCGTTCACGGAAATAGACGTCGCTCGGCACGCGTGCCGTCGTTTCCGCGAGAAGGACGCCTCGTCGTGGCGCATCGGCGAACGCGAGGTTGGCCGACAGGCAAGACGGACAAGCCTCCCGCGCGGGATAGGCGAAGGCACCGCAGGCATCACACTGCTGCAGCATGAAGCGGCCTTCGGCGGCTGCCCGCGTGAACCCATGCGACGTCCTGCTGCGCGGTCGCGGTGGCGAAGCAGGCAGCCGCGTCCGCAGCAGCGGGTTCTTGCGCCGGGGCGGCTTGATCGGCTCTATCATCGCGACGGCCCTGCAAAGATCGCGGCGCCCGAGGCGAGACCGCGGTCGTAATTGATCATACCGAACCCCGAGGCCAAGGCGAGGTTCGCATTCCTGACCTGGGTGGAGCCTGCAGTCCCCAGAACCTGCCGCAGCCCTTCGACGAGGCCGAGATAGGCGCCGGCCGCGCCGGCCTGCCCGGCCGAGAGTTGTCCGCCCGAGGTGTTGTGCGGAAAGTCGCCATCGATGGTGAGATCGTGCTGGCGCACGAACTCGGCCCCCTCCCCCTTCTTGCAGAAGCCGAGATCCTCGAACTGCATCATCGTGATGACGGGATAGTCGTCATAGGTCTGCACGACAGCGAGATCATCAGGCTTCACGCCGGCCATCGCATAGAGTTCGCCGATGTCCATCGCCCAGCCGCCGCGCACCTGCATCGGATCGTCGGCGAAGGCATTGTGCCGCTCGATCGTCGACAGCAGTCGCGCCACAGGCAGCCCGAGCGACGCCGCGGTATCCTCGCGCATGACGAGGAACGCTTCCGCGCCGGCGCAGGGCATCACGCAGTCGAACAGATGGATGGGATCGGAGATCGGTCGGGCCGCGAGATACTGTTCGAGCGTCAACGGTGCCTTCATCAACGCGTGCGGGTTGCGCAGCGCATTGGCGCGCTGGGCGACCGCGATCCTGCCGACATCCTCCCGCGTGACGCCGAAGGTGCGCATATAGTTGCGCGCGATCAGCGCGAAGCTCGCATTGGCGCCGCCCGCGCCATAGGGATAGACGGCATCCTGGTTGAAGCGCGAGAAATTCTCGAGCGTCAGCCGGAAGGAATCGACGTGGTTGGTGTCACCCGCCACGCACGCCACGATGTCGGCGTCATGGGCCTGAACCGCGCGCGCCGCCTTTCGCAATCCCGCGACCGCGCTGGCGCCGCCGAGCGGGATCGTATCCAGCCATCGCACGCAGAGCCCGAAGTGCTGCGTCAATCCGATCCCGCTGTCAGTCCCCATGGTGAAGCTGGAGACGCACAGACCGTCGATGTCGGAGGCTTTGATGCCGGCCTGCGCGACGAGCGCGCTGAGCGCACGGCCGATCCACCACTGCGCGCTTTCGATGGAGTAGCGCACATAGGGAATCGTGACGGGAGCCGCAATCACGACGCCGTCGTACGGTGTGCGTAAGGAATTGGTCACCGAGCGCCCGCCTCGTTCATCCGCCTGAGACCACCGTCAGTTTCACGGCAATATTGCCGCGGGTTGCGTTCGAATAGGGGCAACGCTCGTGCGCGCCGGCGACGACCTCTTCGGCCACAGATTTCTCGACACCCGGCAGGTTGACTTTCAGTTCAACGGCGAGCGCATATCCGACGGGGACCGGCCCCATTGCAACCTTCGCGGTCACCGAGGGCTCGGCGGATGGCGCGACCTTGCGGGTGCGCGCGACCAGCTTGACCGCACCGAGAAAGCACGCGGCATAGCCGGCCGCAAAGAGCTGCTCGGGATTGGTGCCCTCGCCGCCGGGGCCGCCCAGCGATTTCGGCACGGACAGCAAGACCGACAGCCGATCGTCAGTGCTGGCGGCCTTGCCATCCCGACCTCCGGTCGCCGTCACCTCGGTCTCGTACAGGATCTTTTCGGGAGTCATCATGGCTGGTTCTCCAAGGCTGGTTCACCGGGACTGGCGGCTGTTGCGGGCGAGAAGTGCGCGAAAATCGTCGCGCGCCTGTGCGCTGGCCCGCTTGAAGCTCGGCCCGCGGCTGGGCTCGGTGCCATTGAGCTTCCGGAGCTGCACCCACATCTCCGCACTCTTCAGGGCCACGGCCGCGCAGTTGACCACGGGCGCGTGGCCGACCTTCAGGCCATGCTCCCTGCCGATCAGGAGGCCCGGCAGCACACCGGCGGGGATCACGACGTCGGCGCCGCGCTCGACCAGCGGACGTGCGCAGGCGACAAAATCCTCGATCATGCGGGCTTGCGCGGCCTGATCTCCGGCGAACGCATCGGCGAAATCCGCCGGCTTGCAGCCAAGGCCCGTCACGTGGACCACGCGATCGCCGAGGCCGTAGCGCTCGGCCTGCTCGTAATGCCAGACCTCGAAGACAGGATCGAGCGTCACAAGGCCTAATCGCCGGCCGAGCTGCGAGGCCGCCAGCAACGTCGCCTCGCCGGTCCCGATCACGGGAATGTCGAGCGTCGAGCGCAGCTCGTAGAGACCCGGATCCTGGAAGTGCCCCATGACGAAGGCGTCGAACCCGCCCTCCTCGGCCGCGATGCCGTTGTCGATCGCCTGGACGGCGCAGCGCAATTCCGCAAGCCGTCCGAACTCGCGGTCCGGCGGCGAAATGCCCTCGACATGAACCGTCGTGCCGGATGCGGCGATGTTGTTGAGGTACTCCGACAGCCGCGCCATGTAGGGCGCGTTCACGCTCGCATCAACGAAGCTCTGCCAGAAGATGCGCATCGTCCTTCTCCTCAAGCGGTGATCGGAGGATCGGTCGTCGGCTGCCGATGAATATATTTCAATCATAAACTAATTCACGCGTCAAATGCACGCCGCGGCGCTGGCGACGGCCACCGCCACGGCAAGGCAGGCACGGCCTTTTCGTCCAATCGAATGGCAAAGAAGCGCCGCGCTCTGGCGAAATTGTATGCAACGACATTTTTTTCTGACAGCACCGTGACACGTGTTGACGGCCCCACCGATAATACTTTAGGCTTTAAGTAATTCCTCGCCGGTCAGGGACCGGTGGCCATGACAATGATGTTGCAGGGCACCGATTTTGAGAGACTCGATCGTGTGGACAGTCGCCGTGCTCGAACAGCCGGCAGCAGCAGCACCGCCGGTCGCGCATCGCGGCAGGGCCAACGACCTTTCATTGCTTCAGAAAAGGCCCGCCCGCATTCGCCGATGGGCTCGTTGTTCGAACGGCAACCAGGGCCATGGCTGCTGACGCCCGCCCGAGCAAACTCTCTTCGGCCGCGCCCGGGATTTGGCGCTGCAGCAATGCTTTCAATCGGTTCGTTCGTCGTTCGGGCTCCCCGCGTGGCGGCATCAAGGCATTCCTATCCAGCATCAACGGAGGAGAACGCAAATGCGCAAGACTCTGAGCCTACTTGCACTTGTCGCCGGAATCTTCGCAGCCCCGGCTGCGCGGGCCGACATCACGATCGGCTTCGTCACCTCGCTCAGCGGCAACGGCTCGTCGATCGGAATCCCCTATGGGCGGGGCATCAACGCCGCCTATGAATACAAGAAGACCATCAACGGCGAGACCATTCGCCTGATCCAGCTCGACGACGGCTCCGACCCGTCGGCCGCGACCCGCAATGCGCGCAAGCTGGTGGAGGAAGAGAAAGTCGACCTCCTGATCGGCACCGCGACGGCCCCCTCGACCATCGCCATGGCGGCAGTGGCGAGCGAGCTGAAGGTGCCGATGATCGCGGTCTCGCCGATCGCCAAATTGCCTGATACGCCCGAGCAGTGGGTGGTGTCGGTGCCGCAGCCGGCTTCCCTCCTCGTCAAGATCGTCGCCGACCGCATGAAGCGCGACGGCATGAAGAACATCGGCTATATCGGCTTCTCCGACGCGTGGGGCGACCTCGTCTACAACGGCGCCAAGGCCGCCGAAGCCGCCGGCGACATCAAGGTCCAGACCAACGAGCGCTATGCCCGCACCGACACCTCGGTCACCGCGCAAACCCTGAAGGTGCTTGCGGCGCGGCCGGACGCCGTGCTGGACGGCGGCTCGGGCACCCAGGGCGCGCTGCCTCTGCTCAGCCTCGCCGAACGCGGCTTCAAGGGAAACACCTACGGTACCGTCGCGCTGGTCAATCCGGACTTCGTCAACGTCGGCGGCAAGGCGGCCGACGGCATTCAGGTCTCCGCGGGTCCCGTGATCGTCGCCGAGCAGCTTCCCGACGAGCACTTTGCCAAGAAGATCGCGCTGGATTTCCGCAGCGTCTACCAGAAGACCCATAACATCCCGACCACGGACGGCTTCTCCGCCTACTCCTTCGACGCCTGGCTGATCTTCGCCAACGCCGCCGAGCGCGCGCTCAAGACCGCCAAGCCCGGAACGGCGGAATTCCGCGCTGCGTTGCGGGACGCGATCCTCAGCACCAAGGAGCTGCCGGGCGTGCATGCCGTCTACAACTTCAAGCCCGGTGCGGTGACCGGCGTCGACGAACGCGCGCTCGTCGTGGTGCGGCTGACCGGCGGTGCCTGGAAGTACGCGCCGTAGTCGGAGGGCGGCAGACAGTCAGAACGGGGGAACGACGTCTCAATGACGAGTGACATCGCAGCCATTCTTGCGATCGACGGGATCGCCACCGGCGCAGTCTATGCGCTGGTGGCGATCGGGACCGTCCTCATCTTCACGGTGACCAGGGTCATCTTCATTCCCTTCGGCGACATCGCCGCGTTCACCGCGCTGACGCTGGCGGCCCTCGATGCGAAGCGCTTTCCGGGCACGGGGGCGCTGGTGGTCATCCTGGCCTGCCTTGCGACCCTGATCGAGATCATCTCGCTGGTACGCGCCGGCGAAACCCGGCTGCTGCCGCGCGCGCTCTTGTTCTACCTCGTGCTTCCGGTGGCCGTGGTTGGCCTCGCCTGGCTGACGATGCGCGCCGATCCTCCGCTCGCCGTCAGGCTCGTGCTTGCCTTGATGCTGATCACGCCGATCGCTCCGCTGCTGGATCGGATCGTCTTCCGCCCCATCGCGGACGGAACGGTGTTGTTGCTCCTGACGGTCTCGGTCGCGCTGCATTTCGCGCTGGTGGGCCTGGGGCTGCTGTTCTTCGGACCTGAAGGCGTCAGAACCGAACCGCTGACGTCGTTGTCGGCCGAGTTCGCCGGCGTGCTGGTCTCGGGCCAGACCATGCTGATCGTGATCGCAGCCCTCGTCTTCAGTGGCCTGCTCTTTCTCTTCTTCGACTTCACGCTGGTCGGAAAATCGCTGCGTGCCACCGCCGTGAACCGGACCGGCTCCCGCTTGATGGGAATACGGCCCGCCCGCGCCGGCACGATCGCCTATCTGCTGGGCTCGCTGATGGCCGGCGTATCGGGCATCCTGATCGCACCGGTCAACACCGTGTTCTACGATTCCGGCTTCCTGATCGGCCTCAAGGCCTTCGTCGGCGCCATCGTCGGCGGCATGACCAGCTATCCCGGCGCGGCGATCGGCGCCGTCGGCGTCGGTATTCTCGAAAGCTTCGCATCCTTCGAGAGCAGCGCGCTGAAGGACGTCATCGTGTTCTCGCTACTGATCCCGATCCTGATCTGGCGATCGCTCGCCTCGCTGCATTCCGAGGAGGAGATCGAGGAATGACGCGCTTCCAAATTCAGCTTGCGGCAATGGCGGCGCTGGCGTGTCTGGCGGTGGCCCCCTTCGTGCTCAGTCCGTTCAGCATCACGCTGATGAACTACATCGGCATCTATTCGCTGGTCGCCATTGGCCTTGCCCTGCTCACCGGTGTCGGCGGCATCGTGTCGTTCGGACAGGCCGCGTTCGTCGGCGTCGCGGCCTATGCAACGGCCTGGGTCTCCGCGCTGAACGGGTACTCCCCGTGGCTCGGCCTCCTGTTCGGCGTGGCGCTGACCTGCTCGGTGGCGTCCATCCTCGGCGTCGTCACCTTGCGGCTTCAGGGCCATTTCCTCTCGCTCTCGACCGTCGCATGGGGCCTCGCGATCGGCTTCCTGTTCGGCAATGTCGAGGGGCTCGGCCGCTTCAATGGCATCTCGTCGATCCCGCCGATCAGCATCGGATCGATCGCGCTGGTCTCGAGCGCGCAGATCTATTTCCTGATCTGGGGCGTCGTCGCCGCCGTCCTGCTGCTCGGATATAATTTGCTGGACTCCCGGCTCGGCCGCGCCATGCGCGCGCTCCGCGGCGGCAACACGCTGGTCGAGAGCCTCGGCATCAACGCCTTCCAGATCAAGCTCGTGACCTTCGTGATCGCGGCCTTCCTGGCCTCGCTCTCAGGGTGGCTCTACGCCCATATGAGCCGGTTCATCAGCCCCGGCCCGTTCGATGCCGGCATGGGCATCGAATATCTGATGATGTCGATGGTCGGCGGCGCCGGCAGCCTTCTCGGCGGCGTCGTCGGTGCCGCCGTCGTCACCCTGCTCAAGAACAGCGTGCAAGACTATCTGCCGCTGATCGCCAAGGGCGCTTCCGGTCAGCTCGAGATCGTCGCCTTCTCCGCATTGTTCATCCTGTTCCTGCAATGGGCGCGGCAGGGCATCGTGCCGTTCGTTGCGCGCTTTCTGCCGAAGGTCCGGCGCGATCGGCCGCTGCCGGCGCCGCCCCTGCCCCGCCGCGCGCAGCCGACCCCGGGCGAACTGCTTCTGAAGGTCGATGGTGCCGAGCGGCGGTTCGGCGGCCTCGTCGCCGTCAACAATGTCAGCTTCGAGGTGCGGTCCGGCGAGATCCTCGCCGTCATCGGCCCGAACGGCGCCGGCAAGAGCACGATGTTCAACTGCCTGACCGGCGCGCTGCGGGTCAACAAGGGCGAGATCGTCTTTGCGGGACGCCCCATCACGCGCGACGCGCAATCCCGCATCGCCAAGGCCGGGATCGCGCGGACCTTCCAGCATGTGAAGCTGCGGCCGCGCATGAGCCTGCTCGAAAACGTCATGCTCGGCACCTACGCCCGCACCAGCACCGGCCTGTTCGCCAGCGCCTTCCGCCTCAACCAGCGCGAGGAGGCCAGCGCGCGGCACGAGGCCCTGATGCAGCTCGAGCGCGTCGGGCTCGGCGAAAAACCGTTCGAGCTCGCGGGCAATCTGCCGCTCGGCAATCAGCGCATCCTGGAGATCGCCCGTGCGCTCGCCGCGGACCCGGCGCTGCTGGTGCTGGACGAGCCGGCGGCCGGCCTTCGCCGCCAGGAGAAGCTGCGGCTTGCGGAGCTGCTCAGGTCGCTGCGGTCGGACCACCTGACCATCCTGATCGTCGAACACGACATGGAGTTCGTGATGTCGCTGGTCGACCGCATCGTGGTGCTCGATTTCGGCTCAAAGCTCTGCGAAGGCGCTCCAGCGGCGATCCGCAGCGACGAGCGGGTTCAAGAGGCCTATCTTGGAGGCGTCGCGTGAGCGAGATGTTTTCGATGACCGACGTGACCGTCTGCTACGACAATGTCGAAGCGGTCCGCAACGTCTCGCTGTCGGTCGAGGAAGGGCAGATCGTCACCGTCATCGGCCCGAATGGCGCCGGCAAGACCACGCTGCTGATGGCCGCCATCGGGCTGCTCGCATCGCGCGGCCGCCTGGTGTTTCAGGGCAACGATATCGGGAGGATGTCCGTCGAGGACCGCGTCGAGCGCCGGCTGTGCCTCGTCCCGGAAAAGCGCGAGCTGTTCTCCGACATGTCGGTCGCCGACAATCTGCTGCTCGGCTCGTACAGCCTGCGCGACCGCTCGGGCGTCCAGAAGACACTGGACGAGGTCTATGATCGCTTCCCCCGGCTGAAGGAGCGGCAGCGCCAGGCCGCCGGCACACTCTCCGGCGGCGAGCGCCAGATGCTCGCGCTCGGCCGTGCACTGATGGCCAAGCCGAAGCTTCTCATGCTGGACGAGCCCAGCCTCGGCCTCGCGCCGCTGATCGTGCGCGAGATCTTTCGCACCATCGCCTCGCTACGCGATCTCGGCGTGTCGATCCTGCTGGTCGAGCAGAACGCCCGCGCCGCGCTCGAGACGGCCGACTACGGCTACGTGCTCGAGACCGGCGAGGTGGTGCAGTCAGGCCCCGCCAAGGACCTCATCCACGATCCCCGGCTGATCACGGCCTATCTCGGCGGGCACTAGGACCGGCCCCTGCAGGCCGCACAACAAAAAAGTCGAAAAACAACCCCATGCACAGTAGCCGGGGACAGCCATATCAATGGCTTGATGGCCCGGCGCAGTGACTACTGATTTTTCGAAATCGTTTGACCCGTCGGGCAAGACAGGGGCATGATGCCATCATCCCGGCGGTGGCGCGCGATGCGCCACATTGAATGATTTCACTTCCCACGTACTTGCGAGACGACGGCCCGCTTCGGGAGTAGCAAGCCGAGTTCGCGTGCCTTCTTTCTTACTGAAGTGACATGGCGATCAAGCTCCCGGGCGATGTCTCCGGCGCAGGTTTTCTGACGCGCAAGAGCCGTCAATCGCTGCGCGTCGTGCCTAGACCATTCGCGCGGTTTTGAAAACTTCACGGACCCTCATTCGTCTGAAGCGATGGAAGGTGCGGCGACCTCCCCATCCGAGATGGGCGATATGAAATCTCTGTGCAGGCAAGTTGGTCTTCGGGCGCCATCGAACAGCACGGTGAGGCCCGTGGTACGACGGCTCACGTCAATGACGATGCCGCTCCGGTCAGCAAGCTCCGGGCATCGAACGGAACCAAGCTTGCTCATCCTGAAACGCATACCGACAGCAATTCTGTCGACGTTCTGGTAAATCATTACCGATATCCGGTAAGTAAAAAGTCACAGGTAAAAAAGCAAAAGCTCGAATTAACACGAAACTATACCAGATCGACCATCCGTGCAACCGGCGGACGAAATTGACCGCGAACTCTCGCAAGCAGGCGCGACTTGGCGGCAACCCAAATCCCGAGCATCCGCTGTTGGACTCTTTCCGGAAGTGCCGCGATGTCGACGTGGGTCCGAAATGTGCGCCAGAACGGATGACCGCCTGTGCGCATCCCAACGTGCCGAGATGCGCCGGTCGGGCAGTCCCGACGCAATTCCGTGTAACAAGCTACGCCCGCCAAGGAACAAGTGCCTCCTGTAACAGTTGCCAGCGACGGAACCCGGAGTTGACCTTTGATTTAGACACCACCCGAAATTCGAGTGTCACAGCGGCGCATTTGAACCGATACAGGTGTTCAACGCGAAATCATTGCGAGACTCAAGATCAGCGAAGGATATGCCATTGCGCGTCTTCATCCTCGCGTTATCAGTCTTGGGAATTTTCTTGGGAATTCTCCTCGGTGCAAATGCTGCCGCAGCCGGTCCGAGCACGACCGACCGCGAACTGATCGCATCCATCGATCCGGCGATCGTTGCCGGTGAGGCAACTCAGGAAACCGAAGATCAGATCGGCCTCAACAAGGGAAAGCGTCGCGACGTGCAGCGCCGGCTGACCGGTCTCGGTTTCGACACCAAGGTCAACGGACGGTTCGACGTGTCGACCCGCGCCGTCATCACGCGCTGGCAGGCGGCACGCGGCTATCCCAGGACTGGCTTCCTGAACCCGCTGCAACATCAGGCGCTACTGACCGAGTCCGCCTCGGCGGCGCATGCCAGCTTCAGCGGCAGCGATAAATCCGATGACGACCGTTCGGCCCGCCGTCGCGCGGGTGCGCACCATCAGCACAGTGGGGGCGGTCCCGGTGGACTGATCGGCGGCGTGCTGGGAGGACTGTTCGGACGCAGGTGACGCCCTGCCCGCTTGACGTCCAGATCCCTGACCGATTCACAGGGAGAGGGCCTGTCACTCGTCACTCGTCCTTCGTCGCCTTGATCAAATTGTCGCGGAGCATGACGACGCTTTTCTGCAGCCGCGCGAAATCATCCTGCTTGAGCCTGCTCGACTTCACGAGATTCATGTGCATGCCTTTCTCGCGCAGGCGTCGGCCGGCGTCGGTGAGGCTGACGCGCACCTGCCGCTCGTCGGCGGGATCGCGCTGGCGGCGCAAATAGCCCATCCCCTCGAGTTTTTTTAGTATCGGCGTCAGGGTGTTGGATTCCAGGAACATCCTGTCGCCGAGTTCACTCACGATCTGGTCATCTTGCTCCCACAGCGCCACGATGGCGATCCATTGCGGGTAGGTCAGGCCGAGCTCCTCGAGGCCCTGCCGGTAGGCCCGCCCGTAGGCGAGGTTGGCCGAATAGATCGCGAAGCACAGGAAATCAGCGAGGCTCCGGTCGCCGGCGGCCGGTTCCTGGTTCTGATTGTCTATTGAATTATCTTTGGAATCGGCTCTGAGACCGTTCGTAAGGCTCATTGTGGACGCCCTTTCAGACACGGACATGTGAAGTCTCGCATGCATATATATCGCATCCGATTAAATCGAAAGGGTTGACATCAGAGCCTGGCGGCACTTTATGACTCGCACCCGATTATATCGTATACGGGCTAAATCAGGGGAGAACCATGCCAGTCACAAATGCAAACAAGACCACCAGAGCACCAACGATCGACATGAAGCTCGAAGTCGTCGTGATCCCCGTCTCCGACGTCGATCGTGCCAAGGAGTTCTATGCAAACCTCGGATGGAGGCTCGATGCCGATTTCGCGGGGCCTGATGATTACCGCGTGATCCAATTCACGCCGCCCGGCTCCCCCTCCTCGGTCATTTTCGGCAAGAACGTCACCGCGGCGGCACCCGGCTCCGCCCAGGGCCTGTACCTGGTCGTCTCCGACATCGAAGCTGCGCGAAACGATCTGCGCGATCGCGGCGTCGAGGTCAGCGGGGTCTTCCACGCCGGAGGCGACGTGCACACCGGCCCGGACGAGCCCTATCTGTTCGGGCGACGTCGGATTGGTGGTGCGGATCCCGCGCACCGCAGCTATCGTTCGTACGTTTCGTTCCACGATCCCGACGGCAACGGCTGGCTGTTCCAGGAGGTGACCACGCGATTGCCGGGACGCGTCGAGGCAGCAGACACGACATTCACCTCCTCGACCGAGCTTGCGAGCGCGCTCCGGCGTGCGTCCGCGGCACACGGCGAGCACGAGAAGCGGAACGGCGGTCAGTACGATGCGAACTGGCCGGACTGGTACGCCGACTACATCGCCCGTGAGCAGGCCGGCCAGCCGCTCCCGGTCTGAGCCGCGGCTGCGACGTCACCCAACCGAAAGAGTGAGGGAGAGTCCCAATGCGTGCGCAATCAGTTTCTGAAGTCATCAACCCGGACCGGCGCCAGCTCTTGCGTTCCGCCGCGGTGGGAATGGCCGCGGCGGCCGCCGCGAGCCTTTTCCCCGCGCACCCGGCGCCGGCGGCCACAGCTGACGAAATCCGCCCCTTCCGGATCGACGTTCCAGAAGAGGCGCTGATCGATCTGCGCAGACGCATCAACGCGACGAGGTGGCCGGAGCAGGAAACAGTCGCCGACGAATCGCAGGGCGTGCAGCTTGCGATCCTCCGGGACCTCGCGCGCTATTGGGCGACGGACTACGACTGGCGAAAGATCGAGGTAAAGCTGAACGCCCTGCCGCAGTTCATCACAGAGATCGACGGGCTGGACATTCATTTCATTCACGTTCGTTCGAAGCACGAAGATGCGCTGCCGCTCATCGTCACGCATGGATGGCCAGGCTCGATCATCGAGCAGCTGAAGATCATCGATCCCCTCACCAATCCCACGGCGTACGGCGCGAGCGCATCGGACGCCTTCCATGTCGTGATCCCGTCAGTTCCCGGCTACGGGTTTTCGGGCAAGCCAACCACCAGCGGCTGGGGCCCTGCCCGCGTCGCGCGCGCCTGGGTCGCGCTGATGAAGCGCCTTGGCTACGCACGCTTTGTCGCGCAGGGCGGCGACATCGGCGCCCTCATTTCCAATGCGATGGCTGAGCAGGCGCCGCCGGAACTGCTGGGCATCCACACCAACTTCCCCGGCACGATTCCGCCGGAGATCACCAAGGCGCTGCAGAGCGGTGAGGCACCCTCCGGTCTCTCGGCCGACGAGCAACACGCCTTCGACCAGGTGAAGGATTTCCGCGCCAAGCATTTTGCCTACGCAGCCATGATGGCGACCCGGCCGCAGACACTCTACGGATTGGCGGATTCGCCGGTCGGCCTGGCCGCGTGGATTCTCGATCACGGCGACGGTGACGCGCAGCCGGCGGCGGCGATCACTTCGGCCGTGCTCGGACGCACCGTCAACGGGCATCCAGCCGGCGCCGTGACCCGCGACGACGTCCTCGACGACATCACGCTCTACTGGCTGACGAACACCGCGATCTCGGCGGCCCGCTTCTACTGGGAAAACAAGGGAATGAGCGCGCTGAACGCGGTCAACATCTCGATTCCCACCGCCGTGAGCGTCTTTCCCGGCGAAATCTACCAGGCTCCGCGCAGTTGGACCGAGCGGGCCTACCACAAGCTCATCCACTACAACAAGGTCGACAAAGGCGGACACTTTGCGGCCTGGGAACAGCCGCAGCTTTTCACGCAAGAGGTTCGCGCAGGCTTCCGGCCGCTGCGCAAATAGATCTGAACATTCTGCCCAAACCAAGAGAGCACGAAATGATCTCCATCGAGCAGAATTCATCACCAAGGAACAAAACATGAGTCAGCGTCTCGACTACAATCAGATTGCACCGGCAGGCGTGAAAGCGCTGGGCGGTGTCCGTGGCTACGTCATGCAGAGCGGCCTTTCCCCTACGCTGGTCGAGCTGGTCTACCTGCGAATTTCCCAGATTAACAATTGCGCGTACTGCCTCGATACGCACACCCGTGACCTGCTCAAGAAGGGAGTGAAGATCGAAAAGATCGCGCTGGTGCAGGCGTGGAAGGAAGCCGGCGCCCTCTTCGACGAGCGTGAACGCGCCGCCCTTGCGTGGGCCGAAACGGTGACGCGCGTCGCGGATACCGGCGTGCCGGATGAAGCCTATCAGGACGCCCGCGCCGTGTTCGACGAGCGAGAACTCGTGGACCTCACGATCACGATTGGCCTGATGAACGCCTACAATCGCATGGCGATCAGCTTTCGGAACACGCCACAGGCAGCACTCGGGACGTAAGCCCCAGGAGGCGCCGGGAAGTTCTCTGCCGAGCTTCTTTCAGACTCCAGATCAACTTGGCCTGCACGCTGATCGGATAACGGGACGAAAGGACGCTGATCATGTCATACCGGATCAACAACACAACAATCGATTTCTTCGAGATCAACGAAGACATCACGCTCAGAAGAGTGGTTCTGCGTAACCCGAGACCGAAGGGGACCGTTCTCTTTCTGCACGGCTTTCCGGAGACCCTGTCCGCCTGGAAGGACATTGCCGAGGCCCTCGCCGACGACTACGAAGTCCACGCTTTCGATTGGCCGGGTTACGGTCTTTCATCGAGGCCAATGGTCGACAGGTTCTCCTATGCGCCGAAGGACTACGCGCATGTTCTGGATCAGTACATCGTGAAAGCAGGCATCGACACGTCGAGGCTCACGATTTACGCAACGGACATCGGGGCCCTACCGGCACTCCTGCTGGCGGTGGAAAAACCCGATATCGCAAGGACAATCATCGTTGGCGACTTCGCCCCGTTCAACAGGCCGCAGTTCATGTCCGAGAAGCTGCAAAATCTGAAGGCGGGGCCTGCCATGGAGCAGGTCCGCGCCAACATGAACAGCAACCGCGACGAGATCCTGGAAAACATCTTCACAAGAGGCTTGCCCAAGGAAGCGCAGTTCGAAGTTTCGCAGCAGTTTAGGGACGACATGTCCCGCGGATGGAGCCACGGCGCGATGACGACCGTAGACGCGTTCTCCCACTACTACTCGCACTTCACGCGAGACCAAGATCACTTCGAATCGCAACTAGCCCGGCTCAAAACCCCGGTGAAGGTGGTTTGGGGCGAGAAGGACCTCTACATCAAGAAGGAGATGGGAATAGAGCTCGCCGCAAGGATCGACGCCGAGTTGGCGCTTCTTCCCGGCATCGGGCACTACCCTCACCTCCAGGACCCGAAGCGCACCGTCGACGAGATTCGCGCCTCGCTACGCGGCACGTCAACTTGATCTCATCGTGCTCTCGGATCTCGCGGGGGCCGCACGGCCCGCGTCAGCATCGGAAAATGCTTGTTGCCGCCCGAGAAAGGCGGGAATTTCACGAAGTCCGCGCGCATGCGCTTGATCACGTCGGAGCCGAGCGCGTGCGCGAGGGCTTGCGGGCTGTCGAACACCAGCTTGTTGCGCTGCATGTGCTCGACCCGCTGCGACGGCAGCCGGTGGACCCAATCGATGCGGGTGTAGATCTCGATCTGGCGGACATCAGGGAAGGTCCGCATGATCGCCGGGTGGTGCAGGTTCCAGGCGTTCATGTCCTCGGCCGGGCCGGGATAGTGCACGAGGTAACTGCACGGAGTTGTCGTTCCTGCCGGATGTTCGGCGACATCGACGGGGAATGACCGCGTCACCATCACCTGATGCGTGACGTACAATCCGGCGAGGCCTGACAATCCGGCACCTGTCGCCAAGCTGGCCAAGACGCCGCCGCGATCCATCGCCGCTTCGCATATGAGCAGGTCGGGAAAGCGCAGTTGAAGCGCAAGCACAGGGCCCGAGCCATCGGCTTTGTAGGGATGATCGACCGACTGTTGCAGCGGCGTGAACAGCAGGCCCTCGGTCATCCCAGGGATCGATCCGACCAGCCCAGCGACGGCGACAACCTCGTCGGAACGAATCCACCGTTCACCAGAAGGATCGGAGAACGTCATGAAGAGCGAGATCATGCCGGCGTTGCCTCAGCGCCCTCGCCCTCGCTCACGTGCGCCATGAGCGCGGCGCGAATGTCATCGGGCCATGGGATCGCATGGTGATCCAGCAGCGAGGTCGCGGCAACGACCTGGCGGGCGCGCCAGCGCATGCCATTCGCGCCCGAGACGACATGTTCCAGATGGAGCGACGATCCGCCGACCCGGGCGATGCGCAATCCGAACGTCAGGCGATCGCCAAACATCGACGGCCGGGAAAAGTCGCAAGTCAGATGCACCGTGGGCGTCCCGATCTTCCGGACCGTGATCAATTCCGGCCAGGGAAAACCGATCTCCGCCCAAAACTCTTCGACGACTCCGTTGAGGATGTTCAGATAGGACGGAAAGTACGCGATGCCCGAGGGATCGCAATCGCCGAACCTCAGCTCGCGATCGAACGAAAACGTCGTCATCAGATCGCGACAACGGGGTGCCTGATGACACCGACGCCGTCG
Source organism: Bradyrhizobium sp. CCBAU 45394 (assembly GCF_028128655.1). Taxonomy (NCBI): domain Bacteria; kingdom Pseudomonadati; phylum Pseudomonadota; class Alphaproteobacteria; order Hyphomicrobiales; family Nitrobacteraceae; genus Bradyrhizobium; species Bradyrhizobium sp. CCBAU 45394. Next base: position 7,379 of record NZ_LBIX01000170.1, on the reverse strand, counting down.
ACCCCCGCTTCCACCACGTCGCCCGGCCACAGCCATTCCTGCGGGCTCATGCCGGCCCCGACGCCTTCGGGCGTTCCGGTCGCGATGATGTCGCCCGGCTCGAGCGTCATGCCCGACGAAATGTCCGATATCAGCACCGGGATGTCGAAGATCATGTATTTGGTGTTGGAGTCCTGCTTCATGACCCCGTTCTTGGTCAGCCAGAGCCGCAGGTCATGCGGATCGGGAATTTCGTCCGCGGTGACGATGCACGGGCCGAACGGTGCATAGGTGTCCATGCCCTTGGAAAAGATCCACTGGCCGGCGCGGCGATTGTCGCGCGCGGAGATGTCGATCATCACCGAATAGCCGAAGACGTGCTCCATCGCTTTCTCGGTCGCGATGCGCGTCGCGGTCTTGCCGATGATGACGGCGAGCTCGACCTCCCAGTCGAGCTGCTGCGTCATCTTCGCGTTGTGCTGGATCGCCGCGCCCGGGCCGATCACGGAAGTCGGCGGCTTGGAGAAGACGACCGGCTGCTTCGGCAGGTCCTTGTCGGTATCCAGGCTCTTGGCGGATTCCGCCACGTGCGCGCGATAGTTCAGCCCGATGCCGAAGATGTTCTTTCGCGGACGCGGGATCGGCGCCTGCAGCTTCACATCCTCGACCGGAACGGCGGAGCCGGCCGGCAGGCGTCCATTGGTATTGTCCATGCATTCCCTGAGCGCCGGCAGCAGTGTCACGCTGTTGTCGATGAGCGACAGCATGTCGCTCGGCCATGCAAAGCCTTGCGACGCACCGAGGTGCTCGACGTCCACGACCAATCCGTCAACGAGGACCCCGAGACGGGCACCGCTGGAGCCCAAAGTGTAGGTAACAAGGCGCATGAAGCTTTATCCGGCTCTTTCGGTTGAATTCTGCGAGGGTACGTCAGACAGCCACTGGCTGGTGGCCGGCATTGTCGCCATAGGCCTCTTCACGATAGAAGCCGAGACCTTCGATGACAGGCAGGTCGTTGAAGCAGAACAGGCAGGCGTCTTCGCTCTCCGACGCATTGCCGTGCTCGTGCCAGGCCCAGGAGGGAACGCAGAAGATGTCGCGCTCCTCCCACGCGAAACGCTTGCCGCCGATGATCGAATAGCCTCGGCCCTTGGCGACCTGGTAGATGAAGCTGCCGGTGTGCCGATGCGACTTCGTCTTCTCGCCCGGCCGGAGCAGTTGCATGCTCGCGCCGATCGTCTGCATCACGTGCCCGCCGGTGATCGGATTGACGTAGTTCATGAGAATGCCGTCATAGGGCGAGCCGTCGGTCGCGGCGGCGTATTTCCGCAAGGACTCGTAGGTCGGCTCCCATTCGTATTTGAACATGGGGGAATAGCCCTTCGACCATTTCGAATCCGCCGGCCGCAGCCCGGGATTGCCCCAGGTCTTGGTCATGTCGTCCACGGGATAGCCGGAGTCTTCCTGCTGCACCTTGGGATGGACCGCGAAAAAGTTCGCCTCCAGCGCATTGACGAGCGGGATGTCCAGGCCGTCCTGCCAGATGCAGACCGAGCCGTTGCCGTCGACCCCATGCTCGTGCCAGGTGCCATTCGGCGTCAGCACGAAATCCCGCGCCCCCAACGTCATCTTGTGGCCGTCGACGATGGTGTAGGCGCCCGCCCCTTCCATGATGAAGCGCAGGGCAGAGGCCGAGTGCGCGTGGGCCGATGCGACCTCGCCGGGGTGCATCACCTGCAATCCCGAATAGAGCCAGCCGACCGCGGCCGAGACGTCGCGGCGGCCGGGATTGTTGAGGTAGATCACCCGTCGTCCCGCCTTCTCCGGCGAGACCAGCTCGACCGAACGCAGCACGTGCTCGCGCAGATCGTTATAGCGCCAGAGCACGGGAACGGAGGCCGATTGCGGGGCCCATGGCTCGATCTTGTTGGCGACCGTCCAAAGCGCGCCGGCTTCGTACTTTTCGAGATCCTTGTAATAGGCCTTGAGCTCGGGGGTATCCTCGACATTGGCCCGGCCGATGGTGTTTTCGCGCATCCTATCCTCCAAGTCCTGTCTCGTAGCGTCGTCGGTGCGACGCGTCCCGAGCTTTCATTCCGGTTTGCGCGCGGGCCAAGCGGCGCCAGCGGACGCCGATTGACCCGCAGATCGACGATGTCGTGCATTCGCTGCGGCTTCACGGACCGGTGAAGCCGCCTCGTCCGCTGTCGCGCAGGCGTTGAGATAGACAAATGAAGCCTGGACGGCGGCAGCTCTAAAGCGAGGCAGCTTCAGCATCGGCCCTACCCTGTCGCTGGCTCATGACCGCCTTGCCGGAGAGAATATCCGCAAGCGTGATAGCATGGCGCGGCGTTGACTTACTTCACATGTAAACGTATGCTATCGCATATTTCTGGAGGGTGCAATGGCTGAACGGTCTTTTGCTCGCGAAGTCGAGGATCTCCGGCTCGGCGACGGCGATACGTTCCGCGGCGAAGGCATCCTCGCCATCACCAAGGCGCTGCTGCAATCCGGCGTCGCCTATGTCGGCGGCTACCAGGGCTCGCCGATCTCGCACCTGATGGACGTGCTCGCCGACGCCAAGGACGTGCTCGACGATCTCGGCGTCGTGTTCCAGAGCTCCGCCAACGAGGCGGCCGCGGCGGCGATGCTCTCGGCCTCGGTGATGTATCCCCTGCGCGGCGCGGTTGCATGGAAGTCGACCGTCGGCACCAACGTCGCCTCCGACGCGCTGGCCAATCTGGCCTCGGGCGGCGTCACCGGCGGCACCATGATCATCGTCGGCGAGGACTACGGCGAAGGCTCCTCCATCATGCAGGAGCGCACCCACGCCTTTGCGATGAAATCGCAGATGTGGCTGCTCGACCCTCGCCCCGACCATGAATGCATCGTCAATTTGATCGAGAAGGGTTTTGAGCTTTCCGAGGTCTCGAACACCCCCGTGATGCTCGAGGTTCGCGTCCGCGCCTGTCACATGCACGGCACCTTCGCCTGCAAGGACAACGTCAAGCCGGCGCATACCATCAAGGACGCGCTCAACAATCCCAAGCGGGACGTCAACCGCATCGTGCTGCCGCCGGCGGCCTATGAGCATGAGCAGGAGAAGATCAAGACGCGGATGCCCGCGGCTGTCGGATTCATCCGGGACAACAAGCTGAACGAGTGGATGGGACCGAAGCACGGCAAGGTCGGCATCATCATGCAGGGCGGCATGTACAACAACGTGATCCGCGCGCTGCAATATCTCGGGCTGTCGGATGCCTATGGCAGCACGCAAGTCCCGCTCTACGTCATGAACGTCACCTACCCCGTGATCGACACCGAGGTCGCGGAGTTCTGCGTCGACAAGGATGCCGTGCTCATCGTCGAAGAGGGCCAGCCGGAATATCTGGAGCAGGCGATCAACACGGTGCTGCGCCGCAGGGACATCCAGGCGCGCATCCATGGCAAGGACGTGCTGCCGATGGGCGGCGACTACACCGCGCAGGTCCTGCTCGGCGGCGTCAGGGAATTCCTGGAAAAGACCGAGCCGCGGCTGCTCGGCAACCGGCCGCCGGCGCCGGACGCCGCGCCCGTGCTCAATCACCCCGCAGTCGAGAAGCTCAAGCAGGTCGTGCCGGCGCGCCCGCCCGGGCTCTGCACCGGCTGCCCGGAGCGGCCGATCTTCGCCGCCATGAAGCTGGTCGAGGAAGAGCTCGGCCAGCACCACGTCTCCGCCGACATCGGTTGCCATTTGTTCTCGATCCTGCCGCCCTTCAATATCGGCGCGACCACCATGGGCTTCGGCCTCGGCCCGGCCTCGACCTCGGCCTTCAACGTCAAGGCCGACAAGCGCTCGATCGCGGTGATGGGCGACGGCGGCTTCTGGCACAACGGACTGACCAGCGGCATCGGCAATGCCGTGTTCAACAAGCATGACGGCGTGTTCGTCATCGTCGACAATTTCTACACCTCGGCGACCGGCGGTCAGGACATCCTGTCGTCGCGCGCGACCAACAAGCGGCGCAAGACCAACAATTCGATCGTGCAGGCCGTGAAGGGCATCGGCGGCCAATGGGTGCGTCAGATCGACCGCACCTATGACGTCGGCAAGATGCGCGACACGCTGAAGGAAGCGCTGACGACCAAGGACGAAGGTCCCAAGGTCATCGTCGCGTCCTCCGAATGCATGCTGAACAAGCAGCGCCGCGTGAAGCCGCTGATCAACAAGGCGATCAAGGACGGCGTCCGTACCGTCAAGGAGCGTTTCGGCGTCGACGAGGACGTGTGCACCGGCGACCACGCCTGCATCCGGCTCTCCGGCTGCCCATCGCTGTCGGTGAAGCAGCTCGACGATCCCTTGCGCGATGATCCGGTCGCGGCGATCGACAATTCCTGCGTCGGCTGCGGCAATTGCGGCGAGGTCTCCGAGGCCGCCGTGCTTTGCCCCTCGTTCTACCGCGCCGACGTCATCCATAATCCGACCCGCTGGGACATGTTCAAATCCAAAGTCGCGATGGCCGTGATCGGCTGGCTGCAACGGCGGCGCGATCGCCGGCGTCCGGCGCTCGAGGCACTGGCATGAGGGACGAGACGATCCGGCTGGCCCTCCCCGCCGCGGGCGAGGCAACTGAGCGGCCGATCTCGATCGCGATTGTCGCGATGGGCGGCCAGGGCGGCGGCGTCCTGACCGACTGGATCGTCCAGCTTGCCGAGAACCATGGCTGGGTCGCGCAATCGACCTCGGTGCCCGGCGTCGCGCAGCGCACCGGCGCCACGATCTACTATATCGAGACGATGCCGCCGCTCGACGGCCGCAAGCCGATCCTGTCGCTGATGCCGACGCCCGGCGACGTCGACGTGGTGATGGCGGCGGAGTTCATGGAGGCCGGCCGATCGATCCTGCGCGGCCTTGTGACGCCGGACCGCACCACGCTGATCGCATCCAACCACCGGTCCTTTGCGATCGGCGAGAAGATCGCGCCGGGCAACGGCATCGCCGACGGCGGCGCCGTCACCGGCGCCATCGGGATCGCCGCCAAGACGGAGATCATCTTCGACCTGAACGCGCTGGCGATCGCGCATGGCAGCGTCATCTCGGCCGCGATGTTCGGCGCGCTCGCAGCGGCCGGTGTGCTGCCCTTCAGCCGCGACAGCTATCTCGACGTCATCCGCGCAGGTGGGAAAGGCGCGAAGGCCAGCATCGGGACTTTCGAGGCCGCCTTCGACCGGGTCAAGACCGGCTCACCCGACGTTGTGGCGCCGCCGCAACCGAAACAGGCCGGCAATATCCCCTCTCCCGCAACGCCAGATCCGGATCTTGCCGGGCTTGTCGCAAGACTGACGCAGGAGCTGCCCGAGCCCGCGCTCACCATGGCCCGCGCCGGCCTGAAGAAGGTGGTCGACTTCCAGGACGTCGCCTATGGCACCGAGTATCTCGACATTCTCAGGACGCTGCACGCGGCCGACCGCAACGCCGGCGGTGCGGCCCGGACCTATGCCTTCACGGAAGCCGCGGCAAAGTATCTTGCCAACGCCATGACCTATGACGACGTCATCCGCGTCGCCGACCTCAAGACGCGCGCCGGTCGCCGGGCGCGCATCGAGAGCGAGCTCGAGATGTCGGAAGGACAGGTGCTCCAGACCACCGAGTTCATGCATCCCCGCATGGAGGAGGTCATGGGCGTGCTGCCCGCGGGCTTCGGTCGCTGGCTTGGCGCGCGGCCACGCCTGCTCGGCTGGCTCGATCGCCGCGTCAACCGGGGGCGCCGGGTGCGGACCTACTCGCTGCCCTGGTTCCTGGCGCTCTATGTCGTGGGCGGCCTACGCGGCCTGCGCCGCCGCTCGCTGCGGCACGCCATCGAGACGGCGCACCGGGACGGATGGCTCAAGGCCGCCACCGACGCAGTCGGCACCAACTACCAGCTCGGTGTCGAGATCCTGCAATGCCGCCGCCTCGTGAAAGGCTATTCCGATACTCACAGCCGGGGGCTGTCGAAATTCGACAAGACGCTGGCGGCGATCAAGCTGGTCGAGCGACGCGAGGATGCCGCCGACTGGGCGCGGCGCCTGCGCGAGGCTGCGCTGAAGGACAGCGCCGGCAAGGAGCTCGACGGCGTGATCCAGACCATCAAGACTTTTGCGTGATGCGGGTCGAGCCCAGCACAGGATTGGATTGCCGTTCGGACCGGAGAACGTCAGGATCAAACGGCTTGACTGCGATTCTTAGGTTGCTAATCGGAGCGAAAGACCCGCGATAATCCCTCCAATTGACGAGACACCTTGTCCTCGATGGTCATGCGATGCCGGCAGCACTCAAAGAGAACATAGTTCCCGTCCCCGGGCAGATTGAAACCCGGCTCTGGCTCCAATTGCTGTCGCTGCATGGCGAGCTGTTCGCCTCGCTGAATTCGATGCTGAACTCCGAGTTCGGCCTGTCGCTCGCAAAATTCGACGTGCTGGCCCAGCTCGATCGCTACCGGGATGGGCTTGCGCTCGGTCAGTTGTCGCAAAATCTGAAAGTGACCGGCGGCAATGTGTCGGGCCTCGTGCAACGTCTTCTCGCCGACGACCTCATCAGCAGGGAGATGTCGAGCGAGGACCGGCGGTCCTTCATCGTGCGCCTGACGCCGAAAGGCGAAGCGCTGTTCAGGAAGGCAGCCGAAATCCACAAGAAGCATCTCGGCAAACGGCTCGAGAACGTTTCGGCCCAGGAGCTGGACACCGCGTTGTCCGTGCTGAAATCCCTTTCTTCAAAACTTCACACCGACAGCAAGAAGCAAAGTCGCAAGAGATAATGGCCAGAGAATCCAAGAGCAGATGGAAGTCGGGTCCGCCGAGGACCAGGGACCAGCTGCAGACCTACATCCCGTATCTGTTCAACCGGCTCGCCAATCGCTGGAATCTCGACCAGAACCGCGACCTGAGCGAGCACGGCGTCAACAATGTCGTGTTCCGGACGCTGTCGGTGCTGTTCATCTACAAGACCCTCACCGTCAACGAGATCGCCGTTCTCGCTGTGACCGAGCAGTCGACGGCGAGCCGCATGGTCGAATCCATGGTGACGTCGGGCCTCGTCAAGCGCGAGATCGCGGAGGAGGACCAGCGCCGCCGCGTGGTGGGTCTGACGCCTGACGGCGAAGCGCTGCTGCGCAAGATCTGGCCGGTCATGGCGAACAACTACGACAAGCTGATCGAAGGCATCGCCCCTGACGACATCGAGGTCTGCGCGCGGGTGCTGGCCAAGATGGTCGAGAACATCCGCCAGAACCAGATCTGACGTTGTTGCTTGAGCATCTCCGCGCAATCGCGTTCCGCGTTTGTCGCGGGGAAAACCAGCGGTTGGGGACGCGGTTTCCCTGCTTACGATTACCCACATTTTTTGAGGTGCAGTGAGTCGAAAAACTTGAGTCGCCAGAATC